>JAJFGZ010000006.1 GCA_021775855.1 Hyphomicrobiales bacterium
GGCGCTTGAATATATCAACGAAGACGAAGGTTGGGGAATCCCGGTTTTGCCGCCATTTCCCGGCGACGCTCCGCTTTCCTGGCATATCATTGAGAGCATGATTAGCGATGAATTCGACATCACGTCGTGTCAGGAACTTCCAGTGGATCACGGCTTTACGGTGCCCATGCAATTATTCTGGCCGGGGCTTGGCGAGAACCCGAATTTTCCGCGAGCCATCCCGATCAGCGCCAACACCGTACAGCATCCCATCCCGACCCTGAAACGGGCACTGGATTTCGGCAAATCATTGGGGAAAGCGATCCGTTCCTACCCTGAGGATATTAAGGTCGTGGTGCTGGGAACCGGCGGCATGTCGCATCAACTGGACGGCGAGAGGGCAGGCTTCATCAACAAGGAATTTGACTTGATGTGTATGGAGAAAATTGTCACGGATCCCGAGTCCCTGACCAAGATCTCCCGCCATGAGCTTGTCCGGCAAGCGGGTGCGCAAGGCACCGAGTTCCTGATGTGGATGATGATGCGCGGGGCACTTGGTGACAAGGTCAATCCGCTCCACAAAAATTACCACATCCCGATTTCCAATACCGGTGCCGGTACCATGATGCTGGAATGTGTTGATTGAGTTGGCAGAAAGATATGGCCCCGGTTGGTATTACCAGAGGGAAGCGGTTTGAGCGCGTAGGGGCATTTCTTAGCTTTTTCGAATGAGAATTCCGTACCCGTATTTAAGGGCGTCCCCCGGAATTTTCCGCTAGGCGGTGATGCGGCAGGCGCTTTTCCTGAAACATTCGTCCAGCCGCCACAATTCTGGTCCCCGGCATATGCGCCTGGCGGATAGCCGGTTCCCGTACCGTGACAGCGAAGCCCTTGCCCCGCCGCCTTGAGGGACCGCTATATGAAATGCGGCTTCGCAATCCCAATAGAAACCGTTGATCACAACGCCGCCCTTCCATTTCGATCCACCGCAGATGCTTAGCCAGCTGGGTCCACCGATCGCCGATGCGCTCGAGCGATCGGATACAGGAAACGGGTGTAGCGAGCGTTCATCGTTAGCTCTATTCTCATTTCATACTTGATAAATTATAGTGATCAATATAAATATTGAAGTATGTAGATAAAACAAAATTTGACCAGGAGACCGTCCATGTCGAACACAATTACAACTCTTCTCGACCGAAATCGCCAATTTGCCATTGATTTTACCGCGGCAGATCTACCGATTATGCCAAAGCTGCGCACGGTATTGCTGACCTGTATCGACGCACGTGTGGACCCGGCTCACATCCTCGGTATCGAGCTGGGAGACGCCGTAGTCATGCGCAACAATGGCGGGCGGGTAACGCCGGCGGTGGTGCAGGAGGTTTCCGCATTGGCATTCATGGTCGCCAAGATGGGAGGGGACAGTCCCCCCGCGTTTGAATTTATTATCATTCAACACACCCAGTGCGGTGCCCAACGCTTTGCCGATCCGGATTTCCAGCGCGAGCTCAAGGAACTACGCGGCGTGGATGTGTCGTTGTCCGCAATCACCGACCCTGAGCTGAGCCTGCGGGAGGATGTCGAACGCCTGCGCGACGCGCCTGAGGTGCCGGACTACGTTATTGTTTCCGGACTGCTCTACGACGTGACAACAGGCCTCGTTCGCGAGGTCATTAAACCAACTTCACTAGCGTCATAGGACCGCCACAAGCCAAGGGAGTTGCTACTAAGTAATCTCGCATAAAATAGTCGATGGCCGGATGAATTTTCATGCGAAAATTGGATTTACGTGGGACCACCAGCGGCAATTGTTACGTGAAGATATTGCTGTCGAGCACAGTTGGTCTGTTCCCAGAGCCAGGGCCGCGTTTGCAGAGTTTTTCGATTTGCTCGTCGCATCTTCGCAAACTTGCGTAAGCCGCGAAATCGCATTCCGAGATTTTGGGAGTTATCCCGTTGGGTCGCACCGAAATTGGTCAAATTGGCAATGGCAGCTGGACAAGGAATTCGTTGGGATAAAAGGAGAAACTCGTTCCCTTTGGCGCGCGGTCGATCAAGAGGGCGAGGAATAAAAGGTTTTTGTCCAGAAACGAGGAGTTCGCGGGGCTGTATTGCAAATTCTGAGGAAAGCGATGAAACGTTGCAGTTTGCTCAAGGTGATCGTAACTGACCGCCTCCGCTCTTACCGTTCGGCAACCAAGGTCATCGGGAATGCGCAGCGGTTGGAAACCAGTCGCTGGTTGAACAACCGAGCGGAAAACTCATACCAACAGTTCCATCGACGAGAGCGAGCTAAGGCAAAATTCGGGAGCACGAAATCACTACAAATTCACGTCGATCCACGCCTCAATCCACAATCGTTTCATCCATGAACGTCATCCAAATCGCCGCGCTCGCTTGATGGAAAGGTATTCACTCGCGCTCGCCAAATGGCGCCAGCTCGTTGCTTAATGGAAATTGATGTGTGGTTCGGTTTGCCCGATCCTTTTTCCTCCGACAATGTCTGCAAACACGCCAACAGCGGGTTGTTGTCACCCGTCGAGTTTAAAAGAAAGCAAGCTGTCTAAAAAACTCGAGGCAATTCAACGGCCCAACAATGTGACAGCGCCCGAGGGGTAGCGGTTCTGCCCAGGTTGGCCTATTCTGGCGTGATATGTCGCTGCAACAGACTATTGTTCTGAGACAGGGATATTCTTTATTTCATGAAAGCCATTACCATGTCCACGACAAGTCTTGCCTCCAGGCTAGCTGTTTCAGCTTCCTTGCCAAGAATGCGACTCGACCAGTTGCAATATGTGAAAGTCGGTTTTCTTGCGCCGCTCTCTGGTGACGTGAAGGCTTGGGGAGAACCAGGTCTGCAGGGGTGTCAGATTTGGGTTGATCGGGTAAATCAGGCGGGTGGCGTGGTCTTTGGCGGTTCCCGGCATAAAGTCGAATTACTTGCCTATGATTGCCAATATGACCCTCATCTGGCATTGAGCGGCGCCCGCAAGCTGGTCCATGAAGACGGCGTCAAGTTCATGATGATGCTGGGTGGGGATACCTATCCTCCAGTTCAAAATTTCCTCAACGAGCACAAGATCCTGTCTTCTACCCTGCTACCCAGCGATCTTTCACCGGATACCCCCTATCTGATAGCGCCGTGTGAATTGCATCCGATTTATGTCATTACTGGCGTAGAATGGCTGGCGCTCAATCGGCCGCATCTTAAAAAAGTTGCTATGTGCGCCCAGCGGGACTCCCTTGGCTTACCGTCGATCGCCACCTATCGGGCAGCGTTTGAAGTTGCCGGCATTGATGTGGTCAAGGAGCTGTTTTTTAACATTACCGATGTCGATTTTCCGTCGATTATTGCTTCGATGCTGGACGCAAAGCCGGATATCTTGTGCTGGGATACGGCGTACGAACCTTTCGTGCATGCGCTCACGGAAGAATCCTTCAAGCAGGGCTTTGAAGGTCAGATTATTTCCTGTACCGCAGACGATTATCCACGCATGGTTGCCCTCACCAGTGTTGAATTCATGGAAGGGTTTATCTTCCAGTTTCCCGATTTTGATGACCCTGCGCTCAATAATCCAAGCGTGAATTTCTCTGAACCGAATGAATTCTACGAAACATTCAACAAACGATACCCTGGAAATTGGAGTGCAGTATCCTGGGAATATGCTTCGATCCTCGATTTATGGAAATCGGCGGTTGAATCGGCCGATTCCATCGAGCCGGTTTCCGTTTTGGCGGCAATGAAAGCCGGCGGCGTAGGCAGACACGCCTTTGGTGAAGCCCAGTGGTGGGGGAACGACTTGTTGGGCATTGATCACGCATTGTTGGGTGATTGGCCCGTTGTGGAAATTCAAAATGCCAAGGCAAAAATTGTTGAATTTCGCTCAATCCTTGACTGGTGGGTGGATCACGGTGCCACGCTCGAGAAACATATGCGCGCGCTCGGCCAGATGTGGGATCAGCGCATTTCACCATCTCCAACTGCGGATATTGTGCCAAGTAGCGAATTCTTGCATCGTAAGAGCAATATTTAGCCAGTAATTGGTATACACGCCATCGGTAAAATTGGTGGGTGAGGCGCAATCCGCGAGCAATTCTACACAAAAGTAAAATCTGACGACAACAAAGTTTCTCCGAAATTCTGAACCACTGATATCTGTCTGTTTATAAGCCAGATCGTTTCCAAATGTATCGAGATAAACGGCTTTGGCCGTGTCGGTATTTTGGGATATCTGTAAAATATTGATTTAAAACAGTTTTATATCCGTTTTTACTGTTTGGAATAATTTTTCGACTGCGCTGTTTTTTGATTATTGGAGAAATACGTAGTTGCGCTTGAACCAAAGTAAACCAATTTAAACCAATATAAATCCAATTCTTGATTATTTGTCGAATTTCGGTCTAGAATTTGGAGGAGGCCCCTATAAATCGATGAACGGGCCTGGAAATTGGTATATTGTGGTGCTGCGCATTCAGAATATCCAGCTCCTTCGAGCCCGGCCGAAAGAATCAGTGCGCACGGAATTGACTAAGGAAATCCAGTGACGATCAAGTGAACGCCGGGTTTTTGAAATTAGGGAACCTTTAAGGGAGGATTTCGAACATGAATAACCCAACACGGAAAAGAGGCATGCATCGCCGTGATTTTTTGTCTAGCACGGCGGCGATTACGCTCATGGCCACGACCAGTTGGCCCAAAGTCGTATTTGGTGCGGAGGAGACCGTCAAGATTGGCTTTCTTGCTCCTTTGACGGGTCCCGTATCGGCATGGGGTAAACCCGGTTTGGATGGTTGCCAAATCTGGGCTGACTGGGTCAACCAGGCTGGCGGTATCATGGTTGGCGGTCAAAGCCACAAGGTGGAGTTTATCGGCTATGACAACGAATATGATGCCGGTAAGGCCCGCACCGGTGCGGCCAAACTGATCAAGGAAGATGGCGTCAAGTTTATCATGATGCTTGGTGGTGACACCTGGCCGGGCGTTCAGCCATTGGCTGCAAATGAGAATATGTTGGTATCGACCCTGCTGCCGTCTGATTTGACCCCGGAAACGGACATGCTGATTGCGCCGTGTGAAGTCCATCCAATTTACAATGTGACCGGTGTACAGTGGCTGGCGGAAAATTATCCTGATAAAAAGCGGGCCGTGATTTGCGCGCAGGACGATGCGTTGGGTAAACCTTCGGTCGCGACTTATCTCGCCGCTTTCGAAGCAGCGGGAATCGAGGTTGTTGACGAGCCGTTGTTTTTTGATCCGGCCACCACTGACTTTGCCCCGGTTATGACCCGCCTGTTGTCGAGCGACCCGGATATTCTGTGTCTCGATACCAGCTACGCCGATTATGTGCATCCTTTGTGCGAACAGGCATTTCAACAGGACTTCAAGGGAACCATTATTTCCTGTACAGCGGATTTCTACCCAAAGATTATCGAAAAAACCTCCAAGGAATTCATGGAAGGATTCATCTTCCAGTTCCCGGATTTCGATGACCCGGCGCTCAATGCGGATCAGGTTAACTTTCCGCGGCCAAACGAATTCTACGCCGAATACGCGAACCGGTACGGAGAGGCCGAATGGGGTGCTGTATCGTGGGAATATGCTTCGATCATGGACCTTTGGGCCGATGCTGCCATCAAGGCAGATTCGTTTGAGCCTGCCGACGTTCTGACAGCCATGAAAGATGGCGGCACCGGCAAGCATGCCTTTGGCGACGCCGATTGGTGGGGTGAAGAATTATTTGGTATCAACAATGCACTCGTGGGTGACTGGCCAGTGGTCGTCATCGAAGATGGCAAAGCTGTAATCAAAGAATACAAATCCATCCCGGCTTGGTGGGCGCAGCACAAGGATCTCCTGATCAAGCACTTCACTGATCTTGGCCAGATGTGGAATCAGCGTGGTTGATTGGGTAATGTCGGGCGAATAGCACGCTTACCTCTTCTAAAACCGTTCCCCTTGTCGTAAAGGGGAACGGTTCCTCCTAGCCGGTTTCCCTATATTTGACCTGACGTGCGGTGCTATTTGGCCATGTCCGAACTCATATTGCAGACAATCGTCAATTCCATTTACGCCGCCAGCTACATGTCGCTGATTGCTGTTGGGTTGGTTTTGATTTTCGGTGTGATGGGCGTTATCAATTTTGCACATGGCGAGTTGTATATGGCCGGAGCCTATACAGTCGTTGCGTTATATTCCGGGTTAAACCTTCCCTTTTTTGTTGCCGTGGTCGTCGGGATGGTTTTCGTTGGCCTTCTCGGGCTGGTGATGGAATATGCTTTCTTTCGAGCGTTAAGAGATAATCCGCTCGGTGGCCTGATCGCATCGATCGGGTTTTTATTGATATTACAGACAGTTGCTGTCCTCGGGTTTGGTGTGCGTATGGCTCATATCAGGCCATCGACGCAGGAAAAAATAGAGTTATTCGATGGCGTGTTGCTCACCCATCAACGCCTCTATGTGATTGTCGCGGCCATACTGCTTTTGACAGCGTTATATATTTTTTTGCGCAAGACCAAATTTGGCTGGGCCATGCGCGCCTGCGCCCAGGATACGGAAGCTGCGGCGCTACAGGGTATTTCTCTCAACCAGATCACGCGGATTGCTATGTTTATCGGTGCCGGGCTAGCTGGCGTTGTAGGCGCCTTGACCGCACCGCTTGTCAGTCCGACGCCCTATATGGGGCATTCGATCATCGTCACTGCTTTCATCATTATCGTTGTTGGAGGCATCGGCCAGCTTGAAGGCGCGGTTGTGGCGGCCATCCTCTATGCGTTTGTGCATACTTTCGTGACTACATTCTTTGATGGTGTGGTCGCGGATATGGTTGGATTGGTGTTGATGCTCCTTGTGTTGGTGGTCAAGCCAACCGGATTGTTTGGAGCCAACGATCGTGTCTGACAGCAAGACTACTATAACCGTGTGGATCTTTGCGTTGACATTGCTTGCAGGATTGCTGGTTTTGCCGCAGCTGCTTTCCTATTCGCAGCGAGAAATTGCTGTATTTTTGATCATCAACGTTTTGCTCGTGGTTTCATATCGCTTGATGACGCTGACCGGGGAATGGTCGCTTGGTCATGTGGTGATAATGGGTGTTGGTGCCTATGCCAGCGCGTTGTTCTCCAAACGGTTGGGTGTGCCTGTGCCGCTCTCCATGTTTCTCGGTGCGAGTACGGCCGGATTGACGGCGGTGGTCCTCAGTTTCCCGCTATTCCGCATGAAGGGGTTCTATTTCCTGATCGGGTCCTTCGCAGCTGGAGAGGTAATACGGCTGATCTGGAAATATTTTACATTTCCGTTTGGCGGCGCAAAGGGTTTGAATCTGATTCCCTCGTTCCCTGACATTGGCTGGATTTCGTTCTTTGATCCCGTAAACTATTATTACCTTTGCCTGATTGTCGTGTCGGTAAGCCTGTTCATCCTGTACCGCGTTGAGCGCTCTCGTTTTGGCCTAACATTCCATGCTTTGCATTGGCAGGACAAATTGGCAGAATCGGTTGGCGTGAATACCTTCCGGTATCGCATGCTGGCCTTTACATTGGCGTCGTTCTTCGCGGGCTTGTCCGGCGCGCTTTACGCGCATTATATTGGCACCGTTAATCCGACACGCTTTGACGTGG
This sequence comes from Hyphomicrobiales bacterium, assembly GCA_021775855.1. Taxonomy (GTDB): domain Bacteria; phylum Pseudomonadota; class Alphaproteobacteria; order Rhizobiales; family NORP267; genus NORP267. Next base: position 7,600 of record JAJFGZ010000006.1, read on the forward strand.
AGGAAATGGTCTATGTTTTAATCTGGGCGATTGTCGGCGGGACAGCAACTTTCTACGGTCCAATCGTTGGTGTAGTGGCGTTGACCATCGTCAACGACGTCCTCCTGCGCGCTCTGGGTTTTGATACGATCCGGCCCATGATTTATGGTGCGGTTCTTATAGCCTCGGTGTTGTTTATGCCGGATGGTCTCGAGAGCATTTTTCCAAAACTCAAACGCCTGATGATGGGCAGGAAGACTGAGCCGGCGACGAAATCTGAAGCGGGGGAAATCCCATGACCCAACCGATCCTGGAGGTCTGTGATCTGTCGCGAAATTTTGGCGGCTTGTTGGCAGTAAACCAGCTTAGCTTCTCGGTCATACCGGGCACAATCCATGGGATCATCGGCCCCAATGGTGCCGGTAAAACCACCACATTCAATGTGATCAGCGGGTTCTATGCACCAAGCAGCGGCCATGTGACCTATCTGGGCAAAGACATATCCGGCATACGGACGGACAGGCTGGCCGAAATTGGTCTGATCCGCACCTTCCAGGGCACAACGCTGTTCAACGAGTTTTCAGTGATCGACAATGTTCGGCTCGGCTGCCACGTATCCGCCAAGTCTGGATTTTTAAGCCGCCTTTTAGGTGCTGACCGCGAATCTGAAGCGGTGGCGACAAAAAAAGCCGAGGATTTGCTGGCCTTTTTTAATCTTAGCGATCTGCGTGACGAGGAGGCGTCGAACCTTCCCCACGGCCACCAGCGTGCGTTGGGCATGGCGGTGGCATTGGCGGCCGATCCTAAAATACTCCTGCTGGATGAACCGTTCACGGGCATGAACCCGGAAGAAACGGCGCGGATGATGACACTTACCCGGGATATCCGTGACCGCGGTATTACGGTCATGCTGGTCGAGCATGACATGCAGGCAGTAATGGGTTTGTGCGATATGATTACGGTCATGAATTTTGGATCGCTGCTTACCGAAGGCACGCCGAAAGAAGTGCGTACAAATCCTGGTGTGATCGAAGCCTATCTCGGGAGTGCCCACCATGCTTCTTGAGATCAAAGATATCCATGTGCATTACGGAAAAATCGCCGCGCTAAAGGGTGTTTCCATGGAGGTGCCGGAAGACGGAATTGTGACCATCATCGGTGCCAATGGCGCGGGCAAGAGCACCACATTGCGTGCCATTTCGGGTCTTAGCAAAATATCCGCTGGTGAAATCTGGTTCGATGGCGAGCGTATTGACGCGCTCCCGCCAGAGAAAATTGTAGCCTGCGGCATCGCCCAGGTGCCGGAAGGCCGGCGCGTCTTTCCTGATCTTAGCGTAGAGGAAAATTTGCGCACAGGGGCGTTCTTGCGGAATGACAGGGTTGAGATTGATCACAGCCTGGAGCAGGTTTTTACACGATTTCCACGTCTAAAAGAGCGACGCAGCCAATGGGCGAAGACCCTTTCCGGCGGTGAGCAGCAAATGGTGGCCATTGGCCGGGCTTTGATGTCGAAACCGCGCCTACTATTGCTGGATGAGCCGTCCATGGGTCTTGCGCCGGTAATAATTCAGGAGATTGTTCGTATCCTCGAAGATATCGTCGCTGATGGTGTGCCGGTTGTTCTGGTCGAGCAAAATGCGGAATTGGCGCTTTCTCTTGCCCGATACGCGTATGTATTGGAAACTGGCTCGGTATCATTGGCCGGGATTGCAGAGGATTTGCATGAAAATGATCACGTCAAGAAAGCCTATCTAGGTGGCTGAATCTTGGGAGCTTCAAGATCTGATCCGTGCCGGCTGGTCTGAAGATGACCTGAAATGGGAAGGTATTTTAGAAGAGTTTGCTGCCTTTTGGTTGGAATCCAAAGATCAGGATGCCCAGGATGCAGCTGGCCGAGCGCTTTATCTGGCACGCGAATTTTTTAAGCCAAATGATCCTCGTCTCGGCACATCGCTTGCCAATTTTGGCTTATGTCTTGCTCAAAATGACAAAGAATCCGGTGCCCGTCTACTGGATGAAGCCCGACAGGTCTGGGAGCAAACGGGCCCATGGATTGAAACGATGAAGGCCTCCCGTGTTGCCCGGTCGTCGATGTTCCATCTACGAATGGAGTTACGTCACCGGGATGCATTTCGAGAAAACTGGCAGACGAAATGGCTTCAAATGGCCGAGGATGCAACCGCGCGTATCGCAAGTGCGGTTTCCGATTTTCCTCACGATGCAACCGCCGCTTCTTCTGCCGCCGAGCGTTGGCAGCGTGAACGGCCTGCCATGTTAAACGATACCCGCAAGCTAATGGCGGCAGTTTTGCTGCTGCTGCCGGGCGTGGGAGAGCCACCCGCTTCGTGATCCGGCATCGACGATTGGGGGACCTATACGTCCCGCATCAGGTCGCGCTGTACGTCGGTAATATGGAGCTTGATAAACTCGACCGCGCTTTCGATATCGCGCGTACGGATCGCTTTATAGAGCGATTGGTGTCTCTTTTTATATTCTCTGATACGGTTTGGTGAGAGGGTTTTTTGGCGATTTTCCACGCCTGAAGAATCGCGCCGTACGATGATTACCATTTTGTAGAGCGAGCTCAGCAATGGATTATGGACGCCGGCCGCAAGGCACAGGAACAGCTCTTCGTCGCAGCGAGAGAATGCCGTCGCATCTGTGCTGATCATCTCCATGCGCTCGATGATTTTGCCCATTTTTGAGATATCTTTGTTGGACATATTGATAACAGCAAGTCTGGCTATTTCCGGCTCAAGTATGGACCGGACGACATTGAGTTCCAAAGGACTGGTCATCTGCGCCGTTTCGGCTATATCGATTGTTAGGCCGTCATCCGCTTCTATGATGGTTTCAAGATTATTCGCGACAGGGAATTCTCCGGCATTTTGCGCTGGTTCGGGTTGATTGTGGAAGCTTATAAATGTGCCACTACCAGGTCGCCGCGCAATAAGGCCAGAATCTTCCAGAATATCCAATCCTCTCCGTAATGTTGTTCGCGATACCGCAAACTCTTCGGCCAAATGACGTTCGGCCGGTAATCGCTCGCCATCGGTAAATTCCCCGATCAGGATGCGGGCGCCAAGTTTAAGTGCCAAAGATTTTGCAACGCCTCCCGAGTAATCCTGTAGCCCACCTGCATCCAGAGATTTCTGGACCGTCTTCAGCAATGTCTCGTTCAAGGCGAAGTCCTCCTTGCCTGCCAACAGGCGTGGGGAATGATTGGTGGACCAATTCGCCACCTGTTGTATCCGTCCCTATGTAGCTCTTGATTTGTAAAAAGCAAAATAGGCCTTGGTCTTATTATTGACAAAACCAATCTCAAAAAAAACGATAGGACCAATAAATCAATGATATTTTCTAAAAACATTATAAAAAACATACAAGTAAAAGTTTTTGGATTTTTATTCACTCATTTTAGTATACCAAATTTGTGAGAAAATAATATAAAATCAATGGATTGATTAGATTGGTATGTGTTGGTAGCATTTTGGTTGGAGGATCGGAACCATTTCGTTACGCGGCTGCGTGAAATCAGTGTTGACCTGAATGTTGGTTTTCGATCGTGCTGGCTGTTTCCCGGTACCACCGAAAGAAACGGAATTCCCGGACAGACCGGCTAAGATTTGAGGGAGGAATCAAATGCCACGTGACCCAAAACATGATTGTTTGTTTGAGCCGATAAAAATTGGCCCAAAGACAATGAAAAATCGGTTTTATCAAGTGCCCCATTGCATTGGTGCCGGCTCTGAAAAGCCTGGGACTCAAGCGCTTAATCGCGGCATGAAAGCTGAAGGTGGATGGGGTGCTTGCAACACCGAATATTGCTCGATCAGCCCTGAATCTGACGATACTCATCGTGTTTCCGCCCGCATTTGGGATGATGGAGATGTAATTAATCTGCGCTATATGAACGACACCCTGCACAAGCATGGCTGCCTGGGCGGTATAGAAATGTGGTATGGCGGCCCGCATGCGCCAAATCTGGAATCCCGCGCCGTTTCACGCGCGCCAAATGGTACCGCCTCTGAATTTGAATATCTGACCTATTCTCACGAGGCCGATGAAGACGATATCAAGGACCTGATTAAACTCTATGGCGAGGCTGCAAAGCGCGCGGAACAGGCAGGGTTTGACATTGTCTATGTTTATGGCGGTCACTCCTACCTGCCACTCCAGTTCCTCTCACCGTTTTTTAATAAGAGGACCGACGGATACGGCGGCTCGTTGGAAAACCGGGCCCGCTTCTGGATCGAGGCCTTAACCGAGGTCAAAGAGGCTGTCGGCAGCACTTGCGCAATCGCCACCCGGCTTGCGATCGATACCCTTTATGGTCCTGGTAGCCTGGAAGTTGCTGACGATGGCCTGAAATTTGTTGAATTGGTCGCCAAGGAAGGTGTGCTGGATCTTTGGGACGTCAATATCGGCGATATCGCTGAATGGGGCGAAGATGCCGGACCTTCACGGTTCTACAAGGCTGGCCATCAACGGGCATGGACCAACGAAGTCAAGAAAATTTGCGACATCCCCGTGCTTGGCGTTAGCCGTGAAACCAGCGCTGACGATATGGCGGCTCATATAACCTCCGGTCGTCTCGATATTATAGGCGCCGCACGTCCGTCAATTTCGGACCCGTTCCTCCCAAACAAAATTGACGAAGGCCGTATTGAGGATGTACGGGAATGCATTGGCTGCAATGTTTGCATTTCTCGTTGGGAAATTGGCGGCCCGCCAATGGTCTGCACCCAGAACGCAACGGCAAACGAGGAATATCGCCGCGGCTGGCACCCTGAATCTTTCAACGCCGTCAAAACCGAAGAGTCGGTTCTGGTGGTTGGCGCTGGTCCTGCGGGTATGGAATGCGCCCGCGTCCTTGGCGAACGCGGTTATGACGTGCATTTGCGTGAAGCCAGCAGCGAAATTGGTGGCTGCGTCAAGGATATCATGCGTTATCCCGGCCTGTCGGAATGGGGCCGCATTACCTCCTACCGTCAGATCCAGTTGGACAAGCTGAAGAATGTAGAAGTCCATACCGGTGTAGGCGAAATGTCGGCGGATGATGTCCTGGAATATGGCGCCGACAAGGTTGTCATTGCGACCGGGTCGCATTGGTCAACGACCGGGCTCAATTCTGTCAGCCACGATCCCGTCGAAGGGCTGGATGCGAGCAAGCCGTACATCTGCACACCAGAACAGGTGTTTCAGAAGAAAGAAGTCGGCAAGCGGGTTTTGGTGATCGATGGCGACGGGTATTTCACCGGCATCTCAATGGCTGAAATGCTGGTCGATCAGGGCAAGGAAGTGAATTTGGTCACTTCACTTGGCTCCGTTGCGCCTTACACGCACTTTACCCTCGAAGCGCCAAACTTGCACCGCATGATGTATGAAAAAGGTATCCACGAGAAAACCCTGCATTGGGTAGAGAAGGTAGAGGAGGGCGTTGCTACAATCTATTATCTCTATCGCGATGGATATAAGCGTGACTCTGGCCCGACGCTCGGCAAAATGCCGCGTAGGGAAGGTACCGATGTCATCAAGATGGAATTCGATACCCTGATTTCTGTCACCGGACGGGTGCCCAATGATCAGCTGTTTCGCGAGTTGCGGGCCCGTAAATCCGAATGGGAAGACAACGAAATCAAAGGCATTTATGCAGTTGGTGATTGTTATGCACCAGGTCTTTTGGCGGATGCGATTTTCTCTGGACATCGTATCGCGCGGGAATTCGAATCGAAGAATCCGCAGCATGCCCAGCCATGGATCCGTGAACGACAGGTTTGGGGCCATGAGACCTATCCCAAAATCAGCGATCGGGAGGTTCTCGGTTAGTCCCGCATAGCGGTTCCATTATTTTCCGGTGTTCCAGAAAGCTGGAACACCGGCGCTTGCGCGTAATTTTGTGCTTTTCATTATCTACAACGCGGCGTTGAAGACCTTGAAAGCCTTTGTGGACGGAGACGTCGGGTGGAAACGCGTGAATTATTCTGGTCCCTGAAAACGCCCTCGGTGGTGGTTTTCTATGCTTTTGGGCTTGCTACGATTGCATTATTTATTTGGGGTTGCTGGAGGCATTACGCGAAATATCGACGCGGCACGGCCCCGGTCACTGCCATTGATCTGATCGCTGGGGTCAGACGAATGGTTGCCGATTTGATAACCCATCGCACGCTTGTGCGCCGCGATAAGTATGCTGGCTATGCCCATGCCGGGATTTTCTTCGGCTTTGTCATCGCTGCGCTCGGCACCGCCACCATCACACTTGAATATGATATTCTCGAGCCGCTGTTCGGGATCACGTTCTGGCATGGGGATTTCTACCTCTTGTTCAGCTTGCTCCTCGACCTTGGTCATTTGGCGCTATTTCTCGGGCTCCTGATGATGATTGTCCGCCGCTTGTTTTTCAGTCTGGACAAGCTTGACTATCGACGCAGCTACAGAGGGGATAGTGAACTTCGAACGTCAGCAAAAACATGGCGTATTGAAGACTGGATATTCTTATCCACTCTGCTGCTGATCGAGATAACCGGGTTTGTTCAGGAGGCTGTCCGCCTGCTTATGGATAAACCTGAATGGGCCTCATGGTCTCCGGTTGGATTGTTGCTGGCGAACGGGTTTGCAGTCCTTGGCATGTCTGATGCCACGGCTGCCGCGATCCGCGGTGCTAATTGGTGGATCCACGGCGTGCTGGCGCTCGCATTTACTGCGGCCATTCCCTGGTACAAGGCCAAGCACATCATCGCCGTGGTCGGTTCGCTGGCGATGCGTGCTGAAAAACCTCTTGCCCGTTTGACGCGAGAAGGTGAAGCCCGGCAAAGTAGCGGGATTGCCGATGTCTCGCAGTTTTCCTGGAAAGACATGTTGAATTTCGACGCCTGCACAAAGTGCGGGCGGTGTCATGAAGCGTGTCCTGCGCAGATTGCCGGATTTCCCTTGAGCCCGCGCGACTTTATTCTCGATCTGCGCACCCACAATGACAAAATGCAGGGCCGTCCGGATGAAGCGGTTCAGCTTATTGGCGATATCATCGCCCCTGAGACTTTGTGGGCGTGCCGTATGTGTGGGGCGTGTCAGGAAATTTGTCCTGTTGGAATCGAGCATCCGGCGATCATCGTACAAATGCGCCGCCAATTGGTGGAGCGTGGCGACATGGACCCGCTACTGCAAGGAACCCTCGATACCATTGCAAGCACCGGTAACAGTTTTGGCGAAAGCGCGCGCAAACGCAGCGCCTGGACGCGCGAACTGGAATTCAAGGTCAAAGATATTCGCGAAGTGGCCGCAGAAAACCTCTGGTTCGTTGGAGACTATGCGTCTTTCGACCCGCGCAACCAGCAGGTTAGTCGCGCTTTTGCCTCCCTGATGAAACACACCAAAACCGATTTTGCACTGCTGCATGAAGGCGAACGCAATGCCGGCAATGATGTTCGACGGGTTGGTGAAGAGGGGCTTTTTGAAACCCTGGTCGAGAGCAATTTACAGGCAATGACCGGCGTCAAACAATTTTCAAAAATAATTACAACCGACCCCCACAGCTACAATACGATTAAAAACGAATATCCGGAATTCGGTGATGTTGCGCCTATCGAACATTATACTTCGATCCTTGATGACCTCCTCAAATCCGGTCGGTTGAAGGTCACCAAGCCGCTCAGCAAGAAAGTGACGTTTCACGATCCGTGCCATCTTGGCCGGTTGAATGGTGGCTATGATGCGCCACGCCACGTACTGGAAGCTATCGGCTGTGAAATTGTCGAGATGCCGCGCAACCGCGACAATTCGTTTTGCTGCGGTGCCGGGGGAGGGCGTATCTGGATTCCCGATCCGCCTGGAAAAGAAAAGCCATCCGAAAATCGTATGCGCGAGGCAGCAGGTCTCGGTGGCATCGACATTTTTGTGACCTGCTGTCCAAAGGACCTGACCATGTTCGAAGACGCGCGTAAAACCAGCGGCCACGAAGCCGATTTTCTAGTCCGGGATATCGCCGAACTGGTGGCCGAAGCTATTGAGTTGAACGAGATTTCGCTGCAGGACATGCCATCGCTTGCCGAGCGTATTACAGACGCCGTGGCGACCCGCGTCGCAGATGTAGTTGGCGCCCGTCTGGAGAACGTACTTTCTTCCAAACTAGATGGGTTGGCCAGTATACCAGCGCCTGCCAAACCTGCCGAAATTCCTTCGGAACCTAAGGAACCATCATCCACCACTCCAGAAACTGTGCAGGCGCGTATCACAGCGCCTGAAGTCGATGAGGATGTGCAGACTTCCACCCCAGAAGCGGAATTGCCGGCGTTGACAGCGATGGATTGGGACAGCCTGGCCCCTGTGCGTCTGGTCCCGTATGAGGGGTATGAGGCACCTGAGAAATCAACTTTGCGTATTTTGGTGACGGTGAAACACACAGCAAAACTCGGCGATGAATATGAATTTACAGCTGATACACGCGATGTGGCCGGGGAGTATCTTGAATACGATCTAAATGAATGGGACGACGCGGCGTTGGAACAGGCGTTGCTTCTTGTAGAGGCCCATGGTGACGGCGAAGTGGTTGCTGTTTCGGTTGGTCCCGAAGAAGTTGAAAAGTCCCTCCGCAAGGTTCTCGCCAAGGGCGCCGATCGGGCGGTGCGTATCTGGGACGATAGGCTTCGGATCGCCGATCCGGTGACCATTGCCCGAGCAATTGCTGGCGTTGCCGCTGCTGAGCAACCTGACCTGATTTTAACGGGGACACAGTCTTCAGACCATGCTCACGGCTCTACTGGCACGGCGCTGGCACGTATTCTCGATCTTCCCCATAGCTCGGTTATCGTCGAAGTCGAGCCGCAAGACGAGGGCGTCATCAACGTGACCCGCGAACTTGAAGGCGGAACCCGTCACGTGCTGCAGATGTCGATGCCTGCGGTCCTCGCTATCCAGACCGGAACCAACACACCGCGCTATGCGACGATGCGGATGATCAAACAAGCCAAGAAGAAGCCTCTTGACGTGCTCGATGGTGCGCCAATTGTCGATGGATCCGGGGGGTACCGGGTACGACGCATGTACACCCCGATTCAGGAAAAGGCACAAATGCTCGAAGGGTCGGCGGAAGAGGTTGCGGCAAAAGTCGCCGAGCTTATCCGCGACATTAGGGGAGAATAATCATGGCAGGTATCCTTGTCGTTGCGGAGCAACTGGATGGCGCATTACGCGATATTTCGTCGGAATTGATTGGTGCGGCTAATTCCATCAAAGGTGAAATTGATGGACCACTTCAGGTGTTGATCGTTGGTCAGAATGTCGAAGACCTCGCCAACAAGATCAATCTGGATGGTATCGATGATATTTTTACGCTGGAAATGCCCGACAATCATTTCGATCCGCTGGTATATGAAGAAGCCATCTGCAGCCTGGGTGCAGATCTGAAACCGGGCATCATTCTCATCGGCCACACCGTCAGTGGAATGGGTTACGGCGCGGCTGTTGCGGCGCGGCTTGGGTCCGGTTTTGCCAGCGACGTGATTGCTCTTGCGATGGACGGGGACGATCTCGTCGCCACCCGCAGTGCCTATGGCAACAAGGTGGAGATGGAGTTGGGTTTCCCCGGCAAGGGCGTTGTCGTGCTCACACTACGCGGCGCCACGTTTGCACCGCCGGAGGGTGATGGGAACGCAAAAATTTCACCGGCCGAAATCGATCTGACAATGCTGGAAGGCGTTTCGACTCATGTGGAATTTCAGGAGGCCCCGCCGTCCGACATTGATATAACCAAGGCCGATTTCATCCTCTCGGTGGGACGCGGTATTCAGGATCAGGATAACCTGCCGCGCTTTGAAGCACTTGCCGATAAACTCGGCGCTACCTTTGGCTGCTCGCGGCCAATTGTCGATGCGGGATGGTTGCCAAAACCCCACCAGGTTGGCCAGTCGGGCAAAGTCGCTTCAAATTGCCAACTTTATTTTGCCCTCGGTATTTCAGGTGCAGTCCAACACCTGTTCGGAATGAAGCATATCGATACCATTATCGCGGTCAATACCGACCCCGATGCGCCCATTTTCAACGTGGCAACTTACGGCACCACCATCGATCTGTTTGAACTGACTGATGCGTTGGAGCGCCACTTCAACTGACAATTCAACAACCACCAATAGATAAGGGAGACTAAAATGAACGAAGGTACCCGACACTCCGTACTCGCTGATCGCCACCGCGCGCTTGGTTCTGATCTTGGTGACTGGAACGGAATGGGCGTCGCGTGGGACTATGCCAGCGACCCATGCGATGAGCACGATGCGGTGCGCACCGCCGCCGGCCTGTTCGATGTTTCTGGCCTGAAAAAGGTATTCGTACAGGGTCCCGATGCTGGTGCCGTTGTGGATCATGTTATCACGCGAAATATGAAAGTTATCACCCCCGGACGCTCGGCCTATGGTCCGAACCTGACCGAACAGGGAACTATTTGCGACGATGCGATTGTCTTTAACCTGGGTGGTGGCAAATGGATGGTCGTGCATGGATCGGGAAGTTGCATGGAGATGCTGCAAGAATCGGCAGCCGGCAAAAACGTCGATATCGAATTCGACGACGATCTCCACGACATTTCATTGCAGGGACCGAAATCTACCGAATTCCTCAATGCGCATACTCCATTCGATCTGGCCGGCCTGAAATATTTTCATCAGGAAGAGACCGAATTGTTCGGTCATCCGGTGATTATTTCTCGCACCGGGTATTCAGGTGAACGGGGGTACGAGATATTCGCCGGGGCGGATCGTGTAGGCGATATCTGGGATCAGATTATTGGCCAGGGTAAGGCCGAAGGCATCATGCCATGTTCTTTCACCTGCCTCGACAAAATCCGTGTCGAAGCGGCCCTGTTATTTTACCCATACGACATGACCGAGGCGAACAGCCCATGGGAAGTTGGTCTTGGCTGGGCAATCACGACCAAAGGTGACGATTTTCGTGGTCGTGCAGCGGTCATGGATCTCAAGGGCAAGGAAAAGATCAAGGTCGTTGGTATTAGCGCCGATCATGACGGTATTCTTGCTGGCGAAGAAAAACTGAAGCTGGATGGCAAGGAGGTTGGCGTTGTCAATTCTCCAGCCTATTCTCATCGCATGAAAAAATCTCTTGCTCTTGCACATGTTACGCCGGACGCAGCCGCACCCGGCACTCAGCTGCGTGTAGAAGGGGATATTTCCTGCGATGCGATAGTTGAAGCAACGCCTTTCTATGACCCGGATAAAACCCGGACCCATGGATAAAGGAAACACGTTCTCCGGTTGCAGATCAGGATGAATTCGATAGCCGAGCTGGCCAAATGAACGCATTGGACACGGCCAGGGCCAGGTATCGGGCCAACAGTGTCAGATGGGGTTATATCTGGGCGCTGTGGTGCGCTGTTTTGTGGGGCATCTGGTATATTCCAGGCACCGCGCTGTGGAGCGAGGCGCCCTACAGCACTATGAGTTTCGATACTACGGGCGAGTTATTGCTCAGCGCTGCCGTGATAACCGCGTTTAGCGCCGTCAGCGTGCTGATTTTCCTGTTTATATGGCTGGCGGTGCTGGAGAAATTTGGCGAATTCCGGCGAACCGTGAAACGATTTTCTTCGATCTCCAAATGGTATTTTTTGGCTGCCATTTTTGGCGGTCCTTGTGCTCTTTTCGGGGCTTACCTTGCTATCGGATTTGTAGGGCCGATCTTTGCGGCCGTCGCCTCGCTGCTTTACCCTATTGTCGGGGCTACGCTTGCCCGATTGTGGTACAATGAGATCATTACCCAGCGTGCTGCCATCGGCATCGGCTTGATCGTTACCAGCGGCATTGCGATCTTTTTGCCCGGGTTATTCTCTGAATCCGCCGGTGCCGGAGATACAGCGTGGATCGGCTATCTCGGCGGTGCTGTGTCGGCAATTGGGTGGGGGTTTGAGGGCGCAATTGTCGGTCGCGCACTCGATGTATCCGACGCCGATGTTGGCATTACCATTCGTTTTACCGCCGAGGTCCTGTTCTGGGTTTTTCTGATACTCCCCGCCGCGGTAATATTTTTTGACGCCCCTGTTATCCCTGTGGCGTTGGCAACGTTTAATTTTTGGGCCATCATCTGGGTCTTGCTCGCAGGCCTCAGTTATGGGTTTTCCTATGTTGCCTGGTATAAATCGTTCCCGCTGATCGGCGTTGGGCGCGGGCAGGCAATCGCTGCGCTGCATACTGTTTTTGCAGTTGTCTTCCTCGCCGTTTTTGCTTTTCAATTCCCGAGCTGGAATTTTCTTGTCGGACTGGCGCTCGCCGTGGCGGGCACTTTTTTAATGGTCAGTGAAGATAGCAAGGTAGTCGAAGTGGTGCGACAGCCTCCTGCAAAAGAATTGACGGCCCGCACTCGCAGAAACAAGACTGCGTGTGTGTCGAAGGGTGGCCTGCACATGAAAGGTTACATATTGAGATTGCTGATGGAAGCCGGAGAGTCAGGGGTCTGGGATTACGAGATCATGACTTCGGTATTTGCCGAATATGGTTACAGCGGAAGCTATTGGAAGGGCGAAGTTCGCGCTACCCTGACAGATCTTTATTCAGGTGCGCTGATCGAGGAAATAGAAGACGATCTCGATGATGGCGGGTCATTTGGAATTGGTAAGATCCTGATAAAATTCAGGATAAGCGCATTTGGCACCCAGCGCATTGCCGAAACCGGCCTGATATGAAGATGAAGGGGAGCAGACATGTCTGATTTCTGGGGATTTGAATATGCGCACCTATGGGCCATCGGCCTGATAATTGTCCTTGCCGGAATTTGCCTCTATCTGGCCCGATCTTGGGGGGCAAAACTATAGTGGTATGGTCACGTTAACTTGGTGACCTATCACTGATTGATCTGCCATGATGTTGGACGATGAAATTCTCATACATCCGAGACCGTTTTTCACCCGTGATTATTCAGAAGGGACTGTCACGTTAAGCGATTGCGGTCGAGTGCAATTGGGCTGTTGGCCAAGGTTAGGCAGCCGCTGTCAAATTCCATCCACACATTCATTGCTTCTACGCGAAACTGACGCATGATCTGTCTGGAAATCAGGTGACGTCGAATATTGAAAGTGTTGTAGATGGCGGCGTGAGTGCAGAGAAATAGTTATGCTGATCTGGACGACTTGAACCGTTTCATTCGTCGTTCTCGTTGTCGAATGGACAAATGGAAATTCTCCGTCCGATTGTTCTATCTGTCACCAAAATCATGAAGGCTGGACAGGCCTGACCCTCTCAAAGCAGCACCGCAAGACAGTAGTTTATCGGTCACGGTTGCGTCCGGAACTCAACCCTGGGCTTTCAATAATTTACGCATCAGCTTGAGGGCGGCCTGCTTGTTTCTCCTGGATTGAACCAGAATACCCAGTACTTCACCTCCACTATCGACAGCCCGCCAGAGATATTTTCGATTACCATTGATCGAGACGAACTTGTCGTCCTGATGCCATCGGTCATCTGGGCGAGGGCGCTTTCGCCCCAATTTATGTGCACAAATTTGGCCGAACTTGAGAGCCCAACGCCGAGCGGTTTCATATGTAACGTCGACACCGCGCTCAGCCATCAAATCCTCGACATCCCGGAAGCTGAGCGGGAACCGGAAATACAGCCAAACGGCATACCGGATGATAGAAGTGGGAAAACGGTGTCGAGTGTAGGAGATATTTTGCATTCGACGATGTAACTGATCTGTCGAACACCAGTCACCAAGTTACCGCGGCAGTATCGCTCATACAGTGCGGCAATTAAGGTCACCAGGAATGCGCGGCTCCAAGAGACTGTTCGCTGGCTGAACAACTGAGCAAAAACTCACATCAACCGCTCGCAGGCGCTTGCCGGATGGCGGCAGCACATCGCCTGATAGAAGTCGAGATGCGGCTTGGTTTGCCTAAACAATTTTCCTCTGACAATGCCATCAAGACAGCAAGGCGGATTATCTCGGGCGTAGTCTTGAAATAGCGGAAGGGGTTTCTCCTGCTCGAAGGCTACGAGGCGCGCAAGGCCGGTTCAAGGAACTGTCCTCTGACAAAGCTCCCAGATGAGACATAAATCAGGATATCGCGGGTCGTTTTCGAGAGGCTGCTTCTTCTGCCTGCTTGAGGTGGCGCGGCAACATGTACGTCTCGCCCCATTTTCTCAATTCCTCCAGCATCGGAGAAAGCGTGCCGCCGAGTTCGGTCAAGGAATATTCTACCTTCGGGGGGACCTGCGCATAAACTTTCCGCGCTATCAAGCCGTCCCGCTCAAGTTCTCTCAACTGGTTGGTCAACATTCTTTGGGTGACGTTGGGCAGGCGGCGCTGCAGCTCGCCAAAGCGCATAATGTCTTCGGAAAGCAAGGCTAGAAGCACCGGCTTCCATTTTCCGCCGATCGCGTCGAGCGCGGCCTGGACTGGACAGGTGATGTAATGTTCGCGTCGATTTTGGCGCATGGTATAACTCCAATAGGATACTTTTCTATAGTATATACAAAAATTGTGTGTACTTGGCAATTATAACCATACTTGCTAGCTCTTTCGAAGTTGCGGAAAGCGATCTTCGAAAGGGTAAATGCGATGGTCATGGCTGCGGTCATTCATGAAAAAGGGGAGCCGGACGTATTCCGGTGGGAGGAGATTACCGTCGGTTCTCCGGGTGACGACGAGGTGCTCATCAGGAATAGCGCAATCGGCGTCAACTATGTTGATACCTATCACCGTCGAGGTCTACCGCATCCGTGGCCGGTTCCACCTTTGCCTGTGGTGCTCGGCTTTGAGGGTGTTGGTATCATCGAGGCAGTTGGAAGAGGCGTGGTGGGTTTTGGACCGGGAGACCGGGTCGGATATGCCCTGCCGCCGCATGGGTCTTATGCTCAAAAACGCCTTTATCCCGCTGAGAAACTGGTCCCCGTGCCTGACGGCATCAGCGACCAAGTGGTCGCGGCCGTTCTTCTCAAAGGGTTGACCGCTCAGTATTTATTGCGCCGCACATACCGGGTAAGTCCAGGTGATGTCATACTTGTTCATGCTGCGGCAGGCGGCATGGGATTGATTTTGTGCCAATGGGGCAAGCTTCTTGGCGCGACGGTTATCGGTACGGTCAGCAATGACGAGAAGGCCGAATTGGCTCGAAGGAACGGGTGTGATGTGCCGATCGTTTTGGGCCAGGAAGATTTTGTGGCAACGGTCAAAAATGTGACCGATGGGCTCGGTTGCGATGTCGTATATGAATCGATCGGCAAGGATACATTTCGGCGATCGCTTGAATGTTTGCGGCCAATGGGGATGCTGGTTAGTTACGGACATGCGTCCGGCGCTCCTGATCCAGTCGACGTGATCCAGGACCTTGGCGCGAGCGGCTCTCTGTTCGTCACCCGCCCCACATTGATGCATTATATGGCGGCCCATGATGACCTTATGACCAGCGCCAGGGAACTTTTCGAGGTAGTCCAAAGCGGCGGGGTCAAGGCACATGTCGGGAGTGTCTATCGCTTGCGTGACGTCGCGGAGGCGCACCAGGCAATCGAAAATCGTCGTACAAGCGGATCAACTATCCTGCTGCCGTTCGAGTGAACTGGCGGCCAATTGTGGTTGTCTGAATTAGTCCAACAATATTCAGTCTCGGGTGGTGAATCTTGCAAATCCCGCGAGAAGTGACAGTCAAAAAGTTTAGGGAGATGCGTCTATGGGTGAACAAAAGACGATAGCAACGGATGTTCTCGTGATCGGCGGTGGCGCGGCTGGCAACGCGGCAGCATTAACCGCCTCTGAAGCCGGCGTCAGGGTTACACAATTATACAAGGGGCCAGCAACGTCAGCGATTTCGACTGGGTTTCTGACTTTTCCCGTGGAAGACCGGTTCGATCGCGCTCAGCTTGAAGATTCGTTGCTCAACGTTACCGGAAAAGGGTTGTGTGACCGTGCGTTGATGAACCGTTTCCTTGCTGAAAGTCCGAAAGAAATAGAGGCCGCCATCGCGCAATACGGGATTCCGGTTGACGATGTTCCTCGCGGAGTGCGTGCGCGGCGCGCTATTGGGCGACGTGGCAGGGAGCTTGTGGGCGAGGATTATAGTGTCGAGGGGGTCAACGACATGACGTCCGTGGTGATGGAATTTTCCGCGACCCATGGAACTTCCCTTTTTTCTGGTAGTCTTAAGGCGGTTTTGGCGGAATCAATCCAACGCATCAAAGGCGCGGCGCTCAAAATATCGCCCGACGGATCATCCGTTGTTGCGTTGATTGAAGGTGAATTTGTCTGGATTTCCGCGAATGCCGTTATTCTGGCGACCGGCGGGGTTCAAGGCCTTTATGAATTCACGGACAATCCACCAAGTCTGATTGGCGATGGCCACACGATGGCGCTGGAAGCCGGTGCGGCTTTGACAGATATGGAGTTCATTCAGTTCTACCCGCTCGCGCTTGCCGAGGAGGGCGCTCCGGCGATTTTCATCTACCCGGATTTTCCGCCCGGGGGGCGCATCGTCAACGGTGCGGGAATAGACATTCTGCAGAAGCATTTCGACGGGGCTAAAACTCTGGGAGAATTCGATAACTGGGACTATTTGTCGGTCATCCTGCAGCAGGAGATCATGACAGGGCAGGATGTCTATATCGATTTTTCCGGTACCGATCCGGGCGAATGGAATGTTAGTTCGCTGACAAAGCTGTTTCTCGACAAATATGCCCCGGATTACATGAAGCGGGTGATCCGGGTTTCACCCATTGCGCACTACACGATCGGTGGGGTGCGTACGAATGCCGAATGCGAAACTGCTGTGGCCGGTCTCTATGCAGTTGGCGAGGTGGCTGGGGGGTTGCACGGCGCAAATCGTCACGGAGGCGTTGCCCTGGCCGAGAGCGTAACTTTCGGGCGGATCGCGGGTCGGAACGCTGCCGCGCGGGTTAAACGGCATGATCCAGCGCCATTTATTGATGATTCATTTGAACAGAACAAATCAGGCAGAGCGTTCGATCCCAGAGATGTCATGCCTGCTTTGCGCCGACTGTGTCAGACCGCGCTGGGACCGCTACGCGATGGCTCTGACCTCAGGGTGATGGAGCGGAAGCTGGTTGAATTGGGTGATGAAGCGGAGGAATTCGGTTGGGACTATCCTTCAGAATATGCCGCCATTTTAGCCTACAAGCGATCATTGATGCTGACCGGAATCATGCGACGTTTTATGCTAAACCGGGCAGAAAGCCGAGGTGTTCATTTCCGCCGCGACTATCCGGAAGTTAGCAACGAATGGCTGGTGAAGCAGGTGATGATTTTAGGCGATGACAAAAAGCCGATTTTCGAGAATGTGCCAGTATAACCTGAACGCCAATAGCCTGGAAACTCGGGACTATTCAACTCGCTACTTAGGATTTTGCTGATTGATAGACCTTGCCACCCCGGTCAAGTTCCTCTGACAATGCCGCATACGCTCAAGCCAGTGCCTTGAATAGCCCGAGTTTTCTAGACGCCTTCGGTCCTCGTTTCCTTCTGCCGTTCGAAATCGACGGGAGACAGCATCCGGTTTCTCACATGTTTGCGCTTCGGATTATAGAACACCTCAATGTAGTCGAACACATCCTGCCGGGCTTCGGGGCGGGTCTTGTAGGCCCTACGCCGGATCCGTTCACGTTTCAGCAGGTTGAAGAAGCTCTCGGCCACGGCATTATCGTGACAATTCCCGCGTCGGCTCATTGAATGTTCCAGTCCACGTCGAACTGCCGATCGAGCGTATTGTCAACAATTATAGACGGCTTCCCACCATAGCTGCCAGGACGGCGCTTGTAGCCGATCTGGGCCTTGATACCCGCCAAACTGGCCAGGCGTGCGGCCCGGTTCGGGCAGCATGTCTCGCCCTGATCGAGAAGATCGTCGTGGAGTTTACGGTAGCCATACACCTTCCCGCTGTCTGCCCATGCCTTCCGGATGAGTGCGGTCTGGCGAGCATCTTCCCGGGCTCGCTTGCTCAGCGGATTCTTGAGCCAGGCGTAGAAGCCGCTCGGATGGGTGCGCAGACAGCGACACATCGCACGCACCGAGAACAGCGGGCGATGCTCGGCAATGAACGCGTATCTCATTTTGCATCCCTGGCGAAATACGCGGTGGCTTTTTTTGGGTGTCACGCTCCTCGGTGACCCTGGTCAGTTCACGCTTCAATCGTCTGATCTCTGCGGCCTGATCATCATCACTGCCGTCAGACGGCTTTGAGAGCTTCTTCTTCCACGCATAAAGTGAGTGTTGACTAACACCCAGGCGCTTTGAGACCTCCGCAACCGGATATCCCCGTTCGGTAATCTGGTGCACCGCATCACGTTTGAAATCGTCGCTGAATTTGACTTTGCCCATAGTGGCCTCCTTGCCTCATTTTTAGGCAAGAAGGTGTCTACAATTCTAGGGGCTATTCAACCGGTCGTTGGCTCAACAATCAAGCCGAAAACTCACATCAACCGTTTCGACGAAGAGAACGAGTGATGGCGAGATTGCGAAATACTAAAACACTTCAGAAATTCACTTCGATCCATGCCTCAATCCACAATCACTTCAACCATAACCCTCGTCTAAATCGCCGTGATCGCTTCAAGGAAAACCGTTCACAGGCTCTCACCGAATGGCGGCAGCTTATCGCCTGATAGAAGTCGAGATGCGGCTTGGCTCGCCTTAATATTTTTCCTCTGACAATGCCATTTCTGCACAGGTGCATAATTATTGATTGATTAATTCGTTCGAACGAATTATATTAAAGAGAACCAGACATTCGAGGTGACATGGAACAACAAACAGCATCTGAACCAACCCCAACCAAAGTGGTGCTTTTGGAAGCGGCAAAGCTGGTTTTGCTGACAGAGGGGTATTCAGGCCTTTCAACACGGGCGATTGCTGCAGCCGCCAGCACGCAGATGAGCCAGATTCGCTATCACTTTGGCTCAAAAGAGGGGATCGTGTTGGCACTTCTCACCTATATGACCGATCAGTTGCTCGAGCGACAAACTGACCTGTTTACCGATCCCAATATGGCGCTGTCGACGAAATGGGAGGTTGCCTGTGACTATCTCGACGCAGATATAAAATCGGGTTATGTGCGGGTGCTGCAAGAGTTGATTGCAGTGGGATATTCTAATCCAGATGTGAATAAATCGGTTCGCAAAGGCCTGACGCTTTGGCGTGATCTGCATACTCGGCTCGCCAAAGAATTTTCCAAAACTTATGGATCGCTGGGGCCGTTTGAGTCGGAAGATTTGGCGGCACTGGTCGGCCCGCTGTTCATCGGGGCGGAAGCGTACATTCTGCTGGGTTGCGAAAATGAGTTGACGCCGGTGCGCCGGGCGCTGCGCCGCCTTGGCAATGTGATCCGATTCTTTGAAAACCCACCGAAGGTGGAGGCAGAATAATGCGTGCCGCCTTGCCCCACACCGAACTGATAGTCGAAAACGACGGTATCAAACTCCATTGCGAAATCTACGGGCAGGGAGATCATACAATCTTGTTTATTCCGACCTGGATGTTCATCCATTCACGTGGCTATAAGGCGCAAATACCATATTTCGCAGAGCAATTTCGCTGCATCACCTGGGACCCGCGCGGCAACGGAAAATCCGACCGGCCCACTGACCCGAAAGCATATGGACAAGGGCAATATGTTGGCGATGCTCTGGCTATCCTTGATGCAACAGACTCCAAATCGGCAATTGTATTTGGTTATTCGCAAAGTGGCCCAACCTGCGCAATTCTGGCCGCCTATCATAAAGACCGCGTGAAAGCTGTGGTAACTGTCGGCACCCATACGCCACTGGTGCCGCGTTTTGAGCATAGCAACAAAGACGCTTACAACAGCATCGTTAAAAACCCCAAAGGCTGGCAAAAATACAACCGAAACTACTGGCTAACCAACCTGAAGGATTTTGCAGAATTCTTCTCCGAACAGCTTTTTGTTGAGCCCCATTCGACCAAACAGCGTGAAGATGTGCTCGGGTGGTCCAGGGGAACTACTGGCGAAATTCTGGCAGCCTCGATGGCCGCCCCCTATGCCGGGCACTACACGCTGGACATGACAGCCTACCAACGGATTGCCTGCCCGATGTTGGCGGTGCATGGGCGGCTCGACCCGATTGCACCACTGGCTGCGTCGGAAAAGGTCGCGGAGCTGACCGGGTGTGAATTGCTGATATTTGATCAGGCGGGCCATGCGCCCCACGCCAGATACCCGGCGAAGTTTAACCTGGTTATGCGTGATTTCTTGGCCAGGTATTTTGCTAAGCAGAAACCGGCGGCGGGTCCATGATGCGTGCGGCTTTACTTGAAATCACCGGAAAAATCGACCGCGAGGGAGTTGATATTTATTTCGAATCCTACGGGCAGGGCACAATCCATACGCGCGAATTCCAGCAAAGATCAACACGATGACACCTGGCACCCGGATGATACCAAGGAAAAGTTGGCTGATATGAGCAATACCTGCATTAAATCTCAGAAAAAGGTTCTGTATCTTTCCTCGCCAATCGGGCTTGGCCATGCGCGTCGTGACCTGGCAATCGCCCGCGAGTTGCGCCAGCATTTTCCCGATATGCATATTGACTGGCTGGCTCAGGATCCGGTCACACGATTTTTGAATGCAAACAATGAAACGGTCCATCCAGACAGCACCCGCATGGCAAGCGAGAGCGCACATATTGAAGTGGAATGCGGTGAACATGACCTCAATGTTTTCATGGCAATCCGCAATATGGACGAGATACTGATAAAGAATTTCATGGTGTTTCAGGAGGCGGTAGAGCAGCAGGATTATGATCTGGTGATCGCCGATGAGGCCTGGGATGTGGATTATTACTGGCATGAACATCCGGAGTTGAAAAAAACTCAGATCGCCTGGTTGACTGATTTTGTCGGCTGGGTGCCGATGCCAGATAACGGTGCGCGCGAGGCGTTTTTAGCCACCGACTACAATGCCGAAATGATCGGCCACGTGGAAAATCACCCATCCGTTCGAGACCGCGCAATTTTTGTCGGTAATCCGGCAGATATTATTCCACACAGCTTTGGCAAAGATTTGCCACAAATGCGCGACTGGGTGCCGCAGCATTATGAGTTTTGCGGCTATGTTATCGGCCAGCACCCGGATGAATTTGGCGACAGACAGGAGCTTCGCCACCGATTTGGATATCGCGATGACGAGCAAATATGCATTGTCACCGTTGGTGGCTCCGGCGTGGGTGGTGCGCTGATAGCGCGTATACTTGCAGCCTATCCGGCGGCAAAGGCCAAATTGCCAGCACTTCGGATGGTTGTCGTGGCGGGCCCCCGCATCAACACCAATGGCATAAACATTCCCGACGGCGTGGAACTGCGCGCCTTTGTTCCTGATCTCGACCGACATTTGGCGGTATGCGACCTGGCGCTTGTTCAGGGCGGATTAACAACCTGCATGGAACTGGCGGCGGCCGGTACACCATTCCTTTATTTCCCGCTGAAAAACCACTTCGAGCAGAACTTTCATGTCGCTCAACGGCTCGACCGGTATGGCGCAGGACGAAAAATGATCTTTGACCAAAGTCCGCCGGAGGTAATTGCCGAGGCGATGGTCGAGGAATTGTCGAAGCGCTCCAGCTTCAAACCTGTGGAAGGCGATGGTGCATCGCGTGCGGCTGACATGCTGGTGCAGATGTTATGAGGATCAACGCAAACGGCAACAGTCTTTGCGGCTTATTTCCGGTGCGCAAAGGAGTGATGAAACCATTCATCCAAAGCTGGAAGAAGATCGAATTGACCGAAAATTCATCGATTAAGATCGCATTGGAGCGCAATTTTCGAGCGTTCAAGGCGAAGCCAGCAGCAGCAATGGATACAACGAAGACCTGTGCCGTGTTGCGTGATGGTTTTCATACCGTGGTTCGCAAAAACGAGCATGAATTTGCCGCGGATATGCCCTCTATCACGGGTGGGGATGATCGAGGACCGACGCCGGGGTTTTATGGGCGGGCTTGTCTTGCAAGCTGCATCGCGATGGAGATCAAGATCGCCGCAATACGTCAGTGCGTGGAAAATGAAAGGGTCAATTGGTGGTGATTGTAGGCACACAAGGAAGCATTGATTACCAGGAAAAAGGTATCGGGCCGACCATTGTGATGGTTCCCGGATCATGCAGCACGGGTGCTGCATGGCACAAGGTGGTGTCTCGATTGAGCGACCGGTTTCGGTGCGTTACCACAAGCTTGCTTGGATATGGAGAGACGCTCGAACGGCGCACAATAGAGGATTCGTCGATATCTCACGAAGTCGAGGCCTTGGCATCAGTCGTGCGGAAGGCCTGTGGGCCGGTACACCTGGTTGGTCACTCATTCGGCGGTCTTGTGGCCATCGCACTTGCCATTCGAAACGAGGCTCATCTTGTAAGCCTAACGGTTGTTGAGGCTCCAGCATCGGAATTGTTGCGGGAATCCGGAGAATTTCAATATCATAACGACTTTCGACAAATGTCGGATTCCTTCATTACCGCATACCGGGGCGGCGACAAACAGGCAATCGCCGCGATGATTGACTTTTACGGTGGTGCCAGAACCTATGATTCCTGGCCCGCTGCCGCACGTGCTTATGCAATCGAAACGACACCGGTCAATATTCTTGACTGGGAGAGTGCTTATGGTTTCCCGCTTTCACCACAGCTGCTGGCCTCAATTGACGTACCCACGCTGGTGTTACGAGGTCAATCAAGCCATCAGGCAGTCAAACGTGCCAATGAACTTATATCCGAGTGCATCGAGCGGGCATCTCTTACCACCATTGATAGTGCGGCACATTTCATGATCACCACCCATGCCAACGACGTCGCTGAAGCAATCGCCCATCACGTCAGTCAGGTAGAAATAGCCGGGCCGTGCGACAACCTATCGGCAGGGGTGTCAGACACAGAAATAATGCGAAGACCAACTTAACCAACCAAAAGGAGTACAGATTATGACCCCCTGGGAATTGAAAATGAAAGAACTCGTCAACTGCAATTGCGCCTATGGCTGCCCTTGCCAGTTCAACGCTTTACCAACCCATGGCGACTGCTATGCAATCGCCGGTTTTGAAGTATCTGAAGGGCATTTTGGCGATACGGATATGGCCGGTGTCAAGGCTGTCGCGATCCTGTCCTGGCCCGGCGCAATCCACGAGGGCAAAGGATCGGTCGAAGCGATTGTAGATGAGGCAGCCTCGGACGTGCAAAAAGAGGCGATGCTGAAAATCATGACCGGGCAGGACACCACGCCGATGGCAACCGTATTCTCGGTATATGCATCAACCATGACCACAGTACACGATCCGGTGTTTGCGCCAATTGACCTGGAAATCAATGTTGAAAGCCGCAAGGGTCACATTAACGTACCCGGATTGATCGAGTGCATCGGCGAACCCATCCGCAATCCGGTTTCGGGCGAGGTCCAACAGGCACGCATCGATCTGCCAAGCGGGTTTGAATATTCGATTGCTGAGATGGGATCGGCATCCGGCAAAGCCAAAGGTGCAATTAAACACGAACTGAAGGATTCCTACGCCCAGTTCGCCCATCTTCATCTGACCAATGACGGCCCTGTCCGCAAAGCCGCCTGACCTTCTGGTTGGCGTTGATGCATCAAACCGAAAGGCGTCGATAATGTTTGAAGAAGTAGTCAAACGTGACTGGATGATAGTTGTCCTTGGTCTGTTGTCGGTCGCGGCCATTTCGTGGGCATATATTCTTGCCGGAGCCGACATGAACATGACCACGGTCGGTACGGACTGGACACTGAAATACGCGGTACTGATGTTTGTCATGTGGTGGGTAATGATGATTGCCATGATGGTGCCCAGTGCGGCGCCGATGATCCTGCTGTTTGCCTCTGCAAATCGCAACTCGGGCGCACAGGGGGCACGTGCTGTACCCACATTCATCTTTGCCTCGGGCTACCTGCTGGTGTGGGGGGCCTTTGGCCTGCTTGCAACAGGCGCGCAATGGCTGCTTACCGCAACCAGCCTGATCGACCATTTGATGCAGTCAACAAGTGCCTGGCTTGGGGGCCTGCTGCTGATTGGTGCCGGTCTCTACCAGTTCACGCCTGTAAAAAATGCCTGCCTGGAACATTGTCGCTCCCCCCTCCAGTTCATTATGGCCCACTGGGCGCCGGGTCGTCTGGGTGCACTGAAAATGGGTATGCAGCACGGCGCATTCTGCCTGGGCTGCTGCTGGTTCCTGATGGGCCTGTTGTTTTTCGGCGGAGTGATGAACATCTTCTGGATCGCCGGGTTGGCGTTTTATGTGCTGATCGAAAAACTTATACCGCACGCGATCATGTTCGAAAAACTCGCCGGCGGTGTTCTCGTTGTCTGGGGGATAGCACTGATCGCGAGTTAAAAATATTAAATTGAAGTCTACGTAATTTGATTGAGAGAAAGACCAGTCATAGCCGGAATGGTGCATTGTCAGAGGAATATGACTTGAGCGGGCAGGGGGCATTTCATAGCCTCGTCGGATGAGAAACCCATTCCACTATTTCAAGACTTCCCCTGAGATTACCCGCTTGGCAGTGATGATGTATGTCCGATTTCCACTTTCACTTTGAAATGTTGAGGACCTGCTTCACGAGCGTGGGGTCGATGTGAGCCATGAAATCGTACGCGCTTGGTGGAATAGGTTTAGGCCGTTATTTGCTGAACAGATCAAAAAGAGGTGTGCTGAACCTGGAAGAAATTGGTCAAATTGGCAATGGCATTTGGACGAGGTGTTCGTCCGAATAAATGGCGAAACCCACTCCCTTTGGCGGGCTGTTGATCACGAGGGCGAAGTTCTCGAAGTGTTTGTCACAAAGAGAAGAAATCGTATGGCAGCGCTGAAGTTTTTGCGCAAAGCCATGAAACGGCATGGCGCCCAATGGTCATTGTGACGGATAAACTACGGTCCTATCGGGCGGCCATGAAAGAGATTGGCAACGAAGCACGCCAAAAAGCTGGCCACAGCCTCAACAATCGGGCAGAAAATTCACATCAGCCGTTCCGACGATGAGAACGGGCCATGTCGAAATTCAGAAGGACTAAAACACTTCAGAAGTTCACATCAATCCATGTCTCAATCCACAACCATTTCAATCAGGAACGACATCTGAATCGCCGCGATCATTTCAAGGAAAGCCGTTCACAGGCGCTCGCCGAATGGCGGCAGCTCGTGGCCTGATAGAAGTCGAGATGCGGCTTGGCTCGCCTAAATCTATTTCCTCTGACAATGCCATCTGTTGGCGTCCGATAGTACAAGCACGATCTCTGATCTTGCCAGAGACGCCAACAAACCACGCTCCTGGTTTAGCGCCCAATTGTCACTTGCCTTTCTGGAGCCCGACATCGTCACGACCATCCTACAGGGCCGGCAACCACCGGGCATGTCACTCAAGCCGTTACTCAAGATCGCCGCTAGGCATCACGACTGGTCAGAGCAGAGGCTAGCGTTCGAACGCGGCTAAGATATTCTCCGAACCGGAAGCCAAATTCTCCATCCCGAAAAAATGATGCGTATGCCGCGAAATCGCGGTCTGAGACTTTTGGGCTTATTCCACTGGATCGCTCAGAAATTGGCCAATTTGGCATACGCTCTGGCCGAAGCTACTCTGCCAAGTCCCGGGAATATGGGCGCTATTCCGCTGGCTCAGAGACCGCACATATGCAGGGCAGGTGGGTGGTTGGGGAACTAGGATTCGAACCTAGATTGACGGAGTCAGAGTCCGTTGTCCTACCGTTAGACGATTCCCCAAAAGACAGGCCGGTTAGGGTCGAAATTCTGTTCCAATCATCTAACGCAGGCGCGGGTCTGATGCAACGGAACAAAGATTAACGAAACACATTTCTAGCACTGTTCGATTTGGGCTGTTGCTGGTAGTCTGATTTCAAGTGTACACGTGCCCCGGATACGTCAAGGGCGTTGTGGCATTATAGAATACAAGAGGCCTGAAAGCCCCAGTGAGGAATAGCGTGGACCGTCGTCAGGATTCAGATAAAAAGGGACATTGTGATCCCGGCAAGGCTCAAGCGGCCGGGGATATCCATGACGCCACGGAAAAATCAACTAAACATCCCAGCGGTATTTATGCCGCGCTTGACTTGGGAACCAACAATTGCCGGCTGCTCGTGGCCCGGCCTGCCAAACGCGGGTTCCGCGTCATCGACGCGTTTTCCCGCATTATCCGCCTCGGTGAAGGCGTCAGCCTGTCAGGCAGCCTGAACGATAAAGCGATGGACCGGACCATCGACGCGCTCAAGGTTTGCCGCGACAAGATGCATTTCCGGCGCGTGGGGCGGGCGCGCGCAATCGCGACACAAGCTTGCCGCGCCGCCTGCAATGGCGAGGAATTCCTGGCGCGGGTGCGCGAAGAAGCCGGACTCGACCTGGAAATTGTAGATCAGGAAACCGAGGCCCGGCTTGCCGTCTCGGGATGCGCCAATTTGATCGACCCTGACGCCGATGGCGTTCTTGTCTTTGATATCGGCGGCGGATCGTCCGAGATTGCCTGGCTGGAACTGTCCGGCCGCAACCGCTGCTGCCCGCTGCGCATCCAGAAACACGTCCGGGCCTGGACCTCGTTGCCAGTCGGTGTTGTGACCCTGGCCGAAAAATTCGGAGGCGTTGAGGTTAACCGCCATGTGTTCGAGGAGATGGTTTCTTATGTTACAGGGCTGCTCCGCTCGTTCGAAGAGGAAAATGGCATCCGCGCACTTTTACGCGGACGAAATGTTCATCTTCTCGGAACATCCGGCACGGTCACCACGATCGCTGGCGTGTTTCTCAAATTGCCCCGCTACGAGCGCTCCCGCGTCGACGGTTGCTGGCTCACCGGTGACCAGATCGCCGACGTCAACGACAAGCTCATCGACATGGATTTCTCGGCCCGTGCCGCCAATCCGTGCATCGGCAACGAGCGGGCTGATCTGGTGCTTGCCGGCTGCGCCATTCTGGAAGCCATCCGGCGGCTCTGGCCGTGCCAGAAATTGCGCGTCGCGGACCGGGGCTTGCGCGAAGGCATCCTGTCGACCCTGATGGCCGAAGACGGCGTATTCGTGCCGGGTGAAACCCGCCGCCGCAGGCGTCGTCGGCGCTATCCTTATATGACCCGCTCGCGCGGACACTGATCATGGGCAAAAAAGGCCAGGGTTCCGGCACGGCCCGCGAACTAAAGACGAGGCTGAAGACCGCGCGCGGACGCACAACCGCTTCGACACGGTGGCTGGAGCGCCAACTCAACGATCCTTATGTGGCGGAAGCCAGACGCAAGGGATACCGGTCCCGGGCTGCGTTCAAGCTGATCGGGATAGAAGAGCGCTACCCGTTCCTCAAACCTGGCCAACGGATTGTTGATCTTGGGGCAGCACCGGGCGGGTGGTCTCAAATCATCGCGGACCGGATTGGCACGGAAAATCCGGACCCCGAAAAGCGGGGGCATCTGGTGACGATCGACGTGCTGGACATGGACCCGATCCCCGGTGCAACCGTGATCAAGGGCGATTTTCTGGATGACGACGCGCCTGACCGCTTGATTGCTGAGTTGGGCGGCGCGGCAGACGCCGTCCTGTCCGACATGGCGGCCAATACCACCGGGCACCGGGCAACCGATCATTTGAGGATCATCGCGATGTGCGAAGTCGCGCTTGATTTCGCCCGTCAGGTTCTGGCGCCCGGCGGCGTTTTCCTCGCCAAGGCGCTCCAGGGCGGTACGGAAGCAGACCTGCTCGCCGGTATGAAGCGCGATTTCGAGACCGTGCGCCACGTCAAACCCGCCGCCAGTCGATCCGATTCCGCCGAGACCTATGTGTTGGCGATCGGGTTTAGAGGCAAACAGGATTAGATGGGCACTAGGATATCTTCGCCGCGAGTGCCGCAAGCAATTTCCCGATCAAGTCCCGGCAGATATCATCGGTCAATCGGCCATCATTAAATTTGGTGCTGGCACCGCCCACAAAAATTTCGGGTTTATGTACGATATTGGCGCTCTGAGAGCCCAGCACCTTGCGCAATTCGTATTGAACCCGCGCGGTTCCGAGCGGACCGCCCGCAGCCCCCATGATGGCGACGGGTTTATTGGCGAAGGGTTGGTTCTCAACCCGGCTTATCCAGTCGATGACATTTTTCAGACCGCCGGGTATGGAAAAATTATATTCCGGTGTGGCAATCAAAACCCCGTCGGCAGCGCGAATATCGTCCACTAGTTGAAGGATCTTTGCGGGAACACCGTCGCGGGTTTCTTCGTCACCGTTATAGACCGGGATACCGGAAATATCGGCAATTGTGATGTCCATGCCGTCAGGAGATTCTTCAATCGCCGCCCGCAACAGCCCGGTATTGAAGGAGTCTTTTCTCAAACTCCCGGAAATAGCTAGAATATTCATTGCGTCGCCCTTGTCGATTTCAACGAGGGCACACTATGCCGGTAAATTCCAAAAATTCAATCGTGCTGTGCGCGCCAACCCACAGCATTCCTGTCCAAAGCTCTTCAGATCAATTGTTTATTCCCGGATCTTTCCAGGCTACGTAGGCCAGAACCGATCCGAAAGATGTAAAAAGACCCAACACGAGGAGGAGAAATGCGATTTCACCCATGGTAAAATTCATGATCATTCGCGCAAGCCAATTTTATCCGCAAGCTATTTCCGGTCACTGGCATTCTGGCAAAAAAGGGTCGAAACCGCGTTGACCTGGATCAAAATCACGGGACGTTTGCTGATTTACCGCCGGCGTCGCTTCCCAACGGCGAAGCGCGGTGATAAAGACATTTGCCAATCCGATTCCCGCACGGGCAGGGCAAATTAAAGGCTGCTGTCATCGGGTTCCGGTTATCCGGTTCAATGGAGGTTGGTAATGGCTGATGCATCAGCGCCAGGCGGTTTCCCCAATACACTTACGTTTGATGATGTCCTGTTGCGGCCCCGGCGTTCGGAAATTTTGCCGTCCGAAGCCGAATTGGCGACGCAGGTCACCCGCACCATTTCCATGTCGATCCCGATCCTCTCGGCGGCGATGGATACAGTCACTGAATCGCGCCTGGCAATCGCGCTGGCGCAGGCCGGCGGCATCGGAGTGATCCACCGCAACCTGACACCGGACGAACAGGCCAATCAGGTCATCCAGGTGAAGAAATTTGAATCCGGTATGGTCGTGAACCCGTTCACCTTGCCACCAACAGCGACACTCGGCGCAGCGCTCGATCTTATGAGCCAGCACGGGTTTTCAGGGATCCCGGTGGTCGACCAGACATCAGGCGGCAAACTGGTCGGCATTCTAACCAACCGTGACGTGCGCTTTGCCAACAACCCCGATCAACCGGTCTCCGAATTGATGACGAAGGAAAACCTGGTCACTGTGCGCGACAATGTGGACCGCGCGGAAGCCAAGCGGTTGCTGCACAAGTTCAGAATTGAAAAGCTGCTGGTGGTTGACGACGATTACCGTTGCGTTGGGCTGATCACCGTCAAAGACATTGAAAAGGCGCAGCTTTACCCCAACGCGTGCAAGGACGGGCAGGGCAGGCTCCGGGTCGCTGCGGCCACATCAGTTGGTGATGATGGTTTTGCCCGCGCCGAGCAGCTAATCGATGCCGGCGCTGACCTGATCGTCGTGGATACCGCCCACGGCCATTCGGTCCGTGTGCTGGAGGCGGTTGCCCGGATCAAGCGGCTCTCCAATTCAGCCCAGGTGATTGCCGGCAACGTGGCGACGGTCGACGGCACCAAGGCGCTGATCGATGCGGGCGCCGATGCGGTCAAGGTCGGGATTGGACCGGGCTCGATTTGCACAACGCGCATCGTTGCCGGTGTCGGGGTTCCGCAACTCACGGCAATTATGGATTCGGTCTCGGTGGCGCGCGCAAACGATATCCCCGTCATCGCCGATGGCGGGATCAAATTTTCGGGGGACCTGGCCAAGGCGATTGCGGCTGGTGCCAGTTGCGTCATGATCGGCTCGCTTCTGGCGGGCACCGAAGAAAGCCCCGGCGAGACATATCTGTATCAAGGCCGCAGCTACAAGAGCTACAGAGGCATGGGCTCTGTGGGCGCCATGGCGCGTGGCTCGGCCGACCGCTATTTTCAGCAGGATATCAAAGACACCTTGAAGCTCGTGCCGGAAGGTATTGAGGGGCAGGTGCCGTATAAAGGCCCGGCGGCTGATATTCTCCACCAGTTACTGGGTGGCTTGAAAGCCGCCATGGGGTATACGGGTGCTGCCAGCATCCCCGAATTCCAGGAAAATGCCGAATTTATCCAGATTTCAGGCGCGTCGTTGCGCGAAAGTCACGTCCATGACGTGACCATGACCCGCGAACCGCCGAACTATCATCGAGACAGGTAGGATCTATGAACCCAGTTGCCATTCTCTACGCGGTTTTTGCCCAGATTGCCCTAACCTACATACTTGGCTTCTGGACCGGGTATCTACGCCACCGCGCCACACTAAGCCGCAGGGTAAGGGTCAAGAATATCGCGCTCCATCAGCCTGCTTGGCCTGAATATGAAACGAAAATCGGGAATTGTTTCCGCAACCAGTTTGAGGGTCCGATCCTCTTTTATGCTGTTGTTGCCCTGCTGCTGTCGACCGGCATGGTGGACATGGTACAGATTGTTCTGGCGTGGGCGTTTATCGGTGCGCGGGTCATCCATGCCTACATCCACACAGGTTCCAATTTCGTGCCGTGGCGCTTCATCGCCTATTCTTCGGGCATGATCATCCTACTCGCAATGTGGGTCTGGTTCGCCATCCGCACTTTTGGCCTGTATTAGATGAGGGCTGGAGCGCGCGCCACCGCAGCAATCGAGATTCTGGATGACATCGATGCGCGTAAACGCCCCGCGACACAGGCGCTCAGAGATTGGGGACTAAGCAACCGGTTTGCCGGCTCCGGCGACCGCGCGGTGATCGGCAACCTGGTTTTTGACGTGCTCCGGAAGAAATCGTCACTTGCCTGGCGCATGGGGGATGAAAATGCCCGGGCGGCGGTCATCGGTACACTACGCTGGGTCTGGGGCCTGTCGCGCGACGATATCGCTCTCCAGTTTGATGGATCGTTCCACGCGCCTGTGACTCTAACGGAAGACGAGATCGAGCGCCTCTATAGCGACAACCTCGTTGACTCTCCCGCTTGGGTCAGGGGCGACTATCCACAATGGCTGCATGACTCAATGGTCAAGCAGTTTGGCGAACGGGCCAGCGAAGAAGGCGCGGCCCAGACGAACCGGGCGCCGGTCGATCTGCGCGCAAACGGTCTGAAGTCTGATCGCGATAGGGTTTTGAAGGCGCTTTCGCGCTTTTCTCCGCAAGAAACGCCGCTTTCGCCGCTCGGAGTTCGCATCCCGGCCACCGTTGGCGCCGGACGTTCTCCCGCGATCACGGTGGAAACCGGGTACAATAAGGGCTGGTTCGAAGTGCAGGACGAGGGGTCGCAACTGGCGGCGTTGCTGGCGGGTGCCGAACCGGGTCAACAGGTCGCCGATATCTGCGCCGGTGCAGGCGGCAAGACGCTGGCCTTGTCGGCGATCATGGACAACAAGGGCCAGGTCCATGCATTTGATGTTGACCGCCACCGGTTCAAGAAAATCCACGAGCGCCTGCGCCGCGCCGGGACCCGGAATGTCCAGGTGATCGAGCCGGGAGATCATGCGCTCGACCCCTTGATTGACCGAATGGACCTGGTTCTGGTCGATGCCCCGTGCACAGGGTCGGGCACCTGGCGACGTCACCCCGATGCTAAATGGCGGATGCGCGAGGGGGCTTTCGAGGCCCGAAAAACAGAACAGATAGTCGCCCTGAACATGGCCGCGCCTCTGGTCAAACCAAGCGGTCGGATTGTCTACGTGACCTGCTCGATCTTGCCGCAGGAAAATGATGACCAGGTGCGTGCGTTTTTGTCAGGCAACAAGAATTTTCGCCCCGGGAAATTACACCCCGGTACACTTAAAAAAATAACTGATCGGCGGGGCGAAAGCTCGTCGGCACTTGAATCAGAAATTCAACTAACCCCGCTAAGAGATTCAACTGACGGATTTTTTGTGGCCTGCTTGGAGCGCGTATCATGAGCGGTTCAATCCTTATCATCGATTTCGGGTCGCAGGTGACCCAGCTGATCGCGCGCCGGATCCGCGAGGCGGGCGTTTATTGCGAGATCGTCCCGTTCAACAAAGCGGATAAGGTCTTCGCCGATTTCGACCCGGCCGCCGTGATCCTCTCGGGCGGACCGGCCAGCGTGCACGAAGCC
Organism: Hyphomicrobiales bacterium; assembly: GCA_021775855.1. GTDB lineage: Bacteria > Pseudomonadota > Alphaproteobacteria > Rhizobiales > NORP267 > NORP267. Next base: position 39,789 of record JAJFGZ010000006.1, read on the forward strand.
GATACCCCGCGCGCGCCGCAGGCGGTATTCGAGGCAGGCATCCCGGTGCTCGGCATCTGCTACGGTCAAATGACCATGGTCGAACAGTTGGGGGGCGCGACCGAAGCAAGTTCCCAGCGCGAATTTGGTCGTGCCGCTCTAGAGGTCATTGGCGATATCCCGTTCCTGGACGGGGTTTGGAACAGAGGTGATACCCCGACTGTCTGGATGAGCCACGGCGACCGGGTCACCGAAATGCCGCCTGGTTTTGAGAAAGTCGGCATATCCGAAAATGCCCCCTTCGCCCTGATCGCCGACGAAACCCGGAAATTCTACGGGCTGATGTTCCACCCCGAAGTTGTCCATACGCCGGAAGGTGGAAAATTGTTGGCAAATTTTGCCCGCAAAATTGCTGGCTGTCCGGGCGATTGGTCCATGGCCCATTTCAGGACCGCGGCGATCGATGCGATCCGAAAACAGGTCGGCACGGCTAAGGTAGTCTGTGGCCTTTCCGGCGGTGTGGATTCATCGGTGGTCGCGGCTCTCATCTTTGAGGCCATCGGCGACCAGCTCACCTGCATCCTGGTCGATCACGGATTGATGCGCCTGGACGAGGCGAACGACGTGGCCGAGATGTTCCGGGAACATTACAAAATTCCTCTGGTCCATATTGACGCCTGCGACAAGTTCGTCTCGGCGCTTGCCGGCATCAGCGATCCGGAAAAGAAACGTAAGACAATCGGCGGGCTGTTCATCGACGTTTTCGAGGAAGAGGCCAAAAAAATCGGGGGCGCGGAGTTTTTGGCGCAGGGGACCCTTTACCCAGACGTAATAGAGTCGGTGTCTTTCACCGGCGGTCCCTCGGTCACCATCAAATCCCACCATAACGTGGGTGGCTTGCCGGAGCGTATGGATCTGAAACTGGTCGAGCCGTTGCGCGAACTCTTCAAGGACGAAGTGCGCGAACTGGGCCGCGAACTGGGTCTGCCGGAAAGCTTTGTCGGGCGCCACCCGTTCCCAGGCCCCGGCCTTGCGATCCGCATCCCCGGTGATATCACGGTTGAAAAACTGGACATATTGCGCAAGGCGGACGCGATCTACCTGGATGAAATTCGCAAGGCCGGGTTGTACGATAAAATCTGGCAAGCCTTCGCTGTGCTGTTACCCGTCCAGACCGTCGGCGTAATGGGGGACGCGCGCACCTACGACAATGTCTGCGCGCTCCGCGCCGTCACCTCGACCGACGGCATGACCGCCGATTTTTACCCCTACGAGATGGATTTTCTCGCCCGCACCGCCACCCGCATCATCAACGAAGTAAAGGGCATCAATCGCGTGGTTTACGATGTGACCTCGAAACCGCCGGGAACCATCGAGTGGGAGTGAAAAACGCCGTCATCCCGGAATGACAAGATTTATTGGATCTGGATATCCGCGCCAAAACCTACCCTTCGGAGCGTGATGCGCACTTGATGCAGAGCGCGGCGGCGGGATCGACCTCGAGGCGTTTTGGCGCAATTTCTTCGTCGCAATTAGCGCAATAGCCGTACTCGCCATCGTTAAGCCGCTTCAATGCTTCTTCCACCCGGACGAGATCGCGCCCGCGCCGTCGCTCGGCCTCCTGCGCCATTGCCTGGACCTGTATCGCGTCCATCCGCGACAGGCGACCGACGCTCTGCTGGTCGAGCGTGACCGGATCTCGGGACCTGGCTGAAATCGAGCTCAGGTCCTGCAATTCGATCCGGCGTTTTTTTAGCGTCGCCAGCGCCAGTTTCGCGTTTATTGCCATCGAAACGATTTTCCTCGAATTCCACATTACCAGACCCCACCGACGATCGCCAATTTGGCCCGGAGCCTGCTTTCTTCACCCTGAATTGTTTGACCGGGCCGCTGGCCCCGAAAATTCCGCTTCTGCGACCTTCGACCAATTTTTGTCGTAGATGGATCGTGGCCGTTCGCGCCGGATTGAGCATGACTGCGCGCGCCCGGTGTTATAACCTACATTTCATTCCAAATCACGGAGGCAGATATGTCGTTGCTGATAGTCGGACTATTGATTTTTTCCGCCATCCATTTCGTGCCGTCCTTTCCGGGCGTGAAAAGTACAATGCAGAGCCGTTTGGGTGTGTTGGGGTATCGGGGAGTATTTTCAGGCATTTCGCTGGTCGCCTTGTTGCTCATGATTTACGGCTACGCTGAAGCCCAGCCGCAATCCCCGAACGTTTGGACAATGCCGTCCTGGGGCAGGGACGTGACGCCTGTTCTGGTCCTGGTGGCGTTTATCCTTTTGGCGGCGACGTATTTGCGCGGCAACATCGCACGAATGGTGCGACACCCCATGACGATCGCGGTGATCGTCTGGGCCGGCGCGCATCTACTCGTCAATCCGACACAAGCGGATGTGGTCCTTTTCGGTGGAATCCTGGCTTGGGCCGTCGTCGCAATCGTCTTTGCCTTTGCCCGCAACAATAATCGCGCAGTCGTTGCCGGCGCTACTGCGGTACGCAATGATATATTGGCAATCGTGGTGGGCGTGATCGTCTATATTCTTTTTGTCTGGCGCGCCCATGAATGGTTATTCGGGGTCCAGCCGATCCCCTGATCCGGGTTTCATTGCCAACAATGTTGCAGTGCGGTATCACTCTCCAAACCAGCAATTTACGTGAGGAGAACAGAATGTCGGCACAGACCCCGGTCAGACGGTTGACCGCACCAGATATCGCCGCGAAAAAGGGCGTTGAGACGATTATTTCGCTCACCGCCTATCACGCCCATACGGCTGCCATTGCTGACCAATATTGCGATTTTTTGCTGGTCGGCGATTCCCTTGGCATGGTGATGCATGGTTTTGAGTCGACCCTGCCGGTCCCCCTCGAATTGATGATCCTGCATGGCAAAGCGGTGATGCGTGGCGCGTCAAAGGCGCTGATTGTCGTAGACATGCCGTTCGGGTCTTACGAGGAAAGCCCTGAAATTGCGTTCCGCAACGCCGCCGCGATTATCAAGGAAACCCAGGTTGGCGCGGTCAAGCTCGAAGGCGGTGCGCGAATGGCAGATACCATTCACTATCTGACTGAGCGCGGCATTCCGGTCATGGCGCATATCGGGCTCACCCCCCAATCAATCAATGTTATGGGCGGGTTCAAGGTCCAGGGCCGGGAAAAAGCCCAATGGAAGGCCCTCGAGAATGACGCGGACGCGGTCTCCAAAGCTGGCGCGTTCGCGATAGTGCTGGAGGCCATGCCGGAAACGCTTGCCAAACGGATCACCAAGGCCGTGCCCATTCCAACAATAGGCATCGGCGCCGGGCGCGATTGCGATGGGCAAATCCTGGTCATGGAGGATATGCTCGGCCTGAGCCCCTGGGTTCCAAAATTTGTAAAAAAATTCGGTACCGTGGGGGCGGCCATCAATCGCGCGATCAAAGGCTATGCCGATGAAGTGCGGGGTGGGCAATTTCCGGCTAGCGAGCACACCTACGCCATGAAAGCGCCGCAAAAAAAGGCTGCAAGAACGGCACGCGCCAAACGCTAACCTTGTGGCACACCGGGAATTGCAACTGCCGGTCACAAGGGGTAGTTATCTTGCTTGCCTCGCTGCAGGGCGGCGTACCGGCGGCAACAGAATATTGGAAACCGAATGAGTGACGTTTTTCGCGAAGTCGACGAAGACCTTCGCCACGAGCATCTGACCAACCTCTGGCGTCGTTTTGGCCTGTTTGCAATCGGCGCTGCAGTGCTGGTCGTTGCCGGCGTTGCTGGATTCAAAGGCTGGACCTGGTACATGACCCAACAGGCCGAAGATGCAGGGCTCCGTTACGAGCAGGCCGTCGACGCCAGCGAAAATGGTAGTCAGGCTGAAGGAATTCGCCAGATGGAACTCCTGGCGCAGTCTTCATCCGGCGGATATCCAGCCCTTGCAGCGCTTGAAATTGCCGGATTGAAGGCTCAGGCCGGCGATATTGAAGGTGCAATAGCGGCGTACGACGCCTTTGCTGCCGATAGTTCCAACGATCAGAATTTGCGTAATGTCGCGACAATGCAGGCGGCTTACTATCTTCTCGATACGGCTGACACCGCCACCATCCGTGCCCGGCTGGAAACACTCGCGAGCGCGGATAATGTGTGGCGCCCGACCGCCCGCGAGGTGATCGCGCTCAGTTTGTGGAAGGCTGGAAGTTATTCCGAAGCCGCAAATATTTACCGTGAATTGTCCAATGATTTTCAATCCCCGCGCGGTGTTCGCCAGCGCGCCCTTGTGATGTTGAACCTGATTGCTCCTGACGAGCAGGCCAGCGGCGGGACGGGGGCGGGGAGCAACCAATGAACTATCGTTCCAAGGTCCTGGTCGCTCTGGCGATTCTGGTCGGCCTTTCCGGTTGCGGTAATAACTCGTTGAGCGATTTTAACCCGTTCAGGCGCGACGACCCACTACTTCCCGGGGATCGACAGGAAGTCCTGACCGAGCCCAACCCGCTCACGGTCAATCCCGACGCAACAAGCGTTGGTGCCATCGTTCTACCGCCCGCGATCAGCAACGGCGACTGGTCGCAGCCCGGCGGCACACCGTCCAACGCGCCGGGCCATCTGGCATATTCCGGCGGTGGCCAACGTATCTGGATTTCCAGCGCGGGCGAGGGAACCGGCGACAACGGAAATATTTCTGCCTCCCCGGTGGTTGCCGGTGGCCGGGCTTATACTATGGACGTAAAGGGTACGATCACTGCCTTTAGCGCAGCCAGTGGTGGCCGCGCGTGGCGTATATCCATTGTTCCCGAAGGCGAGGATGACGATGGAATTACCGGAGGAGGATTAGCGGCCAGCAATGGCATCCTCTATGCCGTCACCGGGTATGGCGAAATCATCGCGCTGGATCAGGGTAGCGGGCAACGGCTTTGGACAGTCAATATGGACATCCCCATGCGCAGTGCGCCGACCGTCGAAGGGAGCACGCTATACGCGGTGAGTACTGACAACCGGATTTTTGCTGTCTCGACTGCGGATGGCAGCAAGCTATGGACCTACCGGGGGATCCCTGAAACCACCGGGCTCGTCTCCAGCGCCAGCCCGGCTGTTTCTGGTGACATGGTTGTCGTCCCGTTTTCGTCAGGCGAGATCATTGCTTTCAAGAGCGCAACCGGAGACCCGGTTTGGGCCGAGACCCTGACCAGGACCCGGAGTTTCACGAGCCTGTCCGGTATCCGTGAAGTCGCGGCCCGCCCGGTCATTCAAAACGGTGTCGTCTATGCGGTTAGTGTATCGGGTCGCATGATCGCCACGGGCCTTGCCGATGGCGAAAGAATTTGGACAAGAAATTTTTCAGGTATTCACACCCCCTCAATTGCGGGCGACAGTCTATTCGCCGTCGATGTAGACGGCCGGCTGGTTGCTTTTGACCGCCTGACCGGCGATGTGCTCTGGCTTATCGAATTACCCAAAGACGATCGCGATCCGGAACGCTGGGCCGGACCCGTCCTAGCCGGTGGCCGGCTATGGCTGGCATCCACCCAGGGCCGGATGGTCTCGGTTGATCCAGCGACCGGGCAGTTGGGCACCGAGCGTAGCGTAGGTGACCCGGTCAGAATGCAACCGATTGTCGCGGCCAACAGGATCTATATGCTGACCGATGACGCCAACCTGGTCGCGTTCAACTAGGCGTACGTGGCGAACTGGAATATGCCGGCAAATACCATGCAGTTTAAAATCGCCATCATCGGCCGCCCCAATGTGGGTAAATCGACGTTGTTCAACCGGCTGGCCGGTAAACGGCTTGCTATTGTCGACGACCGGCCAGGGGTCACCCGCGACCGCCGAAACGCGGACGTTAGCTGGGGCGGGCTGGAATTCACCCTGATCGATACGGCGGGGCTTGATAATGCCGACCGCGACAGCCTCGAGGGCCGCATGCAGAACCAGACCGCGGCGGCGATCAAGGAAGCGGATCTCTGTGTTTTTGTAATGGATTCGCGGGCCGGCCTGACACCCATGGATAAACATTTTTCCGCCCTCCTGCGCAGGGGTGGCAGGCCCGTTATCATCCTCGCAAACAAGGCCGAGGGCCGGGCAGGCGACGTTGGCGCGCTGGAGGCGCATGCATTGGGGTTCGGCACGCCGATCCTCTTTTCTGCTGAGCATGGCGACGGCATGTCGGACCTGTTCCAGGCGATCCGCCATGAGCGCGACGATTGGGAAGCAAATCTGGAGAGCGACGAATTTGTGGATGACGGGGAAGCCGACAGGCCGCTAAAGATTGCCGTTATCGGCAGGCCGAATGCCGGGAAATCGACCCTCGTCAACCAGCTGATCGGCGAAAGCCGTTTGTTAACCGGACCCGAAGCGGGCATCACCCGCGACGCTATCGCGGTAAAATGGCGCTGGCAGGGCCGTGATATCCAGCTTGTTGATACGGCGGGTTTGCGCAAAAAAGCCCGGATCAAGGATCGTCTCGAAAAACTCTCTGCTGGCGACGCCCTGCACACCCTCAAGTTTGCCGAAGTGGTCATCCTGCTTGTGGATGCGTCTCAGCCGTTCGAAAATCAGGATTTGAAACTTGCCGACCTGATTGCCAGGGAAGGCCGGGCGGTCGTGATCGGGGTCAACAAATGGGACCTGGTCAAGAACAAGCAGATCACCCGCAAGAAGCTCGACGAAATGGTCGGGCGCTTGCTGCCCCAAATCCGAGGTGTTCCGGTTGTGACCTTGTCCGCCGCGCAGGGCAAAGGGCTTGATAAATTGATCAAGGCCGCGTGCGAAATCCACGATGTCTGGAACAAGCGCATCGCGACAGCAAAGCTCAATGCCTGGCTCGCCGATGTCAGCAACGAACACCCGCCGCCCGCAGACAAGGGACGCCGGGTCCGGCTGCGCTATATGACCCAGCCGAATGCCCGCCCACCGAGCTTCGTGGCATTTTCTCAACGCGCTTCATCAGTTCCGGAATCGTATATTAGATATCTCATTAACGCTTTACGGGATTATTTTAATCTAAAAGGTGTGCCGATCAGGTTCCATATCCGGTCAGGCAATAATCCCTATGTGGATAAGTGAGGCCGACCGTCGAGCTTGAAATTTTAACCGAATTCAATTTCTTGCTTGACCCGGAATTTCACCGCGTATAATTGACAAATTACGTGGGCGGCGATGGCGTCGCCGCAATCTCGTCCGTCAGCTTTGCCTGTCGATTGAGAATCCACGAGATCATGCCGGTCTATCGGTTGGCATGTTTGACGTCCTGAACGCCCGGATTTTGTTCGCCGGTGTGTTCAGTCTGACCTCCGGCGACTGCTCAGGAGGTTATAATGTTGCAGAAAGTCACCCGTCCAAAATTTTTCGAATGTGACGTCGCCAAAGCGCCGCTACCATTCTCCGAGGACGAATATTCGCGGCGTCTGAAAAGGTTGCGGCTTGATATGGCGCGCCGGGATATCCCAGCGGTCTTGCTAACTTCGATGCACAATATCGCATACTTTTCCGGCTTCCTTTATTGCAGTTTCGGCCGGCCCTATGGATGCGTTGTGACATCAGAGCGATGTGTCACCATCTCGGCAAAAATTGACGGCGCGCAGCCTTCGCGCCGTTCGGTTGGCGAAAATATCGTCTACACGGACTGGGAGCGGGGAAATTTCTGGCGGGCTGTCTCCAGCGTTGTCCTTGAGTCCAAACGGATTGGCATTGAGGCCGACCACGTGACTCTAACGTCAAGAACGGATCTGGAAGAATTTCTCCATCATCCGGAACTGGTCGATATCGCGCCGGTCACCATGGCGGCGCGGATGATCAAGTCGGAAGAGGAAATTGCATTGATCCGGGAAGGCGCCCGCATTGCCGACGTCGGAGGCGCGGCTGTTCGCGATGCGATCCGGTCCGGGACCCGCGAAATTGACGTGGCCATGGCAGGCCGTGACGCCATGGAACTGGAAATCGCACGCGTGTTTCCAGATAGCGAACTGCGTGACAACTGGGTGTGGTTCCAGTCCGGGCCGAATACCGATGGCGCCCACAACCCGGTCACTTCCAGGCAGCTTGAGGCCGGTGACATATTGAGCCTCAATACCTTTCCAATGATCTCCGGTTATTACACAGCGCTTGAACGGACGCTCTTTCTGGGCGAACCCGATGCCGCATCGCTAGCACTGTGGGAGGCCAATGTTAGAGCCCACGACTTGGGCCTGTCCCTGATCAGACCAGGCATCAAATGTTCCGACATCTGCCAGACCATAAATGACCTGTTCGAAAGTGAGGGGCTGCTGGACTATCGCTCGTTTGGCTACGGCCATTCGTTTGGCGTCCTGTCCCATTATTACGGACGCGAAGCCGGACTGGAATTCCGCGAGGATATTGAAACAATTCTCGAACCCGGCATGGTCGTTTCCATGGAACCCATGCTCTGGGTACCGCCCGGAATACCGGGAGCAGGGGGCTATCGCGAACACGATATCCTGCTGGTGACCGAAGATGGTGGAGAGAATTTCACCGGTTTCCCATACGGCCCGGATGAAAACATTATTTCGATCTGAATGTTAGGTCGCTGCGAGCGGGATTAAATCCCCGCTTGCAAAATCCGACATCAAGCCGTTGCCGTCGAACGCTGGATCTGCGAGCGCGATGAACGTGTCTACCAGTTCTTCGGGTGGGGGCAGGGTGGACGGGTCTTCACCGGGCATCGCCTCGGCCCGCATCCCGGTACGCACGGGTCCGGGCGAGAGCGTATTGACCCGGACATTTGTCTTGGCGCACTCGTTCGCGTAAGTCGCAGCCAGCGCGTTGACGGCTGCCTTGGACACCGAATACGGACCCCAATAGGCGCGGAACTTAAAGGCCGCGCCCGATGTGACGAAAATCACCCGGCCGGCATCGGATTGCCGAAGAAGCGGGTCCATCGAACGGATCAGCCGCCAATTGGCAGTGACATTGATGGTCATCACCTCGTCCCATTGTTCTGGCGCGACGTGACCAAGTGGCGACAGCGGCCCCAGAATACCGGCATTGCCGAGCAGAATGTCGAGTTTTTTCCAACGCTCGAAAATAGCACCACCGAGCCGGTCGATCCCTTCAAAGTCTGTCAGATCAAGCGGTACCAGGGTGGCGGTGCTGCCAACCGCCTGGATATCGTCATCGAGTTCCTCAAGCCCGCCGGTTGTCCGCGCAACGGCGATGATATGGGCGCCTTCGCGCGCATAGGCGAGCGCGACGGCGCGCCCTATGCCGCGCGACGCACCGGTAACGAGGGCGACCCGGTCCTGAAGCCGTCCACTCATCCGGTTTCAGCCAGCAGGGATAGATGTGTCGCACGATGCTTGCCCTGTACATCAGTCAGGGGCGTTGGGTAATCGCCGGTAAAACAATGGTCGGTATATTGCGGGGCGGTGGCATCGCGCCCCTGATGGCCCATCGCTTGATACAGGCCGTCGATGGATAGGAAATCCAGAGAATCGCAACCGATAAATTCGCGCATCGCGTCTATATCGTGTGTGGCAGCCAAGAGATTATCTTTGACTGGGGTATCTATGCCGTAATAGTCCGGGTGCGTAATCGGCGGGCAGGCGATCCGCATATGAACTTCGTGGGCACCTGCTTCACGGATCATTTGCACGATCTTGACCGACGTCGTCCCTCGAACAATGGAATCGTCTACCAACACAACCCGCTTGCCGCGGATCACGCCAGAATTGACATTATGCTTCAGCTTGACGCCCAACTGGCGGATTTGCTGCGACGGTTCGATAAACGTGCGCCCAACATAATGGTTTCGGATGATGCCCAACTCAAATGGAATGCCCACGGTCTCAGCATAACCGATGGCCGCCGGGACGCCTGAATCCGGAACGGGGACGATTACATCGGCGTCAATTCCCGATTCCCGGGCAAGCATCGCACCCATGGATTTTCGGGTGGAATAAACACTGCGTCCGCCAACGATCGAGTCTGGCCGGGAAAAATAGATATATTCGAAGATGCACGGGCGTGCCGGTAATGCCGGGAATGGTTTCAGGCTTTCGATGCCATCGTCAGTAATGACCACGATCTCGCCGTGGTCGATTTCGCGCTCGAACGTCGCTCCAATAATGTCGAGCGCGCAGGTCTCAGACGCCAGAATGTACGAGCCGTCCAGTCTGCCCAGAACCAACGGACGGATGCCTAGGGGATCGCGCGCCCCGATCAACTTTTTGTTGGTCATGGCAACGAGGGAATAGGCGCCCTCGATTTGGCGAAGCGCATCGATGAAACGATCAATAAACTTGCGTTTCTGGCTGCGCGCAACCAGATGTAGAATAACCTCGGTATCTGACGTTGACTGGCAAATCGCCCCATCTTCGATGAGCCGGTCGCGCAGCGTCAGCGCGTTCGTCAGATTGCCGTTGTGGCAGACCGCGAACCCACCGGAATCGAGATCAGCGTAGAGCGGCTGCACGTTGCGCAGCAGCGTATCTCCGGTTGTCGAATAGCGCACATGCCCCATGGCGCTGGACCCCTTGAGACGCTCAATCACGCTGGCTTTCGAGAAATGATCTCCGACCAGCCCGAGACGCCGCTCGGACGAGAAATTGTTGCCGTCGAAGCTGACAATGCCGACGGCTTCCTGCCCCCGGTGCTGCAGCGCGTGCAGCCCGAGCGCCGTCAATTCGGTTGCATCAGGGTGGCCATAGACCCCGAACACGCCGCATTCTTCGCGCAGTGTATCGGCGTACATATCATCAGAATCAATTGAAATGCCGGTCATCAGTTCACCCGGATGTTGCCGAACGGAGAGGCCCTAATTGCCTGTGCCGCCCGTTCCCTGTTCCAGTTGGTTGAGCTGCTGCCTCTGCGACTCTGTATAGCCTGAATCGCTGGGCTCGTCCTGATCTGACGTGCCGTTGCTATCATCCGTCGGACTTTCGCCATCGCCGCCAAGAGCCCGCGAATTGATCCGCGACAACATTGCCTCCGGATCATCGGGCAATATCGACAATATCATATCGCCAGCTGAATTGAGCAGAGGCTGTGTTTTAGCCGTCCGTACCCATTCCGGTTGATCGTTTTCCGGAACAAGCCAGATAAAAAACAGATACCCGATGGCCACCAATACGAGGCCGCGGGCCAGCCCGAAAACGAACCCGAATGTTCGGTCAATCGCACCAACCCGGCTATCCAGGACTTTATCCCCGATCCGGATAGTAATGAACGAGACAACCACCAGCACGACAATGAAGATTCCGACAACCAGTGAGATGTCGGCAAGCCAGTTTGGTTCCAGCGCCTCACGCGCCATCGGCTGAAACCGCGGAAACAACAGCAAAGCGGCTGCGGCGGCGGCGGCCCAGGAAAAAATAGATAATACTTCACGGGTAAACCCGCGCGCCATCGCCAGAAGTCCAGATACAAGCATGAAGATAATGACAATGATGTCGAGCCAGGTGATCGGCATGTAACTCTGTCTCTTCTTTGTCCTGCCGCGAATGAATCCGCCGGGTCAATTCAAGTGTAGCACACTTGTGCTTTTGATGTCTGGACCACGTCTTTAGATCAAATTTGCGATCACGCCAATCACGAACTGGAATTCGTATTCTCTTTCCCCGACCCGGCGCCGATCATGGCAACAAGGTCGGCGAGATTGCTGACCTGCGAAACGGACAAATTGCTCTGGGATTTTTTGGTCTGGGCTTCCGGAACCACTGCGCCGGTAAATCCCAGTTTGCCGGCTTCGCGAAGCCGCGCGTCTGGTTGCGATACCTTGCGGACCGCGCCGGACAGGGACACTTCGCCAAAATAGACGTTTTCCGCCGGCAATACCGATCCTGTGAGTGCTGAAATGATTGCCGCACTGGCGGCGAGATCGGCTGCGGGTTCAGATAGTTTTAGCCCGCCTGCCACATTGAGATAGACATCGTGCCCCGACAGGCGAATTCCGCAACGCGCCTCCAACACGGCCAAAACCATGGCAAGCCGGCTTGAATCCCAGCCAACGACCGCCCGGCGCGGGGTCCCGAGGTTAGAATCTGCGACCAACGCCTGGACCTCAATGAGCAACGGCCTGCTGCCCTCCATAGCGGCGAATACGGCTGTCCCAGGGCTGCCTGTTTCCCGGTCACCCAGGAACAGGGCGGACGGGTTGGATACTTCAGCGAGGCCGCCCCCGGTCATCTCAAATACACCGATTTCGTCGGTCGGTCCGAACCGGTTCTTGACGGCTCGCAATATGCGGAACTGGTGGGAGCTGTCGCCCTCGAAATACAGCACCGCATCGACCATATGTTCAACGACCCTTGGTCCGGCAATCTGGCCGTCCTTGGTAACGTGCCCAACGAGTACGATTGCCGTCCCGCTGCGTTTGGCATATCGGATCAATGCCTGCGAGGAGGCGCGAACCTGAGAGACCGTGCCCGGAGCCGATTCGATGGTGTCGGTCCACATGGTCTGGATGGAATCGATTACCGCAAGATCGGCCTTTTTGTCCGCGCCAAGGGTAGCGAGAATATTCTCGACATTGGTCTCCGCACCAAGCGAGACCCCCGCGTCAGAAAGTCCCAAACGGCGGGCGCGCAATTGTACCTGCCCAGGTGCTTCTTCCCCGGAAATATAAACGACGCGGGCTTTGGTCTTCGCGAGTTCTCCGGCAATCTGCAGCAACAATGTTGACTTGCCGATGCCGGGATCGCCGCCAACCAGCACGGCCGACCCACGCACCAGCCCGCCCCCGGATACCCGGTCGAATTCGCTGATACCGGTGGATTTACGCGGCGCTTCGCCAAGTTCGCTATCAAGGGATACCAGCTTGACCGGGCTGCCGCGTCCCTGTTTCCCGCGCTTGGGGCCGCCCGCTGCCCCGCCGGATTCTTCCGTGATGGTATTCCACTCGCCGCACGAATCGCACCGCCCGGACCAGCGTGATGCAATGCCTCCGCAGCTCTGGCAGACAAATTGTGGTTGCGCCCGGGCCATCAATTAGCCACCTCGTCATAATCCCGGTAGAGACGTGGTCCCAATTGGGTCAGCAATTCATAGGCGATCGTGCCGCTCCACGCAGCGACTTCGTCGATTGATATCGTGTTGCCGAACAGTTCGATCATGCTGCCACGGGTCACGGAACCGGGCGGTAAATCGGTCACATCGACCGCGATCAAATCCATGGAAACCCGGCCAACAACCGGTACCCGTGTTTGCCCCACCGCCGCCATGGCAATTGGATTGTCGCCGCCATCGCCAAGGCATCTCTGGTATCCATCGGCGTAACCCGTCGAGAGGATTGCGATCAGGCTCTCCCGCTTTGTGGTGAACGTCGCGCCGTACCCTATGCTCTCGCCGGCTGCCACCCGACGGACCTGGATGACGCGGGCCTCCAGTGTTGCGACTGTCAGCATGGGGTTTGGAATATCGTCTCGCGCCGCGCTGCCGTAGAGCGCGATCCCCGGGCGGGCCACGTCAAACACGATCCGCGATCGGGCATCGTTCGACCACAACAAAGCGGCGGAATTTGCAAAGCTTGCCGGGATCCCGGGGAATGCCTCTCGGGCCGTATCGAAACGCTCGATCTGCTTCTTGTTGAGCGGGTGTCCCGGAGTATCAGCACAGGCGAAATGGCTCATCAGGAGGGCAATTTCGAAATCCGGGCTGTCGCCGAATTCGCTGGCAAACGCTGCCACGTCGATGGGCGCAATGCCGAGCCGGTTGATCCCGGTATCAATATGAACCGCCGCTGGCCGCTTCTGCCTGTCCCTTCGGCACAGGTTTTCCCATTCTTCGGCTTCCTCAAAACACGACAGGACCGGGCGGACATTCAGATCCGCGAATTGTCGCGCCGCGCCTTCCGGAATCCCCGAGAGTACGTAAATCGTGGCTTCGCCCGCGATTTCCCGAACCCGCCGGGCTTCAGCGATCTGGGCAACAAAAAACGTGTCCGCGCCGGCTTCGAGAAGTGCCGCAACGCAGGCATCCAGTCCGAGCCCGTAGGCGTTGGCCTTGACCACGGCGGCACAATTCGATTTTCCGGCCTGGCCCGCCAGCATCCGGTAATTGGCTTTCAGATTGGTCAGATTGACAGACAGGCGCGCCCCCGCCTCGAAAAGCGTTTGGGGAGTAATAGTGTCCCGCGCAGCCAAAACTCAATCCCTATCGTGGTGTGCGGGCAGGTGGGAATCAGGGACGTGATTGCCGAACCGGGTAACGTCGGCCTGGAACTGCAATTTGACCGTTCCCGTCGGTCCGTGGCGCTGTTTGCCGATGATCAACTCCGCAAGTCCGTGGATTTTTTCACCTTCCTCCTGCCAGGCAATATATTCCGTGGTACCCGCACGAGGCTCCCGGCGTTCATGATAATATTCCTCGCGGAACACAAACATGACGACATCGGCATCTTGCTCGATCGAGCCGGATTCACGCAGATCCGATAATTGCGGGCGCTTGTCGTCGCGGTTCTCCACCTGACGCGACAATTGCGAAAGGGCCAGAATAGGGACGTTCAGCTCCTTGGCGAGCGCTTTCAGGCTTGTGGTGATCTCGGAGACTTCCTGCACCCGGCCCTCGGCAGCCCGCTTGTGGGATCCGCGCAATAGTTGCAGATAGTCGACGACGATCAGGTCAAGCCCGTGCTGGCGCTGCAATCGCCGGGCCCGCGCCGCAAGCTGGGCAATGGTGATTCCGCCGGTATGGTCGATATAGAGCGGGATCGATTGCAGCTCCCTGGAGACCGCAACCAGGCGCTGAAATTCGCTGTCGGTAATTTTCCCGCGCCGGATCATTTCCGACGGGATGCCGGATTGTTCCGCGAGAATTCGGGTGGCTAACTGTTCCGACGACATTTCCAGCGAAAAGAACCCGACGACACCGCCGTTGAGTGTTTCGCGCTTGCCGTCGGCCTTGACCTCAAACTGATGGGCCCGGGCAATTTCGAACGCGATATTGGTGGCCAGTGCGGTTTTCCCCATCGACGGGCGCCCGGCAATGATGATCAGGTCAGACGCTTGCAGGCCGCCCATCTTGTGGTCAACATCCGACAATCCGGTGGCGATCCCCGATAACCCGCCGTCGCGCTTATAGGCCTTTCCCGCCATGTCGATCGCGTCTGTGAGGGCGGTTTTGAATGTAAAAAATCCACCGCCATACTGCCCCTTTTCGGCGATCTCATAGAGGCGCGATTCAGCGACCTCGATCTGCTCGCTTGGCGGTAAATCTACAGGGGCGTCGTAGGCGTTGACGACCAGATCTTCGCCGATCATGATCAGACCCCGGCGGGTCGCCAAGTCGAAAATGGCGCGGCCATAATCGGAGGCGTTGATGACGGTTGTGGCGGAAGCCGAAAGGCGCGCCAGATATTGCTGCACGGTCACGTCGTCCACAACCACTTCGTCTTCGAAGAAAGTTTTCACCGTTATTGGCGACGCCAGCTTCGTGGAACGTATAAGTTGGCCTACGCAATCGTAGATCCGCTGATGGATTGGCTCAAAAAAATGATCGGGTTCGAGGAAATCCATTACCCGGTCATAAGCGGCATTATTCAGCAGAATAGCCCCCAGCAGCGCCTGTTCCGCCTCGATATTGTGCGGAGCCTGCCTGAAGGGCAGTTCAGAATCTTCGTCGATTTGAGTGGCTGCGATGCCGCGCGCGTTCATTATTCTGGTGCCGCTTTATTCTGTTTGTTGCCTGCCCCGTCCCTCCATTACGGATACTCCTCCAGGGCAGTATAAGTCCATGGCCGAATTCACTAGAGCTGTGAGATTTCGGCGAATGACGTAATATACATATTCGTCCACAAGCCGCATGTAACAAAAGATGTCATTGGCGAAAATTCGCTTGACCAAAATTCTCACCGTTAGCTGGTTGCTGACTTGCGATTCGCCGATGTTACCACACCCTGTGACACAGGCCGGGACGTGGTCCTGATACAAAAAGAGCGCTCCGAAGGGAGCGCTCCAATTTGTTCAGATGCGATCTGACTAGGCGGTCGTCTCGTCGCTACTTTCCTCGGCATCGGACGGGGTATTTTCTTCCGGCGCTTCCAGCGGATACGGATCTCCTGGCCCGCTTTTGACTGCAGAGCTACGTTCTTCCGCATTTTCATTTTCTGCCGCGTCCTCTTCGGCGAGTTCCGCTTCGGCTTCCGCCGCCAGTTCGGCGTCTTCGAAGACTTCTTCCGCATCCAGGCCTTCGTCGTCGTCGAGGTCATCGTCGCGCTGAGTCACGTCTTCGCCGCGTGCCTGCAATTCCGCTTCATCGTCACTGCGCGCGACATTGACAATGATTGTCGACCCGACTTCAGGGTGGAGCGCTACCGTCACTTCGCTTAGACCAAGGGTCTTGATCGGAGCGTTGAGGTGGACCTGAGAGCGAGTTACTTCGATCCCGGATTCTTTTAACAATGCAGCGATGTCGCGGGTCGAGACCGAGCCGTACAATTGTCCGGCATCGCTCGCCTGACGGATGGCAATATAGCTTTTGCCGTCAAGCAGGATGGCTTGACCCTCGGCGTCGGATTTCTGCGCAAGGTTTCGGGATTCGAGCTCTGACCGCTCGGATTCAAATTTGGCCAGATTGGCTTTGTTGGAGCGAAGCGCCTTGCCTTGCGGCAAAAGATAATTGCGCGCATAGCCGTCCTTTACACTAACGGTCTCGCCAAGATTACCGAGCTTGGCGACGCGTTCCAATAATATTACTTCCATTGTTAGTCTCCTGGTTAGTTCAATGTTTTAGGTGTTAATCAAATTCATGTGGTGCGATTTCCCGGTGTCGGCAGGTTTCCGCCACCGCCAAATCGGTCGCGAAGGCGGATCCAAGGTTCCGCCAGTCCGAGCCCGCCGAGAATGAGAGCGGGTGCGCCGAGCAGCAGTAAGCTGCCATAAACGACCCCCAAAATTGCCGG
The DNA here is from genome assembly GCA_021775855.1 of Hyphomicrobiales bacterium. Taxonomy (GTDB): domain Bacteria; phylum Pseudomonadota; class Alphaproteobacteria; order Rhizobiales; family NORP267; genus NORP267. The sequence goes on from JAJFGZ010000006.1 coordinate 56,601, forward strand.
CCGCATCGCCATGCCGCGGGTCACTACATGCACAACGGCCAGCCCGATGACAGCATGGGCAATCGCCAATGCACCGAGCCCGATCAGGCTCACGAGACCTGGAAAGCCCGTTAGAAATGTGCCCGCGAATACCGGAACCATGGCAAATGCGTAATTCTTTGAAAGGGTTATCTGTCCCAGGTCTTCCCACGGGCGTATGAACTGCCCGGACAGTGCGGCGATTTTTGCCCCACCGAACAGATTGAGCAGCATGATCATGATCCACCCACTCACCAGCAGGACGGGGAGCAGGTAGGTCAACTGATCGAGAAACTGGTTATAGGCATCGATGTCGATCTGGACGCCGTCGGGCTGTAGTTCTGAACTGTCGTTGATACCCTGAAAATGCTCGCGGACGAAGGTCTGGTAAGCGTCGAAGCTGTCGCTGACAGTGAAAATACCGGCTATGGCCAGCGCAGCAGATACCAGCGATACCGACGCGACGATATGCCCGAGTGGGTACCAGACCCGTTCCGGCGCGCTATTGTCCGGTGCCGTTTCGCGGAACAACAATATCCGGTTGCAGAACCAGGCAACGGGCAGGGAAAAACTGAGTGTGAATATTACTGCAAGCGTGACGTCCCCGACATACGCCACAACGACGCCGCCAGAGACAAGGGCCGCAACGCTCGCCGGCCAGAACCAGACAAACCCGGCAATCGCCAGGGGCAGGGGAGCAGCATAAAACAGCAGTAGCGACACAAATGAGCCGCCGCCGGCGGCGACATACAGTATGCCCGCGACCAGCCCCGCCAATAATCCTGCTGCGATCAGTTTCGTCATATTCCTGCTGTCCCGCTGCGTGAGCGGTTAGAGGCATGTCGTTTCCAGACGGCCCCAACCGGGAGGAGGCAAGTTGGCGATCGCCCGGGACCGCCAACTATCCTCATATGGAAAGCCTGAGTCGGATGTTACTCCGAATGATCAGGCCCTATTCAATTACATATGGCAGTAAACCCAAAAAACGCGCGCGCTTGATTGCCTTGGCAAGTTCACGTTGTTTGCGGTGTGAAACTGCAGAAATTCGGCTAGGAACGATCTTGCCGCGCTCGGAAATATAACGCTGCATCAACCGGATATCCTTGTAATCGATCTTCTGGCCGTTATCACCGGAAAACGGGCAGGTCTTGCGGCGTCGGAAAAACGGTCGCCGTGTGGGAAGCTGTGCAATATCGACCATGACTATTCCTCGCTTCCTTTATCATTATCTTCGCTCTTGCTCTCGGCGGGTTTTGCCGCCGGGGCGTCGTCGTTTCGGCCGCCGGAATCACGCCGGGGAGGCCGGTCGTCTGAGCGTCCGCCACGGCGGTCGTCGCGCCGGTCTCGCTTTTGCATCATCACCGAAGGGTCGTCTTCGTGTTCATCGACCCGAAGCGTCAGAAACCGCAGCACGTCTTCGTTCAGCCGCATCTGGCGTTCCATCTCGGAAATCGCGGCCGGCGAGGCGTCGATATTCATCAACGAAAAATGCGCTTTGCGGTTTTTCTTGATCCGGTATGACAGGACCTTGAGGCCCCAATATTCAGATTTGCTGATCGAGCCACCATCTGCCTCGATCACACCCTTGAACTGTTCAATCAAGGTATCAACTTGCGCGCCTGATACATCAGGACGCATCACAACTACATGTTCGTAGAGCGGCATTTGCCAGCCTTTCATTCTGGTTCGGTGCGAAGCCTCGTTTCAAGCCAATAGGAAAGGCTGTTTGAGATACGAGAAAGAGCAGAGACACGGGAAGCCGGGAACCATTTCCCTGCTGCAGATGCTGCAGCCTTCCGTTCAGCCTCCGACCGAACGTTTACAATCGATGCGTTATACGCGTAATTGCCAGCCAATCAAGTGAAAATAATGGCTCGTTTGGGTGCATTTGGCGAACCCGAATGGCCCAATACTTGACTTTACCCATGCAACTGGTCTTTTTGCGGCGCGGCGTGAATAAAATCTCAGATATCCAGGGCAGACAATGGCCAACGCATTTACTTTTCCCGGGCAGGGTAGCCAGCATGTGGGCATGGGCAAGGACCTTGCCGACGCGTTCCCGGTTGCCCGTGCGGTATTTGACGAAGTCGACGGGGTGCTTGGCCAAAACCTGTCCAGGATAATGTTCGAGGGTCCGCTTGACGAGTTGACTCTAACGGAAAACACGCAGCCGGCATTGTTGGCAGTTAGTATCGCGATTCTGCGCGTTCTCGACGAAGGTGGCGTTCGCCTGCCTGGCGCTGCGTCCCATGTCGCGGGCCATTCGCTTGGAGAATATTCGGCGCTTGTGGCAGCGGGCGCACTTTCGCTTGGCGATGCCGCGCGACTGGTGAAAACGCGCGGCAAGGCAATGCAACAGGCTGTCCCGGTGGGCGAGGGCGCCATGGCGGCGCTTCTCGGGCTGGATTTCGATGTGGCGGCCGAGGTCGCGGCGGCAGCGGCTGACGGCGAGGTTTGCCAGGCCGCCAACGACAATGCCCCGGGCCAGGTGGTCATTAGCGGTGCAGCGGCAGCGATCGAGCGGGCCATCGTTATTGCCCAGGAAAAGGGTGCAAAACGCGCGATCAAGCTGCCGGTATCTGCACCTTTCCATTGTGCTATGATGGCGCCGGCGGCGGACATCATGGCCGAAGCGCTCGCGGCGACAGATATCCGCCCACCCCAGATCCCCGTTGTGGTCAACGTTCTGGCGCAACCAATATCAGACCCCTCTGAAATCCGTACGCAATTGGTTGCTCAGGTAACCGGGACTGTGCGCTGGCGGGAATCGATTATCTGGCTTGCTGCAAATGGCGTCGATACATTGTATGAAATTGGTGCGGGCAAAGTTTTATCTGGTCTGGCGCGGCGCATTGATCGAAGCCTGAAGGGCGTTCCCGTCAACACACCCGACGACATTGCGCAAACAATTTCGGAGCTCGGGGATAATTAGTCATTGGTTTGGAAAATAGTTATAAATGTTTGAATTGAAAGATAAAACTGCCCTTGTTACGGGCGCCACAGGCGGCATTGGCGCAGCCATCGCGACCATTCTCCATAGCCAGGGTGCGACGGTTGCAATCTCCGGCACGCGGCAGAACGTGTTGGACGAGTTGGCGGAAAAGCTGAAGAACCGGGTCCATGTGGTGGCCTGCAATCTGTCTGATAGCGCCGAGGTCGATGGCCTGGCGGGCAGGGCCGAGGAAGCGATGGGCGGGCTCGATATCATCGTCAACAATGCCGGTATCACGCGCGACAATTTATTCCTGCGGTTCAGTGACGAAGACTGGCAGAGTGTGTTGGATGTCAACCTGACAGCCGGGTTCCGCATCATTCGCGCGGCGCTGCGCGGCATGATGCGTCGCCGGTATGGCAGAATTATCGGCATTACGTCGGTTGTGGGTGTGACCGGAAACCCGGGGCAGGGAAATTATGCCGCTGCCAAAGCCGGGATGATCGGCATGACCAAGGCGCTGGCCATGGAAGTGGCATCGCGCAACATAACCGCAAACTGTATCGCGCCCGGATTTATCGAAACCGCGATGACCGATGCTTTGAGCGAAAAACAGCACGAAGCGGTTTTATCGAAAATTCCGGCAGGGCGCCTTGGAACAACCGACGAAATTGCCAGCGCGGCGCTATACCTCGCAAGCGAAGAGGCTGCCTATGTTACAGGCCAGACGCTCCATGTGAATGGCGGCATGGCGATGATTTGACGGCAGACAGCGCTGGTCTTTTCCACTGCTACCTGTTCAGGCCTAAAAGGAAGATAGAGGCATATGGTAAAGGGTGCTAAAGTGTGCTACTTCGCCCGCCGAGGTTTGGATAAACCGTAGAGCAGGTAGCCTCAATAACCGTCGAGGAGATGGCCGCAGGGAAAAGGTAATTTATTGCGTTGCTGCGATAAATTGGTATTACAAGGGAAATTAGTGAGCCTGGGGCATTAAGTGATTCAGGGTATCTGTTATTGGAATCAGGGAAGTAGCAAATGAGCGACATTGCAGACAGGGTCAAGAAGATCGTTATCGAGCATCTTGGCGTGGAAACAGACAAGGTGTCTGACGGTGCCAGTTTTATTGACGATCTTGGTGCAGACAGCCTCGATACCGTGGAATTGGTTATGGCGTTTGAAGAAGAATTCGGCGTCGAAATCCCTGACGATGCGGCCGAGACGATTTTGACCGTCGGCGACGCTGTAAAATTTCTGGAAAAAAATGCCGGCTGAATATATCGGAATATCCGATTGAACGATGCGGCAAACTGGCCTTATGAGCCATCGGATATTACGACATGAGGCGCGTAGTAATTACAGGTTTGGGGATGGTGTCGCCACTTGGCTGCGGCACAGAAATTTCCTGGAAGCGTCTGCTTGAGGGACAGTCCGGGGCGGTCAATCCCGATCTGGATCTCACCGACATTGCCTGCAAAGTCGCGTGCGTAATACCTACCGGTGACGGTAGCGATGGCACATTCAATCCAGACGACTGGATGGAGGCGAAGGAGCAGCGCAAGGTCGACGACTTTATCATCTACGGCGTCGCCGCAGCTGATATGGCCCTGGCCGATGCCAATTGGGCGCCGAAAACCAGAGACGAGCAGATCAACACAGGGGTGCTTATTGGCTCCGGCATCGGCGGGCTGCAGGGCATCGAAGACGCCGCGCATACGGTGCGTGACCGCGGCGCGCGGCGCCTCAGCCCGTTCTTTATCCCTGGCCGGTTGATCAATCTGGTGTCCGGCCATGTCTCGATCCGCCACGGCTTGCGGGGCCCAAACCATTCTGTTGTAACCGCCTGTTCGACGGGTTCGCACGCCATCGGCGATGCCGCTCGTTTGGTCGCCCTCGGCGATGCCGATGTGATGGTGGCGGGTGGTTCAGAATCCCCCGTCTGTCGTCTTGCAATCGCAGGTTTCAATAATATGCGCGCTCTCTCGCGCAATTTTAACGACACACCGGAACGCGCCTCCAGGCCGTATGACCGTGATCGCGACGGTTTTGTCGTCGGCGAAGGAGCGGGTGTGGTCGTCGTCGAGGCGCTCGATCATGCTTTGGCGCGTGGCGCTAAAATTTACGGCGAAGTTATCGGCTATGGCCTGTCCGGAGATGCCCATCATATTACGTCTCCGGCACCGGACGGTGATGGGGCATATAGATGTATGGAAATGGCTTTGAAGCGGGCCGACATTCCGGTCAGCGAAATCCAGTATGTCAACGCCCACGGGACATCGACACAGCAAGGCGATGAGATTGAACTGGGCGCGGCGGAACGGCTGTTTGGCGACGCGGCTGAAAATATTTCCATGTCGTCTACAAAATCCGCGATCGGCCATTTGTTGGGCGCGGCTGGCGCGGTCGAGGCGATTTTTTCTCTGCTTGCGATCCGCGATAACGTTGCGCCGCCAACCATAAATCTCGACAACCCTTCGGTCGAAAGTCCCATCGACCTTGTGCCGCTCACGGCGCGCAAGCGCGAAATCAATACGGCGCTCAGCAATTCCTTTGGTTTTGGCGGGACCAACGCGGCCCTGATATTCCGGCAATACGACGCCTGAAATTAAAATTTCCCACGCTTTTGCCATATTTGTCGATTGCTTTGGGGCCGAGGAGACAGGATACCGAAGATGATTGGCGGTTTGTGGCGGAAAAAGCGCGATAATTCCGGGCACGACGGCGAAGAACCGGCCGGAGCGGAAGTCATTTCGGGTGACGTTTCGGCTCATCCGCTGGACGATCACCATCAGGCTTCCGGATCCGGTGATGTACTCGATCCGCCTCTAGACCCTGTTTACGAAGATGATGTGGCACAGCCGGGCGAATATTATGACCAGGAATCGGATTTGGCGCCAGAACCGGCTGACTATACCGTACGCGCCGAGCCCGCGACTGAGTCGGACTATGAGCGGATTTATCCACGCAGCCCCGCAGAAGCCCTGCAGCCGGAGGTCGGGCCCCTGCCGCCGATAACCAAGCGAAAAAAGAGCAGTATCCTTGCCCTTCTGAATGGCTTGATTTCAGCCTTCATATTTTTTGCGCTGATTGGTGCCGGGATTCTCTTTGTGGGTTTCCGGCAATTTACGGCCGAAGGGCCCCTGACGGAGACACGCAATGTCATCATCCCGCCGGGCGACAGCCTTACCAGCATCGCGACCCGCCTGGAGCGGGAAGGCATAATTGCCGACGCGTATGTTTTCTTGGCGGGCGTTTCGGTTGCGCAAGCCTCAAGCCAGCTCAAGGCCGGTGAATATCTGTTCCAGGAAGGCGTGACCATGCGCGAGGTGCTGGGGAAATTGACCGAAGGGAAATCGATTCTTCATGGCATAACTTTTCCGGAAGGGCGCACCAGCCAGCAGATTGTCGAAATTCTTCGCGAGGACCCGATCCTGATAGGTGACATTATCGAAATCCCGCCGGAAGGAAGCCTGCTGCCGGAGACCTACAAATTCTCCCGCGGCGACGATCGTCAGAGCATCATTGACCGGATGCGCCAGGCCCGCGACCGGGAATTGGCAAGAGTTTGGGCGACCCGCGATACATCCCTGCCGTTGCAGTCGCCTGGCGAGTTGGTGACCTTGGCATCGATCGTTGAAAAGGAAACTGGCCGCGCTGATGAACGCCCGCAAGTCGCCGCCGTCTTCGTCAATCGCCTGCGCCAGGGGATCAGACTGCAATCCGATCCAACGATCATCTACGGGATTGTCGGCGGGCAGGGGAGCCTCGGCCGTCCGATCCGTCAAAGCGAACTGGACGCAGTCACGCCCTACAATACCTATAAAATTGACGGACTGCCGCCGACCCCGATTGCCAATCCGGGTATCGCAGCGCTGGAGGCCACCGCCAACCCGTCTAAAACCAGTTACTTGTTCTTTGTCGCCGATGGAACCGGTGGCCACGCATTTGCTGAAACCCTTGGAGAGCATCAACGAAATGTTGCGCGCTGGCGCCAGATCGAAGCCCAGGCGGCTGCCGCGCCACCACCAGCAGACCCGGATGTCGATAGTGCATCCGGTGAAGATGCGGATTCAACTTTGCCGCCCATGCCGGAGCTCAATCTCGATCTGACCAGACCCCTTGTCCCGCCACCAGCGCAATAACAACGCGGACGGATTTGGGGCCTCAAATATTTCCGTATAAACAGGATAATCTCTTGGCTTGAGCCGATTCTGCTCGAAGCCGTTTCCGGATCGCGGAGTATGGACTTTATATGACCGCCAAAAGCATGACCGGCTTTGCACGCCAAGAGGATAGCCTGGATTCCCATCTGTGGTTCTGGGAACTGCGCAGCGTCAATGGCCGCGGTCTCGATGTCCGGCTGCGGCTGGCTCCAGGTCATGATTTCCTCGAGCCGTTCGTTCGCGATTCTGTGCGTAAAGAATTCTCGCGCGGTTCAATCCAGATATCCCTGAATGTCAAACGGTCGTCTGCGGAACCGCAAATCCAAATCAACGAACAGGTTATCAGCAGCTTGCTCGAGATGACCCGGACTGTGGGCAAAAAGCATGGTCTGGAACCGCCCGGTTTTGATTCATTATTGAATATACGTGGTGTCGTGGACACTGTTGAACCGGAAGAATCGGAAAAAGAGACCCAAATCCGGGTTGAGGCAATGAAAGCCGGATTTCTAAGTGCCCTGGATGACCTCGCCAAAGCTCGTGCTGAAGAGGGCGGGCGCCTGGCCGATATTCTCGAAGGGCAATTGGTGCGGATCGGGGAGTTGGCGGATATGGCAGCTAACGCACCGTCCCGGGAGCCTGAGAATATCAGAACACGGATTGCCGAACAGATCGCGCGGATCACCGGGTCGGTCGGCGATATGGATCCGGATCGTTTGCATCAGGAAGCCGTGCTGCTCGCCGCCAAGGCCGACATCCAGGAAGAACTTGACCGTCTCCAGACGCATATTTCAGCGGCCCGCGATTTGCTCAGGTCGGATTCACCATCGGGCCGGAAGCTGGATTTTCTAGCACAGGAATTTAATCGCGAAAGCAATACACTTTGTTCGAAATCGAACCATGTGGATTTGACTGAAATCGGATTGGAACTGAAAGTGGTGGTCGATCAGATGCGCGAACAGGTGCAGAATATTGAATAGGCCCGGCGACAACCAGGGCGTACCGCGCAGGGGGTTGATGCTGGTTTTATCGTCTCCCTCGGGCGCCGGTAAATCGACGCTGGCCCGCATGCTGCTGGAGCGCGACGGCGATATCACCATGTCGGTCTCCGCGACCACCCGGACCCGCCGGTCGGGCGAAAAAGACGGCATAGACTATCATTTCGTGTCTATTGAAAAATTCATGGAGATGCGAGACGCCGGCGCGCTTCTCGAATGGGCCGAGGTGTTCGGCCACCATTACGGCACACCGCGAGCCGCCGTCGAAAACGAATTGGAGGCGGGGAGGGACGTGCTGTTCGATATCGACTGGCAGGGCACCCAGCAGTTGCACGGCAAACGCGCCAGCGACATGGTGCGGGTTTTTGTATTACCGCCCTCGGCCCACGAGCTCGAAGAGCGGTTGCAACGCAGGGCCAAAGATTCCGCGGAAGTGGTCGCCAAGCGGATGGCAGGCGCGGCGAACGAAATCGTCCATTACGCCGAATACGATTATGTGATTGTCAATCGCGACGTCGAGGAATCTGTTTCCCAGCTTGTGGCAATCCTGGACGCCGAGCGCCTGCGCCGCGAACGTCAGGTCGGCCTCTCTGATTTTGTCCGGGGAATTTTGGGCCCGCTGTCAAATTTCTGACACTCGGCAGGTATACCCATGTGTCAAGGCATCAAAATTTGTTCATGATTCTCGTATAGTGATTCTAATTGGGTACATCAGGCCGCCACGACGAGGCCCCTGAAAGGTGATCCAAATTTTGATTTCCTGATTGCAGTATTTTTGGAAACCCTGAACGGCCGGGATAAATGCAGATATTCACTTCCTTTTTAGCGCAACTGACGCTCCTCCTGATGGCGGCGGTTTTCGCTGCGCCACTCGCCAAGCGTCTCGGTATCGGTTCGGTCCTCGGGTACCTGTTCGCGGGCATTCTTATCGGGCCGTTCGGCCTCGGGTTGATTTATTCGGTGTATCAGGTTGGACGGATCCAGCATTTTGCCGAATTCGGCGTCGTCATGCTGTTGTTCCTGATCGGTCTCGAACTGCGTCCGCGACGTCTCTGGGTCATGAGGTCTTCGATCTTTGGCCTCGGCGGCACCCAAGTATTGGTGACCGGACTGATATTGGGCGTTGGAATTTATCTGTTTGGGGTGGCCTACAACACCGCAATTTTGTTGGGCCTCGCGCTCGCGTTGTCGTCCACGGCATTTGCGTTGCAGGTGCTGGAGGAAAAATCTGAGTTGAAGTCGCGCCATGGCCGGGCGGCTTTTTCGGTACTCCTGTTTCAGGACCTGGCGGCGATCCCGCTCATCGCCCTCATCCCGCTATTTGCGTTAAACACGCCGGTTGGCGAGGGGATGCAGTTCTGGGGTGCGGTCCGGGCTTTGGCAATGATTTGCATCGTCATCCTGGTTGGCAGGTACGTGATCCAGTACCTCTTCCGCTTCGTGGCCTCGACGAATATTCGCGAAGCTATGACAGCCTGCGCCTTGCTGATTGTCACCGGCGTGGCACTTCTGATGGAAGTTGCGGGTCTGTCGGCTGCGTTGGGGGCGTTTCTGGCAGGTGCATTATTGGCGGAATCCGAATACCGCCACGAAATGGAAGCGGCGATCAAACCGTTCGAAGGGCTGCTGCTCGGTCTCTTTTTCACGGCTGTCGGCATGTCGCTGAATTTGCAGATATTTTTTGAAAACCCCGGCTTGATTCTAATGCTGGCGGCGGCATTGTTGGCGATCAAGGGGGCCGTGCTGTATCTGCTCGGCCGGTGGTACGGTCTGAAAAACAGGAGCGCGCGCCGGTTTGCTATTGCCATTTCCCAGGGCGGAGAATTTGCATTTGTCATTTTCAGCGCAGCTCGGGGAACTGGTGTTATTGAAAGCTCCCTTGTCGATCTGGTATCGGTCGTCGTCACGATCTCTCTGATGGCGACACCGCTGTTGCTGGCGTTCGACGACATTTTGATTAAACGGCATAGGATCACGGGTGAAACTCCGGAATTCGATTCGATGCCGGAAGAAGAGGCGCCTGTGATCATTGCCGGCCTTGGCCGTTTCGGCCAGATAGCAGTCCGGATTCTGACCGCCAAGAAAATTCCTGTGATCGCGCTTGATGCGGATTCCCAGCAAGTCAATATTGTCCGCAAGTTTGGCAACCAGGTTTACTACGGTGATCCGGCCCGCCTGGATATTTTGCGCGCAGCTCAGGCCGGCAAGGCGCGCGCGTTCATGCTGGCAATCGACGATGTGGATAAATCCGTCCATATCGCATTGCTTATGCGGACCCATTACCCCCACGTCCCGATTTATGCGCGTGCGCGCGATCGGATGCACGTCCACCGGTTGATGGATACAGGCGTCGAGACAATCCTCCGCGAGACCTTCCTCTCCTCGCTCGACCTGACGGCCGACATGTTGCGCGGATTGGGGTTGCCCGAGGAAGAAGTCCTGAAAACCATTCAGACCTTCAAGGAGCACGATCAGAGCCGTCTGTATGACGATTACGAACATTATACTGACGCCGAAAAAATGCAGGCACGCACGCGGGCTTCAGCCGACGAACTGGAAGAGCTCTTTTCTCAGGATATCGAGAAGGAACTAACCGATCCAACTGTTATCGGTGGAAATTGAGAAATTATGGGGTCAAGACCACTCGACCTATAATTTTACCGTTTCTCAGATCTTCAAGTGATTTATTGGCTTCCGTCAAAGCGCGTTTCTCGATCGGCATTGGCTTGACCGCGCCTTTGCGCACCAACTCGAGCAGTTCCCGGGCTTCATCCAGTGTTCCGACAAAACTGCCCTGGATTCCGATCGCCCGCAGCGGGAACATCGGGATTGCGATTTCAAAATGCCCTCCGATCAGCCCGGCAACCACAATCTTGCCGCCCTTGCGCAGGACCGAATGGCCAAAGTTCAGGGAACCTTCCGCCCCGGCAAAATCGACCGAGCCGGAGACACCTCCGCCCGTGCTTTTGATGACGGCCTTGACGTCTGCCCGCTCTGCTGAATCGAACGCCGCGCCAGCGCCGAGGGCGAGCGCCGCCTCGCGCTTGGCCGGATCAATATCGGCAACCAGCGGCGGTGTATCAAAAATTGCTTTCGCGATCTCCACCCCGATCATCCCAACGCCGCCAAGACCCACAATCATGATTGGTCCTTTGAGCCGCTGACCGTTTCCGTCCACGAGTTTCTTTAGGGCACTTAGGGCAGTCAGCCCTGAACACATGCAGGCACCGGCAAAGGCCGGGTCAATTCCGCTATAATCAAGCAGGTATTTGGCGTCCGGCACCAGGACATGGGTAGCGTATCCGCCATCGACGCTGATCCCCAGATGCTGCGCCCGCTGGCAGTAGATTTCTTCGCCTCCGGTGCATGAGGAACATTCTCCGCACCCGATCCACGGGTAAACGGCGTAATGTTCTCCAATCTTGACGCTGTCTACGTCTGGGCCGATGGCAACCACTTCGCCTTCGATTTCATGCCCAAGCGTGAATGGCAACTCGCGCCCCGCCCGAACATCCAGCTGTTTGTCGTGGCCAAGATTGAAATAGCCATCCTGCATGTGGAGATCGCTGTGACACACCCCGCAATGGTGCACCTTGATCACCACTTCACGCGAAGTCGGCGTGGGCATCTCTGTTTCAGTTTCCCGAAGCGGTTCGCCGTAGGCTGTGATGGATTGGCGCAACATGTACTATTTCCTTCGGTTCAATGATTGAGATGCCTGGCAATATTCTCAATCGGTGATGCAATTGGCAAGTGCGATGAACTGGGAAACCGACAGGGTCTCCGGTCGGGCTGTGGGGGCAATCCCGGTGCGCGATAGAACAGGCTCTGGGTCGGGCCAGAGACCCTTCAGGCTCGCCCGCAGCATCTTCCGTCTTTGACCAAAGGCGACCCGCGTTACAGTCTCCAGCGCGGTTACACTGCACCGCTCGGGGGAGACACGCGGAACCAGATCGACAATCGCCGACACGACTTTCGGAGCGGGAACAAAGGCTTCCGGCGGCACCTTGAATAGGATGCGGGCGTCACACCGCCAACCCGTCAGAACGGATAATCTGCCGAACACCTTGCTGCCCGGTTGCGCCGTGATCCGCTCGGCAACTTCCTGCTGGAACATCAGGGTCAGCCGTTTGAACCAGGGAGGCCACGGTTCGGTTTGCAGCCATCCGATGAGCAGAGGTGTAGCAATATTGTAGGGAAGGTTGGCAATGATCCGGGAATTGTCCGACGCCAGCGACGCGATATCCACCGAGAGCGCGTCTCCCTCTATGATCTTGAGTTGTCCCGGCCAATGATCGGCGATGTCCTCCAGCGCCCCGAGGCATCGTGGATCACGCTCGATGGCCGTTACCCGTGCAGCTCCGGCCGCCAGCAGCGACCGCGTCAGTCCACCGGGTCCTGGGCCAACCTCGATGACGTGGGCGCCCTCCAAATCCCCTCCGGCGCGCGCAATACGGTCGGTCAGGTTTGTGTCCAATAGAAAATTCTGCCCGAGCGATTTTCGCGCCCGTAATTCGTACTTCCGGATAACGTCGCGAAGTGGCGGCAGGCCGTCGGTCATTGAGTAGGTATCGACTGAAGCGACATTTTATCCGCCATGCGGATGGCCGCGATCAGGCTGGTGCAGGACGCTTTGCCGGTGCCGGCGATATCCAGCGCCGTGCCGTGATCCGGCGAGGTGCGGACAAATGGTAACCCGAGGGTCACATTCACAGCCTCGTCGAACGCCAGCGTCTTGATCGGGATCAGCGCCTGATCGTGATACATGGCGATCGCTGCATCGTATTTTTCCCGGGCCGAGGCGTGGAACATGCTATCGGCAGCAAAGGGTCCGTTGGCCAGTATCCCGTCATTTTTCAGCGCGGCGATGGCCGGGGCGATAATGTCGTACTCCTCGGTTCCGAATTTCCCGTCTTCACCGGCATGAGGATTAAGCCCGCAAAACCAGAGCCGGGGGTTGGAAATCCCAAACCTGTTTTCAAGGGTGCTGGCAACAATGTGTGCGGTATCAATCAGGAGTTCGGTTGACAGGTTGTTTGCGACTTTCGATAGCGCAACATGGATAGTAGCCGGAACAACCCTGAGAGCATCGCAAGCCAGCATCATGACCGGGTGGTAGGTCACGCCTGCATTTTCAGGCCAATTCATCGCGAGCGAAGCCAGAAATTCGGTATGGCCGGGGTGAGCAAACCCGGCGCCGGCGAGAACGGATTTCTGGATCGGGCAGGTGACAATGCCGCGCGCATTATTTTTGTGTACCAGATCAACCGCTGTCTCGATCGCACCAATAACGGCCTGCGCGTTGCCGGTGTTGGGTGATCCGTATCGAACCTGCTCCGAAACCTCGACCGGGATCACCGGGAGTACGTGCGCAAACGCGTCCGCAATATCCCATGGCTCGACTTCTTTGATAGACACATCCAGGTCAATATCGCGAGCAACCCGAATCAGATGGCCTGGATCACCGATAATAGCAAATGGCGCCAGTTGGGCCTGATTACGATCCGACCATGCCTGGAGCGCAAGTTCCGGGCCGATCCCAGCCGGTTCTCCCATGGTGAGCAGAAGCGGGAGCGTGCGGGTCATGATTGCTGCCGGAAATTTGAAATCGGTCTATCGCCGTTCAATGACCGCGTCTTGCCGAAGGTCGCGAAGGAACCGACGTGCAACAACTGAAAACTCCTCATTTGCGAGTTGGTTCTGTACCTGCTGCCGGGCTGCCGTGGTATCCGTGACGTCTTCACGCCCGCAAACCATCACAATTTCCACGCCACGATCAGTCGAATTGGGCTCAGTAGCCTGGCCGACCTGCAATCCGGATAATGCCGCGCTCATTTCTGCCGGTAAATCCGTCGATACCCGCCGACCGACCTCCTGCACGACGACATCGCGGATGCCGGATGTGACCGAGCGGACGGCGCCGCACGTTGTCAAATTTTCGTGGACGCGCTTCGCTTCGTTGATGCGTGCCTGGACCGCAGAAGAGGTCGCACCGGGCCTGACAAGAAATAATATCTGGGTGAGGTCATACTGGGTCCGGGTGGAACTTTCCAGGATCGTTTCGCTAGTGATCGCCGCATCCACATCCTGTTCGCTCAATCGTACTGAGCCGCGAAAGCGCGCTGTTACCACATCGCGCCAGGCGAGTTCAGCTTCGATACGTGCACGAAGGGTGCGGATACTCAATCCGACCTGCCCAAGTGCCTGGGCAAATTGCTCCAGATTCATATTGCTATTGCCTGCCAATTGAGACAGTGCAGCAACGACCTGGTCTTCCGGAATGCTAATATTCATAATCCTCGCGGCCTGAAACTTCAGCATTTCATCAATCAGTTGTTCCGTCGCTTCGTTACGCAAAGCGTCGTTCGCCGGACGCCGGGTTGATACCTGAAGTAGCTTCGTTCGCTGTTCAATATCGTAGGTCGAAATGGGTTCGTCATTGACCAGGACCGCGACCTGCTGGACCGTCTGCGCAAAGGCGTGCTGGACGCCAAATAGCAATGTGCCCAACAGCAAGAATGCGGCGGCAACGAAAGGGTTTATGCAAAAATTATGTTTCATCAATCAACACTGGCATTGTGGTTGGTTGAGTTTGACCAAGCCGAACTCTACCAAACATCGAAAAAAAGGTCCAAATTTGGCAGTTGTGGTCT
>JAJFGZ010000051.1 GCA_021775855.1 Hyphomicrobiales bacterium
AGGGTTCCGGTTCTTGCGTGTCGGGCGGGTAATAGCGTGGTGCAGAAAAAGTCCGTCTTTTTTCAGTAACCGCTTGACTGTATTATAATAGATCGGGTGGTTACTGATGCCGAGATGTTCCTGGATTCCGATCGCGGAAATCTTGTCGAACTTCCCGTCCATTTCAGAATAATCGGCAAGTTCAAACTTGACCCGGTCAGATATTCCCAGCCGCGCGGCCTTCTCGGTTGCGTATTTATGTTGCTGGGTCGATAGCGTAACGCCGACAGCCGTAACACCATAATGATGGGCCGCATGGAAACACACCGATCCCCAGCCACAACCGATATCCAGCAAATGTTCACCCTCTTTGAGGCGCAACCGCCGGCAAATCATCTCCAGCTTGTCCTGTTGCATCTGATCGATATCGTTGTCCCAATCCGTGCAATAGGCGCAGGTGTAAACCATCTCCTTATCCAGCCACAGCGCGTAAAATGCGTTGGAGACATCGTAATGGTATTGAATGTTTTTCTCGTTCTCCGCCGCGCTACCATCGCTCGGTCGTTGGTCGGGAACCACTTCAAGCGGCCATGGTCCGCCGCGAGGAACAAAAAGAAATTTCGCCAGCGCCTTCACCGCCAGCCATTTATTGACTGTTTTGCGAATCTCACGGGTCCGCATTTTCGGCCGTGCCTGGACCAGATCAAAAATCGTGCCGTTGCGCAGATCCAGCCGTCCGCTGACCCAGAGATTGGCAAATGTTTCGAGATTGGGCCGCCGGGTCATAGCCGCGATTACGCCCTCATCGGAAAGCACAATGGCCAGCGCATCCGGTGCAAGATCGTCAGGAACGGTCGACCCGTCCCAAAGAACGAATCCCGTCTCGAAGCCAAGTCGCTCGCGCCCATGGGCTAAAAACTGTTTAAAACTCTTGAGCCGCGATTCAGCGCCCATGGCGCGATCCCCCCGGCCGTCGCAAAAATCTAGAAATCACTGGCAATGCCCTTTTTTTCCCAATCCCCGTAGCGCACGGGTTCAAGACCATCGCGTCCCGATACTTCTTTGGGCATTGTCTCGGTATTCCGGTCGATTTCGGCACGGCGTAATGCAGCCTCAGCGAGCGCCCGCTTGGCGGCTGCATCCATTGACTTCTTCTTTCCGCTATCCGTCATTTGGTCTCAAATTCGAAGGGCCGACAACATTGCCGACCCTTTGTCAAATTTGAATATCACTGACATTGTGGCCTGTCACTCGGCAATCCGAAGTTGCAGGAGCGAAAGCGCGATTTGCTGAAAGGCCTCGCGCAATTCCTGACCATTATCGGCGTCAAAAAACCGCACACTCACATCGGCGCAATCGCGCAACAATGCTTCCGACGAGGCCGGGGCCTGGAAGGCGACCGAATAGATGACAACGCCTTCATCCCGCATATTGTCGCAAAGGTCTTCGGCCTGCTCTACAGAATCCCCATTCCCGGAAACATATGCGGTATTGAATATCCCGTCGGTCATCAGAATAACCGCCTTGATATTGTCGTTCAAACCGTAGGCCCGCGGCCGACTGGCGGCCGGCCAAACATCCGCCCATTCCGGCGACACCATGTACCAGGCCCAGGCAACGCCCAAATGACCCGCGGTCCAGCCACCGGCGCGAAGCCCGCGGATGCGCCGCTTCATGGCGCGCTCCTGATCGGTGATCGGGACGATTTCCGCGTTCGGACAATAAATCCCGCCGGACCCGCCAAGCGGATCGGATGTTGCCGAGATGTCCGTAAAGGCGTTGCTACCCCCGCGTTCGGTCACACAACGTACCGATGCGCCGCCGGTTGTAGGATCGGCGTAGCTGCCCGCATTGACCGATGTGGAATAGGGAACCATCCCAATGCGTACGTCGTTCTGCGGTGATCCGTTATGAAGGATATCCACCAGGTCTGTCGCCGCATCGCGCAAATCGCGAATTTTCGATCCACCCATCGACCCGCTGACATCGAGCATCATGGCCAATTCGATATCCTTGGAGGCAAACGTCGCCACGGCCCGTTCCCCAAAACTCACTGTATCGATCCCCGCGAGGCGCACAAAAGCGGTCTCCATTGAAGCCTGAACCGAGATATTGACCTCGTCGTTGACCGGGTCCTGGCGAACCGTCAGGCTCGAAAAACTGATCCCGTCAAGATTGTAGTTGGCGATGCTGGCGTTGAAAAAATTTTCCGCCGTCTGGTCCACATCGGCGCTTGAAGCGCCTGCTGCAAGATCCTTGGCGGCAGCCAGAACTGCCGCATCCAAAGCTGTCGTGGTGATCGAAGACAGACGCGCAGCGCGGGCATAATCCATCGCCACGCCGGCTGCCAGCGTCAGCACCAGAATAGCGGCGGCAAATATAATGGCAACGGACCCATCCTGGTCGCCACGAAATGAAACAGCCGGGCTGCTTCTGAAGCGGTAATCAAAGGCGCTGAACATAAACTGTTCCTCCTTGACACAACCGTCTCCCCACAACAAAGACGTTGCAGCGCATGTGCCAACGCGGTCAGCTCGTTCGGTTCAGCGTTCTAATTCACCGGTTTCTGCCGTTTTGCGCGATTTCTAGGTTAAATATCGGTAAATTTTCCAATCCGCCTTGAACAAATCCGCCCGGCTTCCCATCCTGACCAATAGACGCACGGCCAATGACGTGATTAACCTTCCAACAACCTGAAATTTGACGGAGACCCGATTTGAATTTTTTCCGAACCGCCATTCTACTTGCCGCCCTGACTGCCCTCTTTATGGGGATCGGGTATATGGTCGGCGGCCAACTGGGCATGATCGTCGCGTTTCTGATCGCCCTTGCCATGAACGGCTACAGCTACTGGAATTCCGGCAACGCGGTGTTGCGGATGCACAATGCAGTCGAGGTGGATGCGAAAAACGCCCCCGAATATTACGAGATCGTGCGCCGTCTGGCGATCGAAGCTGATTTGCCTATGCCGCGCGTGTTCCTGATCCAGAACCCCCAACCGAACGCGTTCGCAACCGGGCGCAATCCGGAAAACGCCTCTGTCGCGGCCACAACCGGGTTGCTGGATTTTCTAGGCCCCGAAGAGGTCGCGGGCGTCATGGCCCATGAATTGGCGCATGTCAAAAACCGCGATACGCTGACCATGACGATCACCGCAACCATCGCCGGCGCGATATCCATGCTTACCAGTTTTGCTTTCTTTATGGGCGGCAATCGCAGCAACAATCCGCTCGGGCTGATCGGCACGATTGCCATGATGGTGCTCGCGCCGTTGGCCGCATCCATTGTCCAGATGGCGATCAGCCGGACCCGCGAATATTCAGCCGATCGGCTCGGCGCGGAATATTGCGGCCGGCCCCTTTGGCTGGCGACCGCCTTGAACAAGATAGCGGGCGCGGCGCGGCAAATCCCCAATAATACCGCCGAGCGCAACCCGGCGACCGCCCATATGTTCATCATCAACCCCTTGCTTGGTGGACGCATGGACCGATTGTTCTCGACCCACCCGGATACCGCCAGCCGGGTGGCCGCGCTTGAAAACCTGGCTGAAGAATGGGGCGCGACCGGGCCGCAATCCATCGCCGATCTCGGCAATCCAGGCACCGCCGGTTCCGGACCTTGGTCCTGACCAGCACCGACACCAGACGGGACGGAAACCCGGCCCAGGTCGGGCTCCCGGCGCGCAAACTGGCGCTTGCTCTAACCGCGACGGTCTTGGGCGATAAAAAGCCCCTGCCGGACATCGACCAGCCTTTGGCGCCGTGCGTCCTTACCGCCAGCCTCAGCCATCGGGACCAAATGATGGCCCGCACGATCGCCCGCATCACCCTGCGCCACCTGGGTGAACTGGACGCAGTACTGCGCCATACTTACCGGCGGGGCCTGCCGTCGCGCGCCGGCAACCTGCGCTACATCCTGCTCAACGCCGCCGCGCAAATTTTATTCATGGAGATTGGAAACCATGCCGCCGTCGATCTCGCGGTCCGGCTCACCGGTCAGGACCGCCGCGCCCGCCACCATAAGGGCCTCGTGAATGCCGGACTACGCAGGATTTCGGAAGCTGAAAAAGAAATCACCGACGGCCTCGATGCTCCGGTTTTGAACACACCGAAATGGGTGTTCGGGATATGGAGCAAACAATGGGGTACCAACATTGCCCGTGAAATTGCCACCGCCCATCTAAGCGAGGCTCCCCTCGATCTGACGCCGAAGGGCAGCGGACAAGCGATAGCCGACCTAACCGGCGGCGCCCTGCTCGTCACCGGGTCGATCCGCCTCGGCGATCACGGCACGGTTGAAAAAATCCCGGGATACGAGGATGGCGATTGGTGGGTGCAGGATGCCGCCGCCTCCCTGCCGGTGAAATTGCTGGGCAATATCAAAGGCAAACACATCGCTGACCTGTGCGCGGCGCCTGGCGGTAAGACGCTTCAGTTGGCCGCCGGTGGCGCTAATGTGACGGCCATCGACAGCTCCGAGAGCCGCCTGAAGCGGCTGCACGAAAACCTAGCCCGGACCGGCCTGAGCGCAAATATTCTTGTCATGGACGCGCTCACATGGCACCCCGCCAAAGCGCCCGACATGATCCTGATCGATGCACCGTGCAACGCGACCGGCACGATCCGCCGCCACCCGGATATCCTCCGCACCCGCGACCCGGCGCGCGCCGATCAGTTTGTCGATCTCCAGGCGCGGCTTCTGGATCATTCGGCAAAAATTGTTGCCTCTGGCGGCACAATTGTTTTCTGTACCTGCTCGCTCGACCCGCGCGAAGGCGAACACCAGATCAGCGCGTTTCTTGAACGCAATCCCGATTTCCGGATCGTCCCCATCCTGCCCGATGAAATTGGCGGCTTGGAAAGCGCAATCACAGAGGATGGCCATTTGCGCACCCTACCCTTCATGACCCCGCCCGCCCGCAATGACGGCGTGACAACAGGCGGCATGGACGGCTTTTTTGCATCCCGTCTGGTGAAAACCCCGGCCTGATCGACGGTTAAGTTTGTACTGCGCGTGGCGCGGACCTATTGTGTATCGATATGCGCGTGTTTGATTCCCTGATTCCCGGTGGGTCGGACGCAATTCTAGCGGCGGCGGAATGGCTGGATCGACACAATTGATCAGACTTGTTGGTAGAGGCTGGCTGCGCAATATGCGCGGCCGGGTTCACCGCTCGCGCGTCTACCGCTGGCGGTATGGCGGGCGCACCTCCGATCGCCTGCTGCTCGCGCCCCAAGATATTCGAACCAGCGACCCTGTTATGGCCAATGAATTGTTCGGGGGACGGTTTTCGCTCGGTGGCTCTGTTGTCGTGGCGGGGGCCAAATCGCCGTTCGAACTTTCCCCGCCATCGCGCGCCTGGCAGGAAAGCCTGTTGGGTTTCGACTGGCTGCGCCACTTGCGCGCAGCCGATAATGAGGTCGCCCGGGCGCGGGCGCGTTCGCTGGTCGCCGACTGGATCGTGCGCCAGGGAAAATTTCAGTTACCATCCTGGTCACCTGAAATTGTGGCGCGGCGGGTCATTTCTTGGATCAGCCATTCGCCCCTCATTCTCAATGGCGCCAACCGGAACGAATACCGCACCTTCATGAAAAGCCTGACCCGCCAAGTCCGATACCTGCGCCGGGCGGCGTCCGACAGCGACAATGGCCAGGCTCGGCTATTGTCCATAATTGCACTCAATTTTGCCGGTCTCTGCCTCACCGGATTACCCCGCCTGCAACGCCAGAGCGCGGTTTGGCTGGACCAGGAACTGACACGCCAGATCCTGCCCGACGGCGGACATATCAGCCGCAACCCGGCCATCTTGATCGAATTGCTGTTGGATCTTCTTCCTCTCCGCCAGACCTTTACCGCGCGCGAAATTCCGCCCCCCAACGCGCTTCTGAATGCCATCGACCGGACGATGCCGATGCTGCGGTTTTTCCGCCATACCGACGGTGCCTTTGCGCTGTTCAACGGTATGAGCAGCACCCCGGCTGACGCGCTGGCAACCGTCCTTGCCTACGACGACGGCCATGGCAAGCCGACCGGGAATGCCCCGCATTCGGGCTACCAGCGGATGGAAGCCGGCAGCACAGTCGTGATCGTGGATGCCGGTGTGCCACCCCCCGCCTCCGCCAGCCAAAGCGCCCATGCGGGCTGTCTCTCGTTCGAGATGAGCACGGCCGGTCAGCGCGTGATCGTCAATTGCGGCCACCCGACAATTGCCGTCGCCGATTGGGTTCTTGCCGCGCGTACCACCGCCGCCCATTCAACCGTTTCGATCGCCAACACCTCTTCCGCCCGATTTTTCGACGGCGGTTTGGTCGCCCGGTATGCCGGCGATCTTCTGGTCGGCGGGCCGCGAACAGTCAAAATCGACCGAACCGAAAACAGCGACGGGATTCATCTTGCGCTGTCCCACGATGGTTACAAATCGCCATTCAATATTGTTCATGAACGCATACTGAATATCGATCCCGCCGGCGGCACGCTGCGCGGTCACGACCATTTCGAGGTTGGCCGGAACCGGTCGGACCCGACCTACGCCGCCCGGTTTCACCTCCATCCCGATGTGGAGGTGTCGCGCATGAGCGGCGAGGATGCCGTCTTGCTGACTTTACCCAGCCGCGAGGTCTGGGTCTTCACCGCAGATGGGATCGATATCGAAATTGAAGAGAGCGTATTTCTGTCGGAGCCCAACGGCGCCATGCGCACCAGCCAAATCGTGCTCAACGGTAATGTTTCTGAGAAGCCGGATATCGCGTGGATCCTGCACCGGGTGGAAACCGGACCGCGTTCAGATTCGGCGCCGGAAATCACGGAACCCCGGGAGCAACAATCATGACAGACCAGACGGTCAGAATAAACCGGGCCCTGATTTCGGTCTCGGATAAGACCGGTATTGTGGAATTTGCCAAATCGCTTTCCGCAATGAATGTTGAAATCGTCTCCACCGGGGGCACGGCGAAGGCGTTGCGTGAGGCCGGGCTTGATGTCCGGGATGTGTCCGACTTGACCGGGTTCCCGGAAATGCTGGACGGGCGGGTCAAGACCCTGCACCCGAACGTCCATGGCGGCTTGCTGGCGGTGCGTGGCAATACCAGCCACGACAAATCCTGCGCCGACCATGGCATCGCAGCGATCGATCTGATCGTGGTCAATCTATACCCGTTCGAAGCAACTGTTGCTGGCGGCGGGGATTTTGACGTCGTAATCGAGAATATCGATATCGGCGGACCGGCAATGATTCGCTCGGCCGCCAAAAACCATGCCGCCGTGACTGTTGTCACTGACCCCCAGGATTATGATCGCGTTTTGGTCGAAATGACAAATGCCGACGGTACCACCAGCGCCTCCTTGCGCCGCACCCTTGCCGGCAAGGCTTTCGCCCGCACTGCAGCTTACGACAGCGCCATTGGCCAATGGTTCAACAGCGTTGAGGCAACGCCGCTGCCACACCGTCTTGCCTTCCATGGCACGCGCGGCGAGCTGCTCCGGTACGGCGAAAACCCTCACCAGGCGTCAGGCTATTACCGCTCCGGCGATACCCGCCCCGGGATCGCGACTGCCCGCCAGGTCCAGGGGAAGGCGCTCAGCTACAATAACCTCAATGATACCGACGCGGCGTTTGAACTGGTTGCCGAATTCGACCCGTCCGAAAGCCCGGCAATTGCGATCATCAAGCACGCAAATCCGTGCGGCGTGGCGCTCGGAAAAAATTTATTGGAGGCGTACAAACGAGCATTTTCGTGCGATTCCACCAGCGCTTTTGGCGGTATCATCGCCGCCAACTGCTCGCTCGACGCGGCATCTGCCGAGGCCATGACCGAGATTTTTACCGAAGTGATTATCGCGCCCGGCGCTGACGAGGCGGCGAAAGCGATTATCGCGGCCAAAAAAAATCTCAGGCTATTACTCACGGAAGGCTTGCCCGATCCGGCTGCCGGCGGGATCTTCGCCAAGACCGTTGGCGGCGGCCTGCTCGTCCAAACCAGGGACAATGGCATTGTTCTCGAGGACAATCTGAAGGTCGTCACAAAACGCGCACCCGACGCCCGCGAAATCAGCGACATGATTTTTGCCTTCCGGGTTGCCAAACACGTGAAATCCAATGCCGTCGTCTATGCGCGGGACAAGGCAACGGTCGGGATCGGTGCAGGCCAGATGAGCCGGATCGATTCGAGCCGGATCGCCGCCCGAAAAGCCATCGACGCCGCTGGCAGTGGTGTCCCCGCAACGCAAGGTTCCGTTGTCGCGTCGGACGCCTTTTTTCCGTTCGCCGACGGGTTACTCTCCGCTGTCGAAGCCGGTGCCACCGCCGTTATCCAACCAGGCGGGTCCATGCGCGACGACGAGGTAATCGAAGCCGCAAACGAAGCAGGAATCGCCATGGTCTTCACAGGTATGCGTCATTTTCGGCACTGACGACTATGTCTCGGTTGTCGGCACTTCAACCAACACGAGGCCCACAATACCAGCCACGAAGAAGGCTAAAACGACCGAAATTCCAACCCGTTGGGACCCCGAGAACGCTGTTACCAACCCCACCAGCATCGGCCCGGCAAAGCTTGTAACTTTTCCGGACAAGGCGAACAGCCCAAAAAACTGGGTCATTTTTTCCCGGGGCGCCAACCGCACCAGCAACGTCCGGCTTGCCGCCTGAACCGGTCCAGCGGCAAACCCGATGATCGCCCCGAGCCCCATATAAACCTTTTCCGGCAAAGTGGAAAACGGCCCGCTGCCCGCCACTGCATCGCCGTCCACAGGGATCACAAAAAAGATTGTATCCCTATCGACAGACAGAACCGCAAGCGTTGAGAGGACAAGGATCACCAGCGCGATCTGGATAACCGGCTTGGGCCCGATAATATCGTCGAGCCGGCCCCCGATCAGCGAGCCGATCAGCCCGGTTATGGTGAGCAGAATCCCGAACATCCCAAGTTCGGTGATACCCCAGCCAAACACCGATGCCGCGTACACACCGCCAAAGGCAAAGAGAGCCACAAGCCCGTCGGCATAGATCATCCGGGTGATCAGAAATCGGACAATGTTTTGGTGCGAATCGATCTCCGATAGCGTCGTCCGCAAATCAACAAGTCCGGTTCTGAGCGCAAACCGTAAACCGGGAAGAGATAAATTTCGCTCGGTATCCGGGGTGAACAACAACAGCGGGATTATAAAAATCAGATACCAAACTGCACTGAAAGGGCCAGTTGCCCGGGCATCTTCGAAAGTTTCGGGATCCAGCCCGAACCACGGCGCAAAACCGAGCATGGTTTGGCCTGTCTCAGCCGACGAAGTAAAAAATGCGAGCACTATAAACAGACAGATCAGACCACCCGCAAATCCTGTCGCCCATCCGAGCCCCGACAAGCGGCCAAGGCGTTCGGGCGGGACCAGGGACGGCATCATCGCGTTTGTGAAAACGGTCGCAAACTCGACCCCGATCAGACCAATCGCAAAAGCGACGAGCGCAATACCTATACTCCCCGGCACGCCGGGTTCGGTAAACCACAAAGCAGCCGACGCCAATACCAAGAAGGTTGAGAAAAATAAAATCCATGGCTTGCGCGGCCCGGTAACGTCGGATATCGCCCCCAGCACCGGTGACAGGAATGCAATCGTCAAACCGGCGGCGCTGGTCGCGTACCCCCACCAGGCCTGTCCAGTGACCGGATCGGGCGCCAGGGACGCGACAAAATACGGGCCGAAAAAAAAGGTGGTGACGAGCGTAAAATAGGGTTGGGCCGCCCAATCGAACATAACCCAGCCAAACACAGCCCGTTTTTCTTTAGTTTTCACCAGCTGCTTATACAACGTAAGTCCAAATCAACCACGCACCAAATCGCCAAGCAGACTGGCGCCGACCGACAAGCGCGACAGGCTCGGCTCGCCACCACTGACAATATCGGTGAGTGCCTGTCGGGTCCGTTCAACATTTTTGGCACGGGGTTTCAGCCAGGCGTCGACGGCCGCCTGCCCGTTTTTGCCGGTTTTAAGAACCTGGACGGTGATTTGCCGCAGACCTTCGGACATGAGATCGAGAGATCTGCTGAGTGCCAGCCGGTCGAAATAATCCGGCACATCCAATTGCCGTGACAGGGCAACCATCTGGTCGGTCCCGAAAAATTCGGCCAAATTGAAAAACACCTTGGCGACATCCTCGACGCTCCGTTTGGCGCGCTCCGAGATCAGCACGATATCGGAAGCGGTATCGAGCACGTCGAGGGACGCCAGCCATCCGGCAAGGGATGCGGGGACACCCTTTTCCTCCAGATCCGCTTGCCGGTTTTTCAATGCGGCAATGCGTTCTTTCGGCAGGAACGAAGACATGTTGGTGCGTACGGTCTTGATACCCTTGCCAAACCGCTCTACCAGCGCCCCGATGCCGTCTTCCAAAGGGGCGTTACGCAGGAACCAGATCATCTGGCTGCGCAGCAACGTCTGCGCCTCCATATACAGATCGAGCTGCAGCATGCCTGATATCCGGTTATCGAGCTGGTCCAGCTCGGCGTTCAATTCGCCCATCTGGAAACTGTCGCGGACCACGGCGTAGGCCGCGGAAATCTCTCCCACATCGGCCCCGGTCTGATTGACCAGCCGGCTGATCAGGGTCGGCCCGCCGCGATTGATCATGGAATTGGCGAGCATCGTGGCGACAATTTCACGCCGCAGCCGGTGGCTCGCGATATCGCCGGCATAATTCTCCTGCAGAGCCGGCGGAAAATAACGCATCAGCTCTTTGGCCAGATAATCATCGTCCGGCACGCTGCTCGCCAACATCTCGTCGTAAAGCGTGATTTTGGCGTAAGCGAGCAGGACCGCAAGTTCCGGCCGGGTCAATGGTTCGTTTGCCGTTTCCCGCTCCATCAACGACAGGTCGTCAGGCAGATCCTCAACCTGTCGGTCGAGCAGATTGCGCGACTCGAGGTCCTGCATGAGCCGGACCTGGAACCCGAAATCATCCATACCCCGGCGCTCGGCAAGCGAGACCGACAGGGTCTGGAGATAATTGTTGCGCAACACGAGTTGGGCCACGTCGGGGGTCATGCTCGCGAGCAATTTGTTCCGGGCCGGCATTTTCAGGCGCTTGTCGCGCACCGCGCTGCCAAGGGCGATCTTGATATTGACCTCTACATCGGACGAATTCACCCCGGCCGAATTGTCGATGGCATCTGTGTTAACCCGGCCCCCAAGCGAGGCAAATTCAATCCGTGCCTTCTGGGTGACCCCCAGATTGGCACCTTCCCCGATCGCCTTGACCCGCAATTCCTTCGCCGTCACCCGGAACGCATCGCTCGCCCGGTCGCCCACATCATCGTCGCTTTCAGTCGTAGCGCGCACATAAGTGCCGATCCCACCGAACCAGAGCAGGTCAGCATCCGCTTTCAATATCGCATTGATGATTTCGTTCGGTGCGACGCTGGCTTTTTTCAACCCTAGAAAATCCTGCATCTCGGCTGAGAGCGGGATCGATTTGTCGCGCCGCGAAAACACCCCGCCGCCCTTTGAGATCAGCTTCTTATTGTAATCCTGCCAGGACGAACGCTCCAGCTCGAATAGCCGTTTGCGTTCCTTGAAAGATTTCGCCGGATCGGGATCAAGATCGATAAAGATGTCCCGGTGATCGAAGGCCCCGAGCAGCTTGATCTTTTCGGACAGCAGCATGCCGTTGCCAAAAACATCCCCCGACATATCGCCGACCCCGACGACGGTCACGGGAACTGTTTGCACATCGCGATCGATCTCACGGAAATGGCGCTTCACTGCCTCCCAGCCACCGCGCGCCGTGATCCCCATTTTTTTGTGATCGTAACCAACCGAACCGCCCGATGCGAATGCATCCGATAACCAGAAACCACGGTCATCGGCTAGCCCATTGGCAATATCCGAGAAGGATGCGGTGCCCTTATCGGCAGCGACTACCAGGTAGGGATCGTCGCCATCGTGACGCACCAAATTCATCGGCGGGATCACCTTGTCGCCATCAAGATTGTCGGTGATGTCCAGGAGCGATCCGACAAATAATTTATACGTCGCAATCCCTTCGGCCATGAATTCTTCGCGGCCCGGATTGGCCGGCATTAATTTTGGAACGAACCCGCCCTTCGAGCCGACGGGGACGATCACCGCGTTCTTGACCTGCTGTGCCTTGACGAGACCGAGCACTTCGGTGCGGAAATCCTGTGGCCGGTCGGACCAGCGCAAGCCGCCGCGGGCGACCGCGCCGAAACGCAGATGCACCCCCTCGACCCGCGGGCTGAAGACAAAAATCTCGCGGAACGGGCGCGGTGCCGGCATATCATCGATCGTGCGTGAATCGAGTTTCAAGGACAGAGTCGTCCGGCGATCGCCATTATCTTCCCGCTGCCAGTAATTGGTGCGTAGGGTCGCCAGAATGAGATTCATGAAACGCCGGACAATCCGGTCTTCGTCCAGGCTCTCGACCGATTCCAGCGCCTTGCGGATATTGCCGCAAATCCGATCGGTAGTTTTCTTACGCGATCCCGCATCGCCCTTAATCTCGGTTGAAAACCTAGCCTCGAACAACGCAACCAGACTGGCAGCGATCCGCGGATGCCGGTTCAGCGTCGACCACATATAGTCCTGGCTGAACGGGATCCGGACCTGGCGCAAATATCGGCTATAGGCCTGGAGGATGGAAACCTGGTTCCAAGACATCCCGGCGCCAAGCACAAGCCCGATATAACCGTCATTCTCGGCCTGCCCTGCCCAGATGGCCTTGAAGCAATCTTCCAGCAGGGCGCCACACTTATCCAGATCAAACGCCCTACAGTCGCGAACCTCGAGCGCCATTTCGTGCAACGATACGTGCCCGCCTTCACGAGGATCTATCACGTAAGAGCGCTCGCTGATGACATCAAAACCCATATTCTCCAGTACCGGCACCCGCTCGGTGAGGGCGATCGGATTATCCGGGTTGTAAAGTTTCAATCCGGGCTTCTGCACCCCGTTGGGGCTCCGATCCTCGAACACGACTTCGATCGAGGTCGTTCCGGCCAGGCGTTCCATAACCTCGATATCGCGCACTGCCTGGCTGGCCCGGAAGGTTTCCTGATAGGCGCCTGAAAAGGCCCCGGTATAGCGTTTGCGTCGCTCGTCAAGTGTTGACAGGTCGGTTCCGCGGGCGAGCGCGGCGTAAAGCCGGTCGTCCCAATCGCGTACAATGTCTGCGATATCAGCTTCCAAAAGCGCCTGGGCCGGTTTCGGCGTCTCACCCTGATAGCGACCGATAATATAATGCACCCGGGCCAGCGTGCCGTCCGGGAATGTCGGATAAAAAGCAGATACGCGTCCATCGAACTTCTCAGCCAGATATTGTCCGATTTCTTCACGCACGTCGGTGCTGAAACGGTCCTTGGGGACGAACACCAAGACCGAAACGAACCGGTCGAACCGGTCGACACGGGCCAACGCCCTGATCCGGGGATGCTCGTTGAGGTTCTGCACCGCGAGCGCAAAATCCGCGAGAATAGCCGGGTCGATCTGAAACAGCTCATCGCGCGGATATTGTTCCAGGATATTCTGCAACGCCTTGCCGGTATGGCTGTCTTCCTCGTGCCCGGTCGAGCGCAAAACGTAATCGATCTTGCGCCTGAGAAACGGAATGTTGCGGGTGCTACGGGTATACGCTGTCGACGTGAACAGCCCGACAATCCTAAGTTCTCCGGCCAGTTTGCCCTGGTCGGTAAACATCTTCACGCCGATATAATCCATATGGGTTCGGCGATGTACCAGCGATCGCACATTGGCTTTTGTGACGATTAGCGGCATCGGCTGCATTAGAAATTCGCGCAATTCCGGCGTGAATGACACCAGCTCGCGCCCGCGTCGCAAAACTTCAAGATTGGGGTCGCGCATTATGCCGAGGCCGGTCCCCTTGACCGATTCAAACCGGGATTCAGGGTCTGATGGATCGAACGTATATTCCCGCATACCTAGGAAGGTGAAATTTTCGTCGATCAACCAGCGCAGGAAATGCATACCTTCAGCGATCTCCTCGACGGGGATCGGTGGCGGGCTGGTCTGGAAGGCGTCAACGGCATCATCGAGACGCCCCATCATTCGGCGCCAGTCGGCCACCACGATCCGCACATCGGCAAGAATTTTTTCAAGAGAACTGGTCAGGTCCTCTCGCTCGGCTGGCGATTCGATCCGGTCGATATGAATCAGGATGCAGCTCTCGCGGGCTATCTCGGCGGTTGCCGCTTTGCTGCGGTTGCCGGACGGCGCGCGCTTCGATTCGATGATCGGATGCAGGACCAGATGGATCCGGTAACTGCGGTCCTGCAACTCGCCCATGACCGAGTCGACCAGGAACGGCATATTATCATTGAGTATTTCAATCGCCGTAACCGGCGCTTCGAGGCCGAAATCTGATCGCGCGGTGACATTCGGATTGGATACCCGAACCTTGCTGGTCCCCGGCTTGTGCTGGGACAGGAATTTGAAGGCCGTTACGCCGGTCCCTGCCAGCTCGGCGCGTTCATACTGCTCCAGATCGTCAACAGTGGCGCCGGCATAAAGCTCCCCCATAAACGCTTTTTCATCGGCGCCCGCCTTGAATTGCTTTGCCGCGACTGCAACAATTTCACCAAGTATTTTTTGAATGATGTTATCGCTCAACGCCATGAGGCCCCCCTGTTTCAATCCCGGCAAAAATTGTCTGCGACTCAAAACATTAAACGCTTAGCAATCTTGGCGAATCCTGTGAGAAAGTCGATAGAAATCGCTGTTCATTCATGTAAATTTCTTACTCAATCACCCCAACCAGAACGTGCCGTCCAATTTCTCGATCAAAAACCGCGAAACGGAGACCACAATGAGCGATAAAAGTACCGGCAAGGTGATCGCCCTGAAAATTCCCCTTCCCGAAACTAGTGAATTGGATTCGGACCTTCAGGCCTATTTCCAAAAGTGCGATGAAAAGCTCGGCATGGTCCCTAATGTTCTGCGCGCGTATAGCTTCGACAACAACAAATTGCGCGCCTTCATGGGCATGTATAACGATCTGATGCTGGCCGATTCGGGCCTCTCAAAACTGGAGCGCGAGATGATCGCGGTCGTTGTCTCTTCGCAAAACCACTGTTTTTACTGCCTGACGGCCCACGGCGCGGCGGTACGCCAATTGTCCGGCGATCCAGCGCTCGGGGAAGCCCTGGTCATGAATTACCGTGCTGCCGATCTGGATAACCGGCAAACCGCCATGCTCGATTTCGCAGTCAAGCTGACCGACCATCCCGACGCCATTATCGAAGCCGACCGTCAGGCGCTGCGCGATCAGGGTTTTTCCGAACATGATATCTGGGACATCGCCGCAGTTGCGTGTTTTTTCAACATGTCGAACCGCATGGCGTCGGCGACCGATATGCGTCCGAACGACGAATACCATTCTCAGAACCGGTAAACTAAAATATATGAAGCAGCAGACTTGGGAGGGGGGTTTCACACGATGACGATCGGCAAGACCGGGGCCACCGTCGCGATGAAGGGGGCAGGTTATTACAGCCAGTCAACGCGCGGTGCCAAAGACGTGATCGACAATGCAACGGGCATGCTGGTCGAGGCCGTGGCAGCGATCCCCGAACCGCCCGCCAATACACCACTTCAGATCGCGGATTTCGGGGCCGCC
Source organism: Hyphomicrobiales bacterium (assembly GCA_021775855.1). Taxonomy (GTDB): domain Bacteria; phylum Pseudomonadota; class Alphaproteobacteria; order Rhizobiales; family NORP267; genus NORP267. The sequence goes on from JAJFGZ010000051.1 coordinate 15,617, forward strand.
GACGGTGGCACGTCCAAAAAGGCCATCAGGGAAACCGTCGTGGCTTTGCGCAACCGATTTCCCGGCCGCCAGATCCTTGTAACCTATACGGATTTACCCTCGAACGATTATTCCAATCTTTTCAAAAATATCCTCGGTCTGACGGAAGATCAGGACAACAATTATTACACCGAATTTCAGGACATATTGGTCCATGCCTGCGGCATCGGATTCCACCGCCAACTCCTGCCCGACGCCTCCCTCGATTTCGGGTTTTCTGCAACAGCGATGCATTATATTTCGGAAAAACCCTGCGAGATTAACAACCATGTACATGTTGTCGGGGCGGGTGTTGAAACACGCGTCGCCTACGCCGCTCGCGCTGCAACCGACTGGGAAAATATCCTGCTCGGCCGCGCCGCTGAATTGCGCCCCGGCGGGCGGCTGGTGTTCATGAATTTCTGCAAGGACGAGATAGGCCGCTATCTCGGCAATACCGATGGCATCAACATGTTCGATACATTCAACCAGCTGTGGCGGGGCATGCACGACGAAGGCCGCATCTCAGATGCCGAATATCTGCAGGCAAGTTTTCCACAATATTACCGAAACACGGAAGAATTTTCTGCTCCCTTTCAGGATGTGACCTCGCCGGTCCGTGCGGCCGGGCTGCGACTGATCTCGATCCATACCGGGCTTGTAAAATGTCCCTACCGGGCAGCATTTGAAGACAGTTCAAATTCCATGACCACCCGGGAGTTCGCGGTGTCCTACATCCCGACGCTCAGGTCGTGGAGCGAGACTGTGTTCCTGAATGCCCTCGATCCATCGCGTTCACCAGAGGAGCGTGAGGCGCTGATTGATCTCTTTTATCAGCGCTACGAAGACCTGGTCGCCGCCAATCCCAACGGGCACGCCATGGATTACGTGCATTGCTACATCGCGATCGAAAAAGAATTGTAGGGGTTTACTACGAAAGAATATCGAGCAGGTTCTTTTCGGTATCGTTGATCGCCGACAATACCTTGGCTGCAGCCCTATAGCCAAGTTCAGCCTGTTTCAGATCAACGACGTCGCGGGTCAAATCCGCTTCGCTGATATTGGCCGGTGGCAGAATCCCGGCCGCCCGCTCCGGGGCCCGTGATTTCTGCCCTTCCGGAACGCTTGATGGCGGTACAGTTACGCGCTCGGCGGCAGACGCAAAACGCGTTTGGGCCGCCGCCAGGCCTGATACTGCTGAATTCAGTGCTATTCCCATGTAGCCAACCTAACCCAGGCCGCTAAAGATTTCTTTAAAGGGATCTAGTCCAGCGCCCGGTACCAGGTGTCCGATAAGGTATAACCTTCGGGAAACGGATCGCCTGGGTCAAGACTGTATTGGTGCGTGCCGGTAATCCATGCTCGCCCGGAGATCGACGGAGTGATGGCATCCAAGCCACCAACTTTGCCGAGAGATTCGATCCGCCCGGTAAATTCGCTGCCAATAACCGAGCGGCTCAAAAAATCTTCGCCGATAGCAACTTCTCCTTTGGCGTGGAGCACCGCGAGCCGCGCCGAAGTGCCAGTGCCGCAGGGCGAGCGGTCGAGTTTGCCGGGGGAAATAACGACGGTATTGCGTCCAACCTTACGGCCGTCCTCGAGGACCACGGGCAAGGTAAATTCGGTGAACGCGATCTCGTTGAAAACATCGAATTCGGGATGCTCTACCTGTAATTGTTGTTGCGCCGCTTCCTTAATTGCTTCCCCCATTTCGACTAGTTTACGGGCTTCATCGCGGATAATAGCGAACCCGAGCAGGTCTGCATCGACGATCACGAAGAACGCACCACCATAGGCCACATCGACCTGGATCGTGTCCAATCCGTCGACCTCGAGGGACTGGTCCAGATGGGTCGCGAAACTGGCAACGTTGGTTGTCTGGACACGGGTGCATTTGCCGTTGTCGCACGTGGCAACGATCTCGATCAGGCCCCCGGGTGTATCAAGCGTCATCCGGGTTTCAGGCTCGACCATCTCCACCATCCCGGTCTCCAGCAACACAGTCGCCACACACATGGAATTCGACCCCGACATGGGCGGATAATCATCAGGCTCCATGACGATGAACCCGGCGGCAGCGCCCGGAGTTTTTGGCGGCACGATCAGGTTGGCGTGGGTAAATGCACCACCGCGCGGCTCAAACAACAAAAACCGGCGCAGGCCATCGGCCTCGTTTTTGAGATATTGCTGCTGGTCAAGCAGACTATCGCCTGGTGGCGGTAAAACCCCGCCTGTAATCACCCGCCCAACTTCGCCCTCGGCATGGCACCCGACTACGTTGATCAATCTGCTGATATTCATGATCTGCTCCCTTGCATCAACAAATATCCGAATTCTGGGAATTAATCACATGGCATGGGTCAGATTGACTAATTATTCAAACCATTTAGAATTCCATCTCAAAGTCTGATCGGCTCCAATGAGGCTAGGGGTACAGACCGGGCTTTAAAATGATGCGGCATTGACACTTTCCCAGCGCTTAAGGCGTGAGGAGCAGTATGTAATGCTTAGACTTGCAACTACCTTTGGCCTGGCGCTGATTTCCAGCCTTGCAATTTCATCGACCGCTCAAGCAACAAGTTCCGCAACCCCGCCCCAAGGGGTATCGCAGGGCTGTTACGAGCGCCAAACCGTCCAAGCCCGGTACCGGACCGTCACGGTGCGCGAGCTGGTGCAACCTGCCGGCACCCGGGTCGAAGTTGTCCCAGCGCAATATGGTTATCAGGTCCGGCGCGTACTGGTTACACCAGAACGCCGCGAGACCATTACAGAACCTGCCCGGTACGGGGTAGTTCAGGAACGCGTGCTGGTCACCCCGGCAAGCACCAGTATTCAAACCATTCCAGCTCAATACCGGCTGGAACAATCAACCCAAATTGTGTCTCCGGCGCGAACCGAATGGCAGGAAAAATACATCCCCGGGCGCGGACAGATCATGTGTCTCGTGGAAATCCCGGCTCAATATACATCTGTCTCGCGGCAGGTTCTGGTCAGCCCGGCACGGAACCAGACCGTTGTTCATCCGGCGCAATACCAGACCGTTGAACGCCAGGTTCTGGTCTCCCCGGCGCAGAACCGCGTGGTCGTTTACCCGGCCCAGTTCCGCGACGTGCGCGAACAGATCGTGGTCCAACCCCAGACTACCCGCCGTTACCAGGTGGCGGCCCAATACCGTAACGTACGGCGCCAGGAACTGATCGCGCCGGCGCATACAGTCTGGCAGCGCATCCGGTGTGTCAGCTGATCCCACAGAAATAATGTTTGCGCTGCTTGTCCCGGGACAAGCGGTGTGAGGGAGGGAGCGGGACGTCGCTTTTGCGGCGTCCCGTTCATTTTAAACTGCGATTTATCGCGCGTCCCGGATCGCCTCCCAAACCCGCAACGGGGTCATCGGCATATCGATATGGGTGATGCCATAGGCCCGGTGGAGCGCATCGACCACCGCATTGACCAGCGCCGGGCAGGACCCGATCGCGCCCGCTTCCCCCGCACCTTTCATGCCAAGGGCGTTGGTGGTCGACGGGATATTCCGGGTCTCCACCTCAATCATCGGCACATCATCGGCTCGCGGCAGGCAATAATCCATTAGCGATGCCGTGAGCAATTGCCCTGTATCCGTGTCGTAAACCGTGTGCTCGGTCATCGCCTGGCCGATCCCCTGGACCACCCCACCATGGATCTGGCCATCGAGCATCATCGGGTTCAGTACCACACCAAAATCATCAACCACGATGTACCGTTCGATATCGATCACACCGGTCTCGGGGTCGATGGTCACCTCGACAAGATGGGTCCCGTTCGGGAAGGTCGCCGCGGGTGGTTGCCAGTCTTCGTGGGTACTGCGGTCGTCGACCGGTAACTTGGATATGATTTCACCGATCGGCACGGCACGGTCGGTTCCCTTGATTCGCACCTGCCCGCCCACAAGCTCGATATCACCGGAGGCGGCTTCCAGCACCTCGCCCGCGGCCTCCCGGATACGCCCGGCAAGGCGTTCAGATGAGAGCGCAACCGAGGTCCCGCCAACGGGGATCGAGCGCGACCCACCGGTCCCTGCGCCCCGGATGATCCGGTCGGTATCCCCCTGGACGACATTGATGCGGTCGGGATCGATCCCGAGATGCTCGGACGCCAATTGCGAATATGCGGTTTCGTGGCCCTGCCCCGATGCCTGGGTCCCGATCAGGATGGTCGCGGATCCGTCCGGGTCGAGAATAACATTGGCGTATTCCGGCCCGCCGCCCGAACAGGCTTCGATATAGGTGGCAAATCCGCGCCCCCGCAACAAGCCGCGTGCGGTATCCTGTTCAGCCCGCGTCGAAAAACCATCCCAGTCCCCGAGTTCGAACGCCGTCCGCAAATGCTGGTCAAAATCACCGGTATCGTAGGTCCGCAATGTTGGTGTCGTGAACGGCATTTCCCCGGGCGAAATGAAATTCAGGCGGCGCAATTTGTCCGGCGCGATATCGAGATCAAGCGCTGCTTTATCCACCAGCCGCTCGATCAGGTAGGCCGCTTCGGGCCGCCCCGCGCCCCGATAGGCATCGACCGGCACGGTATTGGTATAGGCCCCGCGCGAGCGTACATACGCAGCCGAAAACCTGTAACAACCAGGGATCAACGCGATCCCGTTGGCGGCGACAAAGACCGCCATCTGACCAAGGTAAGCCCCCATATTGGCGATTACATTGGCCCGCACGGCAAGGAATTTGTAATCTGCATCGAGCGCCAGTTCCGCGTGTGCCGTATTGTCCCGGCCGTGATAATCAGCAAGGAAATGCTCCAGCCGATCGCCGGTCCAGCGTACCGGGCGGCCAATCCGCTTGGCCGCAAACAACACGAGAGCGTATTCCCGGTAGGCAAAATACTTGGTGCCGAACCCGCCACCGACATCCGGGGTAACCACCCGGAGCTGGTCGGTCGATATGCCAAGTACATTTTCCGCGATCACCGGCTGGATCAGATGCACCCCCTGGGAGGATACCGACAAGGTGTATTTGTCCGTTCCCTGATCGTATTCGCCGATCGCCCCGCGCGGTTCCATATAATTTGAAACCAACCGATTATTGACCAGATCGAGCGAGACAATGTGCGTCGCATTTGCAAATGCAGCATCGGTAGCGTCCCGGTCGCCATGGTCGGCATCGAACGCAACATTGGTTCCAAGATCCGGCCAAACGACCGGCGTATCCTCGTCCAGCGCCGACGCCGTATCAATTGCACAAGGTAATTCGTCGAAATCAAAGACAATCTGTTCGCTTGCAGCTCGTGCAATCTCGGCGGTTTCGCCGACAATAATTGCCACGGCCTCGCCCACATGACGCACCCGATCCAACGGCAAGATCGGATAGTGCGGTACTGGAGGCGTCGACCCATCGGCGTTCGGTAGCAGCCCGATACAGGGCAACGGGCCAAGCGCCGCCACATCGACGCCGGTAATCACATCCAGAATCCCCGGCAGCGCCCGCACAGTATCGATATCCCCCAGACGAAAATCCGCATGTGCGACCGGGGACCGTAAAACGGCAGCGTGGGCCGCATTTTCAAAATTCATGTCAGCAAGAAAGTTGCCTTTGCCGACAAGCAGCCTGGCGTCTTCCTTGCGCCGCAACGGCGCACCGATGCCAAATCCGGTTGGTCGCATGGAGTATCCTGTCAAATATCCGAATGGTTTCTGAAGACCGGCGCATGCGTCGATGGCCGGCAATCGGCGGGATATCGAAAATCAAGCCGCAACCCTACCGCCATGACAGGATACTGGATTCACGTGGACGCCACAAGCTCGGGAATCACACACACCTTCTGTACACTGACTTGTGGCGCCCCCACCACGGATACATTTCGATTTTACCGGGGGCCACGACGTCCGCTACGCGACGACTGGAATTCAGCCACGACCGGCTCCGGATATCGGTAGCTGATCTTTCAAAATAAGCGGAGGGTGGGCGACTTGCTGGATATAGAAAATGGAGCGGGCGATGAGATGCAAACCCGCTCGTCAAAAACCCCACAAAACCTGCAGTTTCTCAATCAACTCCAACTTTAAATGTAGCATAGTTATGTAGCAATTGAACATTGAATGCGACAAAACTCGGTAGCGGGAGAGGGAAACGTCCCCTTTCTCCCTAAGCCATTGAAATTAAACGTCTCGACGAATGGTAACAGTATCAAAAGGTACCAGAGAAAGGTACCGGAAAATGGCCCTGTGCGGTATGCTAATTCGGTTAAGCAGAAATCTGAGGCCATTTGGACCACCCAAAGCACGTAAGTTCTCACATTTCATCTGGTTGGGAGAGCATAGCGATGCAGCTATACGGTCGGTGCCATTCTTCTAGCTTCTTGGAAACAACAATGCACTTTTGTCGACCCTGCTCCTCCATCGCCTCCTGGGCGAGTTCGGTCATTGCGGCGTTTCGGCCTTCGCTAAGCGCGTCAGGATAGATGTGGAACACAAAAGCATACTCTCGATAATCAGGTGGTTCGACACCAACTGCGCAGTCGTGCTTTGGGTCGCGGAACTTCTTTCGAACGTTTTTCCGAATGTGCTCCAAACCTTTGAAAAGCCTTTTCTGCTCGTCGATATTACCAATGCCTAACAATGTCGGGCAAAGAAGCGTCCAGCCGTTTACACCACGCTGCTGACAGGCCTTTATCAATTTTAGGAGCTCAGGGTGGATTTTTGGTCTTGGCTTCGGAACAGCAACCCCTGCATCTAGGCTATTGTAATACCTGTCAACAACGCTCGACATGCCCGTTAAAATAAGGTTTGTTTCGTCATCTGTAATGGCCGTAGTGTTGAAGCCTGTTTCGAGATAGAACCCCAAGAAATCAAGCTCATCTGCCGTGATGTTGGTCTTCTGAACCCTATCGCGTTCGGAGAAGTAGTGAAGCAAGAAGGCCGGTTCATCCAAAATATGACACACGCTCACTAAATCCGCTACGTTTAGCGTTGGTGGCAATGACAGGTCTTTTGGTATCCACCCCGCCTCTTTCAACTCCAGCTCAGAACTTGAAAGGACTGAGAAATCATCAAGCGTGATCGATAAGCGCAAGATGGCTTCTGTATTTTTAGCGTCGATGCCCAAACCTTCTGCGAGCACCAGCGCAACTTTGTCGCCTGACTTGGCTTTCAGTATCTCTTGCTGAAGTCGAGTAGACTGAAGTGCAGGTTCTTCTACGAGGTCACGAACATGTCGCCGCACCCTCTCGGGCGCACCTCGGAGACCTTGCGGCGTTAGGGCTCCTGACTTTGCCTCCATGATGAGGACGGTTTGATCTAACACGGCAATCAAGTCGGTTTCGTACGTCTTATTTCCAATCTTCCATTTGACACCTGTAGTGATCTTAGATGTTGGCAGCGCTGATTTGATCGTTTCTTCAATCTTGGCTTCGAGATACCTTGCTCGAGCGTCAGATAAATTCTCTGCAGCCCCCGCCTTATCTGCCAATCGTCTCATGATACGGTGAATGTGGCTAAAGGCAGCATGTGGCACGGGGCAGTAGAAGCTGCCACTGTTGTGCAAAAACGGAGAGCTCCAGATAGGATTTTCTAGAAATAGGTGCTCAAGATCCTGGCTTAGAAGTGCATCATACTCATGTGAGAGCGACAATAGAATGAGCCTAACTGTTTTCGCATTCAGCTGCGTTTCTGAAGCGATCTCATCGCAATTGACTAAGGCGATCAAAAAAGTTAGTCGGTCGGTTAAATCTATAATAGCGGTTTGTAATTCATCACGAGGCAGGTCGGCGGGCATCGACTTAACCCAGGCTTCTGCGTTACCAACTATTTCGGGGAACAGTTCATTGAGCTTGCGCGCAACTCGATTTCGGTTCCTTTCGCGCAGTACCTTTCGTAGTCTCTGAAACTTGTCGTTCAGTCGCTTCTCGTAGGAACGAGTTGCGGTTTCTAAGACCAAAATAGCTTCGGTTGCAGAAAATCCGTGAGCATCCCGAAAGGGATGATCAAGCGCCCCATAGAGTTCCTTTGATATTGCAACTACACCGGAGAAATTGCTCCAGTTTCGCACCATCTGGGTATGCACCCGAAGTTTCTCTTGGAGCATTGCAACTGTGCACTCTTGCTCGTCAGTATTGTTGTTGCCACCGACTAAACGCTTGAAGTGAAATGCGTCCGTCAAATCACCAACAAGGTCCATCGTCTCCTGAACGACCGTAGGATTTGCGGGTTCTTGCCCCCACTGCTGGCTGTCCACAGTCAGGGAGATGGCCATCAGTATTTCGACGTGGTGCTGATCTATTTTGTTTCCAGTTTTTATTGTGTCCACGCCATCATCACCGACAAACGCCATTAATCCGTATTGGGAGATGACCGCGATCAAGTGCAGGGGATAGACTTCTCTGAAGAGTTGCTGAACTCGGTTAATTAGGGTGGGAAATCTGTCCGCTTCCTCTTTTGCTTTTTCTTGAAGAGCACCCTTGATGATCTCTGGGTCGACACCTGAAAACGGATGCTGGACCATCACTGGACCATCATCTTTCCGTTTCGCTTTCTTTTTTCTGTCGTTCCTTCTTCTGCCCACGGTAACAATAGTCCTATTCTTGATTTTAAGACTGATCGATTGCTTCGCCACTCAGGCGGCTGTTACGGATCGCTTAGGAGCGTTTTGAATAGTCCCCACCTGGTGGAGCCGAAGGGAAACTTTCAACAACACAAAAACTGTATAAAATCATCTACTTAGAATTACTATAATCAACGTATGCGCAACATTTTCATTTAATTTTTTAGGGCGCGAGAAGATGCGTACGTTTATATCTCGAGTTTGCTTCACGCATGGATAATAAAATCGGGGTTATTCTGAAATTCTCAAATGCATAATTGACGCATAGCAGAAAACTGTAGACAAAATTCTTTGCATACTATCTATTCTGGATAAACTCATAAAATGTAAATTTTAGATAGCAATCTGTGTATGTGGGTGGGGGGAGCTAAACGATGGTAAAAAAAAACTGCTCTAATGCAGCATGTCCGTTTGAACCGCGATCAAGGACTGAAAGAATACTCGTTCCAATGATAGTTGGGGGGCTTATTCTTCTGAAGCCGACGCTTGGAGCTCTTGAAGCCGCTGCAGCGCCAAATTTGGAGGTCGTCAGGAATTATCCATTCATACTTTTTGGTGACGTTACAATTCCATACAGCGTTATTTTTTTCTTTTTTGCTTGGATTGGAACCATTTATTTAGTTTACCATGAAGAAGCAGATCATGTTCTCGCCTTATTTTTGAGCAGTTGTGGTCTTCCAGGCCTTTTGGTGGGGCTTGCTGTAGCGTTCTCGATCTAGGGAACTGTTAGGGTAATAAATTTTAAAGGGATTGCGCTTAAACTAATATAATAAAAATAGGCTTGCGCACGATGAATATGACCATGCAGATAAAAATACTACTGGTAGCCATTGTGACAATGACAACGATATTCTCTCAATTTTCGTTGGCTCAAGATCAGAACAACACACCAATACCCTCTGTTGTGAATTATGTCCCGCAAGGGACCTATGAAAATTACGGCCTATATGCTGCCATGGTAGTAAGTGCTACTGGGATGATTAATACACACAGAGCGCTGAAAATTTCAGTAGTCAATGCTTATTCAATTGAAGATATTGCTAGTGATATCCATGAAGAAGAATTTCTAACAGAGAGTGCAAAAGGAACCTTTTTGTTTGCATTCACCGGAGAAAATGAAACACATACCCTCTCTCTCGGCAAGGACAATTATCAATCGACCGAAGAATTACTTGCAGCTGTTGGGCGTGCGGCAATTGAGCAAGGTTACGCAATGGAACGAGTTAACATGAACGATCGCTCGCTGTCGGATGTGAAAATTTTGTCATACGATAGAGATTTATTTGGGTCGGAACCAACCGAGCGGCTCATCAATTGGGATATCACTCTGTCTTCGTCATATGAAAACGGCGTTAGTCCTCAAAATTAGTTCGTCCCCGTAGTGTGTGAATAGCCCCTAGAATTGCAGACACTTTGTCTCCTAAAAATGAGGCAAGGAAACCGTTATGGGCAGAACTATTTTGAGTGAAACCACCTATGGCTCTTGATTTTGCACCCCGGTGCAATTGTCATAAATCCTCTAACGCCAAAATTCGATAAACCGACGCCCTACCTATCGATACACGTTTGGCGATTTCTGTTGGCCCAACACCAGCTTTCTGAAGCTCTCGAACTTCATCTGCCTTAGCCATCGCCGTAGGTTTGCGACCCTTATACTTTCCAGCGGCCTTGGCTTTAGCGATACCTTCACGCTGGCGCTCAAGCATGAGTTCCCGTTCGAACTGTCCGAAAGCCCCAAAGATAGTCACGGTGAGTTTGCCTGTCGGGCTCTTCGTATCGATTGCCGAGCCCCCGAAATCAAGAATACGTAATCCGACATTCTTGGTTTCGAGCCGGTCAATTATATCCAGAAGATGTGATGTGGATCGCGCCAGCCGGTCCAACTTAGTAACCACAATCGTGTCGCCATCGCGCACGTAATCTAGTGCGTCTTCAAGTTGCATGCGCTCTTCAACAGAAGATACTTGTTCTTGGAATATCTTCTCCACGCCGATGGCTTCCAGATCACGCACCTGCGCTTCAAAACCGGCTTCCTGTCCTACAGTTGATGTTCTCGCGTATCCGACAAGCATCACTCATTCCTTTGTCTCAATAACATCTTTAATATTATAAGACATTTGTCTCAAAAATCAATAATAACTTTATTGAGGTAAATTATGAGGGATTGGGAAATGCCCCGCTAGGGCCGGATTATATGGGAAATATTTTGTCGGCTATTAATTCATTAACGACCATGGATCAGGGCTGAGCAATGTCCAATAAGTACCAATAGTTGGCGGTGAGTTTAAAATTGAACCTCTCAAAACTCCAAAAGGAAAAATCGATCTGTGAAGGGAGATTTATCGCAGCTGAATAGCCCGTCTTGGCGGCTTGCTCCCGACAATGTGCTTTGGATAACGGAAAAGAGTAATCATCTGTAACTCTGAGTCGTTTTTTGACTGTAATTCTGGGGATTTAGATATCTGAAACGATTGTCCTGTAAGCCAAGATTGGGGGTAATTTGTGCGAGCATTTTGTAACAGTGCTCATTGTGGACAAAGTATTATTTCCGGACCTCATCGATGCGCGTGTTACCCTCGAGCGGGACCTCAAATGACCCAAACGGTTCATATGCTTATGTCATTTTCAATAAATTCCGTGACTATCTACATCTACCGAGGTTTCGGATGTATCGGTTCCAATAGTATACGGACGTGCCGTGATTATCCCTCGGAATTGAATAATACTGCACTCCAATTCCGCCTAAGGAGCGACTTGTAAGTTCCACTTGCGTGGATGGGACCGGTTGGAAAATATTTTCCTGCCAACGTATTTCAATATCGTCAATGCTTGCTTGGTCACGCATGTGTGCGACCACCTGACGAGATGTATGCCTTGATTGAGCCCTCCCCCGTAACGTCCCCAAGACCTCGGTAATACTGCTTCCACACCTTGTTACTATTACGGTGCTGCCATTCCTTGCTGATAAAGTTGCGAATTGATATCCCCGACCATCATTCTCCCACACGATGGGGCCAACGAATGACATCCTTTGCAAAACGTGTTCGGCGGTAGCCACTGTCATTCCGAGCTTCAGCCGTTCTAGCCTTATTATTGAACTGCTCCATGTGGTTGCCGTCGTCATGAGCAACACTGTTGCAATCACAATAGTGCTCAGAAAGACGCGGTTCCCAAGTACACGTGGTGCCTCGCGAATTCGAGCGGCTCCAAATGATGAAAAAATTATCGATGACAATGGTACGGTACTGAGGCGTTATGACAGCCTTGCCTATTGAGGCCACCACTATGTTGGGGTGCGCCAATTGTGCTTCCATCTTCATGGGTATGACCAACAAAATACGCGGTAGGCTCGGGTTGCTTCCAGTAGCCCCATGCTGCCCACGAAGTTAGAACGGCAATTGCCGCTGCAAGTACAATAATTTTTTTCGACATTCTGTCCTCCACAATAGACTGAGTAAAAATTGGATCAGTGCTAATTTTAACGATAATAGTTCGATTTTCTAATTTTGTAAATTGCCCGTCAACATTCCGTTATTTATTGCTGTTGGTGTGCTTTCATATTCAACTTTAATATTGCGCCAATACATTTATTCGAATTGAAAATGCCTAAGGTACAATCAGCCCCAGAAACATCGCGCGTACCACCGCCTGTGTACGATTGGCGACATCCAATTTTGACAGGCAAGATTTGATGTGAGTTTCGACCGTTTGACGTGAAATACCCAAAATGTCTGCCGTATCTTCACTGGTCTTACCTTGGGCAGCCCAAAGCAGAGCTTCTTTTTCCCGGTCTGTCAGATGAATGTCGGTATAGGAACTTCCGGTATCGTCCCGCATACGGCTACCTGTGGGTCCCGAAGTAGCAACATCAATAGCCCGCTGTGCCCAATAGAGAAACACGAGATGCATTTCGTATTTATCGAATTTAAGCCGCTTCAAGAATTCCCTCGGTGATGCCGTCCAGAACAGCGTGCACACCGACGAGAAATAAGTGCCCAAATGATCTCGATAGTGGAACGGGATAACCAACCCATTTTTATAGGAATGGTCTTGGGCCGCTTCCATCACCATCCAGGAACGGGGTTTTCTTTTTCCCAAACGTTCCGGCAGCTTAATATCTGACCATGTGAAAGGTGTGTTGGCTGATCGGGCAATTGGCAAACACGGGTCGACGTCAATAAAATTGTTAGAGCGGTAATCTCGATCCCATACCTTTGGTATTGAGTTCATAATTAGTGGGTCGGATACTCCGTACCTGCTATTGTCAATAAAGGAAAATTCCGCAAAACCTTTGGCCTCAATGTAATTTTGTATGACGGTGTGAAGTTCTCTCGAATTTCCACATCCTTCGATGCAAGAAATAGTCTCTTCAATATTCATTTTTACCCCCCCCCAAACATCCCCAATTCAGGGGATACACAATAATATTGCAATGGATCAGCCTTCTACTAAATCCAGTTTGGGAAAAATCGCAATGGCTGATCATTGGGCATGTATTGTAGCCATATTTTTCAATAGACGTGTACGCCCAAAATTATTTCATGAAGTTTTAGAATTCAGAACCGCACTATTTGCAGATCATCTCGGCTGGTCTCTAAATATAGTCGATGGCTTGGAGCAGGATCAGTTCGACCACGATGCTGCTCAATATTGCGCGTTATTTTCAGATGGG
>JAJFGZ010000052.1 GCA_021775855.1 Hyphomicrobiales bacterium
ACCGCCTGCATGACGCGCTTTGCCGAGGACGGCGCCCCTTCGATCGGGCGGACAACTTTCGTTTCACCAAGAACGCCGTGGACCACCGCGATTGCCATCCCGAGGCACCCCGCCAGGACCATGAATATGTCAGCCATACCGCTCTCCATACATAAGTGTATGGAGACTAGGTCGCGGGCTGTGCAATGTCAATACATAAGTGTATGGTTGGGATATGACCTCTCGTTTGACCAAAACAAATTGGATGGATCACGGGCTCGCCATGCTTGCCGCGTCCGGTCCACAATCTCTGAAAGCAGAACCACTTGCCAAATCCCTGGACGTATCGCGTGGCAGTTTTTATTGGCATTTTCGCAATATCGCAGCATTTCACGGCGACCTCCTGGATCATTGGCGCAGGCTCAGGACCGAGGAAATCATCGCCGACATCGACCAAACCACCGATCCTGCCAACCGGCTGAGACAATTGATGCGCCGGGCGATTACCGGGGAAGACCCGTTGGAGCGCGCCATCCGGTCGTGGGCGGCCCAGGACAGCAGCGTCGCGGATGCAGTCGCGCTGGTCGACAATGTCCGGCTGGACTACCTGGCCGAACTGCTGGCAAATGCGGGCATGCCCGCGCACCAGGCCCAGGCCCGCGCGGCATTTATTTACTGGGCAAACCTCGGCCGCAACATGATGACCAAGGGTCCAAGGAGCCTTGCAGCTAAAGATATCGACGATATCGCCGCTTTGATGCAGACATGACTGCAAATTCGACATTTCTTGGAGTCTTGGGCCCAATCAGGCTTGTTGACGTGGTCCCGCCTTAGGTCTATAAGCCGAGCCGGTTTCTGCAATTTGAATGATGGGCCGTTTGACGGGTCCGGCAGTAAACCAAAATCAGTTAAAGGACGGGCCGCATCCTCCAGACCGGGTGACGTGCCGTCGCAGCAAACAAGGGCTCATTGATGGCCAATACCAGATCGGCCAAGAAGGCCATTCGCAAGATCGAGCGCCGCACTATCGAAAATAACAATCGCCGCACGCGTATGCGAACCTTTATCAAACGTGTGGAGACTGCCATTGCAGAAGGCGACCGGACCGGTGCCACTGAAGCGCTTCGGGTGGCAGAGCCTGAAATTATGCGCGCCGCAGGCCACGGCCTGCTACACAAGAACACAGCGTCGCGGAAGGTGTCCCGCCTGTCCAAGCGTGTTCGGGTGATACCCGCATAAGGTCCTGGCCTTAAGCTCCATAAGTATAGTTTTACCTGCAATTCGTAATTTGGGTTACACCAACGCACGTCCAGACACTTGCGCGCGTCTGCCCGTCGCATAAATCGCGAATAAATCTGCTGCCGGAAATATATCGTGAACCATTTTTCGTGACGCCGTTTTTTGCGATATTTCATAGGCTTAGCGCATGGACCAAAATGCAAAGCAGAAAATGGCAGAATTCTGCGAAATTTCAGGGTCCAGACCGACCATTTTCGGGATTCTTTTTTGCAGTCGTCCACAATCTTGTCCACAGTCTCGAAACGCTTGATTCTCAACGATTTGCGCGAAAACGCCGGACCGGATTCCGGTGAATTCAAGACCGGTAACAGGCGGAATCTTGGCTCCGCAGAATGATTCAGGCTTGCCACCTCCAGAGTAGGTGTATAGGCTTCAAGCAACTGGACGGCTTCACCGCCCGTTATTCTCAAATCCCGGGAATATCGCTTGTTTATTCAAGTAACGGCGAAGCTTTGCGAAGTTGTACGAAGATAAAAAATTTGCGAACGTAATAAAATTACGTCTAAGGTTGGGTTGCGGCAATGTTGAAAATTTCGTCAGCACAGAGCGGTTTTGCGAATTTTCCGGAAAACCTAGCGCAATCTTCAGACCTCGGTGTATTTGTTCGCGCAACCCGGCAACATCCGTCCCCTTTTCTGGGGGATTGGTCATGAGCCAGCCTGACGACTTTGTTTATGCCGGCGATCTGGAGCCGAAAGAAGTCTGGGGGCGGTTGAAATCCGAACACCGGTCGCTTCTGATCGATTGCCGAACCATAGCCGAGTGGAGTTATGTGGGCATCCCCGACCTCTCAAGCCTCGGTCAGGAGGCAATCCTGGTCGAATGGCAGCGCTTCCCTGACATGTCGGTAAATCCAGATTTTGTGGACACGCTAAAATCCGAACTGGATGCCCGCGGGCTCGCGCCCGACACACCATTGTACATGCTGTGCCGGTCGGGTGTTCGCAGCCGATCCGCCGCGACGGCCATGACGAGGGCCGGGTATTCGAACAGCTACAATATTCTGGATGGATTTGAGGGGAACCTCGACGAAGCGAGCCGGCGTGGGCACCTTGCCGGTTGGAAAAAATCAAACCTGCCCTGGCGGCAGAAATAGGAAGGAACCAAAACACAAATCAGTCATCCTGATCAGACGATCAATGTACGAACATGACCCGGTCAACCGGGATCAAAATAACAGGTAGAAAATTCCGGCAACGACCGGCGGCGTTAATCAGGGTTGGCTTTTCAGGCAACCTGTTCAATTGGGGGCACGAGGATTAAATGGCAAACGGGATCACGGCACGTGGATCAGGTGTGGCAAACGATAAGCCGGGCAATGGCGGCCGAAAAAAAGGTCTGGCAACCATGTGGCGCCGGGTCCGCGAACGGCTCCGGGCGGAGCTTGGCGAGGAAGTTTTTCAAAGCTGGTTCGCCAGCGTCGAAGTTGAAGAATTGAATGGTGGCTCTCTGCACCTTTCGGTTCCCACCAAATTTCTGAAAAGCTGGATTCAGTCACATTATCAGGAGCGGGTACTGGCGCTTTGGCGGAACGAAACCGATAAGGTCATGAAGATCGATATCAGGGTGCGAACGCCTGTGGTGATTTCCAGATCGGTCAGCGATGCTGGATCAGCAGACCGCAATGCCAATTCGAATGCCCCAGACAGTTTTGCCGGCTCCGCTGGATTTGCGGCCGGTGGTGCATCGATCGAAACGGATTCCAATGATCTCGCATCGCCCCTTGATCCGCGCTACACACTGGATTCGTTCGTCGTGGGCGATTCCAACCGGCTTGCCTATGAAGCCGCCCGTCAGGTCGCAGGGTCAGGCCCGGTCAAGGCCGATTTCAAGGTGCTTTATGTTCATGGCAGCGTTGGTCTCGGCAAGACCCATCTGTTGCAATCTATCGCCTGGACAGTGCGCCGGGAACAGACCTCGCGGCGGGTGATCTATCTGACTGCCGAGCGGTTCATGTACCGGTTTGTATCAGCCCTCAAGCAAAAGGAAGCGGTCGCGTTCAAGGACCGGCTCCGCAATATCGATCTGCTGTTGATCGATGATATGCAATATCTCCAGGGACCGACCCTGCAGCAGGAATTTTGCCATACCCTGAACGCGCTGCTCGAAGCGGGCCGGCAGATCGTCGTTGCCGCAGACCGGCCGTTGAGCGAGCTGGACAGTCTCGATGAGCGGATGCGCTCGCGCCTTTCCGCGGGTCTGGTAGCCGACTTGCGTCCGTTCGACCGAACCGTGCGTCTCGAAATCCTGCGCCGCCGGTTGGCGGTCGCCAAGCGCCGGTTCCCCAAGCTCAATCTGCCGGATCACGTACTCGAATATGTGGCTGACCAGATCACCGGCAATGGCCGCGATCTGGAAGGCGCGTTTACCCGCATCGTTGCCCGCAACCAGCTCGCAAAATATGAGATCACGGTGGAGACCGCCGAGAGCGCAATCCGCGATCTGGTAAGAACCCCTGAACCCCGGCGGATCCGGATCGAGGGGATCCAGCGCCTGGTCGCCAAGCATTTCAACGTGACCAAACAGGAATTGATCTCACCGCGCCGGACCCGCTCCGTGGTCCGTCCCCGGCAGATCTCCATGTATCTGGCGAAAACCATGACCGACCGGTCGTTTCCCGATATCGGGAGGCGTTTCGGCGGGCGTGATCACACAACGGTTTTGCACGCCGTGCGCAAGATCGAGCGGATGATTTCGGAAGATACAACTCTTGCCCGCGAGATCGAAATGCTGCGTCGCCTGATCGAAGAGATGAAAGACTAGTATCCCTCATTCGGGTCGAATATGCAATCAACTACAAATCCCGGGTGCGGTTGTTTATCCCCGCATCCGGGCATTAGTCTAGGGTTGCGCTTGCGTCACAACCCGATTTCAAATATTCCCAATGTCCGATATATTTTTATGACGCGGGCACCAGCGGACGTGATAGCCCGGCACCGGTCTGAGACGGACCGAACCAGATACGAACCGGCAAAACCATCATGAAGCTGACCATCGAGCGCGCGGCCCTTTTGAAATCTCTCAATCATGTGCAGAGCGTCGTTGAACGCCGCAACACCATTCCGATCCTGTCCAATGTGCTGATCGAGGCTGATCGCGACGAGTTGCGGTTGCGGGCGACAGATCTCGATCTGGAAGTGGTCGAGACAGTGAAAGCGGATATTACGGAAGCAGGCGCCACCACGGTGCCGGCCCATATCTGCTACGATATCGTGCGTAAATTCTCCGATGGAGCGCAGCTTGAATTTGCCCTGGCGCAAGATGGCGCTGGTATGGTGCTTCGCTCGGGGCGCTCGGAATTTAACCTGCAGGCGCTGGCGAAAGAGGATTTTCCAATCCTGTCGGCCGGTGACCTGGACCATAGTTTCGAGATCAGCGCCGGCGACTTGCGCCGCCTGATCGACAAGACCCGGTTTGCCATGTCGACCGAGGAAACCCGTTATTACCTGAACGGGATCTATCTCCACGTCGCTGAAGCGGAAGGTGTCAGCCGATTGCGTGCGGTCGCAACCGACGGTCACCGATTGGCCATGGTCGACCTGCCGGCTCCCAAGGGGGCTGCCGGGATGCCGGGCGTGATCATCCCGCGCAAAACAGTTCTCGAACTTCATAAATTGATCGAGGAGAGCACCGATGGCGTCGCGATCGATCTATCGAGCAACCAGATCCGCATGGCGTTCGACAATATCGTGCTCACCTCCAAGCTGATCGACGGCACCTTCCCCGATTACGACCGGGTCATCCCGAAGGCCAACGACAAGACCATGACAGTGGATACGGCTTCCTTCACGCGCGCTGTCGACCGGGTCTCGACCATTTCGGGCGATCGCGGCCGGGCGGTCAAGGTCGGCGTTGATGCCGGCAAGGTCACGCTTCTGGTGATCAACCCGGACAGCGGCTCTGCGACCGAGGAAATGGAGGCTGATTTCGCGGGCGAGGGGCTGGAAATTGGTTTCAACGCCCGCTACCTGCTCGATATTATGGGCCAGTTGGACGGCGGCGAAGCCTGTTTTAGCATGGCCGATTCCGGGTCACCGACGCTTGTACGTGACCCTGAAGATGTCAGCGCGCTCTACGTCCTGATGCCTATGCGCGTATAGTGTAATGGCGGCGGATCCTGCCGAGTTTGAAAATCACGATTCCCCCGAAAATTGTCGAATCGACGCCCTTAAGCTGACGGGATTTCGCAACTATTCGTCCCTGTCGCAGGAATTTGATGCCCGCCCGATTGTGCTCACCGGGCGCAACGGTGCCGGCAAAACCAACCTGCTCGAAGCCGTCTCGTTTCTATGCGATGGCCGCGGATTGCGCGGCGCCGGCTACGGCGAAATCGCCGGTCACAATGCCGAATCTGAAGGGACCCCCGGCTGGGCGGTATGGGGGCGAATCATGGGACCGAACGGCCAGGTGGAAATCGGCACAGGGTTCGGCTCGTTTGCCCCGGACGTTCCCGAAAACCGCCGCGCGGTGCGGGTCAACGGCGCCCCGGCGCGCTCGTTGAGTGAGTTGGGCGAGTATAGCCGGATCATCTGGCTGACCCCCGCCATGGACGGGCTGTTTACCGGTGGAGCGTCGGAACGCCGCCGCTTTCTCGACCGGCTGGTGGTGACCGTGCAGCCGCACCACCGTCGCCAGATCAACGCATTCGAGACCGCCATGCGCCAGCGCAACGCCTTGCTCGGCGAAATATCGCCTGACCCGACCTGGCTCGACGCCATTGAAGCCCAGATGGCCGAGCACGCGGTTTCAATCGCGGCGGCGCGTCTGGAGACCGTCGCATTGCTGACAGCTGCGATTGCCGGGCGAACCAGGAGCGCATTTCCATCCGCGCGCCTGGAGCTTCAGGGGACCGTAGAGCACGATCTCGCCGCCATGGCAGCAGTTGATGGCGAAGATACGTTTCGCGCAAAGCTGCACGCCAACCGGGCGGGCGACAGTGCAGCCGGGCGCACCCTCGAAGGTCCACACCGCACAGATTTGCTGGTATTCCATGACGGTCACAATATCCCGGCGCGCAAATGCTCCACGGGTGAGCAGAAAATGGTGCTGGTCGCGCTCATCCTCGCTCATGCCGGGTTGGTCCGCGAACTGACCAGCGGAGTCGCTCCGATCCTCCTTCTTGATGAGATTGGTGCCCACCTGGATTCCCCGCACCGCGACGCACTGTATGGTGAAATACTCGATCTTGGTGCCCAGGCCTGGTTCACCGGGACAGACCCAGGCCTGTTCGCTTCGCTGGGCAACGATGCCCAGCATTTCAATGTGGAGGCCGGTGCGGTTTTGCTGCTTTGAAGGGTGGCGGCGAATCTCACGAAACCGCTGGAAAATAGCGACTTTTCCCCTATATCCGCGTATAGTGTTTTGATTCTTTTTTCTTCCCTTCTGCGGACACCTCATGACTGAAAAAGACGACGCCCAAACTCCGGATTCTGCGGCCCCGAATTCCGGCGACTACGATGCCGGATCGATCAAGGTTCTCAAAGGCCTTGATGCTGTGCGCAAGCGCCCTGGCATGTATATCGGTGATACCGATGACGGCTCCGGACTACACCATATGATTTACGAGGCGGTCGATAACGCAGTCGACGAAGCCCTTGCAGGCCACGCCGACGAAGTCACGGTGGCCCTCAATCCCGATGGCTCGGTAACCGTCACGGATAACGGCCGCGGTATCCCAATCGATATCCACGAGGGCGAAGGCGTATCGGCGGCAGAGGTCATCATGACCCAGCTCCATGCCGGAGGCAAGTTTGACCAAAACTCTTACAAGGTGTCGGGCGGCCTGCACGGGGTCGGGGTGTCGGTCGTCAACGCACTCTCGTCCTGGCTCGAACTGCGCATCCGCCGCGACGGCGGGCTGCATTTCATCCGGTTCAAAGACGGCGATCCGGTCGCCCCTCTAGCGCGGATCGAGGATGCTGGCGATGCGACCGGCACCGAAGTATCTTTCCTGCCCAGTACCGAAACCTTTTCGATGATCGAATTTGATTTCGCGACCATCGAGCACCGGATGCGCGAACTGGCGTTCCTCAATTCGGGCGTGAAAATCGTCCTCAGCGATAACCGCGGTGTCGAACCGCGCACCGAAATCATGCAATATGACGGCGGGCTGGACGCCTTCGTTCGCTACCTTGATCGCACCCGCTCGAGCCTGATCCCGGACCCGATCAAGCTAAGCACAGAACGCGACGGGATCGTTGTGGAGACGGCGCTCTGGTGGAACGATTCCTACCACGAGAATGTTCTGTGCTTTACCAACAACATCCCCCAGCGCGACGGCGGCACCCATCTGGCTGGGTTCCGGGGCGCCTTAACCCGCCAGGTCACAGGCTACGCAAATGCGGCCGGTATCGCAAAACGCGAAAAGGTCTCGCTGACTGGCGATGATTGCCGCGAAGGCTTGACCTGCGTCTTGTCGATCAAGGTTCCGGATCCGAAATTCTCGAGCCAAACCAAGGACAAGCTGGTCTCGTCGGAAGTTCGCCCGGTGGTCGAGGGGGCCATCAACGAGGCCCTGAAGGCCTGGTTTGAAGAACACCCGGGAGAAGCGAAGATAGTCGTCTCTAAGGTTGTTGAAGCCTCGGCCGCGCGCGAAGCAGCCCGCAAGGCGCGCGAACTGACCCGGCGCAAGGGCGCGCTCGATATTGCTTCTCTGCCCGGAAAACTCGCGGATTGCCAGGAGCGCGATCCGGCAAAAGCTGAATTGTTCCTGGTCGAAGGGGATTCCGCCGGTGGCTCCGCCAAACAGGCCCGCAACCGCGCCTTCCAGGCTGTGCTTCCCCTGCGCGGTAAAATCCTCAATGTGGAACGCGCCCGGTTCGACAAGATGCTCTCGTCAAACGAGATCGGCACCCTGATCACGGCGCTCGGCACCGGCATCGGTCGGGACGATTTCAATATTGAGAAGCTGCGCTACCACAAGATCATTATCATGACCGACGCCGACGTTGACGGCGCCCATATCCGGACCCTGCTGCTCACCTTCTTTTACCGGCAGATGCCGGAATTGATCGAGCGCGGCTACCTGTATATCGCCCAGCCGCCGCTCTACAAGGTCAAGCGCGGCCAGTCTGAGCAATATCTCAAGCACGAGCAGGCGCTTGAAAACTACCTGATCGAATGCGGCCTTGAGGGGGCGACGTTGGTGCTGAATAATGGCGAGGAGCGCGCCGGGCCAGACCTGCTCCGGATCGTCGACGACGCCCGCGCGGTCCAGAACATCCTGAAAAGCATGCATTCAAGGTACCCGCGCTTTGTCGTCGAGCAGACCGCGATCGCCGGCGCGCTTGATCCCAATCTGCTGCAGGCCCGCGAACAGGTGGAGACGGCAGCGACCTATATCGCCCAGCGCCTCGATCATGTCTCAGAGGAAACCGAGCAGGGCTGGTTGGGCGAGCCGACCGACGATGGCGGCTTGCGGTTTTCACGGGAAGTCCGCGGTATCCGCGAAAGCCATGTTATCGATGGCCCGCTGATCGCGTCCAGCGACGCCCGAAAGCTCAACCAGATGGCGGTCCGGCTGCAGGAAATTTACGGGCAAACTGCAACGCTCAGGCGCAAGGATCAGGAAATCCCGATCCATTCGCCGGGCGATCTGCTGTCGACGGTGTTCACCGCCGGGCGCAAGGGGCTGTCACTCCAACGTTACAAAGGGCTTGGTGAGATGAACCCCGATCAGCTTTGGGAAACCACGCTGGACAACAACGTGCGCTCCCTGCTCCAGGTCAAAATAGGCGAGCTGGACGAAGCCAACGAGATATTCTCCCGCCTGATGGGCGACGTGGTCGAACCGCGCCGGCAGTTTATCCAGGAAAACGCCCTCTCGGTGGCCAATCTGGACGTTTGAATGCGGGTCTAACCGGCTACGCCATCCCGATCCGGCATAAGGAACATTGCGCGGGCCAAATCCGAGTGCATCCGCGCCGGTGAATACCAGGTCTTCAGTATATCTCTTGAGAGCAAGTCCGGGTTCCGGGAAATGAAATCCTCGAATTCCCGGTAGTCGGCTCCGGCCATACGCTCGGCAATCATGCTCATAAACGCGAGCGTAATGGTGAGGTTGAATTTCTCTGGCGCCCCGGCTTTGATTGCCATGGTGTCGATACTCCGGGCATAAACAGTCGCCGCGTCCATAAAGCAGCTTTTAGAAAGCAGCGCGTAGGCCACGATAACATGATCTTTGTGGTGAAAAGCGCTTGGCTCGAGCGTGCGCGCTTCGAATGCCTGGATGAGATTTTCGCTTGCAACGGTCATGAGCTAGCGTCCGATTCTTGCATATTGTGGCTGTCGGAGGCGTCCAGATCCAGCTCATACACCAGCTTCAATTGGACGATCTTTGCGAGCGTGTCGTCTGAAAATGGCGGCTTGCCCTCAAAACAATGCAGCGACATGCCTTCGATCAGCTCCGCGACGCTGATATCCAGATGCTCTGCAAGTCCCTTGAGGACCTTGAGCAGCCGTTTTTCCACACGTATGCCGGTCTGAACCCGTTCAACAATTTTGATCATATATTATATTGGTACCAACATAACAATATGTCAATCCCAAATACCCGAGCTGAAACAGGAGAACTCCCTCCCCCGTCACGTCGCCGTGGCTATGGCGATGGTCTGGGTTCAACCGTGCGCATATAGGCGACGATTGCGGCAAGATCGTCCGCCGCGATATTGCTGTAATAATAAAACCCCATCGGCGGGGACAGGCGTGACCCGTCGGGCCTGATTCCCTGCGTAATAGCCTGGATGATGTCGTCGTCTGAATACCCCTTGATGCCGTCTTCGTGCAGCGTGATGTTGGCGGTGACCGCCACGCCCCACGGCCCGTCAAGCTCCTGTCCACCGGCTCCGAGCTGGTTTTCAAAATCCTGCCGGCCATTGACCATGGGCGTGTGGCACGACCAGCAATGCCCAAGCGGGCCGGTCAGATAAACGCCGTAGCGAACAGGATCGTTCCGCGGTGTATCGGGAACCGAAGTCACCGGAGGCCCGTAGGCGGGCGGCAAGGGAATGTTGAAAGTTGATCGGGGAACGACATTGCGCGTGGCCGGGACGGTTCGCAGGTAAGCGACGATCGCCCGGATATCGGTGTCGGAGATGTCGCGGTAAAATTCGAACGGCATGGGCGGACCGATCAATGTACCGTCGGGGCGGATGCCATCTCGAATAGCGGTAATGATCTCGCCGTCAGACCATGACCCGATGCCTGTCTCGTTATCCTGCGATATATTGGGGGCGTATGCCTTGAACGCCTCATTCTGGATTAGAAACTGGCCGGCCATCTCCATCCCCGGTGCGGGGCCGGTGGGTGTTTGCGGGGTGTGGCAATTGCCGCAACCGACAACGGAATTCACAAGATAACGACCGCGTTCCAGCGCCGTTTCAGCAACCGAACCGGTTGCGGTCCAGATAAGCCCAGCAACCGTCAGGCCAATATATCGTCCGACCATAGTGAAATCCCCCCTTAGGGCCCATTCTGTTGAAATACAGGCGTTCAAGTCAAGGGATCAGGATCATTCAAACCCTGATCGTCGCCGCGTCCTGCGCAAGATGCTTAACCCCCCATTAAACCTGCTTGGATAGGTTTTGCGCGCAGGAAAAACGGCTTTTCCTGCAGGTCATCGGTCCGGAATTTGTATTAGTGAGTGGAACAATATGACGACGGGAAGTGGCAAGCGACCTCAGCGACGACGGCAGCCAGGCCGGGTATCGGGGAGCCGCGTTGAGCCGACATTCGCTGCAAATTCCGGCCCGCATTCAAACCGCACCGCGCCAAAACGCCGTGGCGCAGCAAAATCCACGAACCGGCGCCGACCTGCCACAACACGCCGCAACGGGCGCGGCGGCGGCAGTCGACGGATCAGCCGAAACACCCGGCCACGCTGGCAGCGGGTAGTCCTTGGTGGACTTTATTGGGGAACCATAGGGTCGATTTGGGCCGCAATGCTGGTGGGCGGCGTCATCGCCTATTACGCCATCAGCCTGCCGGGCATTTCCAGTCTTCAAGTCCCCGACCGCGCCCCCAACGTGGTAATCACGGCGAGCGAGGGAGAAATCATCGGGACCCGTGGGTTCGGGTACGGTAGCGATATCCGGCTGGACCAGATGCCGGACTACCTGCCCCTTGCCGTCATGGCCATCGAGGATCAGAGATTCCGGAGCCATTTTGGAATCGATCCCATCGGTCTTGTCCGGGCTAGTTTTAAAAACCTGATGGCCGGGCGGGTGGTCGAAGGCGGCTCGACCATCACCCAGCAACTGGCCAAGAACCTGTTCCTGACCCCGGAGCGTACATTTCGCCGTAAAATCCAGGAAATGATCCTCGCGGTCTGGCTGGAGGCAAAATATTCCAAGGACGAGATCCTCGAAATATATCTCAACCGGGTCTATCTGGGTGCTGGAACTTACGGCGTCGAAGCGGCGTCCAGGCGCTATTTCGGTAAATCCGTGCGCTACATCACCCTCTCCGAAGCCGCCATTCTTGCCGGTCTCCTGAAAGCCCCGTCGCGCTACGCCCCGACGCGCAACCCCGAGCTGGCCGAAGAACGTGCCAACCTGGTACTCAACGCCATGGTCAATGCAGGGTTTGTGTCGGCGATCGATCGGCAACTGGCGGTCGACGAACCGCCGACCCTGGTGCATCGTTCGCGCGCCTCGGGCACCAACTATATCGCCGACTGGGTCAGCGATCTGTTACCGGGTTTTGTCGGCGCCACGGACGTCGACATTGTCGTTGAGACAACGATCGATTTGGATTTGCAGGCGGCGGCTGAAATCGCGGTGCGCAATATTCTGGACGAGTACAGTGCCGAGAAAAATGCCGGCCAGGCGGCTCTGGTCGCAATCGATACGGGCGGCGAGGTCCGCGCCCTTGTCGGTGGACGCTCATACGCCGGAAGTGAATTTAACCGGGTTATCGATGCCCACCGCCAGCCGGGATCAGCCTTCAAGCCGTTTGTCTATCTGGCCGCGATGGAAGCGGGCCTCACCCCCGACACCATCCGCCGCGATGAACCGGTTAGCTACGGCGACTGGTCACCGACAAATTATTCCAACGAATATGAAGGCGACATGACCTTGCGCAATGCTCTTTCGCGCTCGGTCAATACAGTTGCTGTGCGTCTCGCTCGCGAGGTCGGTATCAACAACGTGGTCGCGACCGCCCGCCGGCTCGGCATTACCGGCACGCTGAACAATAACCTATCCCTCGCACTCGGCACCGCTGAGGTGAGCCTCTACGAGTTGACGGCGGCCTTTGTTCCCTTTGCAAACGGCGGGTTCGGGATCCTGCCGCACGTTATTTCGAGCATCCGGACGGCGTCTGGCGACGTATTATACCAACGGTCCGGGTCAGGAACCGGGCGGGTGATCGCGCCAGAACACGTCTCCATGATGAACGACATGCTGGTCGAGACCGTGCGCTCGGGGACCGGGCGCCGCGCTGCGATCGACTGGACGGCCGCGGGCAAAACCGGCACCAGCCAGGAATCCCGCGACGGCTGGTTTATCGGTTACACCGCCGATCTGGCCGCAGGTGTCTGGGTCGGCAACGACGATGCCACCCCCACCAACCGGGTTACTGGCGGAAACCTTCCTGCCATGATCTGGCAGGATTTCATGGGCGCGATCCACGAAGGCATGCGGCCGCAGGATTTACCCGGCTACCCACCGCCCGTACCTCAGCAAGACCCGCAATTCCCGGGATTCTCTGTCCCGATTGCCAATGTCGGCACCGACGACCCTGCCGCGATGGCGCCGCCTTCAGCGATCAGCCGGGCCGGCGAGACCGGTGGCGCCAGCAAATCATTCCTCCAGCGTATTTTCGGCGGCTAGATTTCCGGTTCACCCGGGCGAAGCTTCAGGCGCATTTACGCTTAGTAAGCGCCAACTGACAAAGGTCGCCAACAGCCCGGAAATCAGGATCGCGATCGCCATCGGCCAGGCGGAATCGGTTGTGGCGTAACCCACCAGAATTCCGACGATCGCGCCAGACGCCATCTGCGAAAACCCGAGAAGCGATGACGCTGCCCCGGCCCGCTCCGGAAAGAGGGACAGGCCTCCCGCCACATTGTGGGGCAGGGTAAAGCCGATGCCGGCCATGTTGATCATCATCGCCGCCGTTATAGAATAGGGATCGTCAATACCGGTTGCCAGGAGGGCGACCATAACAGCGCCGCTCGCAAAGAGCATCAGCGACCCGGCCCGGATTGTGGCGTTTATGCCCCGGTTGCGGGCATACCCCCGGCTGAGCCAGGTACCCGCTACATAGGCAAGCGAGCAAACGCCAAAGGCGACCCCGAACGCGAGCGGACTCCAGCCATAGATCGACTGAAGCACAAACGACGATACCGAAATGAACGAAAACAGCCCGGCATAGGCAAAACAGAGGCCCGCTACATAGATCAGATACCGCCTGTTTTGGGTGAGGCCCATATAGATTTTCGGGAAACTCAAAAGCGACAACGGTTCGGGGTGCTTGTGGCGGTTGGTCTCTGGTAACGCCAGGACAACCACTAGCAGCGCCAAAATGACAAGCGCGGTCTGGGAGAGGAACGTCATCCGCCAGCCGAAAGCGACATGGATCAAGCTACCGAGGGTTGGTGCGACGGCCGGTACAAAGCCCATCAACGCGGCCACCTTGGCCAGTTCCTCGCCGGTCCGTCTGCCTGAATAAAGATCGCGGATGACCGAGCGCGCCAGTACAATCGGTCCTGCGGTGCCGATCCCCTGGAGGAATCGGCTCCACATCAACACGTCGATCGACGGCGACAGGGTGCACGCCAAGTTTGCAATCAGAACAATCCCTAGGCCCGTGATCAGTACCGGGCGTCGACCGCACCGGTCGGCAATCGGGCCGTAGATCAATTGCCCGCTGGCAAACCCAATCAGGAACAGGCTGAGGGTAAGTTGTACGCTGGAAATCGAGGTACCAAAATCCGCTGCGATTGCGGGAAGCGACGGTAGGTACATATCGGTCGCCAGTGGCCCGAGCGAGGTGAGCAGGGCGAGCAGAAGCGTCAGCGCCATGGTATCGGGTTTGAGCTGCATGGCTTTATGCGCGCATTATGCGCTGGCTCCGATCCCGTGCAGTCCCTTGCCATGGTCCTTGAGCCAGCTTTTTGCGCCCGCCGTGCCCGCGCAGGTTTGCTCAACCAGCGCCCAGAAATCCGCGCTGTGGTTCATCTCACGCAAATGGGCAACTTCATGGGCGGCGACATAATCCAGCACGTGGGGCGGGGCCAGAACCAGCCGCCAGGAAAAAGACAGCGCGCCGTTGGCGGCGCACGATCCCCATCGCGAACGCGGATCGCGCAGGCTCAGTTTGCCGGGCACTACATCAAGCCTGGCGGCGTGTTCTGCGACCCGCGCGGCTAGCTCCTGCCGGGCCTGCTTTTTCAACCAGTCGGTCAACCGGCGCGGCAGATGGCGCGGGTCGCCTGAAATATCGAGTACCGGCGGCGCCTCTTCAATGGCCTCCATAAGCCGCACGACGCGGCCTTTGCCGGAATTGTGTTGGATTAGATGCGGCATCCCGCGAAACGGGATCACCGCCCCGTGGAGGAAGGGGACAGCATCCGGCAGACGCGCCAGCTGCGCCCTCAACCAATCTTCATTGCGTGCAACAAACCTTCGAGCTTCGCGCACGGAACCCCGCGCCGGCATAGTCAGCACGATCACCCTTCGGGCAGCGTCGACCCGCAGGATATACCGCCGCGCCCGCTTGTTCCGGTTCAGCATGACCAGACGGGTTTTACCATCGAGTGCGATTTCAAGGCCGTCATCCGGCTGCGCAAACTGCTTGGAGAAAAGGGCAAGAGGCATGTGCAAGCGCATCCAGGAAGGGGTAGGGCGAATCATATCCGCTTAAGCGCAAACTATGACATGCGGTGGCGAGCAAGGGAAAACGGGGGCGCAAAAAAAGAGGCCGCCCGGAGGCGGCCTATAGGTCTTTGGGGGTCGATGATTGATCAGGTTTCAATGACGTCGCTGTCACTTGTCTTGTTCTGAGATTTGCCGCGACGGTCATCCCGCTCCTTCATGTAGCGGTTGAATTCGTCCCGGTCCCGGGCCATGCGGAGGTTGGAGAGATAGTCTTCAAATTCCTTTACCTCGTCGTCGAGCCGGCGCCGTTCGGCCCTGAGCCGGTCCAGTTCCTGCGCCCGGTAATCGTCAAAAGCTTCATTTCCGGAGGCGCGGCGGCTGTGATTCTGCCAGTTTTGATTTCCCGCGCCATAGGCCTTGAAGGCATCCTTATTGTCGCGGATCGTGTCGTGAAGCCGGTCGCCCCAGACGATATAGGCGATCATCGCAAGGCCAAGCGGCCACCAGATGATAAAACCCAGAACCATAAGACCGATGGTCAACGGCGTCCATGCCGGACGAAGAGTTTGTGCAGCAGTCATTTTCCATCCCGTTGCTGTTAACGATACAACTGAGATGGGGAGGGGTTTTGGAAATTCAAGGATTTCCACTACCAATTGACGTCAGGATCGGGTTTCAGGAGGCCCGTTTTTTAGCCCCCGCCGTGGCTTTTACACGGGCTGCGGGTTTTTTGTGATCGCTAATAAAATTTGTAATTCTTGGCGCAATTTCCAGCCGGAATCGTGATCCGTTGAATACCCCGTAATGGCCTACATCCGGCTGCACATAGTGCTTGTGCATGGATTTGGGTATATTGGTACAAATCTTATGCGCAGCTTCGGTCTGGCCGAGGCCTGAAATATCGTCGAACTCGCCTTCGATTGTGAGCAGGGCCACTCGTTTGATCGCTGCCGGGTCAACAATCTGCCCGCGATGACGGAAGGTGCCTTTGGGCAGATCGTGGCGGATAAAGACCGTCTCGACTGTCTGCAGGTAATATTCCGCGGTCAGGTCCATCACCGCTAGATATTCGTCGTAAAAGGCTTCGTGTTTTTCGGCCGAATCGCCGTCGCCGACAACAAGGTGTTGGAAGAAATCGGAATGCGCCGTCATGTGCCGGTCGAGATTCATGCTCATAAATCCCGAAAGTTGCAGAAAGCCCGGGTAAACCTCGCGCATCACGCCAGGGTTTGGAAACGGGACCCGCATGATTACATTGTTCCGGAACCAGTCAATGCTGCGGCCCTCGGCCAGCTTGTTCACCTCGGTGGCGTTGATCCGTGTATCAACCGGCCCGCCCATCAGGGTCATAGTGGCCGGTACGTTCCGGTCGCCATCGGCTTCCATCAAAGCGACCGCGGCCAACACCGGTACGGACGGCTGGCAAACCGCCATGACATTGGCGCCGGCGCCGAGATAGCCGAATATATCAGTGATGTAATCGATATAGTCGTCAAGATCGAACCGCCCGGCGTCGCGCGGAACCATCCGTGCATCCACCCAGTCAGTGATATAGACGTCGTGATCCTGCAGCATGGTCTCGACCGTGCCCCGCAACAATGTCGCGTAATGTCCGGACATGGGGGCGACGATCAGAAGCTTCGGCTGTATGTCGCCAACCCCGGCGTCTTTTGAAAAATGCACTAGTTTGCAAAACGGCTTTTCCCAGACAACGCGCTCTGAAACCGCGACGTCCCGCCCCTCCATCTCGATGCTCGAAATGCCAAATTCGGGTTTGTCGTAGCGCCGCGTCATCCGCTCAAAAACATCGAAGCCGGCGGCCATCGCCTTGCCGCTGGACGTAAAGGCAAGCGGATTCATGGGGTTGCGAAAGAATATCCGGCCGGCATCGGCCATTGCCCGGGCAGGACCCATAGCGGCGTGGTTCATCTCATAGAGGTAATAAAGCAAGAAATGTCCTTCGGAGGTTATATCAGCAGGTGATTATATTGCAGCGCAGCAAAGGTAAGTCGAACCAATTCCAATAGCAAGGGCTTTTGCACCAAAAGAAGGAATGGCATAACCATTCTGTTGTATCCCCGCAGGCTCCCAATTAGCGGTTGAAATGATCATGCGTATACTCATCGTTGGTGCCGGGCCGACCGGATTGACGACAGCTGTTGAATTGGCCAGACGCGGTGTTGTTCCGGATATTATCGACCGCCGGGAAAGTGGCTCTGGCCTCTCCCGCGCTGTTGGAATACTGCCTTCGAGCCAGAAAATACTTGTCCCGTCCGGCGTCACGGCCCTGCTCGAGTCTGAAGGCATAAAATTCTGCGCTGCAAGAATTTACAACAAATCCCTGCTCGCGCTGGACTTGCCGCTGCGGGGCGATGGCCGGGACGATGAATTTATTTTAGGTCTGGCGCAGGACCGGACCGAGGCACACCTGCAGGAAGCCCTGTCCCGGTATGGCGGTACAGTCCGTTTTGACACGGCCCTTGAAGACCTGAGCCAGACCGACAATCAGGTCAATGTATCATTCTCCAATGGCCAAATTGCTGATTACGACTATGTCGTTGGCGCAGATGGCATCCATAGCACCACGCGGACCATTCTCGGTCTGGAATTTCCCGGTTTCGATCTCCCCGAAAAATGGTCGATCGCGGATGTCGATGCCGTTGGGTGGCCCAACCCGGAAGATTTTACAATATGCAAGCTGGGCGGTCGCCGTATCGTCGTCGTGGCGCCGCTGGAGCCAAACCGCTACCGGGTCATATCCAACACCAATGATGCCCTCGCCGATCTCCCGCTTGAACTTGCGGTCACTAAAATCCGGCGCCAGGGTCAGTTTACGATTTCCATCCGCCAGGTCAGCGACTATGGCCTTGGGCGCGTTTTTCTGGCCGGTGACGCCGCCCATTGCCATTCTCCGGTGGGAGGTCGGGGGATGAATTTGGGCATTTCCGACGGAGCCGAACTTGCGCGCCGCGTGGTCGAAGGCGGGCTGGCGGACTACAGCACCCACCGGCACCAGGAGGGCAAGGCTGTCATTGCGGGCAGCGAGTCCATCCGCAAATTCGTGACCTCGCCGAACCCGTTTATCAGGGGGATCCTCTTCACCTTGCTCGGCATGGCCCATCATATCCCGTTCATCAGGAATCGAATGGCCCGACAATTCCTGCAGGGCGGGTTGCCAGCCGAGTGAACATATGGCCGATCGGGCACGCACCGTGCTAAATATCAGGTCATGCCGAAGCCGCAGCAATTAGGAGCCGGCTGGCTCCGCCTGAGAACCCTGACCCGACTGCGCTGGATTGCCGTGCTTGGCCAACTGGCGGCGGTTATCGGCGTGTTTTACGGGCTTGGGTTTCCCTTGCCGCTCGGGCTTTGCCTGATGCTTGTCAGCCTGTCCGCTTGGCTCAATATTTTTCTGCATATTCGGCATATCGACGGGACTCGGCTCACCGCCCGTATCGCGACCATCCTGCTTGCCTACGATATCTTTCAGATTTCCGGCCTGCTGTACCTGACCGGAGGGTTGGAAAATCCGTTTTCGGTATTACTGCTTGTGCCGGTGATCGTGTCCGCATCTGCCCTGCCGCTGGCCCATATTCTTATTTTGGCGGCGGTGACGATTGCGAGCGCCACATTCCTCGCCCTCAAACACAATCCGCTCCCCTGGTATCCTGGGCAGATCCTCGACATCCCGTTTCTCTACGTAATCGGGATATGGCTGTCGCTGGTCGCGGGTCTTGTTTTTATTGCGGTTTACATCCACAGGATTGCGAGCGATGCCCGCCAAATGAGCAACGCACTGGCTGCCACGGAAGCGGTTTTTGCGCGCGCCCAGCGGCTCCACGCCCTTGACGGTTTGGCCGCCGCCGCAGCCCACGAATTGGGCACCCCGCTCGCGACCATTTCCCTCGTCACCAAAGAATTGCTGCGGGCAACGGGTGCGGATGCCCACCAGACCGAAGATATCGAATTACTCAAAAGCCAGTCCGACCGTTGCCGCGATATCCTTGCCAAACTGACATCGCTTGGCGACGAATTGGATATGCAATTCATCCGCCTGCCCCTTGGCCAGTTACTCGAAGAAGTTGTGGCCCCATACAGGGAGCCGGGGACGGGGGTCGATATCGTGATCTTTGCTCAATCCGGCGAAGCTACAGACAGCACCCCGGAACCGGTGGGCCGCCGCGATCCTTCGATCCTGTATGGCCTCGGCAACATAATCGAGAACGCCGTCGAGTTTGCAAATTCCCGGGTCGAGATTACCGCCGACTGGGACAGCGACTGGGTGTCAATCATGATTACCGACGACGGCCCTGGTGTCCCACCTGAAATTTTGAACCGGCTCGGCGACCCCTATGTAACGACCCGCCCGCGCAAAAAATTTGGCGATGCGGAATCCGGTTTGGGCTTGGGGTTTTTTATCGCAAAAACCTTGCTCGAGCGGTCCGGCGCCAATCTCAACCTACGCAACCGCGTGCCGCCCGAGACAGGCGCGATCATTCGCGTTGTTTGGCCGCGCGATATGATGGATCAGGTTTGACGGCAG
Organism: Hyphomicrobiales bacterium; assembly: GCA_021775855.1. GTDB lineage: Bacteria > Pseudomonadota > Alphaproteobacteria > Rhizobiales > NORP267 > NORP267. The sequence goes on from JAJFGZ010000052.1 coordinate 19,639, forward strand.
GCCGTTTGAAATGCGATTATGTGCCGCACAGAAGCGGGACCACTATTAATGCCGGATCTTGAGAACGACAAATCCCTGCTGATCGTCGACGACGATCAGCCGTTTCTAAACCGGCTTGGGCGGGCCATGGAGCAGCGTGGTTTTACCGCCAGTTTGGCAGATAGCGTCGCCAGGGGGCGTGCGGTGATTGAAGCCGCGCCGCCGGCCTTTGCGGTGGTGGATATGCGTCTTGAAGACGGCAACGGGCTCGATGTTATCGCGCTGCTGAACGAGCGCCGTCCGGAAGCCCGCGCGGTCATCCTGACCGGGTACGGCAATATCGCGACTGCCGTAACGGCGGTAAAGCGCGGGGCGGCGGATTACCTGTCCAAGCCCGCCGACGCCGACGATATATACGCGGCCCTGATGGCCGGGCCGGACGATGTGGCCACGCCACCGGAAAACCCCATGTCAGCGGACCGGGTGCGCTGGGAACATATCCAGCGGGTCTATGAATTGTGCGACCGCAATGTCTCGGAAACCGCGCGCCGCCTCACTATGCACCGCCGAACCCTGCAGCGGATCCTAGCCAAGCGTGCACCGCGCTAGGGTCTGTCAGAAATTCGGATCCGCCAAATCCTGCAATCGCGCCGCCGCACTTCGCGCAAATCGCAGCATCACCGCCTTTCGCCGCGCCGCGCTTAATGGTGACTGTTCCACTGTCCGGAGGATCTCACCGCCAAACCGGTCGGCAACGATCAACCCTGCCGATTCCGGAAAAATGGTGCCCGGCATATCCGGGCTGGTGGCAAAGAAGAACCGGTCGCAGAATTCTATATATTCCGGCCATTTCCTGTCGGTTCGGAAATCCGCGACGCTGGACTTGATCTCCAGGATCCAGATCTCTCCCGTCGGGCCGATCGCGGTGATATCGGCCCGCCGTCCATTGGCGAGGGTAAATTCGGCAAGTGGGTGGAACCCGGTCTCCAACAGCAACCGGCTGGCGCCGCGCTGGATCGCGAGAGCGGCAGGTGATTGCCGCCCATCATGGGGAACCATCTGCAGCCGTTCAGTCATAGCGCGGTGTCGGTGTCTGTAATCTCGACGCGGCCCTTCCAGGGAAAAAAGGCCGGCACCTGGCGGCGGTAATCCCGGTACGCGTCGCCGTACAGCCGCACCAGTTTGCGCTCCTCAAACCAAGTGCCGATCAGTAAATAGAGCGATCCCCAAATCGCGGTTGTCAGTGAAAATTCGCTCCAGGCCAGGCCCAACAACAGCAGAAATGTCCCAGAGTAGAGCGGGTGGCGCACATATTGATGCAGGCCCGCAACAACCAGTGCTTCATCCTCGACGAATTCTCCGCCCTCGCGCGCTGCCCGGAGCTGGGTTAAGCCTGAAAATCGTCCGAGATCATATTCCAACAGAGCAGCGATCAGGACAATGGCGCCAAGAACCAGCGCCGCGTTCAGCGCCATGGCCGGGATTCCCGCCAACAGATATTGCTCGGCGCCACCGGCGAGAAAGAGCCTGCCAACCACCATGATCGTACCAATATGGAAGACCGCAATAATATTGTAGGCGAGGCGATACCCGGCACCGAGCAACCCTGCCAGGTTGGTTTTGACCAATCCATTTGCCAACAGCGAATGGACCAACCCGAAGGAGAGCCAGAGCAGGGCATAAATCAAATGGTCGTCAAAGGTCACGTCTGCATCCCCTCAATCAATCAAACTGTCAGGCTGGAGGCCATCATTAGACCTGTTTCACGTCGCATTCTAGGGAATCCGCGTCAAATATAGATTCCTCCTGTCCTCACGTCTTGGTGATGATCTGTGTCGCGGGGGTTGGCAGTGTGCTGTGTTACACTAAATATAATGGGACGAACGGACAGGCAGTTCATTGCTATTTGCCACCAGAAATTGGAGTCCATCATGAAATCGATCAAGACAGTTTTAATCTCGACGATTGCCGCCACATTTGTATTGACCGCGGCCGCATCGATCCAGCCAGCTTATGCCAGCGGCATGGCGGGTGGATTTGGAGATACTGTAAGCGGGGCAACCAACCCCGAGACCGGCGAAATGTTCCCGGATTTTCTCGACCGTCAGCAGCGTATCAACGAGCGCCTCGCCGCCGAGCGCAATGGTGCCTCACCTGAAAACGAGAGAATGCCGTTTCTCTGGTGGCTCCGGACCCGGTCGAATACCGATAAATAGGGTAGTTCCTAAGTCATCCCGGTCGGCAATGTTCGATCGGGATGATATTCTTCTAACGCAAGGCCTGGATGCTTTGCGGGTTCGGAAAGCAGGTCTGCGCCCGACCCCGCCGCGCTTGCCAGTCCCCGATCGAACGCCGGGTTCTGAAACCCGGTAAGCCATCAGCTCCGCCCACATCATACCCAAGCGCTTCGAGACTTCGCTGCATCGCCGCAATGTCCGAGCGGAGCATATTTGGCTGTGCACCCCAGGGGGTTTGAAACGCGCCAACGCCGTATGCGATCCGGTCGGCAAGATTGCCGATATAAAGCGCATAGAGATCTGAATTATTATATTCCTTGATGACGTAGAAATTCGGCGTCACGATAAAATGGGGACCCGCGCGACCCGCAGGGACAAGCATCATGCCGTCGCCCGCCAATTCGTGCGCCGGGAACGGCCTGCCCGAAATGCGGGTGATCCCGGCCGAGACCCATTCGCTGATCGGCCGGGCCAGATCAGGGCCTTCCTGGGCGCAAGAGATTGTATCCGGGATACGCACCTCAAACCCCCAGTCGCGCCCAGTCTGCCATCCTTTTTGCGAAAGGTAATTGGCAATCGAGGCCAACGTGTCCGGAACCGAATTCCAGATGTCGCGGCGTCCGTCGCCATCCATATCGATGGCGTATTCTAGAAAGCTCGAAGGCATGAATTGCGGTTGACCAAGCGCCCCAGCCCAAGACCCCATCATCAAGGATGCCCGGATATCACCGCGCTGAAGGATTTCCAATGCCGCCAGTAATTCGCTCCTGAACAGGTCTTGCCGGGTCGACATGAAGGCTTTTGTGGCCAGTACGGTGATTGCTGAATGGGGCAGGCTGGCGGCACCAAAATCTGATTCGCCACCCCAGATCGCGAGCAAGATAGCGCCGGGCACCCCAAACCGGTCCTCAATCCTCTCCACGGTGTCGCCCCATTCGGTATAGTGCCGTCGGCCAATTGTTGCCTGGCCTCCGATCCGTGTTTCGCGGAAATACCGCGAAGGCGCGCGGAATTCGGCCTGCGACTGGGCCCGCTGTTGCGGTACGGGAAACCCCGGTGGGCGTAGGTCCGGCAGGTCCCATTTGAGAGCGACGCCATCGAAACTCGCGTCAAATATGTCTCGCGAAACACCGCGCCGTTGGGCTAGTGGCCACAGGTCTTCTGCAAGCCAGGTCTGAAACGCCCGCTCCACCGGTGCGCGATCCTGCGCCTTTGCCGTTGGAACGAAGAGATAAGCAAAGCTGAAAATCAGGATGGCAATGATTCGCATGGGATTGTATTTAGCACTCCGTGATTCCTGGCGGCGAAAACCAATCACCGGATTTTCGCGGATCCCCTAACCGTGGGCGACAATTTTTTCCAAAAAGGCAGCGCCGAAATCTTCCAGTTTGCGCGGCCCTACACCGTTGATCGCCGCCATCTGTTCTTCGGATACTGGTTTGGCTGACGCCAATTCCATCAGCGTTGCGTCGTGGAACACCACATAGGCCGGGACATCGCGCGATTTGGCAAATTCGAGACGCAACTCCTTGAGCACAGCAAGTAGGTCCTGATCGCCATCCGCCAACTCGGGCACGGCATTTTTGCGCACCTTTGGGACTTTAGTCTTTTTGCGTGCGACGATCTCCCGGAGTTGGAATTCGGTTTCGCCCGATGCAACGGCGAGCCCGCGCCGGGCGAGCTGTAGCGCACCGTATTTCTGGATGTTGATGGTCAGATGCGTGCCGGCAACCGCCTGGCGGATAAAGGCCTGCCAATAGTCCTTCGCATGGTCTGCCCCGGCGCCGTAGGCGGCCAGGCGGTCGTGGCCGCGGTCAATAATCTTCTGGGTACCGGCACCGCGCAGGATATCGATGATATGCGCCCCGCCAAACATCTGCCCGGTCTCCTGGATGGCCGAGAACAGCTTTAATGCCTGCCGGGTGCCATCGACCAGTTTGGGCGGGTCCAGGCAATTATCGCAATTGCCGCAGGCTTGGGTGTCCTCATCGAAATAGGCGAGCAGGGCCACGCGTCGGCATTCCGGTGCCTCACAATAAGCAAGCAATGCGTCGAGGCGTTTATGTTCGCGTAATTTATGGGCACCTTCCTCGCCGTCCTGCTCGATAAACCTGCGGCGCTGGGCCATATCGGCCAGGCCGTAGAGCAACAATGTCTCCGCCGGCAGACCATCACGCCCCGCGCGCCCAATCTCCTGATAATAGGCTTCCATGCTGGCGGGCAGGTTCAGGTGGCACACATAGCGGATGTCGGGCTTGTCGATCCCCATGCCGAACGCGATGGTTGCCACCATAACGACCGCGTCTTCGCTCATGAACCGGTTCTGGTTGGTGCGGCGAATGTCCGATTCTTCCCCTGCATGATAGGCAAGTGCGTTGAACCCGGCGCTGCACAGGAATTCAGCGACCTCGACGGTTGATTTCCGCGACAGGCAATAGACGATCCCGGCGTCGCCGCGCTTGTCCTCCAGGAAACCCAGTAGCTGACCTTTCCATTCGCTTTTGTCGGCGACAGCGAGCATCAGGTTTGGGCGGTCGAACCCGTGCACGATGGTGCGGCCCTTGGACCGGTATAGCTGTTCCGCAATGTCGTCCCGGGTCGCCGTGTCAGCGGTCGCGGTAAAGGCCGCAATTGCCGCACCGGGAAATCGGTCCTGCAGCCCTGAAAGACGTTCGTATTCGGGGCGGAAACTGACCCCCCATTTGGAAACGCAATGGGCTTCGTCGATAACAAACAGCGCCGGGTCAAGCCCCGCCAGCGCGTCCAGCATACGCCCGGTCATCAGCCGCTCCGGCGACATATACAGCAGCCGGCAATCACTGCGCGCGACGCTCCGCCAATTGGCGACCTGCACATCGCGGGACAACCCTGAATGGACACACGCCGCGGCCACCCCGTTCGCGCGGAGCGCCGCGACCTGATCGTCCATCAGTGCAACCAGGGGCGATACCACGATTGTCAGGCAGTCCATCAACAGCGCCGGGATCTGGTAGCAAAGCGATTTGCCCGCCCCGGTCGGCATGACAACCAGGACATTCTCGCCACCAACAAGGAGATCAACAATTTCTTCCTGGCCCGGGCGGAACGCATCGAAGCCGAACACGTTGCGGAGGATATGGTCGGCGGATTGGTGCATGGGGGTCCAGGTGAGAATCGGAAAATTACGCCTGAGCATAACAGAACGCTGGGCGGCGGGAACCGCCAGAAACCCGCTGCGGGTCTTGATCTTGCTCAATTCGGTATATCTCTTGATTGTCTAATCTCCGTCAATGGTGAAATGACCGATTAGACGCCCGAATGTTGGAGCGAAGTCCCGCATGCCTGACCAGCAAGACGAACATCAACCAACCCTGCGCAGGGTCATTGGGCTCCCGCTCCTGGTTTTCTATGGCCTCGGCGTCACCATTGGGGCTGGCGTCTTCGCGCTCATCGGCGAGATTACCGGCCTGGCGGGGGACCACGCGCCGCTCGCCTTCCTGCTGGCGGGGATCATCGCCGCTGCCACCGGCCTTTCCTATGCGTGCCTGGCCAGTGTTTACCCCAAGGCGGCCGGCGAAGCTTTTTTTGTTACCACCGGTTTGAACCGCTTTGCCGGTCGCCTGGTTGGTCTCGGCGTCGTCGCGACGGCCATCATATCAAGTGCGGTCCTTGCCGTTGCTTTTGCCGGGTATCTCGGTGAGTTGATGCCGGTGCCGGAGAAAATCGCAGTGCTGGCCGTGCTGTTTGGTCTTGGTGCCATAGCCTGGCTCGGGGTACGCGAAAGTGTCGCGTTTGCGGCCCTCATCACCGTCCTGGAAGTCGGCACCCTGATCATCGTCGGGTTTACGGGCCTGCCGCTGCTCGGCGAGGAAAGGGCGTGGGCGTGGGCTCTGACCTTGCCAACGGGGGAATTTGGCTGGCCGGCGGTGTTTGCTGCGAGCCTGATCGCCTTCTTCGCTTTCATTGGTTTCGAGGACATCGAAAACATGGCCGAGGAAACCATCAATCCCCACCGCAATTTGCCGATGGCAATTATCCTCACGCTTACCATTACAGTCGTGATCTATTTGTTTGTCTCGATGATCGCGACGGCCTTGCCAGATCGCGCCGCCCTGACAAGCTCCAGGGCACCACTGGCGCTGCTGTTCGAGCGATTGAGCGGGATGCCGGGCGAGCCGGTTGCAGCCCTCGCCTCGATCGCCATGATCAATGGTATTCTGGTGCAGATTGTGATGGCCAGCCGGGTGATCTACGGGATGGCCCGCGGGCGGCTCATCCCCGCCTGGTTCGGGGAACTCGAGCCGACCCGGCGCACCCCGGCGCGGGCGGTCATACTTGTAACTTTGCTAATCGTCGTCCTGGCCCTGACGCTTCCCCTGCTGAAACTGGCCCAGGCGACGAGCATCGTCACCCTGCTTGTTTTCACCTTTGTCAACCTCGCACTCTGGTTCATTGGCCGCAGGCCGGGCGCAGCGCCAATCCTGCGGCGCTGGCGCTACCTCGGTCTGGTTGGCGCGGGGCTGTCGCTCGCTCTTTTGGCGCCGGAATTATACGGAATACTGGGTTAGACGCCCCCGTTCAGGTACAGTGAGCAAGATCACGAAACAAGGATACCGAGGCACGGTTGATGTTTATTCCAGTCGCTGCGCACAGGCTGTTTTCTACCGCCCTGATGGGCCTGCCCGGTCTGTTGATCTGGGCGCTGTTGCTCGCCCCGGCGCGCGCCGGGCATTTGCCGATTGACGAGATCAGACTTCCGGACGGCTTCGAAATAGCGATATTTGCCGATTCGGTCCCGAATGTTCGGCAGCTCTCGATCAGCCCGGCGGGCACGGTCTTTGCCGGATCGCGCCGCGAAGGTAAAGTGTACGCAATTGTCGACGAGAATCGCGACTGGCAGGCGGACGAGGTTTTTGTCATCGCGTCCGGATTGAGCATGCCGACCGGAACCGCGTTTCGTGATGGCGCACTGTATGTCGCGGCGACCAACCGGGTGCTGCGCTTTGATAATATCGAGAGTCAGCTCGACGATCCGCCTCAGCCCATTGTTGTTGTCGATGATCTGCCGTCTGCGCGCCAGCATGGTTGGCGCTATATGAAATTCGGGGCCGATGGCAGGCTCTATATCCCCATCGGCATTCCCTGCAACGCGTGCGATGCACCGGCCCCTTATGGCCAGATCCTGGGCGTCGATCCGGACGGGCAAAATCGCGCCCCCTATGTCAGCGGGATACGCAGCGTTCAGGGCCTTGATTGGCACCCGGTCACCGGCGAGATGTGGTTTTCCGACAATGGCCGCGACCGGATGGGCGACAATGTGCCGCCGGACGAGATCAACCGGGTCGGCCGGCAGGGCGAGAATTACGGCGCGCCCTGGTGCCACGGCGGGACGATCCCAGACCCTGATCTTCCCGGCGCATCGTGCGACAGGTTTGCCCCGCCCGTGGCCAATCTACCGGCCCACGTGGCACCGCTGGGCATCGCGTTCTATGACGGGGATCAGTTTCCGGAGGCTTACCAAAACCGGTTATTTGTCGTTGAGCACGGGTCGTGGAACCGCTCGACCCCGATCGGGTACCGGATCACGATGTTGGATTTTGATGCCGATGGCGCACCAGTTTACCAGGTCTTCGCCGAAGGTTGGCTCGGCCAGGACGGCGATTACTGGGGCCGACCTGCAGATATTTTTATCGCACCCGACGGGTCGCTACTGATCGCCGACGACAGCGCCGGAGCGGTTTACCGGATCAGTTATACCGGCACGCGCTAAAGCCCGTTGACCGGCACCTTGAGGAAAGTGTTGCCGTCATCGTCCGACGGCGGCATTTTTCCGGCGCGCATATTGACCTGGAGCGACGGGATAATCAGCTTCGGCATATCGAGCGTTGCATCGCGCGCCGTGCGGGTGGCGATAAACGCTTCGCGGGTGACGCCGCCGCCAATATGGATATTGTGCTTCCGCTCATCGCCAACACTTGTCTGCCATTTTATGTCGCGGCCATTGGGCCCGTAATCGTGGCAGATGAACAACCGCATATCGTCCGGCAAGGACAGGATTTTCTGGATCGAATCGTACAGTTCTCCAGCATCGCCGCCTGGAAAATCCGCCCGCGCGCTGCCGCCATCCGGCATGAATAAAGTGTCACCGACAAACGCTGCGTCGCCGATCACATGGGTCATGCAGGCCGGCGTGTGCCCGGGGGTTGTGATGACGAATGCATCCATGGTCCCGATTTTGTAGGTATCGCCGTCATCGAACAGAACATCGAATTGGCTGCCGTCGCGCTGGAAATCCGTACCTTCGTTGAAGACCTTGCCAAACGTGTCCTGGATCAATGTGATATTCTTGCTGATCCCGATTTTACCGCCCAGTTGCTCCTGGATATACGGTGCCCCCGACAGATGATCGGCGTGCACATGGGTCTCAATCAACCATTCAAGGCTGAGGCCGTTTTCCCTGATATGAGCAATGACCTCATCCGCATTTTCGAAGGTGATCCGCCCGGCGGCGTAATTGATGTCCATCACCGAATCGATCACAGCGCAGGAATTTGAGCTCGGGTCCTTTACAACATAGGTAATCGTGTTGGTGCAGGAATCAAAAAAACCGGTCACCTCAGGGGCCACCGACATGTCCAATGGATATCCGGCCATGAGAAGAATCCTTTATGCGATTTAGCTAATACTCGGATATTAGTCCGGTAAGCCCCGGCTGTCACCCGGTTATAGAGCAGTTGGCGGCACCCGCCGGCGGTTAAGGCAGATAGATTGGAACTTGGAAACGCAAAAGCCCGCCGCAATTTCTGCGACGGGCTTGTCGTAGGATTCAGATAACCTGGCTTTCTAGGGGAACCTGCGGGTCCAGCCAATTGTTACGGAATATTGATACATGCTGATTTCGATATTGCTGCCTGGCGTGGGGCCGAACGCACTGACCACTTCCGGACCGGAAACACTGGATGTCGGCGCAAACATGGCTGCAAAATCAAACGAATTTCTATCGTTAAAGGTGTAAGTGAAGCCACCCGTAATGTGATTTTCAACAACGCCCGGTGACAAAAGGTTGAATGTCACATCGGTGCGTTCGATCGGGTTATCATTATGGGCGTACCCGGCGCGGAAGGTCCACGTATCGTTTTTCACCCATTCGACGCCGAACTTGAAAATGTCCACGTCATTCCAGCCAAATCCGATGCCGTTGGCGCCGCCAAGACATAACGGGCTGCCGCTCGGTCCGCCGCCGGCAAAACCGCAACCGGCAATAACTCCGGAATTAGCGATCGATTTAACATCGCTGTAAAAAATGTGCTTATAGTCTGCCAGAATAGTGACGCTTGGCGAAACATCAACCGCGATGCCGACCGTGACGCTGGCAGGGATATCGAAGCCGCCGCTTTCCGCGAACAGACCGGCATAATCGTCAAATTCGCTCATATAGATCATGGACTGATAAGCCGCCCCAAACCGGAAATTCTCGGTAACGTCCACCTGAATGCCTGCGCGAACGCCGCCGCCAACGGATAGATCATGACCGTTGTCGGTCAGGTTGACCGGATCGACGGATAGCCCGGCAAAGGCACCAAGGCCCCGGCCCTCAAACAACTGAACAGCGAGGATGGGCGCGACGCCAACGGAAACGTTGCCAAAACGGCGTGCGTAGCCAATGGACAGGAATGCCTGGATCAGGTCAACGCCGGTGGGACCCGCGCAAAATACGCCGTTGGCGCCGGGACACCCCGGTCCGGTATTGCCGGTGCTGTAGGCGGTATTCATGCCGCCATTGCCGTACAACGCGATCGCGATCGAGGAATTCTCGTCCAGCGGATGGTTGTAGCCCATATTCGGGATGGCAAAGAGGGTGTTCGAGCTTTCCACCGTCCCCGGCGCAGTAAATCCGGTGCCGGTGGCGGTATATTCGCGGTTCGGCGAAAACAGCGTGGTGGCGCTGGTAAACTGACGGTCCACATCCACGAGACCCGCCGGATTGACGGCGATCGCCATGGCGTCTCTCGAATCGGCAACGCCGGCGCCGGCCAAAGCCGAATTACGAGCACCAAACCCGTGGGAGAAATACCCTTCGGTTGCCTGTGCCGGACTGGCCAGAACGCCGCCAACCAATGCTGCGCCAATTGAAGCTGCGATCAGCCCGTTTGATTTTGATTTTCCAGCCACGAATATCCCCCTTCTAATACCGTCAACCGACCCTTATATATGATTATTTAGGTCCAGACTGTGCCTGTCTGAACATATTTGTGTCACATTCCTATCGTGAACGCGACTGAAATATAGCGATATTCTAATATACAATTTTTCTAGTTGCAATTATGCAACAGACATGGGCAAAACTGCGCTATTGCGGCTACAGAGGTCTTCAGACAACAAAAAACCGGACCCTCAAGAAGAAGGCCCGGCCGAAAATTTACTGCTATCGTTCAGAGAAATTTCTGCCTTTTGGCAGGAAGGATCCGATCAGGCGACGCGCTTGATGCTGAAATTATAGATATCGCCGTCCTGGTTGGAGGCCACCAGTTCATTTCCTGTCTGGCGGCAGAATGCCGCAAAATCGGCCACGGATCCAGGATCGGTCGCCTGAATTTCAAGAATTTCACCTTCTGGAACATCCTTCAGTGCTTTTTTGGCTTTAAGGATAGGTAGCGGGCAGTTGAGCCCTTTTGCGTCTAACATGTGATCTGGCATGGAATACCTCGTATGCGCTCGGTTTTTCTGGGTGTGGGTTTAGATAAACAGGTTGATGTCGGATTGGGTGGCAGCTTCCATATAGGTTGCCGCGCCGCCCAGTTCCGGACCATCGACCATGTCGTCAAGCGAATATTCGAACAGGTCCATGGTCATCTGACAGGCGATCATCCGGACATCCATGTCGATCGCGGCCTCGCGCAAATCCTCGATCGAAGCGACGCCCTTCTTGGCCATCAGATTCTTCATCATTTTCCCACAGGCGGCGTCGACACCAGGGATCATGGAGGCGGCATTCGGCAGGCCCATATGCATGCCCATCATCGGCATTTTCATGGCGGCATTGCCGAGCGCGGTAAATTCAAGATTGAGTTTTTTGAGGAGAAGCGGCAAACCATAGAACGTAAAAAACATCGTGGTTTTGACATCCATCGCCGCCGCGGTGGTTGCCAAAATAAACGGAGGATAAGCCCAGTCCAGAGAGCCCTTTGTCACGATAATTGACATGCTCTTGGCGTTTTCCAATGCTGCATCCGATGCGGCCATAACATTCCCCTTGAAATTCTATTTGTCTTTTCGCTGTTTATTATATTAGAACAAATGAATACTATGTCATCCCTAACGTCAAGGAATTTTGCTCACGTTTTCGTTAACAAGCGTTGGGCGAACGTGTTTAAAATACACTGTTCAGGCACCAGATCCCAGTCATGAAAACCAAGGGAATCCTCGTCAGCGCCGCCATATATCGCGAAGCCGGGTATAGCACAAGCCACCCGCTGGCCATTCAACGGGTCGCACCCGTTATGGACCTTTGCAACGAGCTGGGCTGGATCGACGGGGGCAATTACGTGGAATGCCCGCAGGCCAGCTTCGAGCAGCTGATCAGGTTTCATTCGGTCGATTATGTCAGGGCAATTCAGGACGCCGAGCGCGCCGGAATGGTCAGTTCCGATCACCGAAAACGCTTTAATTTCGGGACCATGGAGAATCCTTTCTTTCCAGGCCTCTATCTGCGCGCGTCGACATCGGTCGGGGGATCGATCAGGGCCGCCGAGCTGGCGGCTGAGGGCCGGGTCGCCTACCACCCATCTGGCGGTACTCACCATGGCATGCCCGACCGGGCGAGTGGGTTCTGCTATTTCAACGACGTGGTTTTTGCCATCATCACCCTGCTCGATCTCGGGTGTGACCGGGTTCTGTACGTGGACCTCGATGCCCACCATGGCGATGGCGTCGAGGCGGCGTTTGAAGCAGACAAACGGGTTTTCACGATCTCCGTTCACGAAGAGAAAAAGTGGCCCCATACCGGAAAACTGGGTGACCGGGGGTGTGGACAAGCCCGTAATTTGCCTGTGCCGGCTGGATTCAGTGATTCGGAACTGGCCTTTCTTATGGATGAAGCTGTTCTTCCGCTTGGCCGGGGATTTGCGCCCGACGCGGTCGTTGTCACCTGCGGTGCCGACGGTCTCGATGGCGACCCGCTGTCTTCAATGAAGTTGAGCAACACGGCTTTATGGAACGCCGTCGACCGGTTGGCGGAATTGTCCGCCAGCACGGTGATCGTTGGTGGCGGTGGCTACAACCCCTGGCTCGTGGCGCGCTGCTGGACCGGCTTGTGGGCCCGCCTGGCCGGGTTTTCTGTTCCCGAAATATTGCCGGAACCTGCGCAATCCATTCTCGCGAAGCTGGAATGCGATCTTGTCGACGAAGACGAAGTGTTGCCCGCTTGGACCAACCGCCTTGCAGACCCGCTCAACGAAGGCCGCGTCCGGGAGCAGGTAAAGACGATCGCTTCAACTGTCTTGGCCCCTTGAACTTGCGCCGAGCGACTTTACCGTTGAAACTTGATCGACATCCTGTCATTTATATTAGAAAATTCGAATGAATGGATTATCAATGAGCTGGCTGGACGCGATTGGGGGTATCGAGGAGCTGGAGGACGCGCCGCTGGACGCAGGCCTGGTCGCGCAGTTCGAGCGCCACGCCAGAGCCGACGCGATGCGTCCGATCCGGTTTTCCACCCCGACGTTCAAGGAATATTCAAGTTCTGAGTTGAGCGGTTGCGGCAAAAACAGCTTCCCGGCTTTCTCTATTACCGCCGGCGGCTGCGCCCTGAATTGCGACCATTGCCAGAAAAAAATTCTGGAACCGATGATCCCGGCAACCAACCCGGGCATGCTCGACCGAAAGGTCCGCGACCTGATCATGTTGCAGGGATTGCAGGGGTTTCTGCTCTCCGGCGGGTCCAACCGGCACAACGAAATCCAGTACGAGCGATACATGCCCGTTGTCGAAGGCCTGAAGCGGGATTTCCCCAACCTCAAGATCGCAATCCACACAGCCCTGTTGGACGAGGAACACGCCCGCTCGATGGAATCGGCCGGCGTCGATACCGCCATGATGGATGTCATCGGGGCCGAAGAGACGATTAAACAGGTCTACCATCTGGACCGCCCGGTGGATGATTTCGAGAAAACCCTGGCCGCGCTTTGTTCGACCGGCATGGAAATCGTCCCGCATATCGTGGTCGGTCTGCATTACGGTGAAATTCTGGGCGAGGCCAACGCGCTGGATATCGTCTCGCGCCACGCCATTCATTCCCTGGTGCTGGTAGTGATCATGCCATTTTACGCCAAGGACGGCACTTTCAAGACGCCCGAGACTGGCGATGTGGGCAGGATTTTCGCCGAGGCCAGGGGCCGTATTCCAGACCGCCAGGTTCTGCTCGGATGCGCCCGCCCGCCTGGTATGCACAAGCGCGTCACCGATACCTACGCCGTGATGGCCGGGCTCGACGGTATCGCTTTTCCGGCCGATGGCGCGGTCGCTGTGGCCGAAGCGATTGGTCGCCCCTACCATCAGGAACATGCCTGCTGTTCGATCAAGATCGGCGGCGAGATCACAACCGAACTCACAAAAACCTGTGCCGCATGAGTGACCCGGCCCATACCGACGTCGTTATCGTCGGGCTCGGGCCTGCTGGCGCCTGTGCGGCGCGCAAGGCCGCCGAAGCCGGCCTGTCGGTGGTGGCGATCGAGAAAAAGGCAGAAGCGGGTACGCCGGTTCAGTGCGCCGAATTCGTGCCCGCCATGGTCGGCATTGAAGTCGCCGATTTATCAGAAACCTGCCTTCAGAATATCGATTCGATGATGACGTTTGTCGAGAGCGACGCGCCAGACATGATGGAAAATTTTCCCGGCCAGATGATCGACCGCCGGGCCTTTGACCGCCAATTGGTCGAGGCGGCAATCGCCACGGGCGTGGATTGCCTGTTCGGGGTCGCCTTAAAATCGGTATCGCCCGAAGGAGAACTTGTCCTCAACGATGGCCGCACCTTGAAGGCCAAAGTGATCATCGGTGCCGACGGGCCAAAATCGCGGATCGGCGCGGCGATCGGGCGGACAAATACCGAGCTGGTGGAGACCCGGCAAATCGCAGTCCCGCTGTTCAAGCCCCATACGGCGACCGACATTTTCCTGTCCGCTGATATTGCCGGCGGGTACGGCTGGCTGTTCCCGAAAGGGGATACTGCCAATCTCGGCCTTGGCGTGGAGGCCCGGCAAAAGGACAGATTGAAACCGTTGCTGGAGGCGCTGCACCGCGATCTGGTAGACGCGGGCCGTGTCGGCGAAAAAATTCTCTACCATACCGGCGGGGCTATACCCGTTGGTGGGATGCTTGACCCCGTTGGCCGTCTTGGCGGAGCCGCGGTGCTGCTGGCCGGCGACGCGGCGGGCCTGACCAACCCCGTCACCGGCGCCGGAATCAACGCCGCAATATTGTCCGGCAACCGGGCGGGCGAATATTCCAGTCTCTGGCTACAGGGCGACGGCGACGCGCTGGATGATTATCGGGAAGAACTCGAAGACCTGTTCAAGCCCGGGTTGGACAGGGCCTGCAAACGGCGTCAAAATATATTGCAAGCATTTCGGCGCGATTCTCCTACAGGTGAGGAATTGCGCAACAACTGGATCGCCTACCCGGAATACTGGGCCGCTTAGAGGAGACCATGCCGCATGTCGTGTGTAAAATCTGAAAATGCCGCACCAGCGGAGACCGGCGTTGGTGGGCTGGACCATAACCCGGCCGCGCTGATGGAACCGCGCGTGCCAGGCAAGATCGACCGTGACCTGAAAAACGGCGGCCGCGTCAAGCAGAACGACGTCGCGCCCAAGGGCGTTTACCTGCCGAACAACAACATCATGACCCCGCACATGCGCTCGCCTGAATACGTGCAGCTATCGACGGCGGCTTCCATCACGCTCGGCATCATGAACGGCAAGATGCACCGTTGCGCCTGTACAAGGTGCCTCAACCTGCTGCTCACCTACCCCGAAGGCTGCCGCGCCAATTGCGCCTATTGCGGCCTGGCGCGCCACCGCGAGGCCGACCGCGATTACGCCGACCGGAATTTCATCCGCGTTGACTGGCCGGCGGTCCCCATGGACCAGATCATTGATATTGTGGCCAAGGATCCGGAAAATTCGCCGTTCCACCGGATGTGCATTTCCATGATCACCCACCCGCGTTCGGATAAGGATACGGTGACGGTTCTGAAAAACTGGACCGACCGGATCGACCCGGACGCGATTCCGGTATCCATCCTCTCCAACCCGACCACCATGACCCGGGGCGACGTCAAAGTTCTGAAAGATCTCGGCGCGGATATATTCACCTGCGCCATCGATGCGGCGACCCCGGAGATATTCGACCGCACCCGGGGCAGCGGTGTCCAGTCGCCCCACACGTGGAAAAAATACTGGGAAATCCTGATGGACGCCCGCGATATTTTCGGGCCCCAGAAATTCGGCGCGCACATCATCGTCGGCATGGGCGAGACCGAGTATGATTCCCTGAATCTGGTCCAACAGCTGGTCGATATCGGCGGCCACAGCCACATGTTCTGTTTCTTCCCCGAGCAGGGCTCTCTCATGGATCATTTGCCGGCCACCCCGCGCGACCAGTGGCGCCGGGTTCAGCTTGGCCGCTATCTGATCGATTATGGCGGGCGGCGGGTGGACGACATGACGTTCGATGACGCCGGCCGGGTCACCGATTTCGGCATCCCGCAATCCGAGTTGGACATGACAATCGATTCGGGCATCGCGTTCCGCACTTCCGGCTGCCCCGGAAAATTCGCCGACGATATTTCGGCTTGCGACCGGCCTTACGGCGATTCGCCGCCGAGCAATATCGCCAGCTATCCGTTCCAGCCCGAGGCTGTCGATATCCGCAAGATCCGCCAACAGCTCGATATGGAACGCCCCGGCGAGACCTACGAAGAGGGCGATGACCTGGAATTGGTGGATGGCTAAACAATTCCGGGTGATCGACACCGGCATCCGCGATGGTCGCGAACAGATCGCTTTCGATCAGGCATTGATCGATCTCCACCGCGAAGGTGCGGTCCCTGATACCATCCGCTTTCTGCAATTCCCGCCAACAGCCCTGATCGGCCGCCACCAGGCACTCAGCCAGGAACTGAAACTCGACTATTGCCGGGAAAACAATATCCGCACGGTGCGGCGCATCACCGGCGGCGGCGCGCTTTATTTCGACGAGGGCCAGCTAGGTTGGGAACTTGTGTTTGACCGCGCCACGCTCGGCACCGGAGACCTTGGCGGTTTGGCCAGCATGATCGGTGAAGCGGCTTCATTGGGCTTGCGCAACCTCGGCGTGGACGCCCTGTACCGCGCGCCCAACGATGTCGAGGTGGGGGGGAGAAAAATATCCGGCGGTGGCGGGTTTTTTGATGGCAATACATTGTTTTATCAAGGCACTGTGCTGGTCGATATGGACCCCGCCGACATGATCGCGACCCTGAATATCCCCGATCCGGCACTCGCCAGTCAGTTCACCGAGGCCGCCGCCCAGCGCATCGTCACAATCAAGGAACTGCTGGGAACCGCTCCGGATATGGCAGCAATCAAGCAGGGATTGTTGGCGGGTTTTGCCGAGAGCTTCGGGATCGAACTCATTGCGGGGGATATTACAGCGCGCGAGGAGGCCGAGACCAGAAAACTGTTCGACGAGGAAATCGGCACCGACGCATTCGTCGCCGAGATCGATAACCCGGCCAATGCCACCGGCATCTTGACCGGGACCCATGCCGCGAAAGGCGGCCGGATCGAGGTGCATGTTCGATTGGAAGGCGCCAGCCAGGATCGCTTCCGCGAAGTCCTGATCACCGGAGATTTCTTTGTCGCGCCGCCGCGCACCGTGTTTGATCTGGAGGCAGCGCTGCGAGGAACCTCTGTGCACGATGTTGGCAAGACGATCGAAAATTTTTTTTCAGGAGCAGAAATCGGCCTGATGAGCGTCTCGCCGGAGGATTTCGTGACAGCGATCGGACCGGCGATCAAAGCCGCCGGATAATTATTCGATGCAATCCCTCACCATCATCCAGCACACGTCGGCGGACTATCTCGGCCTGATGGAAGACCATTTCGAAGGCCGCCTGATTCGCTTCAATTACACCCGGCCCTTTACGGAAGGGGGGCTTGTTCCTGAATTCGATACGATCGGCGACGGGCTGGTATTGCTCGGCGGCGGGCCATGGGGCAGCGCCGGCGGACGTGATGTGCCAACCCTCGACGAGGAAGTGCGTCTGGCGCGCGCCTGTCTGATGCACGAAACGCCAATTCTTGGCATCGGATTGGGCGCCCAAATTCTGGCGATCGCCGCTGAAGGCAGGTCAGAACCCGCAGACCTTGATTTTAGTGTGGGCTACGCAACCCGCACCGGAGAGGAAGCCCTGAACGGCTATCTGCCAGAGCGCTTTCCCCACGTCTGCTATATGCGCGATCGTCCCGTTCCACCCGACTATGCCGATATCCTCGCAGTTGATGAAAAAAGTCATCCGGCGATATTTCAGATCGGCAAATCCGCCTTCGGATTTACCGGGCACCCAGGGTTTAAACTGGGGATGGCCGAAGACCTGATCATGGAATTCGAGGAGGCCCCGGCCGATACCCGCCTGGCTTTTGATAAATTGCGCAAGGTCCGTACAGAAATTGAAGATGCGCTGGTGCCCACCATGACGGGTCTGATACAATTGACCGGCCTGATGCGAAGGTAAACAGGTTTGTTGAAACCGGACGAAGCCGATGCCGGAGATATTTTTCACTTCTGGCGATTGCCTACTTTAGAAAGTTCTAATATAAAGGTGTCTGTGTTAAGATGCAGAATCCAAAGGTGAGGACGAGGCATTGGCTGAAAAACTTATAATTGTAATGGCAAACTCGGACCCGCGTAACGGCGAGGAGCTGGGCGCGCCGATTTTCCAGGCATCTGTTGCTGCCGCAATGGAATACGAAGTCGATGTCATCTGCACCGCAACGTCGGGACGTCTGATGAAAAAAGGCGTTGCCGAGAATCTTGTTGTCAAAGAAGGGTCTCCCAAGACCGTCTACGACTTCATCAAGGATGCCCACGAAGCCGGGGTCAAATTCTATTGCTGCTCCCCAAATCTCGATCTTTTCGACATGACTACCGACGACCTTATTCCTGAATGCGCCGGGATTGTTGGCGGCGCGCACTTGATCGAAGAAGTAATGGAAGAAGATTGCAAGGTTCTGACTTACTGAGACGGTTTGAGGGGAAAATCGCATGTCTCATTCAGCAGCTTCACGTGTCCAGGAATTTATCGGCGATCCAGTCTCGGAAGCCCCGATTGTCGCGCGCGAAAAGCTCGAAGAGATTTTTGCCGATATCCAGGACGATCTGCGCTACGACCATGAACTGAATGGCTGCCTGAATTGCGGTATCTGTACCGCGACTTGCCCGGCGGCGCATTACTACGATTTCAGCCCGCGCGAAATCGTCCAGCTGCTGTGGACGGAAAATCTTGAGGGCATCCACGACGCCATGCAGGAAAAAATCTGGGCCTGCGCTCAATGCTATACCTGCGCCGCGCGCTGCCCTTTCGGCAATTCGCCCGGCGGCCTGATCATGCTGATGCGCGAAACCGCAATCAAACACGGCATGGAATCGGCCAAGAACGTGCTGCGCCCGTTCAGCCGCGTGATGCTGAAACTGATCTCCACCGGCAACCAATTGTCCCCCGACATGATCAACCCAGATCATTTCGCCGACTGGGGGCCGAATATCTGCAAGGTCGACGCGCCGCTGAAAATACTGCGCAAGGCGATCCCGATGCCCACCCTGAACACCACGGCGACCGCCTGGGAGGTCAACCTCAAGACCTCGGTAGAGCTGTACACGATCTGGGAAATGACAGGCGTTCTCGATCAGTTGGAGACAATCGACGAGAACCTGTTCGATGTCATTACCGACATCATGGATGAGAAGCGCGAGGACTGGGATGATTTCCTAGAAGACGCCGAAGACGACGAGGACGACGAGGACGACGATTGATCAATCGGCTTTGGCCGGGAGATCTCGAATAAGGAGAATAAGATGACGGGCTCAAAAAACGGCAATGACGGGGAACGTTTCACCGGTCACGGAGCGGAATGGCGGGACGCCAACCTGTCGCGCGAAGAGGCATTGGTGGCAACCTCCTGGGTCGAGCAGAAAATCGACAAGCGCTCGATGCTGACCAACAAAGACCGCGTCGAGGATGTCCGCGACATCATGTGGCAACTGGAAAAAGACGGCGAGATTGTCGTCCACAGGATTCGCGATGAGCACGATCCGGTCACCGTGAAAACCCTTTATGGCTGGGACAAGCGGATCCCCACCAACCAGCTCTGGCACCACAAATCCTGCGGTCAGTGCGGCAATATTCCTGGTTACCCGGCGTCGCTGTTGTGGCTGATGAACGAAATGGACATCCGCTATCTGGACGAGACCGACCAGACCTCGTGCACCGCCTGGAACTACCACGGCTCCGGCATCGGCAATCTGGAAAGCCTTGCTGCCGTGTTCTTGCGTAATTTTCACCAGGCTTATGTATCGGCGAAAGCCGAAGGTTTGCCGGAGGGGTATTATTTCCCGCTTGTCCATTGCGGCACGTCTTTCGGCAACTATAAAGAAGTGCGCGGATACCTGCTGAAATCGGCCGAACTGCGTGATCGTGTGAAGAAAATTCTCGCCAAACTGGATAGGCTTGTCGACGGCAAGCTGCTGATCCCCGAAGAGGTCGTGCATTATTCCGAATGGGTTCATGTGATGCGTAACAAGATCGCCGAGCGTCAGGTGATTGATTGTTCCAACATCCGGTCCACCATCCACCCCGCCTGTCACGTCTACAAGATGGTCCCCGAGGACGCGATTTACGACGACGATATCCTGGGCGGCAACCGGGTTGCGGTCTCAACCGGGATCATGGAAGCTCTAGGCACCCAGGTGATCGACTATTCGACCTGGTACGATTGCTGCGGTTTCGGCTTCCGGCACATTATATCGGAGCGCGAATTTACCCGCTCTTTTGCCATCGATCGCAAGATCCGTGTTGCCATTGACGAGGCCCAGTCGGACGTCATGATCGGTCACGATACAGGTTGCATCACAACCCTCGACAAAAACCAGTGGATCGGCAAGGCCGACGGCAAGGAAGTTGATTTGCCGGTGCTGGCGGATTGCCAGTTCGCGGCGCTCGCCTGTGGCGCCCACCCGTATAAAATCGTCCAGTCTCATTGGCACGCGTCGTCGACCGAAACCCTGATGGAAAAGATGGGGATCGATTGGCGCGCCAAGAAAGCCGAATTTGAAGACTATCTGAAAGAGGTCGAAGCCGGTCATCAGGAAAACCTGTACGACCCGCGCCGGATGATCACGTCGGGACCCGGGTTCAAGAGGATTGAAAAGCGACAATGAGCAAACCGGTTTTAATTGTAGGTGGTGGACCGGCCGGGCTGGCGGCTGCCCATTCGCTGGCAACCATCGGCCAGAAGAGCATCCTGGTTGAGAAAGAGGACATTCTGGGCGGCGCCCCGATTCTGTCCGGGTATGCCAGGCTGGTACCGTCCAATGAATGGGCGAAGGACGCCATCGGCGGCATGGTCGAGCGGGTCGAGAATAATAAACTCGTCACCGTCAAAACCGGGACGAAGGTCGATGAATTTTCAGGCAAGCCGGGCAATTTCTCGGCCAAACTGTCCGACGGCAAAACCGTCAAGGCCGCGGCCTCGATCCTGTGCACCGGGTTCACCCATTTCGATTCGGTCAACAAGCCCGAATGGGGCTTTGGAACCTTCGAGAATGTGGTGACCACGACACAGGTCGAGCAGATGATCTCAACCGGACAGGGGGTGCGCTGCCCGTCGGATGGGCGCAAGCCAAAGCGCGTCGCCATTCTACTTTGCGTCGGGTCCCGGGATCGCCAGATCGGGCGCGAATGGTGCTCGAAAATATGCTGCACCGTCTCCGCCAATCTGGCGATGGAGATCCGCGAGGAGCTGGAAGATTGCCACGTTTATATCTACTACATGGATATCCGCACCTTCGGCCTCTACGAGACCGCCTATTACTGGCGCAGCCAGGAGGAGTTCAAGGTCAAGTATATCAAATCCCGGATCGCCGAGGTGACCCAGAAAGACGACAAGCTGATCGTCAAGGGCGAGGATACGTTGGTCAAGCGCCCGATCACCATCCCCTTCGATATGGTGGTTCACGCCATCGGCATGGACCCGAACGTCGACAATATGTTGATCTCGTCCATCTTCGGCGTTGATCTGGAACCCCACGGCTTCCTTGGAAAGGGCAATGCCTACGGCGAAATCGGCGCAACGTCACGCCCCGGCGTATTTGTCGCCGGCGCCGCCACGTCACCGGAATCGATCGACGATTCCATCGCCCAGGGCCATGCCGCCGCCATGTCTGCCTTCGCATTGGCGCAGGGCCCAAGCAAAGTCGCCGCGGAGTAGGAACGCGCCCGTGGCCACCCTCCTGCAAAAACTAAGCGGCAAAGCGGTATCGCCGGAACGCGTACGTCTTGAGCTGAGTGGCCCGATCCTGACCCAAACCTTCCAGGTACTGATCAGGGGATGCGAACCGCTCGGCGGGGTCGAGCGCTATATCGACGTGCTGAAGCTGAAGGCCGGCATGTTCCATGACGCCCTGGCGGGCGGCAAGGTGGAGACACTTGAACTCGACACCCTGATGGGCTTGTGCACCTTTATGGCGACCGTGCGCCGGCGGATCGGCGCCTACCTCGACCCGGCAGGCTTTGCCCGGATAAAGTCCGCCCTGGTCGAACTGTTGGACAATGCCCGCGACACCACGACAACGGATCAGCGCTGGCAGGCCTTTTGCGCCAGTTTCCCGCAAGATAAAAAACACCGCTGGGTGCGCGATCTGGCGGGCGAAGTGCTGCACAATACCGATCCCGAGCGTTACCCGCTGATGGCCCGTTGGGTCTGGGATGCCAAGGCCAATACCGGCGTGGTGCGCGAAATCTGGCACGGCGACAATGTGGACCACATGACGATCCCCGTGCCGGACCAATACGAGACCTATATGGTTCTGCGCGAGGAATTGTCACAATTCCTGACCGCCAACGGCGTGTTCCGGGATTGTCTCCAATATGTCGATTTGCTCAGTGCGCAGATATACGCCGATTATATATCGGCCCAGGGCGGGTCTTATCTGAAGGCCGATTTTACGTCCGAAACCGACCCTATGGAGCATACCCGCAGAATTCTCGGCCTGGATGGCGTCAAGCCAGGCTCCACCCGCACCCGCCTGAAAGCCATCGACGGCGAAGCCTTCGTCCTCGATGACGTGAAACTTCTCGATTGAAATAGAGCCAGCTCATGCCGATTCATGAAGAACATCTGATCCGACCGGAAAATCTCTCGACCCACGATGACCTGATTATCGACGGGATCGACGTCTCCGGCCATTGGAGCACATTCATCGAATCCCGCGTTGTCACCGATTATAACGAAGCCATCGAAGAAGAAATTTCGAACCTGCCGGGCGGCGAATTTATTCACCGCTGCTGGCAATGCGGCTCGTGCACCAATTCCTGCACCGTCAACGCGGTCAATCCGGAGTTTAACCCGCGCTACTGGATCTACCTCATCCGTATGGGGATGGAGAGCGAGTTGTTGCGCGATAAGGACATTATCTGGCAGTGCGTCAGCTGCAACAAATGCACCTATGCCTGCCCTCGCGACGTATTCCCGGAAGGGGTCATGAAAGCAACGGCCCATTGGCTCGAATTGAAGGGCCACACGCCGAAATCGCCGTCGACAATATTCGACGAGATTTTCACCGGCCAGGTGGTCGAGACCGGCAAGATCGAGGAAGGCCGGATCCTGCGCAGCTTCTTCAAGCGTACTGGCCAATCGTTGATGCAGGACTGGGTAATCACCATGGTGCAGCGGATGATCGCCCGGCTGCCCGTAAAAATGCTATTTGCCTTGGGTTGGGGCGGCGTTTTCAAGCCGCGCACCAGCCAGTGGGCCAGGGCCCGCTCGGCGATCAACGAATATATTGTGGAGAAGGAAGAGGATCATCGCCAGGCCCTTGGCCTCGACGATCTGGTCGATCTTGCAAAACAGGAATTGTCGCCGGGCGAAACTCGGCCGGCCGATTAGGAGTAAACCATGCCGTCGGACAAAAAAGATTTTAAGAAAGTTGCCTATTATCCCGGTTGTGCGCTGGAAGGCACGGCGCACGCTTACGACCGCTCCACGAGAGCGGTCGGGAACGCGCTTGGTCTTGAGCTCGAAGAGGTCAAGAACTGGAATTGCTGCGGGGCGATGGAGGTCAAGAATATCGACCCCAAAATCCAGACTTATCTGTCGTCGCGGGTTATGTCGATTGCAGCCAACGAGATGGGACACGACGTGGTCATGGCGCCCTGCAACGGTTGCTACCACAATCTGAAAAAGGCTGAATTCGACCTCCAGAACGACGCCGAATCCCGCTCCGTTGTTGAGCGGATATCCACCAAAGCTGGCCACGACACCTATCAGGCAGGTCAGGTTGAGACGATCCACGCGCTCGACTGGATCAAGGACGAGATCGGCGAAGAGGGCCTCAGGGAACGCACCAAGGATGCGCTGAAGGGTCTCAAGGTCGCGAATTATTACGGCTGCATGTATACCCGCCCCCGGCACATCTTCCCCGAAAAAGACCAAGGAGAGGGAAGCGAATCCTCTTCGCAGCCCCATTTCATGGACGACCTGCTGGCGGCGGCCGGCGCTGAAAACGTTGATTTTCCACTAAAAACCGCATGCTGCGGCGGCGCCCATACGCTTTCGGATTCGGACACCTCGACGCTGCTGGTCACCAACATTCTGAAAGCCGCCGAAGCATCGGGCGCCGAGGTGATTGCCACCGAATGCCCGACCTGCCATAGCGGCCTGGAAATGCACCAGATCCGGGCAGAAAAAACGCTTGGATACAAATCCAGCGTAAAAATCGTCTATTTCACCCAATTGCTCGGCCTGGCGCTTGGACTGGATGAAAAAACCGTCGGCCTGCACGAAAACATCTCGGATTCGACCGGCCTGTTGCGGGAAAAAGGCATCGCATGAAATCTTTAGCGCAAATCGGTACCGATCTGAATGTTGTTCGCGCCAGCCTGAGCACTGCCGGGCAAGCTGAATTTCTGCTGAAATCCGGCGAACAGGTGCTTGAGAACTGGAACGCCGCGAAAGGCAATGATCCTACCTCGGACCGCAAGGAAGGTTTCCGCCTCCTGGCGCTCCACCGCCAGGGCGCCAAAGGTGACGCCAGCTTCAATGCCTGCCGCGAAACATGCCGCGAACTTGTCTACCATTATAATCTTGTGACGATGGAGCCGGATCATCCTGAGGCCAATAAACGTCTTGAGATGATGCAGATGGTTGCCATGCACCTGTATTTGTTTGTAAACGGAAAAATCCAGGTTGACGGCCTTGGCGAGTTTTGTTGTTCTTCAAAGGGAATGCGTCAGACAACCGGTTAAGCTGCGGAATAGATTTGAGGATTGAGGAATATGCCGACAGTTCGAGGATGTCATTTACCCGACGATCTGCTGTACGACGTCGAAAACCATATCTGGTTCCGGGAAACCGGCGACGGCAATGTTCGGCTCGGCATGACCACGATCGCGACCGCCATGGCGGGCGAACTTGTTGCTTTCACACCTAAAAAGGTAGGCCGGTCAGTCAAGCAGGGGCGCTCCTGTGCAACCGTTGAATCGGGAAAATGGGTTGGCCCGGCAAAATCGGCGGCCAGCGGCGAAGTGATTGAAATCAACGGCGAACTTGTCGAAGCACCATCGATTGCCAACGAAGATCCCTATGATCGCGGCTGGATGGTGGTTTTGAAACCGGATGATTGGGATAGCGTCAAGTCGACGTTGACTATAGGCACGGACGTGACCCCCGGATACGAAGCCAAAATGGACGCGGACGGATTTGCCGGCTGCGAATAGCAGAATTTTGCTATTACTGGTATAGTTGCAACCTTGTCAAAAACCGGATTGAGTGATTTTGGCCTCGCGCGCCAAAGACCCCAAGGAGAATCGATGGATATCGCATTGCTGCAGGAGAACGCCGCAAGGGCCAGCGCGCTTTTGAGTACAATGTCGAATAAATGGCGTTTGCTGATCCTGTGCCATCTTGCCGAAACCGAGTTGCCGGTTTACGAACTCGAAAAACTGATTGGCCTGAGCCAGTCGGCACTGTCGCAGCATTTAGCTATTCTGCGCCGGGAAAAGCTGGTCCAGACCCGCCGCCAGTCCCAGTCGATCTATTATTCTCTGGCAAGCGAGGAAGCCGGCGTGATCATGCACGCCCTATACGATCTCTATTGCAATGTTGACGAGAAAGCCGATACCGCGCTGGTGGCGGGGTAGAGCCTGGGTTGCCGCAGGAACGAGAATTGTCCTATAGGCAGCCGATCAGTTTTTCCATGCGATCCCGGTTGAACGACGACCAGTCCTGAATCAATTCCTGTTCGGTGACGGCTGAATTTTCGCCCACCACAAATCGGTAAAAGGTGTCCAGAAACCGGTCGAGGGTTTCGGCCATTTCCATGGTACGCAGGTCGTCCCTGGTCCACCCGATATAGAAACCTTCCTTGCGGAAGTCTTTAAATGTTGCGCTGGCGCCGGCAAGATCCAGCAATTTATTTAGCCTTGCAATGTCCTCACGAATGAGTTGTGACTGGAATGGACTGTCGACATTGTTTGCCGCATTTGTGAGATCTTCCAGGAGTTTCATCACGGTCTGCCATCGCTGCGAATTGGCGCATTGTAAATTAGAGTATTCTAATATAAAATATCGCCAACATCCATTAATCAATCTCGTCCGGCAGTGCCGGACCAAAGCATATAACAAGGGACTAAAGATCAATGAAATCATTTTCGCTGGAATCGGACCTTCACGTGACCGGACAAATCACCTCCGATGATATCGCAGCCGCGGCGGCGAAGGGTATCAAGACGATTATCAATTTGCGCCCCGACGGGGAAAAAGACGGCAACTATCTGAAGGCCCAGGAGGCCAGCAAGATCGCCGGCGAGCACGACATCAATTATTGCCATATCCCGGTTGTTCCTGACCAGGTCAATGACCAGAATATTGCGGATTTCGCCAAGGTAGTGGCCGAGCTGCCGGGTCCAATCCTGGCCCATTGCGGCACCGGAAAACGGGTAGCAATTCTCTGGGCGTTGTCCAATCCAGGTGGGCTGTCGGCGAAGAAAATTCTCGCTGTTGCCGAGGCCGCTGGTCACGACCTGTCGCCCCTCGAGCCCCGGCTCGGCTAATTGATGTGCGTTGATGCCTGACTATGACAGGACCAACGATTCATCAGATTGAGGCGGGTGTTGCGTCATTTCGATTTTCTGCGTTTGGTTGGTTAGAGCCGTCAAATGAGGATCTGGCTGGTCGACCCGATATCGAGGGTCCCCGGTCGCTGCTGCTGATCGGCAATGCCGGAGATGATATGTGGCGGCGATTCAGCGCCGAAGCCAGCGATTACAATCACTCGCTGGATGTTTGGTGTTTTGCTAAAATCAGTCAACTGGCAGAGCAATTCGGAGCCACGGCGCTGTTCCCGGTTGGCAAACCATACCTGCCATTCCAGCGATGGGCGATCCAGACGGGAGAATTTTTCAGCTCACCGCTCGGTCTGACGATCCACCGGGAATACGGTCTCTGGCACGCCTTTCGCGGTGCCTTGCTATTCGATCACGAAATTCCCCGGCAAAAAGCCCGAGGGCAGATCTCGCCGTGCGACACTTGCGCTGAGCGTCCCTGCTTGACCGATTGTCCGGTGAAAGCTTTCTCACTCGAAGGTTACGATGTCCCGGCCTGTGTGCGGCATATTAGAGGCGAAGACACCAGGGATTGTTCGCAATGGGGGTGCGCCGCGCGCCGCGCTTGCCCGGTCGGGATTGAATACCGATACACAACCGGACAGGCGGCATTTCACATGGACGCGTTCAAACGAACGCTTGAATAGTGCCGGCGACATCCGTTGAGGCAGCTATTCGCATTGCGGCGCTTCTTCGTCGTCGCCACGCATCGTGCCGTCACTGTTAAAGCGGGACAGGAACGCAATAACATTCAACCGGTCTTCTTCCTTGCTCAATTTCATGCTCATTTTCGAACGCCCGTCCAGATACTCGCTGGGGTTTTCAAGATATTCATCCAGTTCTTCAACGGTCCAGTTGTCGTCCTCATCCGCCGCTTCCTGCATGGGACCGGAATAGCTGTAACCTTCAACGCTCCCGATCGGCCGGCACACGACACCATTGAGGTCCGGTCCAACGCCGTTGCCGGCATCGGGGCCAGTCTGGTGGCAACCCTTGCATCGATTGTATATGCGCTCGCCTGCAGCAGCGTCACCCATTTCCTGGGCAAAAACAGGAGCCGGTGACAGAATCAAAACACCAAAAACGGCAATGGCCGCCCCGCAAACACGATTGATCAAATTCATTTTACACCTTTGTATCGGGGTTAATCAGATGGCGAATGAGCTCTCTAGGCATGTTCTCCAGTGACAGAATGGGATCATTATAGTCCAAAAGAGATTATTCGCCAGAGCGGTTTAACGCCGCAGGCCGGGTTGTCCATGCCCGATTATCCAGTCCATTTGTTGGCACCGATTCTTGACCTAGGTCAATCCGCATCCCGGTGCCCTGTGATTATTTGACCACGATATCTCCAATTACGTGGGGCACCATGTTCAGACGGTATGCCAAATATTTTTTAGCTTGCGCGTGGGCAAGCCTGATCCTGGTTTTGGTCTACCAACCGGTGGCGTTGGCTGCGGACGATCTTGATTTTTTCCTGGAAGAAACCCCGGCAAATACTATTTTTCCCGAGGCGGTGTCCTACGGTCAACGCCGTAGTGATGCCCCGATTGTCCCGGTTCTTGCCGGCGACGAAACAATTGGCTACGTGTTCCTGAATACCGATTTCGTCGGAGCAACCGGGTATTCCGGCAAGCCGATCTACATCCTGATCGGGTTGCGGGAAAACGGTGAGATAGCCGGCGCCAAACTGGTTAGGCATTCCGAGCCGATTGTATTGGCAGGGATCCCCCAGGAAAAAATCGAGAACTTCATT
Organism: Hyphomicrobiales bacterium; assembly: GCA_021775855.1. Taxonomy (GTDB): domain Bacteria; phylum Pseudomonadota; class Alphaproteobacteria; order Rhizobiales; family NORP267; genus NORP267. Next base: position 48,008 of record JAJFGZ010000052.1, read on the forward strand.
GCCGGATATGCCGGCTCCGACATCCTGACAATGGCCCGGGAGAGAGCCGGCGAGCCGCCACCGGTTGATATTGTCTCAGGCGCCACCGTGACCATCATGGTGATGGACGATTCGATCAAGCGGGCCTCCGTCCGGGCTGCCCGGATTCTGGGCATTGGCGGTCTCACGCAAGAAACCGCGATGGCCGGTCCCGTCCGTACCGTTGATACATCGAGTGACGAGGTCCTGGATTGGACCGACTTGATTGGCGGTGGGTCCGTTCGCCGCCTCCGGCTTTCGGTTGGTGATATCAACCAGGCATTTATTGATCAGGGCAACGAAAAGGCCATTGCCCGCCCTGAAAGTGGTGACGAAGGCGAAACCTTTATCGATCTGTACGCGGCTTCCCTTGCAGTACCGGCTATCGCCCGCAATCTTCTCGGTGACCAGGAATATAGAAATTATCTGGACCGCCTCGAGGAGGGTCAATCCGGGTTCTTGATCATGGGGAATGGACGTTATTCGTTCCGTGGCTCCGGCTATGTGCGCGGCGGCATATTCGACCGCATCCAGGTCACCCAGGGCGAGGAGCATCTTAGGTTCCGCGACCGCGGTTACAAAAACCTCGGGGAGGTGGCAGCTGTTGGCGCTCCCGAATTCCGGGAAGTTGCCCTTTTCATCGCGCCAGATGATGCCGTGTTTGATCCGGCCAATCCGTGGCAATTGCAACTGCTAGTCCAGCGCGCGGTGGGGGCGCTTGAAAAAGTTTTCGTGGCGTTCGAGTTGTCCTACCAGCTCCCGGACGCCTATGTGATTGTGGAAGAACCAGCGACCGCCCCGCCGGTCTCGACCGAACAGGCATTTGGCCGGCAAAGCCTCGGCGTCCCGCAGTCCGACGCACTTTGGCTACGCATCTGGGAACAGAAGCCCTACCAGATCGCAATCCTGCTCTTCGCGATCGGAATCCTGACACTGATCTTTTTTGCCCAGGATCAGCTCGCCAAACACCCGAAATTGGGCGACTGGGTCCGGATCGGGTTCTTGACATTCACGCTCTTCTGGCTCGGATTTTACGCCCAGGCCCAGCTTTCGGTCGTCAATGTTTTCGCGTTCGTCAACGCCCTCCTGTCGGATTTCAGGTGGGAATATTTCCTCCTCGAACCGCTGATCTTCATCCTCTGGAGTTCCACCGCAGCTTCGCTCATTCTGTGGGGGCGTGGTCCGTTCTGCGGCTGGTTGTGCCCGTTCGGGGCCTTGCAGGAACTGACCAACAAAATCGCAAAATTCTTCGGCGTACCCCAGATCACAGTCCCCTGGTGGGTCCACGAGCGCCTGCGCGCTGTCAAGTATCTGATCTTCCTGGCGCTGATCGGAATCTCTGTCTATTCGCTCACCCTGGCCGAGCAGTTGGCCGAGATCGAACCGTTCAAAACCACCATCGTGCTGCGCTTCATGCGGGCCTGGCCGTATTTGCTGTTTGCCGGCGCGCTTATTTTTGCAGGCCTCTTCATCGAGCGTTTCTTTTGTCGCTATTTGTGCCCTCTTGGCGCGGCTCTATCGATCCCCGGTCAGCTGCATCTGTTCGACTGGCTGAAGCGCTATTCCAATTGCGGCGACCCGTGCCAGATATGCGCCCAGAATTGCATGGTCCAGGCGATCGAGCCTTCGGGCCGGATCAATGCCAACGAATGCATGGATTGTTTCCACTGCCAGCAGCTCTATTACGACAAAGATGTCTGCCCGGTCATGATCCACAAATTTGCCAAGGTCAACAAGGGCAACGCTCCCAAGGATGCCGGCAATGCCTCCTCCACTGGTACCCCCCTGTACCGCAGGCCGCGTCGGCTTGGCCGGGCCAGGGATATTGAGTCCTGATTTTTAACATTCGTCAAACAAAGGAGACGAAAATGAGCGAATACAAAAAGGAAGAAGACGGCTTTTCCCGTAGAGCATTGCTCAGTGGCACGGCCATGGTGGCCGGTGTTGGCGCCGCTGCCGGTGCAGGCATGTTTGCCGGCGGTACGATGCCTGCCAGGGCAGCAGGGGCCGCAAACGAAGTCGGCCCGGGCGACCTGGACGATTATTACGGCTTCTGGAGTGGTGGCCAATCGGGTGAAGTGCGCATCATTGGAATGCCGTCAATGCGCGAACTGATGCGCATCCCGGTTTTCAACCGCTGCAGCGCCACCGGCTGGGGCCAGACCAACGAAAGCCGCAAGATTTTAACCGACAATATGCTGCCCCACGAAACTGAATTTTGGGCGGACAAGGGCGGGATTCCGCTGAACGGCGATACCCACCATCCCCATATGTCGTTTACCGACGGGACCTATGACGGCCGCTATATTTTTGTCAACGACAAGGCGAATACGCGTGTAGCCCGGATCCGTTGCGACATCATGAAAGTCGACAAGATCATCTCGGTCCCGAATGCGGCCGATATTCATGGCCTTCGGCCCCAGAAATATCCGCGCACCGGGTATATCTTTGCCAACGGCGAACACCGGGTTCCGCTGCCGAACGACGGCAGCGTACTGGACGATCCGTCGAAATATGTAGCGATATTTTCGGCCATTGATGGCGACGAAATGAAAGTCGCCTGGCAGGTCATCGTCGATGGCAACCTCGACAATGTTGACGCCGATTACCAGGGCAAATACGCCGTCGCCAGCTGCTACAATTCCGAGGAAGGCGTGACACTTGCTGAAATGACCTCATCCGAGCAGGACTGGGCAGTCGTGTTTGATATCGAAGCCATTGAGCAAGGCGTCAAAGACGGCGACATCAAAATCTATGGTGGCGATGTGCCGGTTTTGGATGGCCGCAAGGGATCGAAATATACCCGCTATATCCCGATCTCAAACAGCCCCCACGGTGTTAATGCGTCACCTGATGGCAATTATATGATGATCAACGGCAAGCTGTCCCCGACAGTTTCTGTGATAGATATGCGTAGATTGCCTGATCTGTTCGCCGACAAGATCCAGCCCCGCGATGCCATTGCAGCTGAACCGGAGCTTGGTCTTGGTCCGCTCCACACTGCCTTTGACGGGCGCGGCAACGCCTATACCACCCTGTTCCTCGATAGCCAGATCTGCAAATGGGATATCGGGAAAGCGGTCGCAGCTTATGGCGGTGCCGATGTGGACCCGATCGTCCAGAAGCTCGATGTCCATTACCAGCCCGGTCACAACCACACCTCAATGGGCGAGACCAAGGCGGCCGACGGGAAATGGCTCGTGTCGCTCAACAAGTTCTCCAAGGACCGCTATATAAATGTGGGTCCGCTGAAACCCGAAAACGAACAGTTGATCGATATTTCGGGCGACGAAATGAAACTTGTTCATGACGGTCCGACCTTTGCCGAACCCCATGACTGCATCTTGGTGCATCGCTCCCTGGTCAACCCCAGCCAGGTCTATGACCGGTCGGACTCGACATTTGCCCATGTTCTCGAACAGGCGGACAAAGACGGTGTCGACCGCGATTATCCGGCCGACGTGATCCGCGATGGCAACAAGGTGCGGGTTTACATGCACTCGATCGCCCCGGTCTTTTCGCTTGAAAAATTCACGGTGAAACAGGGCGACGAGGTCACAGTCATCGTGTCCAACATGGACGATGTCGATGACCTGACCCATGGATTCACGTTGTCCAATTACGGGGCGTGCATGGAAATCGGTCCCCAGCAAACGGCGTCCGTGACCTTCACGGCGGATATGCCGGGTGTTCACTGGTTCTATTGCCAATGGTTCTGCCATGCGCTGCACATGGAAATGCGCGGCCGCATGATTGTCGAGCCAAGTTAGGGTTGACAAAAATGCGCGGGATTTTTGTCAATGCGAAGCGGTTCCTGGTTGCGGCGGGGGTGATCCTCGCCGCAACCAGCCTCGCATTACCGGCCAAAGCGGAAAGAATTACCGTTTATCCGGGCGGGGAGTCATTGCAGGCGGCGGTCACGCGGGCGCTGGCGGGCGACGTTCTGGCCCTGCAGCCGGGGCGCTATGCGGGACCCATCACGATTACCAACTCGATCATGATCGAGGGATCTGGCGAAGCCCTCATCGAAGGCAACGGCACGGGAACCGTGATCACGGTCGATGCCCCTGATGTCGCTTTGCAAAATCTCCGGGTGACCGGGTCCGGGCTGCTGCTTGAGACCCAGGATTCTGGAATTTTTCTAACCCCCTCCGCCGTCAACGCGCGGGTCATAGGGGTTCATCTCTATGACAATCTGATCGGGATTTATGTCTCCGGGGCCGACAACGCGCTGGTCAGCGGCAACCGGATTATCGGGCGCGGCGATTTGCGGCTCAACGAGCGCGGCAACGGCATCCAGGTCTGGAACGCCCCCGGCGCGGTTATCGAGGATAACGAGATTAGCGCCGGGCGCGACGGTATTTTTGTCACCACCAGCAGCCGGAATATTTTCCGGGGCAACGATATCCACGATGTGCGCATCGCGGTGCATTACATGTACACCAACGACAGCCAGGTGATCGGCAATATATCGCGCGGTAATCACGTCGGTTACGCCATCATGTATTCGTCGCGCATCGAGGTCCGCGAAAATATTTCCCGGAATGACCGCGACCGGGGCATCCTGTTCAATTTTGCCAATGGTACTGAAATCACCGGCAACATGGTCTCCGGCGGGCCGGAAAATTGTCTGTTTATCTACAATTCCAACAAAAACCTGATTTCCGGAAATTACATTGCCGGTTGCGGCATCGGGATCCAGTTCACGGCAGGCTCCGAGCGCAACGAAATATTCGGCAATGCCTTCGTCGCCAACCGCACCCAGGTCAAATATGTCGGCACGCGGTGGCTCGAATGGTCGGTAAACGGCACCGGTAACTATTGGAGTGACAACAGCGCGTTCGATCTCGACCGCGATGGGTTCGGCGACGCGCCGTACCGACCCAATGACCTGACCGACCAGATCATCTGGCGCTACCCGGCGGCCAAGCTGCTGTTAAACAGTCCAGCCATCCAGGTCCTGAAATGGGCGCAAGGGGCGTTCCCGGCGCTGCACCCGGGCGGGGTGATCGACAGCTACCCGTTGATGGCGGTGCCGGAGGCGCTGGCCGCGCGGATTGGCGGCGGATCATGACCCGGCAACCGTTCATCAAACTATCCGGCGTCACCAAGGCCTATGGCGCGGAAAATGCTGTTTGCGGCGTCGACCTCGAATTGTCGCATGGCCATTGCCATGCCCTAGTGGGGCATAACGGTGCCGGCAAAAGCACCCTCCTGAAAATGATCCTCGGGCTGGTCAGCGCATCGTCCGGGAGGGTGCAGGTATTCGGCCTGGAACCCGAAGACAGGGCTTTTGTCAACGCACGCCGGCGGATCGGGTTTCTCCCCGAGCAGGTGGCCTTCCAGGGTGCAATGACGGGACTTGAAACGCTGAAATTCTATGCCCGGCTGAACGGCTCGAGCGGTGAAAACCTCGACGCCCTGTTTGAGCTGGTTGAGCTAGGGGACGCCGCGAAAAAACGCGTTGGCACCTATTCAAAGGGCATGCGCCAGCGGCTCGGTTTGGCGCAAGCGCTGATCGGTAAACCTGATTTGCTGATCCTGGATGAACCGACTTCGGGGCTCGACCCGGCGTCGCGGCAAAATGTCTACCGCATCATCGACACGGTGAAAGCCAACGGTGCCGCCGTTCTGATTTCGTCCCACGCATTGGGCGAGCTGGATAACCGCGTCGACGAGGTCACGATCCTTGACCACGGCCGGGTGGCGGCGTCCGGGACCATCCCGGCCTTGCGCAAGGACGCCGGGTTGGCGTCGCAAATCCGCATCAGGGCCAATGATAAACAGATGCCCCGGCTGGCTAAACATTTAGCCGGCGAATTTGACAGGAGTCGCTTTCTCAACGGCACCGCTATCCTCGATTACCGGGAAAACGAGAAAATGCAGTTGCTCGAAAAGCTCATGACCCTCGGCGTAACGTTTGATAATATCGACATCACTGAGCCAAGCCTCGAAGACGTATTCGCGGCCTTTACCAAGCGCGGGGTAGGGCCATGAAGAATATCTGGACGATCGCATCGAAAGAAATCCGCGACGGTAGCCGCAACCGCTGGGTCATCATGGTCACCCTGATCATGGCGGGATTGGCGCTTATCCTGGCCTTACTCGGTAGCGCGCCGACCGGCACCACCAGCATCAACCCCCTTGCGGTCACGGTGGTGAGCTTATCTTCCCTCAGCATTTTTTTTATTCCGCTGATCGCACTATTGCTATCCTACGACTCCATTGTCGGGGAAGCCGAACGCGGCACGCTTCTGCTGTTGCTGGCATACCCGGTATCCCGTTGGCAGGTTATTGTCGGGAAATTCTGCGGCCACCTGGTGCTGCTCGCCTTCGCCATTCTAATCGGGTACGGCACCGCCGGGTTGGTCATTTCGCAGACCGGGGACGCTTACCTGACCAGCACTACGCTGAACAGTTTCGCCCGATTGCTTGGGTCTTCTGTTCTGCTGGGGGCGATTTTTCTGGCACTTGGCTATCTCGTCAGCGCCTCGGTGGCCGAACGGGGCACCGCGGCCGCATTGGCTATCGGCGTCTGGCTGTTGTTTGTGCTGATCTACGATTTGGGCATGCTCGCTGTTTTGGCGGCGGATGGCGGGCAGACGATCAACGAACAGGTGCTCACCTGGATTTTACTGGCCAACCCAACCGACGCCTACCGGATGTTCAACCTGACCGGGGACCAGCAGACCGCCTTGCTGTCCGGCATGGCAGGATTGAGCGCGCGCCTGCAGGTACCTGAGTTCGCACTTTCTGCCCTGTTGATCGGCTGGGTTCTGGTGCCGCTGATGGCCGCCTCGCTAGTATTTCGGCGGAGGCAGCTATGAAAGTCGTACCCGGATTTCTGGTAGCAATCCTGTTGGCGTCAACTGCAGGCTTAAGCGCTTGCGGCGAAGATCCTGTTACCCCCACCCCTGAATCCATGACCCGGGAGGCGGTCGGGTATTATTGCAACATGATCATCGTCGATCACCCCGGCCCCAAAGCGCAGGTGTTCGAAGAGGGTGTTGGGACTCCGTTCTGGTTTTCGTCGGTCCGGGACGCGGTTTTCTACAAAACCCTGCCCGGTGAAGGGACCAACATTGTCGTGGCCTATGTCCAGGACAGCACCGCGATTATTGACTGGAACAATCCGCCAGCCGATGGTCCCTGGATCGAAATCACCAAAGCGGTTTATGTAATCCACAGCGGCCGGCGTGGCGGCATGGGCGCTAACGAAACGGTGCCGTTCGCCACCCGTGAAGCGGCTGCAATATTCCAAACCGATTTTGGCGGCGAGGTTGTTGCGTTTTCCGAAATCCCCACGGACTATCTGACTGGGAACTAGATAATGACGTTAAGAATTACCCGGCGCAGGATGATCACGATCGCGGCCGCATTCGCGGGCACCGCGATAGCCGGTGGCGTCAGCGCACCCGCCGGTGCCACCGCATTCCGGACGCCGAATATTTGGCGCGGAATAGCGTTGGGTGCCGAGGCCCAGATCCAGCTCCACCATGAGGATGCGAACTTCGCGGCAGTGCAGATTGGGGAGTGCGTCAGCGAAATTTCTCGGCTGGAAAACCTGTTCTCGCTCTACCGGGAAAGTTCCACGCTCAGCCGGTTGAATTCGAGTAGCGAATTTCACAAACCGGGCATCGAAATGATCGAGCTGCTCTCGAAGGCCAAGTCCTTCTCGGAGCTAACCGGAGGCGCCTTCGATGTTACAGTCCAGCCGCTCTGGCAATTGTACGCGGAGCATTTTTCTACCCCCGGGGCTGATCCGAACGGCCCGGCTCAAGACCAGATCAGCGCCGCACTCGACCTGGTAGGTTCGGACAAAATCTCCATTTCAACAACCCGGATCGGGCTGGCCTCGCCGGCCATGGCATTGACCCTCAACGGCATCGCGCAAGGCTACGTGACGGAAAAAATTACAGCCCTTCTGCGCCGTGCCGGGTTTTCGAATGTGCTGGTTCATATGGGGGAAAGCCAGGCCTTGGGCGGGCACCCGGATGGTCGGCCCTGGATGGTTGGTATCAAGGCGCCTGTCGACGCGGAAAATCTATTGACGTCCGTTCCCCTGAACAACGAAGCCCTGGCGACATCTGGCGGGTACGGTTCGCCGCTATCCGCCGATGGCCGCGTCCATCACCTTCTTGACCCGCGCACAGGGCGCAGCGCCAACCATCATCGCTCGGTATCTGTGGTCGCGTCTGGGGCCACAAACGCAGATATGCTGGCAACCGCCCTGTCGATTATGCCAACCAACCAGGCCCCGAACATACTCGCGCACTTTGCAGGTGCGCGGGCGATCATCCTGACATCAGACAACGAAATCGTGCGGCTATAAAGGCAGCGCCCGGGAAATCAGGCGTTCCGTTCAATCCCGCCCGAGAAAATCATATCGGTGATTTTTCCGGCAATTTCCTCCACCCCGTAGCCAAGACCGGTTTTGCGGGAAATTGCGATATTGTTACAGAGCGCCAGCAGCGACGAGACGACAAAGGCCGGATTTTCAACGCTGGCCAATTCGCCTCGTGTCACGGCATCGACGAGCATTTTTTCGAGCAGCCCTTCATACTCCCTAGCCCTGGCCCCGATCCGGTGGCGCGCCGGGGCGGGTAAAAACTGGCGGCAGGTCAGAAATGTCAGATAGTGATCAGGCTTTTCGTTCAGTGTTTCAAAATGGCTGAGAATTGCCCGTCTGACCCGCTCGCGGATGGTGCAGTCCAGCGCCAGTACATCGGTGATCCGTTCCAGATACCCATCCATCGCGATCCGGCAGATAGCTTCGAGCGTTTCGTCTTTTGAAGCAAAATAATTATATAGATTGCTCTGGGTCATGCCCGCCCGCTCGGCGATATCGGTGGTGTTCGCCGCCGAATGCCCATTGGTCGCGAATACGTACGCCGCAGCATCAAGAATTAGGTTTTTCTTGAAATTAAAGACGCTCTGTCGGAACGCACTTTTGGCTTTTTTTATGCTCGGCAAAAATTTGCTTCCCTTGTCAATGGTTGACAGGTGTCTTCGATCTATACACGAATCATATGATAGAACTATCATTTACTTGATTGATAATTCTGAATTTCGTGCCTAATCTTGTGGGAATGCGCGATTGCGGGACGCCAGAACGTTTCGAATGCGCCGGTTGGAATTTCCGCCCAGGGGACCCGGATGAGCATCGCCGAAATGGATCAAGATCAAGATCAAGATCTCGATGGGGTCACAGACGCGATCAAGACCCTCGCACTGAAAGTCGGCGGTGATGTGGTGGGTGTCGCCCCGGTCGACCGCTGGGATGAATTTGCTCCTGAAGGCCACCGCCCGGTTGATTTTCTTCCCGGCGCAAAAAACGTTGTGGTGGTCGGATCCCGCGGCCCGACCGCCGGTGCCTGGCGCAGCCCCGACCACCGGGTCATAGAGGTCAACGGTTTCGATTTCAGCAACGACCGGGCGATCCACGTTGTTGCAAATTACATCGAACAGGAACTTGGCCATTACGCGATGCAGGCGCCTTCCTTGCCGACCGGCGGCCAGCAGCCGCCCATGAGCCTGATGTTATCCGCTGTTTTGGCGGGCCTGGGCACCCGTTCGTTGGCTGCCAATATCATCCTCAATCCGAAATTCGGCCTGCTCTATTATTCTGCCTGCATCACAACGGCGAAACTGAATGTCGACGAAATGCTTGAGCAGAATGTCTGCCCACACCCAATGTGTGTTGCGACTTATCGAGAAATCGGCAAAACCCCGTGCATGGCGTCGTGTCCGTCCGACGAAGGCGGCTGCCTGGACGGCACGATCGGCGAAGACGGCGAAATCGAAAGCATGTCGTACGATCGCGAAAGGTGTGTTTCGCGGTCCATGAATTTCGGCATAAATTCGTTCCAGAAGGCGCTTGGCGAAATCATCGATGAGCAGGATTCCGAGCGCCGCTCTTCGATGATCAATTCAGATTTTTTCAGCCGGTCGTGCACGTCGGTCAGTTTTTTCAAGGAGAGCGTCGCCCAGTGTTTTGAATGTATGCGGGTATGCCCGATCGGGCGTGCTGAAAGGAAGCTCAAATAATGGCAACTGATACCTCCAACCTGCAATCTTATAAGGACGAATTGATCACCCAGGCGAAGAAGGGTGGGGCGCTTGTCGCGGGCGTGGCCGATGCTTCCGCCTTTAGCGTCGCGCCGGACGGTCACCGGCCGGCCGATCTGTTGCCCGGCGCAAAGGCGGTTTTTGTGGTGGGCGGTGCCCAGCCCCGCGCCGCTGATTGGCAGAGCCCAAACGCGCAGCATATGGAAATCTCCTCCACCAGCGACCGCATCAGCGCGCTGGCATTGAAGCTGGCCAATTACGTGGAACGCAAATTCGGTTATTACGCCTTACTGAACCCGCCGGGCGTGGATCGCGGCCGCCAGCCGTTCGTAAGCCTGGCACTTGCAGCCGAACTGGCCGGGTGTGGCACCCGCAGCCTGGCCGGCCCGATCCTGAACGAAGAATTCGGGTTCATGTATTATTCGGCGTTTATTACCACCCTGCCGTTGCCGGTCGATGGTATCGCCTAGGATCCGGTCTGCCCGGCACCCGAATGTGTCCAGATGTGGGAATCAGAGGGCACTACCCCGTGCCTTGCCGTTTGCCCGCTAAAAGAAGGCGGGTGTCTTGACGGGAGCCTGGAGGACGGTGCCATCAAAGAGAGCACATTTGATAGGGCACGCTGTACCATCCGATCCCAGGGCAACTGGGTGCCCGGCTTTCAGAAAGCATTGAGCGTTGCGCTCGACGAGCCGGATTCCGAGAAACGCAAGATGATCCTCGGTTCCACCATGTTCACCCGCACCCTCTGGTCGATGACCTACGCCAACGTGAGCCAGGCGCAGTGTTTTGAATGCATGCGGGTCTGCCCGGTGGGTGCTAACCACCGCATACTGAACTAGATTTTCAAAGGAATTGCGATGAGCTTCTTTTTTGTCGAGCCGGATGTTTACAAACGCTACAAGGACCAGGTTTTGGAATTGTCCCAGTCGATCCAAGTCAATTATGCCGAGCATCTGGCGCCGGAAAAGCGCAAACCCGGATTGTCCGACCAGCAGATCGCCGACAAACTTGGCCTCGATAAGCGCATCGTCCGGGAAATCCGCTGCGTCGGGGAGCGGGAATATTACGACGTGGACGAATGGGAAAAAGCGCTCATCTTCAAGGAAGAACACTGCCGGGCCTATGCCGAAAAGGGCCTTTCCTCGGTGACCAAGAAATACCTTGATCGCAAAAAGGCCGAAGAAAACAGGGGCTGAACGGGATCGATGCATTCGACCTATGATCTTGTCTGGTACGCTGCGGAGCGCACCCCGGACCATCTGGCCATCGTCGATGACAAGTCCGGGCGCCGCCTGACATACCGGGAATTGATGGCAGAGGTTGACGCGATCGCCGCCGGGCTTATGGCGCGCGGCATCAAGCGTGGATCCCGGTTCGGCACGGTTCTGCCCAACCTGTTCGAACATTGTCTGGTCATCCTGGCGCTGGCGCGGCTTGGGGCAGTGCCCGCTTTGCTCAACGCGCGCCTGACGGCTGACGAAATTGCGGAACTGGTCAAGCAGGCCGATCTGGATGGCGCGATTATTATGCCGAGCGGCGATGTCGCCAAGGCGGTTGCGGCGGTTCTGCCCGGCGGCGCACCTTTGCTGTGCGCGACCGGACAGCTTGAGAACGTTGAGGCCATTGTGGGTTGCCGGGACGATAGCGCTAAGTTAGCGCCGTTTGTTCGGCCCGAGCCTGAAGAGTTGGCATTTATTTTCTACACCTCTGGCACCACAGGGCTGCCCAAGGGCGTCGAAATTCCGCACAGCGCCACCGAACCACGGATCATCTGGATTTCGCCCAACGCAGGCCTGCGCTGCGGAACCCATAACCGGATCCTCGGCCTCGCACCCCTCAGCCACGCCATCGGATTGTACGGAAATTTTCTCGCTGCCCTAACCCACAACGCCACCTATTACGTGGTCTCCCAATTCGACCCGGCGAAAGTGGTCGACGCCGTTGCCGATCACCAGATCACCTATCTGTTCACCGTGCCGACATTCTACGCCGCCATGACCCAGGCTCCCAATTACGCGCCTGAAAAGATGGCGTCGCTGGACCTCGTCCTCTACGGCGGGGCGGCAATCGCGCCGCAATTGCTGGACCAGATGGACAGCGAATGGCCGGCCCGGATCTGCCATATCTACGGTACTACCGAGACCATGTGTTCGCTGTATTTTCCCGACCCCGTCGGTCAGCCGACACGCCTTCGCCCCGGCTATTATTCCCGTATCCGGGTAATCCGGTATGGCGGTAACCACGACGACATCGTCGCTCCGGGTGAGGAAGGCGAGCTGATCGCGGACGCCAATTCCGATCCCGTTTTCACCGGGTATCTGAACCGGCCGGATGTCACCGCCGAGAAAGTCCGCGACGGCTGGTACTATACCGGCGATGTGGTGCGCCTGCGCGATGATGGCGATGCGGAACTGATCGGGCGGGTCGACGACGTGATCCGTTCCGGCGGCGAAAATATCCACCCCGAGGATATCGAAGAGGTTCTCGGCACCCACAAAGGCGTGCGCGAATTGTCCGTCGTTGGCATCAAGGATCCCTATTGGGGTGAAATGGTCGTCGCCTGCATCCTGCCGGACGATCCGGCCCCGAGCGCCGCTGACCTCGACGCCTTTCTGCGCGCCAGCCCGCTGTCCTCTTACAAGCGGCCTAGAGGGTATGTTTTTCTAGACGCTCTCCCGAAAAATGCGTCCAATAAAATTCTGCGCAGGGTGCTCAGAGAAACCGCGACAAGGGCGCGAGATGCACAGGGATCAGCGGATAATTCGGGCCCGGTTTTCTACGGGATCGGCAAGGGGAAGTAGCACCAGAGTGTCTTAGCTTGGTACCCGAACAATACTGAGCCGATGGCGGTGCAGCGCCGACGGTTGCCGCCCAGCTGTCGATATCAAACCCTTCCATCATAGTTCGATGATAATCGAAGCATATTATTGAGCATGCATGCAATCGTGGGTCTCGTAATTTTGGAGGCTGTCCCAACAACTCAATTCAGCCGTGGTGAGAGATCGAGAACAAATTGAGCACCAGATTGATCCAAATGGATGACGGGTCGAAGCTGATGCTGCATCACTATCCGGGCCCCAGCGCCGAGGCAAAGCGAGGCACCGTACTCTACGTCCATGGCGCGACATTTCCGGCAGAATTGTCAGTTGGGTTCAAATTCGATAATTGGTCCTGGGCCGACGATCTGCAATCCGCGGGGTTTGATGTCTGGGCGCTGGATTTCGCCGGTTTCGGAGGATCGG
>JAJFGZ010000053.1 GCA_021775855.1 Hyphomicrobiales bacterium
GTCAGAACCAGCGGGTAACCTTTCTGGGCACACACCATTGCCAGACCGATCCCGGTATTGCCGCTGGTTGCTTCAACAACCGTCTGCCCCGGCTTCAGTTCACCAGACTTTTCGGCGTCTTCGATGATCCCCAGCGCCAACCGGTCCTTGACCGATCCCATGGGATTGAATGCTTCCACTTTGACGTAGAGATTGACGTTCTTCGGTGCCAGTTTGCCAATTTTGACAACCGGCGTATTGCCAATCGTCTCCAGAATGTTGTTGAACTTTTTCGCCACCTGACACCTCCACCGTTACGAGACAATTTTGATCAACATAGGTGAGCGTGTAACTTACTGCCAACAAAAACTGGGATATCCTCGAGCACCGTACATGATCAATTTCCTCAAGCCGCGCTGGAAAATCATTCTCGGGTTTCTTTTTTCCGTCGGATTACTGGCAACTTTGGGCACCTCGCTTGGGATATTCATACCCGTGCTCGGAACCCCTATTTTCGTGGTTGCCCTGTTTCTCTGGTATATCCCGGGTATTATCTTCAACTGGACCGGGTATTTCGCGTTCCATGAATTCGGCGCCGCACCGAGCGCCTGGCAGGGCTACGTGATCATGATCCTGTTTTATCTGGCCGTCGCAATCATAGTGTCCCTGCCCTTTGGCAAATCCCGAAAATAAATCACCCCGAGGAGCCCATGACCGCACATCTCAAATCACAAAACCTGGAAAATGGAGTCCGGCTGCTCACCCTGTCACGCCCACCGGTCAACGCCCTCAACGCCACTTATCTGGCGGATCTGGAATCCGCGTTCGACGAAATCGACAAGGACAAGTCTGTCCGTGCGCTGGTGCTGAACAGCGATCTCGGCGTTTTTTCGGCCGGCATGGACCTGAAAGAAGCGCTCGCATTTTCCAGGACCGAACAGACGGCAATCGTGGATGGATTGAATGCGGCCTATGGCAGGCTCTACGGGGTCTCGAAACCGGTGATTGTCGCGATCAACCGCGCGGCCATTGCCGGCGGCTTGTTTTTCGCCCTCGTCGCCGATTACGCACTTGCCGACAAGGGAGCAAAGCTTGGCCTCACCGAAGTCCGGGTCGGTGTCGATTTCCCCGTAGGCGCAATGGAAATCGCGCGCGCCGAAATGTCACCAGCGACCTTCAAACGAATTCTATTGTCGGGCCAGAACGTAGACGCAGGGGAAGCGCAGACAATGGGCATTGTCAACGAGGTTGCAGAAGCGAGCGATCTTAAAGATCGTGCGATCGAGGTGGCGCAGGATTACGCCCGCATCCCACCGCTCGCCTTTGCCAATATCAAGGCCCAGATGCGCAAACCCGTACTGGACCAAATTTCCCGTGTCGTCGCTGACAAATCCGACCCCGCCCGGGACGGCTGGTTTACAGATGAAACTGTAGAGGCAATGTCGGCGCTGTTGGTTGCTGCAACGAAAAAGACGTGAACCGGATCGGTATTACCTGATCAATTCCTGGATCCGGAATGTCGCCCGATTGAAGTCGGTTCCAACCACCAGGTTCGCCAGCATCTCAAGTTGTTCGAGCGACGAGATCGCACAGGAATACTCGTCAGCGCCCTTCGCGATACCAATAGAGTTTAGCTCGCTCTCCGGCACATCGCGGCAGAGCGGTGCAAGGATTTGGAATTTGTCGCCCTGGAATTGTAAAATCCCGTATATCCAGGAATCTCCATCGTCATCGCCTTCAACCCGCATCTGCGCCAGATATAAATTTTCGTCGATTTCCAAAAGCTGATATTCGCTTTCATCCTCACCCGATACGTCCAGATAGACGTCGCCGCTACGCACTAGCGTAACCGTACCGTCTTCGCCGCCGGATTCCTCATAGAGGGTAATGCTCTGAATAGGATAGACCGCATTGTCAGGGTTGATCAAAGGCGACTTGGATACAAAGCAACCACCTAGCAACAGTGTGACCGACAGAAAGAGGATCTGCGTCAAAGCGCGGCGTATCGGTGTTAAAGCAATCATTGCGTTTCTCCACTTCTGCACCCGCGAGATTTCAGCTTAACGTTTGAACTTAGACCGTGTCAAAATCCAGCGCCTGCTCCAGATCCCCGATCAGATCATCAATATGTTCGAGCCCAACGGAGAGCCGCAGCAGGTCGGTTGGCACCAGCGTACCCGCACCTTCGACCGAGGCCCGATGCTCGATCAGGCTTTCAACACCGCCAAGCGATGTCGCCCGTTTCCAGACTTTGACCCGGGCAGCGGCCGCAATCGCCGCGCTTTCCCCGCCCCTGATGCGCAACGACAACATTGCGCCAAACCCGCCCTGCATCTGGCGAACCGCAACTTCATGCCCCGGATGATCGGCGAGCCCTGGATAGAGAACCCTGTCGATACAATCGTGGTCCTTGAAATGATCCGCGATTTTTTGCGCCGACTTCGCCGCTTCCCGGACCCGTACATGCAGGGTACGCATGCCGCGCATCAGCAGTGCGGATTGTTGGGGACCAAGAATAGCCCCACCGCTCGTTCTGGCATTGGCAATTTTATCCCAGGCTTCATCCATTGCCCGGGTCACCAGAACCCCAGCCAGCACATCGGAATGGCCGTTCAGATATTTTGTCGCCGAATGCATGACGATATCTGCGCCATCGGCCAACGGGTTGGTGAAGACCGGCGTCGCCACGGTCGAGTCCACAGCCAGACGGGCACCGGCACCGTGCGCGAGATCGGCTGCGCGTGCAATATCCGTGATTGTCCAGAGCGGGTTGGCCGGGGTCTCGAGCCAGACGATGCGGGTTCTGCCGGGCCGGAGCGCGGCCTCAATCGCGGTCAGGTCCGCCATATCAACAAACGTGACTTCAACACCACGGCCGGCAAGCTTGGTCCCGAGCCAATCCCGTAGCGCCCAATACATCACGTTGGGGGCCACTACATGGTCTCCCGGCTTCAAGTCATCAAACACCGCGATCGCCGCTGCCATGCCGGACGCAAAGGCCATCGCGTCGGCACCCCCTTCGAGCGCCGAGATAACCTCCTCGGCCAACCGCGTTGTCGGGTTGTGGGGCCGCGCGTAAACCAGACCTTTTGAATATTGATTGTCGCGATCACGCTCATAGGTTGTGGATAGATGGAGCGGCGGCACCAGCGCACCACTGGCCGCATCGACCCGCCCCAAAGCCTGCGCAGCGAGCGTTTCAGCGTGTGGCTTTTTATTCCCAGTACCGGCCATTGCAGGTTCCAAATTTCGAGGTCAAATGGGTGACAAATTGAGTGGATTGTGCGCTGTTTCTGCCTTGTATATAACGTCCTTTATCGTTCTTGCGGGCAATTTCGCAATCCATGAAAAATAGAACCATCCTGATCACAGGCTGCTCATCAGGGATCGGCCGCCACTGCGCGATCGCGCTGAAACAACGCGGCTGGCGGGTATTTGCAACAGCGCGAAATGATGCTGACCTTGCAGGACTAAAAACCGAAGGGCTGGAGCCGGTCTATCTGGACTATACCGAACCCGACTCGATCGCGGCCTGTGCAGACCATGTGCTGGAGGCAACCGGCGGCAAGCTCTATGCGCTGTTTAATAACGGTGCCTACGGGCAGCCCGGGGCGGTTGAGGATTTGAGCATGGAGACCCTGCGGGCCCAATTCGAAGCAAATTTTTTCGGGTGGCACGACCTCACCATCCGCTTGCTCCCCTCGATGCGCGCAAACGGGGAAGGACGGATCGTCCAGTGCTCATCCGTGCTGGGCCTGATCGCCGTCCGTTTTCGCGGGGCTTATACGGCTTCCAAATTCGCGCTTGAGGGTCTGACCGATTCGCTCCGCATGGAACTCCACAAATCGGGCGTCCACGTGTCCCTGATTGAACCCGGGCCGATCGAAAGCCGGTTCCAGGAAACCGGACTTCGGCATTTCAAGGCAGCAATCGATATCGAAAATTCACCCCATCAGAGCACCTATCAGCAAACAGTTACCCGGCTGGAAGGAGCTGCAACTTCGCCTTTGAGCAGGCTCGGACCAGACGCCGTATTTGTGAAATTGCTGCGCGCTCTGGAATCACCGCGCCCCAGGGGGCATTATTACGTAACGTCCAGCACCTGGATGGCGGCGTTCGGGCGCCGTTTCCTGACTGCCCGCAATTTTGAGAGAATATTGCGCCGGCAATCCGGCTGACTATTCGAGGTATTTTTATGTCCGGTCTATTCAACTATGCTATCCCAATTGCGCTTGGTGCAGTCGCGTTTGTTCTGCTCATGGGACTTTGGAATATGATGCGGGGCGGCAGCTCCAACCGCTCGCAAAAACTGATGCGCTGGCGTGTCGGCCTGCAATTCCTGGCCGTTGTCCTGATCATGGCAGCGCTCTACTTTACCGGCAGATAGGGCGTGCAATGGTCAAGCTGAACAAGATCTACACCCGCACCGGGGATGGCGGCACTACCGGCCTCGGTTCCGGCGAGCGGGTGGCGAAGCACGATTTGCGTATCGCCGCTTACGGCACCGTGGATGAGGCCAACGCTACCCTTGGATTGGCCCGGCTGCATACCGGCAAAGACGGCCCGGTGGATATCGACGCCATGCTCGGGCGCATCCAGAACGACCTGTTCGATTTGGGCGCCGATCTGGCGACCCCCGACCGGGGCGAGAAGCTGGACTACGAACCGCTTCGTATTGTGGATGCCCAGGTCGTGCGTCTGGAGGCCGAAATCGACCAGCTGAACGCGGACCTCGAACCCCTCAAATCCTTCACCTTGCCGGGCGGCAGTGCTGCCGCCACATACCTGCATCTGGCCCGTACAGTATCGCGCCGCGCCGAACGTATCATGTCGGAACTTGCAAGCGCCGACGGCGAGAACATCAACCCTGCCGCCTTGCAATATATCAACCGCCTGTCGGATTTATTCTTCGTCGCCAGCCGATACGTGAACGCCCAGGGCAGCGGCGACGTCCTCTGGGTACCAGGGAAAAACCGGTAACCGGATCCAGACTGGTATTTTCAAATAACCTCGTCCCCGAGCAGCGCCCGGCGAAAACGGTTTTTCAGATGCACACCGTCTTTTGGCGGCAGGACGAAATCGAGATTTTCCGCACGTACCTTTATGGCATGGAAAACCGGACCGGGGGTCTCCAGAATATCTGGCAGCGCTGCATCAAGCTCTGCCTGGTTCCGAACCAAACCCACGACGGAGATACCGCAGGCGGTTGCCACCCCGGCGAGATCGGTCTCGCCTGACGTGTGGGTCGATTGCATACCGGTTTCGCCGTAATGTTCATTATCAAACGTGCAGATAGAAAGATTCACCGGTGCCCGCAGGGCAACGGTCGCGAAGCTGCCAAGCCCCATCAGGGTTTCCCCGTCACCGGTAACGACCAGCACGCGCCTGTCCGGTTGAGCCAGCGCTAGGCCAAGCCCCATCGCGATCGCCCCGCCCATGGCGCCCCATAGAGGAAAATTCAGATCCCTGTCGCCGGCGGACGTGATGTCCCATGCGGTCGAACCGAGCCCGGCAATGACCAACAGATTTTCTTTACCGTGGACAATCTGTTCAACCACCTGGCGGCGGCGCAGGGGATAGGCTTCGGAGCGTTTTTGATTGGTCATCGACTGCGTTCCTATTCAAACGTCTTCACGGGCATGAGCTTTTGGTGCAGCAGCAATGCAGCCATGCCGCCACCTGAAAAAGCCTGATGCAACGTTGCCGCGGCCATCGGGCCTACATCCCCGGGGGTATCTGCGGTCAAGGTCTCGACACCGGCAACGTTCAAATGCTTGTCCGTCGCCTGTCCCATCGGGAACTGCCAGGGGTTAAATTCGTGCCACTGACCGCGCATGGTGATGAACAGGGCAAGCGGGAACCGGCAGGTTGCCGCCAGCGAGAACATGTTGATGCAGTTTCCGACACCGGATGATTGCATCAAAAGCGCACCGCGCGTGCCCCCAAGCCAGGCACCGGACAAAACCGCGATCCCCTCTTCCTCGGTTGTGAGAGAAATCGCCTGCATGCGCGCGTCGGCAATGCAGGCGTCGATCAGTGCCGCATGACCAGCGTCAGGGACATAGGCAACCTGTCGCACATCTGCCTGCCGGAGGGCTTCATAAATCTGTTTCCACCAATCCATCGCAATGCCCCTGGCCGCGTTCAGCTAAAGAATCCATTTCCCGTCAAGGAGAAGAACCTACAGAGGTTCAATGGTCAATAAAACAACTTCATCTGCATGGCCATGCGAAGGTCATGCGGCTAGAGTTATTGCGGCCGGGCAGAAATTTCACGGAAGGCGTTCAGATGTTTGTTCCAATTCACGACAGCAATCCGCTGGAACATGTGCGCCTTCAATACGTCACGATCGCGCTCATCGTCACCAATGTTGTTGTTTTTCTGATGACCTTCGCGACAGCGTCTGAATCCACCGGCACCGCCATCGCCTATGGCTACGGGGTTACCCCGGCGGTGCTCTTCGATCTGCGGGACTTGCCCCTGCAATTCCAGGCCCTCCCCGACCAACTGACGCTCGTCAGTTACATGTTCCTCCATGGCGGCTGGATGCACCTCATCGGCAACATGGCGTTTCTCTGGGTCTTTGGCGACAACGTCGAGGACGCGATGGGCCATTTCAAATTTCTGTTTTTCTATCTTGCCTGCGGAATTTTTGCGGGGTTGCTGCATTCGTGGATGAACCCGGCTTCCGACATGCCACTGGTAGGTGCATCGGGCGCGGTTGCTGGTGTTATCGCCGCGTATTTGATGCTGCATCCACGGGTCAAAGTCTGGGTGCTGATTCTGCTGCGCATCCCGCTGCGCCTATCGGCCATGTGGCTTCTCGGGTTTTGGGTCGCCATGCAGGTCTTCAGCGTGCTGACTGCTGGGCCCGACGACAATGTCGCGTGGTGGGCGCATATCGGCGGAATGATTGCCGGAGCTATACTGGTCGTTTTTCTGCGCCGCGACGGGGTTCCGCTGTTCGACCAGAACCTCGATCGGGTCTCCAGCGAAGAGCGGTCGGTTTAAGCTTTATTCCCGCCGTTCCGGGACAATTGTGCAGTGCCGTTGACACCCCTATAAAGCGGGACTAGGTTCGCCCGGCTGCAAGACGTTTCCCGCAATATATGCGGTGCAATACGCTCCCCAAGGAGGCTTCGAGAATGAAAGTTTTGGTCCCCGTCAAACGGGTCGTAGACTATACCCAGAAGATCCGGGTCAAGGGCGACGGCTCCGGCGTCGAGCTCGCCAACATCAAGATGTCCATGAACCCCTTCGACGAGATCGCCGTCGAGGAGGCCATCCGCCTGAAGGAAAAGGGCGTGGCCAGCGAGATCATTGCAGTTTCGATTGGCGTCCAGCAGGCACAGGAAACCATCCGCACCGCACTCGCCATGGGTGCCGACCGCGGCATCCTGGTCCAGACCGACACGATCGTTGAACCCCTCGCGGTTGCCAAAATCCTGAAAGCCATTGTCGACGAGGAGGGCCCGACGCTTGCCATTCTCGGCAAACAGGCAATCGACGATGACGCCAACCAGACCGGCCAGATGCTCGCCGCGCTGCTCGGTTGGCCCCAGGCTACGTTTGCGTCCGAGCTCTCACCCGATGGCAGCAAAGCCAAGGTCGTGCGCGAAATCGATGGCGGCCTGCAAACCATCGAGATCAGCCTGCCGGCTGTCGTCACAACCGACTTGCGTCTCAACGAACCCCGTTACGCGTCGCTACCGAACATCATGAAGGCGAAGAAAAAACCAATCGACATGAAAACACCTGAGGATTACGGCGTCGACGTATCGCCGCGCCTCAAGGTGCTGACAACGGTCGAACCCAAGGGCCGCGAAGCCGGCGTCATGGTTGAGACCGTAGCCGAGCTTGTCGAAAAATTGAAAAACGAAGCGGGGGTTATCTAATGTCAATCCTGGTCATCGCCGAACACGACAACGAAGAATTGAAAGACGCAACCGCGCGGGCGGTCAGCGCCGCTGCCGCGATTGGCGGTGATATTCATATCCTGGTCGCAGGAAAGGGCTGTAAATCGGTCGCCGAAACTGCAGCTAAACTCGATGGTGTCGCTAAGGTGCTGCTGTGCGACAACGATCTCTACGCCCACCGGCTGGCGGAGCCCCTGGCCCTGTTGATCAGTGGTTTGATGACAGATTATGACGTCGCAGTCGCGCCAGCGTCCACCAGCGCCAAGAATGTGATGCCACGGGTTGCGGCCCTGCTCGATGTGATGCAGGTCTCTGACATTCTCTCGGTCGAATCCGCAGATACTTTTTTACACCCGATCTACGCCGGCAACGCCATCCAGACGGTGCAGGCAACCGACGCAAAGAAAATCATCACCGTGCGCACCACTGCTTTCCCCGCCGCAGGTGGGGGCGGGTCTGCCACAATCGAAAATGTGGCGGCCGCCGACGATCCAGGCCTCTCCACTTTTGTTGGCGAGGAATTATCACGGTCCGACCGCCCGGAACTGGTCTCGGCGAAGATCATCGTCTCCGGAGGGCGCGGCGTTGCATCCGGTGAGAATTTCACCAAGTATATTGAACCCGTTGCCGACAGGCTTGGCGCTGCAATCGGCGCCAGTCGGGCAGCAGTTGACGCCGGCTATATGTCGAACGATTATCAGGTTGGTCAAACCGGTAAAGTGGTTGCGCCCGAATTGTATGTCGCGGTCGGGATATCCGGCGCTATCCAGCATCTGGCCGGCATGAAGGATTCGAAAGTAATCGTGGCGATTAACAAGGATGAAGAGGCCCCAATTTTTCAGGTCGCCGATTACGGCCTGGTCGCCGACCTGTTCCAGGCGATGCCCGAACTGGCAGAGGAACTGGCAAAAGTCACGTCCTGAGGGACGGCCGAAAAAGGGAGTTGATGATCAGGTGACCGGCGCAATCAAAAAAGTAGGCGTTATAGGCGCCGGACAGATGGGTAACGGTATCGCCCATGTTTGCGCCCTCGCCGGATACGACGTCCGCCTGAACGACATCAGTCCTGAGCAGATCGAGGCCGGGTTGGCCACGATCAATGGCAACATTGCCCGCCAGATCGGCTCCGGGAAACTCGAAGAGAAGGACCGCAACGCGGTCCTCGACCGGATCGCCTCGACACCGGATATCGCCAAACTCGGCGATTGCGACCTGATCATTGAATCCGCCGTCGAGGACGAACTGGTCAAACGCAAGATATTCTCGGAACTGAGCCCCCATCTCCGTGAAGATACCCTGTTGGCGACCAACACCTCATCGATCTCCATCACCCGTCTGGCTGCATCCACCGACCGGCCCGAAAAATTCATGGGTATCCATTTCATGAATCCGGTTCCGATCATGCAGCTGATCGAGCTGGTCCGGGGAATCGCCACCGACGATCATACCTTCACTATCGCCCGCGAATTTTCAGATTCTCTCGGCAAAACGGTCGCTGTCTCCGAAGATTTTCCGGCATTCATGGTGAACCGCATCCTGCTGCCGATGATCAACGAAGCGGTCTACACGCTCTACGAAGGCGTTGGTTCGGTGGAAGGCATCGATACGGCCATGAAGCTCGGGGCCAATCATCCGATGGGCCCGCTGCAACTCGCCGATTTTATCGGGCTCGATACCTGCCTCTCGATCATGCAGGTCCTGTACGAGGGTCTGGCGGACACCAAATACCGCCCCTGCCCGTTGCTTGTGAAATACGTCGAGGCGGGTTGGCTTGGCCGCAAGACCCAGCGCGGTTTCTACGATTACCGTGGCGATACGCCGGTCCCGACCCGCTAGCGGCTAACCCTCGTCCGCCGCAATTGCCGCTTCAATCAGCCTAACAGCATCGTCAGAAGCCCATTCGGCTGGACCGGCAATACGGGCGATTTCCCGGCCCTGACGGTCGATCAACAGGGTCGTCGGCATGCCGATAACGGCGAGTTCGCGGACCAGCCCGGGCGAAGTTCCGTCATAGTAGAAGCCAAGATTTTTCAAGCCGATTTCTTCGTAAAACGCTTCGCCCTTGTCAGTTCCGCCGCGGTCGATATTGACTGCAACAACCTCGAATTCTTCTCCGCCGAGCCGGGCCTGCAACTCGTCCAGCGCAGGCATTTCCGCGCGGCATGGCGGACACCAGGTTGCCCAAAGATTGAGAAGGACAACTCTTCCCTGCCAGTCACCGAGTGTAACCGCGCCACCATTATCGTCTTCAAACGCGATTGCCTTGCGGTCCTCAACCTCGTCTGCAACGAACAGCGCTGCCATATCCCCGATCGCGAGCGGGCGCAATTTTTCCCGTATTTCACCTGTTGCCGGCAATCGTATTTGCGTTTCCTCGTTGCCTTGGGGCGCGAACGTCACGTATATCGATCCTGCAACGAGCGCAACTATCAGGAAAGCGGACGCAAACAGGAATTTTGTGGAAGAGCGTTTAGGGCTTTTGTCGATATTTGTCATCCAGGGTCCTTGGGAATCGAAATGGTGAAGAAAAAAAATAGCAACACCATGTGGGGTGGCCGGTTTGGTACGGGTCCCGCCGAAATTATGGAGCAGATCAATGCCTCCATCGATTTCGATTGGCAACTCTATGCCCAGGATATTGCGGGCTCAAAGGCGCACGCCGAAATGCTCGCTATCCAAGGCATCATTTCATCCCAAGATGGGGTCTCGATTACCAAAGGTCTAGACACTATTTTGTCACAGATCGAAAAAGGGACGTTCGAATTTTCGCGCGGCCTCGAAGACATCCACATGAACATCGAAGCGCGGCTGACCGAGCTGATCGGCGACGCCGCAGGCCGGCTTCACACTGCCCGCTCGCGCAACGATCAGGTCGCGACCGATTTCAAGCTGTATGTGCGCGACGCCATCGACCGGCTCGACGGATTGTTACACGGGCTGCAATTGGCGCTTTCTGAAAAGGCTGCGCAATATGCCGGCGCGGTGATGCCTGGTTTCACCCACCTGCAATCGGCCCAGCCGGTTACGTACGGGCACCATTGCCTCGCCTATGTGGAAATGTCGAACCGCGACCGGGGACGGTTCCAGGACGCCCGCAAAAGGCTCAACGAAAGCCCGCTTGGGGCGGCGGCATTGGCCGGAACATCCTTCCCGATCGACCGGGACATGACCGCGAGCGCGCTTGGGTTCGATCGGCCCACCGCAAATTCGCTGGACGCGGTATCCGACCGGGATTTCCTTTTGGAGACATTGAGCGCGGCATCCATCACCGCGATCCATCTTTCTAGACTTGCCGAAGAACTGGTGCTCTGGTCGACGCCGCAATTCGGCTTTATCCGCCTGTCAGATCAATTCTCCACCGGCTCGTCGATCATGCCGCAAAAGCGCAACCCGGACGCGGCTGAATTGGTACGCGCCAAAGCCGGTCGGATCATCGGTGCCCTCACCGGCCTGATGGTGGTTATGAAGGGCCTGCCGCTCGCCTATTCCAAGGATATGCAGGAGGACAAGGAACCGTTCTTTGACGCCATTGCAAGTCTCGAACTTGCTATCGCGGCGATGACCGGGATGGTGGCCGATCTAGAGCCCGACCTGAAGAAAATGAAACAGGCCGCAGGCGCCAGTTTCGCAACCGCGACCGATCTCGCCGACTGGATCGTCCGGGTGCTCGGCAAACCGTTCCGCGAAGCCCACCACATTACCGGCGCGCTCGTGGCACTCGCGGAATCGAAGCGCGTCCCGCTCCATCGTCTCTCGCTTGCTGATATGCAACACGTTGAACCCGCGTTGACGGAAGATGTCTTTTCGGTCCTCACCGTGGCAAGTTCGGTCAAAAGCCGGAAAAGCTATGGCGGCACCGCGCCGGCAAATGTACGCAAACAGGCGCGAAAATGGCTCAACAGGCTGGCGCGAGAAAGCAAAAATGCCGATTAGGTGAGGGTAGCCATAAATTCGGCAATTTCGGGGGTGCATTTGCCGAAACTGGCGATAGAATGGCCTCAACTTCAGGAGAATAGCCTGTGATACGGGATATGTGGAGATCGTTTGGCAAAGTAACGTTTGTGCTGGCCGCCGTCATGGTGCTGGCGCTCTCCGCCTGTGGCCGGAAGGGCCCGCTCGAACCGCCACCGAGTGCCCCCGCTGCGCAAGGGGAAAATGGCGAAGGCGAACAGGCGCCTGCTGAAGCACCGCCCGAGCGCCGCAAATTCTTTCTCGATTTCCTTCTATAGATTTTTCGGCCGGCTTCGGCCGTGCCAGGATAAATCATGCACCATTTCACCTATAGCAACGGCGTCATGCATGCCGAACAGGTTGATCTGAACCAACTGAGCGATCAGGTCGGAACTCCGTTCTATTGCTATTCCCGCGCCACGTTGGAGCGTCACTACAGGGTTTTTAAGGACGCCTTTGCAGACTTCCCGTCCATGGTCTGCTACGCCATGAAGGCCAATTCCAACCAGGCCGTGTTGCGTACGCTGGCGAATTTGGGGGCGGGGGCCGACGTCGTCTCGGAAGGCGAATTGCGCCGGGCACTGGCTGCCGGCATTCCGGGCGAGCGAATTATCTTTTCCGGTGTCGGTAAAACCAGGCGGGAATTGCGGGTTGCCCTTGAAGCGGGCATCTATTGCTTCAACGTGGAATCCGAGCCGGAATTGGCGACCCTCAACGAAGTCGCGGCAAGCCTGTCCAAGACCGCATCAATTTCGTTGCGCATCAACCCGGATGTGGATGCCCGGACCCACGCCAAAATTTCCACCGGCAAGCTCGAGAACAAATTCGGCATCCCCTGGACCAGGGCAATCGAAGTGTACGCGCACGCCGCCGCCATGGATCATGTCCGGGTGGTAGGTATCGACACCCATATCGGCAGCCAGATCACGGAACTTGAACCTTTCGACGCCGCCTTTGCCAGGCTTGCCGCGCTGATCGGGGAATTGCGCCGGGAAGGTCATACAGTCGAACATATCGATCTTGGCGGTGGCCTTGGCATTCCCTACGGACAGGGCAGCGACGAGCCGCCCGCGCCATCGGCTTACGCCGAGATTGTCCGCCGCCACGTGCACAACCTGGATTGCACGGTGATATTCGAACCCGGCCGCCTGATCGCCGGCAATGCCGGGATCCTGGTCACCGAGGTGATCTTTGTAAAATCCGGCGCGGAAAAGACCTTTGTTGTCGTCGATGCTGCCATGAACGATCTGCTGCGGCCGACACTGTATAACGCGGACCACGATGTCCAACCGGTGAATGAACCGGCGTCGAACAGCCCCAATATCCGCGCCGATATTGTGGGTCCAGTTTGCGAAACCGGTGATTATCTGGCGCTCGACCGGGACATGCCAGAAGTCAAACCCGGTGACCGGCTCGCCCTCATGACGGCGGGTGCTTATGGTGCGGTTCAGTCCTCGACCTACAACAGCCGGCTTTTGATCCCTGAAGTGATGGTTAGCGGCAGCGACCACCATGTTGTGCGTCCGCGCCTGAGTTTCGATGATCTGATCGCCCTCGATTCGATCCCCGGCTGGCTTTAGCGCCGCGTTGTTGTTATTGTTGCATCTGGGGCAGGCAATCACGGTATCCGGGGATATCTGAACCCGGTCGGCGGGAACGACAGGAATATGCCTCGATCCGGAAATAATGACTTGAACGGCCCAACGCCCAGCCAGTTGTTGCTGGAGCGGCACGTATTGCTGACCCGTCTAGCTATTTTCTGGGAAGCACTCTGGCCAGCATTCTGGCCTTCAATGCTGGTCACCGGCCTGTACGTGATATCGGCATTGTTCGGCCTGTGGGATTTGCTCGTCCCTGTTGCTCGCGCCGCAGGCCTTGCCCTGTTCGGGATATCCGCACTTGCTGCCCTGCGCCCCGTCTTCCGGATCAACTGGCCGGCCCGCGAGGCCGCGCTCCGCCGCATCGAAATTCAGTCAGGGATCCCCCATCGCCCGGCGACCTCATTCGAGGATACGATGGCGCTCGGATCCAGCAACCCCCATGCAGAAACTCTGTGGCAGGCCCATAAATCCCGGCTTGCCGATGAGATGTCGCGCATGAAGGCCGTCTGGCCGCGCCCCGGTTTCGCCCGGCGCGACCCGTTCGCCCTGCGGGTTCCCATGGCAATGGTGTTGATCACGGCTTTTCTCTATGCGGGGCCAACCTGGGTTACCCAATTGGCGAGCCCGTTCAGTTTATCCGCGCAGGCCTCTGCCAACCCGGTTCAGATCGACGCCTGGATCACACCGCCTGACCACACCACCCAACCCCCGATTTTCCTGACGGCCTCGACATCCGCCCGGACCGATGACGAAAGCGCGCTATACACAATTCCCGCCGGTAGTGAATTTGTTTTGCGCGCGCAAGGGGAACGGCTCGTCACCATCGGCATGCGCCCGATCAACGGTGCGCCGCCCGACCCGACATCATCAGGCAGCGATTTTACCTTGACGGCACCCGGCGAAAATATCCGGGAATATCGCACCCTAATTTCCGATGACCGGCAGATTACCGTTCTTGACGGGGAAACGATTGTTGACCAATGGCGGATGGGGGTGATCCAGGACCAGCCACCCGTCATTGAGATGCTCGACCCCCCCCAGGCGTCCAGCGCCGGGGTGATGCACATTACCTACCGGGTCACCGATGATTACGGGGTTATCGCGGGCGAAGGTTTTGTTGAACGCACGCCAACCGACAACACCGTCGGTAGCGAAAATGAAACTGGCGACGACGCTATTTCATCGCCCTTGTTTGATGCGCCGCGCTTTCCACTCGCCCTGCCGCAGATCCGGACCCGCGAGGGCGAAGCCCAGGTCTACCAGGACCTGACGGCCCACCCATGGGCGGGAGCAACCGTTCTGCTGCGCTTGCAGGCCCACGACGATGTTGGCCAGATTGGTGAAAGCGCTCCGGTCGAAATCACGCTGCCGAGCCGCACGTTTACCGACCCCCTTGCTCTTGCGATTGTCGAACAGCGTCGCAAATTGGCGATCACCCCGGACCAGTATGCAGCGGTCGGACGCGCCCTGGACGCCCTCACCATCGCTTCACATCTCTATATCGAGGACCTGCAGATTTATCTCGGCATCCGCACAGCCAGTTGGCGGCTGAAGCTGCGCCAGGACCGAGACAACCTGATCAGTGTCGTGGACCAGCTTTGGCAAATCGCGTTGAGGCTTGAGAATGGCGATCTGGCTGACGCCGAACAGCGATTACGCGCCGCTCAGGAAGCTTTGCAGCGGGCACTCGCCCAGAACGCCTCACCAGAGGAGATCGAGCAGCGCGTCGAAGAATTGCGCCAGGCCCTGAACGAATACCTGCAATCACTGGCGGAAAACGCGCAGAACAATCAGTCGGGCGAGAATTCTGAACTGTCACAGGACAACGCCCTCACCTCCGAAGATCTTGCCCGGATGCTCGACAATATCGAAAATATGGCGCGCAACGGATCGCGCAACGAAGCCCAGCAATTGCTCAGCCAATTGCAGGACCTGCTGGAAAACCTGCGCACCGGACAGATGCAGCCACAAACCGGTCAGCAGCGGCAAATGTCGCAGGCCCTCGACGAACTCGGCGATATGATCGAGCAGCAGCGCGAATTGATGGACGACAGTTTTCGCCGCGATCAACAGGACCAGGCCACCGGCCGGGCCAACACTGACCGCGACGGTGAACTGGGCGACATGCAGCAGCGCCAGGCCGACCTGCAGGCCGCGCTTGAAGAATTGATCGAGCAATTGAACAGTCTGAATTCCCAGTCCCTGGACGAGTTTGACGACGCCAAGGGAAACATGGGCGACGCGCTCAATTCATTGGGTCAAGGCCAGACCGGGCAAGCCGTAGAGGACCAGGGCGAGGCATTGCAGAATTTGCGCGAAGGCGCCGGCGCGTTGGCTGAACAATTGGCCCAAAGCCTGGCGCAAAGTGGTAATCGCCAGGGTAGTCAGAGCACCGACCCGCTCGGCCGGCCGCGTCCTACCAACGATCCCGATCTTGGCATGAATGTCAAAGTGCCTGATGAAATCGACGTCCAGCGCGCCCGGGAAATTCTGGAAGAGCTGCGCCGCAAGTTCGGCGAGCGCAACCGCCCGCGTATCGAACTCGACTATTTCGAACGGTTGCTGAGGCGCTTCTAGTCGGCCCGCACTACCCCGACAAAAGGCAACTCGCGAAACGAATGTGCCATATCGATGCCGTAGCCGACAACAAACAGGTCAGGGCATTCGAAGCCTACATAATCGGCTTCGATGTCCACGGCGCGCTTGTCCGGCTTGTCGAGCAAAACACAGATTCTCACGCTTTTTGCCTGTCGGGCAACCAGCAAGTCCTTGGCAAAAGCCAATGTCCGGCCGGATTCGAGAATATCGTCAATGAGCAATATATTTCGTCCAGTCACATCGCTCTCGACATCACGCAGGATCTTGACTTCGCCACGCGATTCCGTGCCCGCGCCGTAGCTCGAGAGGGAAAAGAAATCCACCTCAGGCGCTAAACCGGCATGGTGCAGGGAGCGCAACAGGTCGGCTGCAAAAACGAAACTGCCCTTGAGGACCGGGATCACCAACAGGTTTTCTGTTTCACCTGTGGAAATTTCGGCGGCCAGTTCTTGGTTGCGATCGGCAATTTTTCCAGCGTCAAACAAGACGTCGATCTGGGTAGCAGGGTGGGCCTTGGTCCGCATGTAGGGGTTTTCCTGTTTAGTGCCCCGCAAATCGAACCAGTATTTCCTCAGCTCCGGCCGGCGGCGAGGCAAGCCGCGACACGAAGGGCACCACGCCCGATGGGGCTAGTAAATCGGGGCCGGCATTTCCGGTCCAATAATAGACTTCCTGTGCGTTGCTGTCACGCAGCGAAAATCTGATTGGGGGAAGTAAAACAGGTTCTTTTGTCACATTCACAATCTCGCCCCGGACCGCCAATACAGGGATACCGTCTTCGAATTCCCGCACATAGGAGATTTCACGGAATTCTAGACCACGAAGATTGACCTCGAGCCCCGCCAGCGCAAATAGCTGGGCTGAGCCGGGCGCGAACCGCACGACATACTCGCGAAACACAACAAGCCCGCCCAGCAGGAAAATGAGGGACGCTGCGATCGCCCCGTACCGTCGATACCTTGCGAACAATGACCATTGGACCGCGCGCGACTTCAGATTTCGTGCGCTACCTAGAGCGGCGATGGTTTCCACATCCACAATATTTGTCTCGTCGCCCGAACTGTTTTCGTCCGGCGTTTCGGCTATCTGGTCTTCAGCTTCGCTCTGCGTATCAAAATCTGAATCTTCGCCTGCGGCCACGGTTTCCGGATCGCCGTCCTTTGATTCTCCGTTCGCGGTATCCTCTTCAGCAGCGGGCACATCTTTCTTCTCGGAGGAGCGAACAATCAGATCTTCAAACTCGAACTCATCATCGCCATCGCCATCATCAAAGTCTTCCTCAACCAGCGCGTTAAATTCGTCAAAGGTTTCAGACGGGTCCGCAACCGTGTTGGTGCTGGCATGCCAGACATGACCGCATTTGTGGCACTTGACCTTCCGGCCCGCCGGTCCAAGAAGTTCTGCCGGCGCATCATAGCTGATCGTGCATTCTGGACATGTCAGGATCATGACTAGTGGCTCGCTTGTGGCTACCTTGCTTATCCCGATCGGGATCATATTTCCAGCAAACGGGGAACAACCCATGAATGCCGCATTTACGCTTAATATCGCGTTAAAACTCCCACGACATAACTGTCTGGAGAATTGAGAAGGTATGTTGCGATGATTCGCTTTGAGAATGTTGGCCTGCGCTACGGCATGGGACCCGAGATCCTGCGCAACATTTCGTTTCACGTGGAACCGGGCTCATTCCATTTTCTGACCGGGCCGTCGGGCGCTGGCAAGACGACGCTTTTGCGACTGCTATTCATGGCACTACGCCCAACCCGCGGCCTGATCAATCTGTTCAACCGGGACGTGGCAACTGTATCATCAACCGACTTGCCGCTGCTGCGCCGCAAAGTCGGCGTCGTCTTTCAGGATTTTCGCCTGCTGGATCATTTGTCGACCTATGAGAATGTTGCCCTTCCCCTTCGCGCGACAGAGAAGGCCGAACACCGCTATCGCGCCAACGTTGTCGAATTGCTGAAATGGGTCGGACTTGGGGATCGCATGCGGGCCAGTCCTGAAATTTTATCAGGCGGTGAAAAGCAACGCGCCGCGATCGCCCGCGCTGTTGTCGCGCAGCCCAAATTGTTGCTGGCGGATGAGCCAACAGGCAATGTGGACCCGGCAATGGCCAAGCGCCTGCTGGGGTTGTTCGAAGAACTCAACAAGCTCGGGACGACCGTTATCATCGCAACCCACGATGTGGGGCTGATGCGCCTGTCCGACGCGCCGCATATGATCCTTGAAGACGGCCATATGCATGTTGAGAATTGACGGGAACATGAACGAAAAGCTTCGCCCTGGACCAATCGTACCGCCTGGCCATCCGGATAAGGTAGCCAAACAGTCACGGCCGGGCTGGTTCAAACGCTATCTGGATCGCATTACCCACAAACAAGCGCCCATCATCCAGCGCTCCAACGTGATCGGTCGGGCGTTGGTTCTGGTGACCGCGATCATGTGTTTCCTGGCCAGCCTTGCGCTCGGAACCGCCTGGGCAGTGCAGCGGGCCTCAAACGCCTGGACCAGCGCGGCATCCAGCGAACTGACGTTGCAGATCAAGCCCGTCGAGGGTGTCGATACCGCAGACGAAGTGACCAAGGCGATGCGCCTGCTAGGCGGCGTGCGCGGCATTTTGCGGGCGGAACCGGTCTCAATCGAGGAGACCCGGAAATTGCTCGAACCCTGGCTCGGAACCGATTTGAATTTGGACGATTTGCCCGTTCCGATTTTGATCACCATCGAGATCGATACCAGCAACCCACCCAATGTGCAGGCGCTGGCCGCCGACCTGCGCTCCGCTGTTCCAGGCGCCCAGCTTGATGATCACAGCGTGTGGCAGGGGCAAATACGGTCAGCCGCCAACTGGATTAAATGGACCAGCTTCCTGGTTTTGTTCCTGATGCTACTTGCTACCGTTGCAATCATCGTGTTTGCGACCCGCGGTGCCATGTCGTCAAACCGCGACGTCGTCGACGTACTGCATCTGGTCGGTGCGCGCGACAGATTTATTGCCCGGGAATTTGAAAGCCATTTCTTGCTGCTCGGCCTGAAGGGTGGTGTAGCCGGCGGTCTGGCCGCCGCAGGTGCCTTCATTGTTGCCCGCTTCGCGCTTGAAGAAATCGCCCCGGAGAATATTGACGGGCAGATAAATTCACTTGTTCACGCGGTCTCCATTGGCTGGACCGGGTTTGCCGGGATCGCGGGGATCGTTGCAATCCTGGCGGTCATCACATCGCTAACCTCGCGATACACGATCTACCGATACCTCGGAACCCAGGCCTGATCTCAATTTCCATCCCGTTGATATATATGTAGGGATTGCTGGCTCTTGATCTAAATGTGTTGAGTAATGTTGAATTTGATTTTAGCCTGCACACGGATGCAGCCACATCAGGAACTGGCGAATCACGCCATTTCAGGGTTATGACGCAAGTGGATCAGAACAGTTCGCCGGACGCGCCGACACGCCAAACGCGCCGAAAAATCAGAATCGGCCCGGGGCGGTTTATCGCGTTTCTTGCAGGACTGATAACTACGCTGTTTCTTGGCGGTTTTATTTTCTTTGTGAATGAAATTCCAAAAACCAGCCCGACAAACCTGCCCCGCGCCGACGGGATTGTTGCTCTGACCGGGGCCGCCGACCGGATCGAAATCGCGGTCGGGCTATTGCGCAGCAACAAGGCACAGCGCCTGTTGATTTCGGGTGTAAACCTGACCACTACCGACGCCGCCCTGGCCAACGCCTTTCCCCAGTATCGCGACCTGTTCGACTGCTGCATCGATCTCGACTACCGGGCCTTGAATACAGTCGGCAATGCCGACCAGACGCGTAAATGGGTCCAGGATAACGGTTTTACATCAATCATCGTGGTGACCAGCAATTACCATATGCCGCGCAGCCTCATAGAAATCGAACGCGCAATGCCCGATACCAGCTTTATCGCCTACCCGGTCCTGACCGATAATGTAA
Source organism: Hyphomicrobiales bacterium (assembly GCA_021775855.1). Lineage (GTDB taxonomy): Bacteria > Pseudomonadota > Alphaproteobacteria > Rhizobiales > NORP267 > NORP267. Next base: position 20,007 of record JAJFGZ010000053.1, read on the forward strand.
AGATCGATCAATGGTGGTCGCACCCGGGTTCGCTCCAGCTGCTTGTATCTGAATATATAAAATTTCTGGAAGCACTGGTGCGCAGCACCTATACAAGCACCGCAGTTGCTGTCATGGACAACAGATAGTCGGCATTAGCCGCCGCCACCGGCCCAAGGTTCTTGAGCGAAAGAATTAGCGATGGTTCAAAAGGCAGCATCCGGCCGCGCGTTAGTTTTCAATATCGTTTTTTATCTCAATCTGCTCGCACATATGCTGGTGGCGATACCTCTTTTCCTGTTCCCAAAGCGCTATCTGCGGGCCCTAATCAACGCCTGGTGCCGCGCCAGCCTGTGGTGGATGAAGGTCATTGTCGGGACCGACTATGAGGTCCGGGGGCGGGAAAAAATCCCGGCCGGACCAATCATTGTCGCCGCCAAGCACCAATCAATTTGGGAAACCTTTGCCCTGCTACCAATGTTTACCAACCCCACCATAGTCCTCAAACGTGAGCTAACATGGATCCCTCTATTCGGATGGTTCTTGATGAAATTTGGCTGCATCGCAGTGGACCGGCAGGCGGGACCTAAAGCCCTCCGCGCCATGCTGGCAGACGCCCTGAATGCTGCCGGCGAGGGTCATCAAATTATAATCTTTCCGGAAGGTACAAGAAAAGAACCCGGCGCTGCGCCCGACTACAAGCCCGGTGTCCATCTGATCTACGCCAAGTTGGCGGAATCGTGCCTGCCGATCGGCCTCAATTCCGGCCTGTTCTGGCCTCGGCGTCGGCCCGAGCGGTATGCTGGCACTATCCTCGTTGAAATCCTGGACCCCATCAGGCCGGGTCTTAAACGCAAGGAATTTCTCAGCCGTCTCGAACACGATATTGAAACCGCCACGGCGCGTCTGGTTGCAGAGGCCCATGCCCGCTAAGCGATGAAGTGCCGGTTAACCGAGTAGCAAATGTCGACAACAATACGAGTTGATTTGCCCGCCGGTGGCGACTTTATCTTCCTTCAACGTGCAGAATCCGGGTGCTTTTCTTCAAAGTCCGCAAGAGCAGATAAACGCCGAGGCCGAAGACGAAAAACGCGATCCAGCCCGGCTCCTGTTCAAGCGCCTCGCCCTCGATCAAATCTCCCAGCAATTCCATCGTGGAGAAGACGGCGATGATGCCGAAGAACCCCGAATATTCCCGCCGCAGGACATTGCGCACTGAAAATCCAAGGTCGGGCCGCGACCAGCGGCTGAAATTGGGAACGAACGCCGGTGTGACGCGGGCCCAATCTTCGAATTCCTGGTCGAACTTCTCCCGCAGGAAAGCTTCTTCGGCATACATGATCCGTTCGTAATAGAGGAAAAAGGCCAGCAGGAATATGAGGATGAACCACCAGACCGGCACGGACATAGCGACCCCAAGAAATATCAGGAAATTTCCGAGGTACAGCGGATGCCGGACGATCGAATAGATCCCTTTTGTATTCAACTGTTCAGCCAATTGCGCCTTGGTGTTGCGTCCCGACGTGCGGGCAGGAACAAAACCGGCAACGAAAATGCGCACGCCGAGCCCCAGGAAAGAAATCAAAATGCAGGCTATTTCATAATAGTCTTCCGCCGTATCGCCGATAAGACGTTCCAGCTGATCCGTGCTGTAGAGGGCCGCGAAAAGCACCGGAAAGATAACGAGTGGGAGATAGCTCCGCCACCGGAATAGCCACCCACCCTGTTCCTCGAACTGATTTCGCAATGCCATTTCGTTTCCCTTTCTTACAAGCGGGCTGATTATAAACGAAATTGTGAAATAATTATGTAGACTGAAACATCTTCCTTCGCGGAATAAGTCAGTTGACATTTCCGAATTTTGTTCTATCTTTGTTCTCATGCCCAAAACAGAACAAAAAATGAACGATCAGCTACCGTTTCTGACCGATGCCGGTCTTGGTGATGTCAACTATTGCTATTGGACCGGCGCCTCGGGCCATCGGTATGTTCATTCCGTTTATCGTCTGGAAACTTGGCCCGGCCATCTGGATGCCAATATCATGTTGGTTCGCAATTGCCCCGCTGATGGCCGCCAGATCCTCTGGGTTGGCGAATGCGGCGCCGATCACGGGCAATTGTCGGATCCGGGCATATTGTCCTGGGCGCGAACAAACGGGGCGAATGAGATTCATGTCCATCTGCTCGGCGCGTCTGCTTCTGAGCGGATCTGGATCGTGCGCGACTTACAACAGATCGCCCGTGTCGGGACCGCCGGACTTGCCAGCAAGGTTTTTGCGGGCGGCTTTACCGGACGCTGATTTAAGCCGGACCGACAATGCTTCAAGACGCCCGTCATGGATGTTGAGGTCCTGTAGTCGCCGGACTGTCTGGTAAACATAGTCCGCATTGTCACCGGATTTCCCGGCGTTCCCATGAATGCAACGGATCTGCTCCGCAATCCCCAACCGGCCGGCATATTGTCGGTGCGCAGGATCCGCCACATAGCAAAGCGCCGGTACATCTACCGCCTCATCTTGCAGGAGCTTCAGCCGCCGCCATTTTTCCAGATAGACCATCGTGACTTGTTCGCGCTCCCGCAAATAACCGATCACCTCGGTGCGGTTTTTACCGGATACCTTGAATGCCAGCCCACGGCACGCACCCCCCGCCGCCAACCCAAGCACCAATCCCGGGCGCTCCGGTGTGCCCCGATGGTGGTAGGAATGGACACAGAGGGACCGGTGGGACCCGGTCAATCGCGCAGGAACGCTTTCGATAAAATCGAACCCTGGGCGCCACATCAGTGATCCATAGCCAAATATCCAGAAATCGCCCATAAGTTCTGCCAGTTTGTTGAAATTCGGATTCGACTATCAGGGCAAAGGCCGACGCGCAACAAAAGTTGAGAGCAGGAGTGACAAAATGAGCAACCCGCACGAACCGCGAAGAGGACGGCCATGGCGCATGGTGTTACCGCTTGGCCTGGTCATCATTCTTACCGCCGGCTGGAGCTTTTACTGGTTCGCAGCGGCAGACTTTGCCGAAACCAGCATTGACCGCCTGATTGCGCGCCAAGCCGAACGCGGCATTGAAATAACGTGTTCGGAACGAGCCCTTGGCGGTTTTCCGTTCCGCTTTATCCTCACCTGCCGCAACGCCGAAATCACTATCAATCGGTCCGACAAAGTCGCCGAAATAAAACTCCCTGAACTGCGCGGCATCGTGCAGGCTTACAACCCGACCCACGCGATCGGTGAGCTGGTCGGCCCCATGGAGATCAACCTGCGCCAGACGGGAAGGCCGGACCGCGCCGCCCGGATCGCATGGGCGACCGCGCTGGTCTCGATGCAAACGGCCTCACTCGAAATATCCGGCGGTGATCTGTCGGCCGACAATATCTTGATCTGGACCGGCCTATATGCCGGCGACCTGGATGGCGATCCCACCTCGACAATCGCCCGTTACGAAGCGCATTTCCGTCGGTCCGCCGAAGACGATGGCGTCGGCAACCTGCCGGATTTCGATTTTGTGACGACCGCAACTGACCTTGTTGTCCCATTGCCCGCACCAGCCAGGGGAAGCACATCAATCTCCGAGGCGTCGCTATCGGGCACCGTCTTTGACTTGCCGTTGCACGAGCGCAGCGATTGGCGACAATTCCTGCGCATCTGGCAACAGTCCGGCGGCAAGCTTGATATCGACCGCCTAAGGCTCGATGGCGCGGACACCGCGATCAATGCGGCAGGCGAATTGATGCTCAGCCCGTCGGGCCGGCCTGATGGAAACCTGGCCCTCGATATCGTCGGCATCGATCAATTGCAGCAGTTGGTCAATCAGACCGCTGGCAGTTCGATCGCGGGGATGGTTCAATTCGTGACTCTGTTGGTTCGCGGTGTCGCTACCCAGTCAAGCGTTGAGGATCGGCCCGCGCTACGCATCAATGTGGAATTTGACGACGGTGTCGCCAAGATCCAGGGCAGGTCGATTTTTAGCATTGGCCCGCTTTACGCAACCGAGGGGAGTTGACAGGAAGTTCAAGATCCGCCGGAATGGCGGCCGAAATCGGGGGCTTCGGTTTCCTGACCGGCGTCGATAATCCGCTTCCGGATCGAGCGCGTATTGGTGAATATCTCGAACAACCGGTCGGAATCGCCGCGCCGGATCGCCCGTTGCAGGTCGGTCAGGTCTTCCGTAAAGCGTCCGAGCATCTCCAGCACGGCATCCTTGTTGTGGATGAATACGTCCCGCCACATGGTGGGATCGGATGCGGCAATCCGCGTGAAATCACGAAATCCACCGGCGGAATATTTAATGACTTCGCTCGCAGTCACCTTGCCAAGATCGTCAGCAGTACCGACGATATTGTAAGCAATCAGATGCGGGATATGGCTGGTAATCGCCAATACCAGATCATGATGATCCGGCTTCATAAATTCCACGTCGCTGCCGCACGCCCGCCAGAAGGCCGCAAGTTTTTCGATCTGCTCAGGGTCCGTTCCGTCCATCGGGGTCAATATGCACCATCGGTTCTGGAACAATTCGGCAAATCCGGCTTCCGGGCCCGACTGCTCGGTGCCGGCTACCGGATGGCCTGGAATGAGATGGACGCCAACCGGCATATGCGGGGCGACCTGTGTGACGACTGATTCCTTGACCGAACCAACATCCGTGACAATCGTTCCCGGCGCGAGCAACGGGCCTATTTCAGCGGCCACCGCCGCGAATGCCCCCACCGGCGTACACAGAATGACTAGGTCCGCACCACGCACCGCATCCGCCGCCGTCTCGTGGACTTCATCGACGACGCGAAGCGCAAGGGCTTTTTCCCGGGTCTCGGGCGTCTGGGCAAACCCGCTGACACGACCCGCCAACCCCCTTTCCCGGATCACATGACCAAGCGAAGAGCCGATCAGCCCGATCCCGATCAGGGCGATCTGTTTGAACAATGGTTTGGCCACTATGCTGAGCCCTCATTTTCCAGAAATTTCCGCAGCACGTCGACCACGAGACGGTTTGCCTTCTCGGTTCCAAGCGTCAGGCGCAGGGAGTTAGGCAGGCCGTAATTCCCGACCCGGCGCAGGATCAGCCCGTGTTTTTTCAGTTCCTCGTCCGCATGCGCGGCGGTATGCGATCCATCATCCGGGAAATCAACGAGTATAAAATTACCCACGGAAGGGGTCACGCCAAGCCCGAGCGCTGACAATTCACCTACCATCCATCCGAGCCATTTGTTGTTATGCGCAATCGCTTTTTCCAGATGACCCTGGTCTCCAAGCGCCGCAATGCCCGCCTCGATTGCCGGGCCGGTAAGGTTGAACGGCCCCCTGATCCGGTTCAGGATCGAGATGATCTCCGTCGGACCATAAGCCCACCCGAGGCGCAGATTGGCGAGACCGTAAATTTTCGAAAAAGTCCGCGTCATGACGATGTTTTTGCTCGTCGAGACCAGCTCTACACCTGCTTCATAGTCGTTACGCCGGACATATTCGGCATACGCGGCGTCGAGCACCAGCAATACATTCCCCGGCAGACCGGCATGGAGCCTGCGCACCTCATCGATCGGGATGAACGTGCCCGTCGGATTGTTGGGATTGGCGAGGAAAACTATTTTGGTGTTCGCCGACACGCATTCGAGGATCGCATCCACATCGGTCCGGCGGTCCGTTTCCGGCGCTACAACCGGTTTGGCGCCCCGGCCCTTGATGACAATCGGGTAAACCAGGAACCCATGAGTCGTGTAGATCGCTTCGTCGCCCGGCCCCAGAAATGCGCTGCCGAGGAGATTGAGCAATTCGTCCGACCCAGCCCCACAAATGATATGCGCCGGGTTCAGCCCGTAGCGCTGTCCGATAGCGTTGCGCAAGGCGGTTGCCGACCCGTCCGGGTAATAGGCGATCTGATCGGCATTGTCCTGGTACGCCGCGATCGCCGCCGGGCTCGGGCCAAGTGGAGATTCATTTGCAGACAACTTGTAGATCGGGCCAGCACCCTCTGCGCCCGATCCTCCGGGTATATAGGGATCGATATCAAGAATACCTGGACGCGGTTCCGGACCCGGTGTGTTTTCACCCATTGTCTTTGTTTCCAACTATATCTGTTATCCGTCCAGACCGGGAATACCCGCCCAAATGCGCAACCAGGCCCCCGGCTGGAATTTTCCTGTCAATCTCCTCCTGGCTGAGATACCCCTCGATCCTCACTAGGATCAACTTTTCCTTGGCAATCGACGCCCGGTCGACCTCGACCCACAATTGATCGATCCCTCCTAGAAGGGTCTCGATACCGGGCTTGGCATCAATAACGGCCAGCGTGCAGTCATCGCCCGACGGTTCAAACGGCGCTTGGCTGACGATCCAGGCTTCATTGCCCCAGGGTGCTTCCTCGTGCCCGTCGAAAAATGGATACCGGGCGACAATCCGCGCCTGCCGGTCCGGCATTCGGGCAAGTCCCGCCCACCAGGGGGATTTGGAATCGCCGGTAATCGCACCGGCAATGAGCCCAACCGCCCGGTTGTCGCTCTGTGTCTTGCTAATCACGTCGTCACCGCTGTCAAGTTGGGTCACGTTCGTTGTGACACCAAAATAGAATTGTGACATTTGCGCCAGGGCGACCTTGTCCGGTCCAGCCACGTAAACATCGAACCCCGCCTGAAGTTGGGTGAAAGCAGCGATAATTTCGCGCCAAACACGTTCCGCTACGGCCATCGGTAGCGGGCCTTGGTGGCGGTCTGCGATCGCCATCATCATTTTGGCCTCGCGCGCAGGCCGCATGGCACCGGACCCCTTCGGCGCACCTATCCCCTTGGCGTCCTGAAGCGCAGAGATCATCCGGCCTCGCGAAAGCAGTAATTCGTGCATAGAGCAGTCGATCCGGTCGATCTCGTCGCGGAGCTTTGCCAGCTCGGATTGTTGGTCAGACATGATCAAAGCCCCAGATCAGGATACGGGAAAACATCGGTCAATGGACCACCAATGACCGGAACAGCGCGTATACATACGGAGCAGGACGGCGAAAATCAAAGGAAAGATCACGCCTTCAAATACCCGCGATTAATTTTTCGGCTCAACCAGCGCCGCTGTCCGCCCGAGCGTCGGCTCAAGCGCGGGTTTGAGGTACCGGCCGATACGCCGCCGCCCGACCGGGATCGGGGCAAAAACCTGTTTGGTCGCCTCGACCACGATGACACCGGAAAACCCGGACCACAGCCAACGCCCGATCCGCTCCCAGGCGACGGCGGATTTTAGCAACAACCGAAAACTAAACGGTGGGATGTGCAGCGCGCCAAACCACGCGACCGGGCTGAACATCGCGTCCCGCAGGAGCCTTGTCAGTTGCACCCTGCTGAAGGGTTGACCGAACCCGAACGGTGTCGAATCAACCCGCGCCCACAGACCGCGTCTGTTTGAGACAACGATCATCATCCGTCCGCCAGGCGCCAGAACCCGCCAAACCTCGCGCAACAAGGCCTGCGGCGCCTCCGATACTTCAAGCGCGTGGACGATCAGCAGCCGGTCGACCGATCCGTCATCGAGCGGTAATTCAAATTCGTCAACCAGTGCCGTTTTAAATGGCGGTTGCAACGGCCAGTTGGCAGCCCCCTGTCCGGCGGGCATCAGAGCCGACGTTGTGGATTCGTTTATGAATACATCCAGATAGGGGCAGGCATACCCGAGGCCGACCATGACTTCGCCGGAAACATTCGGCCAGCGCTGGCGTAATCTGCGCGTCAACAGACGCCGCGCCACCCGGCCCAGCTGGCCTGCGTAGAATTCCCGTAGCTCGACAATATCCAGATACATAGGATAGCGACATTCTCTCTGGCAAAGGTTTCTCGCACCTGTGAGTGGTGCTAACCTGGTGGCAAATCCAACCCTGTTTCAGGAGCCTATGCAATGGCCGATCTGCAAGTCCACCAGTTTCCCTGCCTGTCTGATAATTATGGCCTGTTGATACACGACCCGGCAACCGGCGATACCGCAAGCATCGATACTCCAGACGCCGACACGATTTCAGCAGCGCTTGCGGAAAAAGGCTGGACCCTGACCCATATCCTGAACACCCACCATCACGGTGATCATACCGGCGGCAACATGGCCCTGAAGGACGCGACCGGGTGCCGGATCATCGGTCCCCATGGCGGTGGTATACCGGGCATCGATCAAGCTATTGGCGAAGGCGACACCGTTACGTTTGGCTCGTTCACCGCGAAAATCTTCGAAACCCCCGGGCATACCCTTGATCATATTATTTATTGGTTCGAAGGCGAGCAAACCGCCTTCGTGGGCGACACAGTCTTTGCCCTTGGCTGCGGCCGGGTTTTCGAAGGAACGTTCGAGCAAATGTGGTCGTCGCTCGCCAAGGTGCGTGCCCTGCCGCCCGAGACCGTCATCTATTGCGCCCATGAATATACCCTCGCCAACGCCAAGTTCGCGATCACCGTTGACCCGGACAACGACGCCCTGAAGGCGCGGATCAAGAAAATCGAGGCGCTACGCGAAGCCGGCAAGCCGACGGTACCAACAACGCTCGAAACCGAGCTTGCCACTAACCCGTTCCTACGCCCCGACGATTCTGGTCTCCAGAAGGCGGTCGGTCTTGCAGGCGCCACCCCGGCTGAGGTGTTCGCCGAAGTCAGACGACGCAAAGATAATTTTTAGGGTCAAGTAACCGCCATGAAACTAACCGACTTCAAGGCGCTTTCTTTTGATTGCTACGGAACCCTGATCGATTGGGAATCCGGCATGATCAAGGGTTTGACGCCGCTGACCGAGCGGCTCGATAAATGGCTCTCGCGCGACGATATTCTCGGCGCCCATGCCCGCCATGAATCGGCCCAGCAATCCCAAACCCCGGCCCGGCTTTATCAGGACCTTCTGCCCATCGTGTATAGACGCCTGGCCGAGGAATGGAGCTTATCGGTGTCGTGGCAGGATTGCGTTGCCTACGGCCAATCGGTAAAAAACTGGCCCGCATTCCCGGATTCTGCGGATGCGTTAAAATACCTGAAACAGCATTTCAAACTGATCATATTATCTAACGTCGACAATACCAGTTTTAGTGCCAGCAATGACAAGCTGGGGGTGGAATTTGACGCGATCTATACTGCCGAAGATGTCGGTGCCTACAAACCATCAGAACGCAATTTCGATTACATGGTCGACAAGCTGAAAACTCTGGACCTTGGCAAGAGCGATATCCTGCATACGGCCGAGAGCATGTTCCACGACCACGCTCCTGCCAATCGGCATGGCCTGACGTCCTGCTGGATCTACCGCCGGCACAACCAGGAAGGTTTTGGCGCGACAATGAACCCCGGCGAGTTGCCGAAAGTTGATTTCCGCTTCAACAGCATGGCTGATTTTGTTACGGCCCATCGGGAAACAATGCGACCCTGATCAGCCCGAACGATCTTCGGAATTCCCCTCATCCTGCCCCTCCTGCACAAGAGGTGAAGGGACGAAAAAAGGTGCACTGAAAAAAAGCCCTCTCTTCTCACCGGAAAGGGCCGGGCGAGGGGGCAGAAAATTGCCGAATAATTCCCGGCCTACACCATCACCTGCCCGCCATTGGCGGTAAGGGTTGCCCCGGTAATAAAACCCGCATCGTCGGACGCCAGGAACACCACGCACCGGGCAATTTCTTCAGGCTCCCCCAACCGGCCGACCGGGATGTGCGGCAAGATGGATTTTTCCAGAACTTCCTGAGGGACCGCCTTCACCATCTCGGTCGCGATATATCCCGGGCAGATGGCGTTGACTGTAATGCCCTTGCGCGCGCCTTCTTGCGCGAGTGCTTTGGTGAAGCCCAAATCACCGGCTTTGGCGGCCGAGTAATTGACCTGGCCCATCTGGCCTTTCTGGCCATTGATCGAGGATATATTGATCACCCGCCCGAAGCTCCGGTCGCGCATCCCGGTCCAAACGGGGTGGGTCATATTAAAGAGTCCTGACAGATTTGTGTCGATGACCGCGTCCCATTTGTCCTTGGTCAATTTATGGAACATGGCATCGCGGGTGATCCCGGCATTGTTGACGAGAATATCCACAGGACCCAGCTCGGCTTCAACCTCGGCAATACCGGCAACACAGGAATCATAGTCTGAGACATCCCACTTGAAGACCGCAATCCCGGCCTCTTTGTTGAAGGCAGCCGCCGCCTCGTCGTTGCCGGCATAATTTGCGGCAACATCATAGCCGGCGCCTTTAAGCGCCGTTGAAATTGCAGCCCCGATCCCGCGGGTCCCCCCGGTAACAATTGCAACTCGAGCCATCAAGCCTCCCTCCCTTTTTACTGGTTCCCCGGTTTCAGTCCCTCTCAACGCACATGGCGATGCCCATCCCGCCACCAATGCACAACGTAGCTAGACCCTTTTTGGCATCGCGGCGCTTCATTTCGAACAACAAAGTATTGAGAACGCGGGCGCCGGAAGCGCCGATCGGATGCCCGATTGCAATTGCACCGCCATTGACGTTCACCTTGTCGGTATCCCAACCCATATCCTTATTGACGGCGCAGGCCTGCGCCGCGAAGGCCTCGTTGGCCTCTACAAGATCAAGATCATCGATCGACCAGCCGGCTTTTTCAAGCGCGCTACGCGATGCCGGGATCGGACCCGATCCCATGATTGCCGGATCGACCCCCGCCTGGGCCCACGAGACAATCCGTGCCAAAGGCTCAAGCCCGCGCGTTCCAGCTTCCGTCGCGCTCATCAGCACAACGGCCGCCGCGCCATCGTTGATCCCGCTGGCATTGCCGGCCGTGACCGTACCGTCTTTCTGGAAGGCTGAGCGAAGTTTCGTCATGTCTTCAAGTTTAACACCATGGCGAATATATTCGTCACTATCGACAATAGTATCGCCCCGCCGCGAGGAAATCGTGACCGGGACAATCTCGTCCTCGAATTTGCCGGCCTTCTGGGCCGCTTCCGCCTTGTTCTGGGATGCAAGCGCAAAGGCGTCCTGCTGGTCCCGCGTAATCTGCCACTTGCCGGCGACATTTTCAGCTGTGGTACCCATGTGGTAGCCATTGAAGGCATCCCACAATCCGTCCCTGATCATGGTGTCGATAAAATCAACATTGCCCATTTTTGCCCCGTCGCGCAGATGCGCTGAGTGGGGTGCCTGGCTCATGCTTTCCTGGCCACCGGCGATAACAATTGCCGAATCCCCGTTGAGGATGGCCTGGGCACCGAGGGCCACCGCGCGCAAGCCCGAGCCACAGAGCTGGTTCATGTTCCACGCCGGAACCTCAACCGGGATGCCGGCATTGACGGACGCCTGACGGGCCGGGTTTTGACCCTGCGCCGCTGTCAGAATTTGCCCCATGATCACTTCCGAGACGTCGCCCGGCTCGATCCCGCTGCGGGTCAGAACCCCACGGATAGCGGTTTCCCCGAGAAAAGATGCACTCACCTTGCTCAAACCACCATTGAACGAGCCGACCGGCGTCCGCGCCGCGCTAACGATTACAACCGCCCCATTATCCATAATCATTCCTTTCGCCAAAATGTACTGCCTGTAATTGCTGCGGTGCAGTATATACAAAGTCTTGGCAACACTCTACCAATAATTGTGCATGTGCGAAACGGCTGAATGGTAGAGATTTTGTTCGAAATTTTTGATAACCTGTTGCAGCGCAATATCCGCAATTCACGCTGCTATGCACAATTTTGTGGCAGAGTTTCCACAAATTTTCTAAGATCAAGCGCTCAAACACGATGCACAATGAAGATCGCCCGGCATCCCAAACACAGGAACTAAATGTGTCAGACTCGAAAACACCCAGCGAACCCGTCGTCATAAAGAAATACGCCAACCGCAGGCTCTACAATACGGATTCCAGCAGTTACGTGACGCTTGAGGACCTGGCGGATATGGTCAAAGCGAACCGGGATTTTGTTGTCCAGGATGCAAAAAGTGGCGACGACATCACCCGCACAGTCCTGACCCAGATCATTTTCGAACAGGAAGCCAAAGGCGAGAACCTTCTCCCGATCGGGTTCCTGCGTCAATTGATCGGTTTTTACGACACCAATATGAAAAACCTGGTGCCGAGCTATCTGGAATTCAGCCTCGATTCGCTGATAAAGGAACAGGACAATTTCAGCAAACAGATGTCCGATACCTGGGGAAAAAACCCGTTCGAGGCTATGCAGGATCAGGTCAGCACTAATATGGCGGCATTTGAACAGGCGCTCGGGGCGTTTACATCATTCGGCGGCGCAGCAAGTCCAAGCCCGGCGCCCAGCCCCCAGCAGCCACAAAAGAGTGAATTCGAGGATCTCAAAGACCAATTATCGGATTTGCAGACCAAGCTCGATTCGCTGGCCCGTGATCGTTCGAAGTAAGCTCAGATTTTAGGCTGATTGAGCAATCTCGCCGATGGCAGCCTTCTGCTGCAGGTGCGGTAATTCCAGTTCCGGTTGGCCGTACAGAAATCCTTGCAGGAAATCCACGCCCCAGGCCCGCAACATCGCGGCGTCTTCCTCATTTTCGACCCATTCGGCAACGGTCGCCAGACCAAAGTTGCGTGCCAGATCTATAAAGGTTTTGACGAAAAACTGGTTGTCCGGTTCGTTACTGAGGTTGGCGACAAAAGCGCCATCCAGTTTCACCAGATCCACCTTCAGGTGTTTGAGGTTGCGGAACGAGGTATAGCCCGCACCGAAATCATCCAGCGCCACCTTACAGCCGAGATCATGCAGGTTTTTCACAAACCGGCTTGATTCCTCAACGTCGTGGATCATCGTGGTTTCGGTAATTTCCACAATCAAACGCTTCGCCAAGTCTGGGTTGATCTGCATATAGGCGCGCAAATGATCCAGCCAGACTATATCAACCGCGGTCGCCGCCGATATATTGATCGCCAGATTGAACCCGGGTGCATCGAGCAGGGTGGCAACTGCCAGTTCCAGGACCCGTAGGTCTAGAAGCCGCATCAATCCAAGCCGTTCCGCCGCCGGGACAAACGCCCCCGCCCCGATCAATTCTCCTTCCGTCGAATCCATCCGCACCAGGCACTCATAGAATGCCGGCCGCGTTGATTGGGTATAGACGATAGGCTGGTAGGCGATCCGGATGCGGCCTTCATTAAGCGCCGCGATAATTTCGTCGGCCACCAGAATATTTTGTCGGCGCACAGATTCTCTCTGGCGCGACTGATGGTATGCAACAAAGGCATCCCGGTGCTTGGTCTTTGCCTCTTCAAGCGCTTCCTGGGCGCAGGTCATCGCCTTCTGAGTGGTGGTCGCGTAGCGCGGCAGCGAAACGCCGCCAACTGAGACTGTAACGGAGACCGGTCCGACGCCCGTCTCGATCGGCGCGTCACGGACCGCAGACATGAGCCGCTTCGACGCCATCTCCATATCGCCTTCCTTGCAATTGCTTAGCAATATGCCGAATTTATTGCCGGAATGGCGCCCGATAACGTCCTTGCGGCGCAGTTTGGAATGCAGCCGCTCCGCCACTTCACAAATCACTTCGTCGCTCTTGTCGAAGCCAAAGGCATCGTTGAGCATGGCGAGATTATCGATCGCTACGATCAGAAAAGCACATGCCGGTTGCTGCGGCTTGGTGGCATTTTCCAGGGCTTGCTCAATGGCTTCGCCCAGGCTCGCCCGGTTCAATCGGCCTGTCAATTCATCATGACGCCCGGTAAATGCCAGCTTCAACTCACGTTCGTGCCGGTCCGTAACTACACGGATCAAGCCTCGCGCATGCGACGGGCGACCGTCCGCTCCAACATACCAACGACCGAAATCCTCGAGCCATAGCATCTTGGTTGTATTTCTGCCCTTTGGAAAAAGAACGTAATACAATTCGTAGGGAACGCCGTCGCCGTGATCGACTTCTTCGCTTCTCATGATCGTATTGTAGAGGCTGTTGGGGTTGTTCTTCTCGAACAACCGGCCCATTTGGCGCCCCGTGCTGATGGCCTCGGATCCGTCGACCTGAAGAATCTTTGGGCCACTCTCGGACCAAAGGATTTCATCGCTTGTAATATTCCAATCGTACGCAGTCTCACCGATCTCGGTTAATACCGACGACAGATCGAGCTGACGGCCAGCATCCCCTGCGACGGCTGTCGCAGTGTCTCCGGCAATCTGGTTTTGATCGAAGTCCAAAATAATCTCGCATGCAAGGTCTTACAATTCGAAAATCACCCGAATGCTTTTCCTGAATCGGGATGACCTACGGAAATTCTGATCCCAAACTCTTAATTTTCAGGTTAACAAACACGCCGTTTGCATTCGAAATATCGCCCTCAGGAGACCTTACCCAACGGAAATGCTGGGGTTTTGGCGGCTTTGGTTAACACCCCGTTGAAATATTGGCACCAACCTTGCGAGGTTTTGACCAAAGTTTCAAAACGAGACAGGCGTCAAATGCAGATCACCGGTAGAAATAACCACCGTCAGATAAGGAACAGGGCAACGAAAGTTTCGGCTATCTCGAGGGCAACCAGCAACCCTTCAGGATCCAGTCGCCAGCCACTTGATCTTTCCTTGACCAGCTCGCAGGAAACGTTGCCCACGAGCCACGCCCTGGTCCCTGTTCACAATGACAAGGCTTCCAGCGCCCGGCCTGTTGCCCGCGCCGGTCGGATATCCGCACCACTGGTGACCCACCTGGTAGCGACCCGGATGGGCATGCCCCAGACCAGGGCCCGCCGCCGGGCAAGCGTCGATCACGCGACCAACGCATACCGGGAAGGTAATCGGGCACCGCACATCCCGTTGACCGGCACAAGCGCGTCCAAATACCTCTAATTCCAAATCGATTTATTAAAACCCGAGCGCGCTGCCGTCCTTGCGGGGATCAGACCCGCCAACCAGGACACCCCTGTCCCAGTCGAGAAAGACGCCCTGCCCGCCGCCATGAGGCGCGTCCACTTCGGATAGTTCGTGGCCGCGGCCGGCCAGGTTTTTTCGCGTGGCTTCGGGAATCCCGCGTTCATACTCGACCGGCCCCGATGGTCCGAACAACCGGGGATGGTCGAAAGCCTGTTGGATATCCATACCGAAATCGAAAACATTTGTTAGCGCGTGGATTTGCCCCACCGGTTGATACGCCGCACCCATCACCCCGTAGGAGAGTATTGCCCGCCCGTCCCGCATGACCATGGCCGGTATAATCGTGTGCATCGGGCGCTTGCCAGGCCCGATACAGTTGGGATGGCCCGGATCGACCTGAAAACAATTTCCCCGGCTGTGGAATAAAACACCGGTTGCCGGATCGGCAATAGACGAGCCGAAGGGCTTGTAGATCGAATTGATAAACGACACCGCGTTCCAGTTTGAATCAACCACCGTCAGATAAATCGTATCGGATCCCCCCGGGACGTCGACCGGTCCAAGATCAGCTGTGCGCTTGTCTGGGTCGATTTTACCAGCCAGGTCCTTGGCGAGTTGCTCGGACAGCAGCCCTTCGACCGAGACCGTCATATGGTCCGGATCGGCGATATATTTATCGCGGAAACGATACGCGCTGCGCGACGCCTCGATTTCCAAATGGAACCGCTGGCCGCCATCGGGGTCCAGGTTCTCCATGTCAAACTGCTCGAGGATTTTGAGGAGAATTTGCGCCGTCACCCCGTGAGTGGGGGGCGGAATTTCAGCCAGATCGATGCCCCGGTAGTTGCACAAAATGGGGTCCACATAGTCGGCCTCTACGCCCGCAAAATCGTCGAGATTTTGGACGCCCCCGAGCGCGCGCAGATGCTTGACCATCGCTTCGGCGATTTTGCCCCCGTAAAACCCGTCTCGGCCTTTTTCCGCAATCACCCGCAATGTTTTCGCCAATTGCGGTAACCGGTAAATATCCCCTTCGACCGGTGCAGCCCCGTCTTTCAGGTAAATAGCCGAAGACCCCTCATCGCCCGACAGATCGCCCGCATATTGCGCCCAGTCGTATGCAACCCTGGGCGCCACCGCAAACCCCTCTTCGGCGAACCGGATGGCGGGTTGCAGAGCATCGCCAAGGCTGATCGTGCCATGATCTTTCAACAACCTGTCCCAGGCATCCACCGCGCCTGGCATGGTAACAGCCTGCGGCGTGTTTACCGGGACTTCATCAAGCCCCCGATCGAGAAACCATTGCAGGTCGGTTGCGGCCGGGGCCCGCCCGGCGCCATTGATGCCAACCAACGGTTTGCCAGCCTCCGCGTAGATTGCGAAACAATCCCCGCCTATCCCTGTCATGGCCGGTTCCACCACCGCCAGCACCGCCGACGCGGTGATCGCGGCGTCGATGGCGTTGCCACCCCGGCGCATGGTGTTGACAGCGGCTTCGGTCGCCAAAGGATGGGAGGTCGCGGCCATACCATTTGTGGCATAGACCGGCGAGCGACCGGGCAATTGAAAATCGCGACTCATAAAATGTCTCCGGAAAAAAGTTGACCGCGCCTGTAATCAGGATTCTTGTCGGTCCAAACTATAGTGGCCCGCCAAGGTTGCGGTCCACACTGAGATCGCGTCGGGCCGATGTGATTGTCACCGAATATCCCGCCACCACATCGATCAGAGCGATCACGGTTAGCAAGAAATAGGTCGACGTCGCAGCAAGTGGAACTAACAGAAACTCTACCAAACAGACGATGAACAGGACCATGGACAGGGCATGATCCAAAATCGAACTCGCGCCGGTTTTGGTTGATTTGAGAATTTCAAAAAACAGCAGGATAAGCGCGACAACGACCAGCAGGTCGCCTAATGTAAAGAGCCAGACAGTACCCGATACCATGGTAAGACCGAAAACTTGATCCCCCCAGTCCAGCTGTGTAAAAAACCCGATCACATTATAGGCGATTACGGCAAAAGCGATCAGCGGGAAACTCATCATGGCCTGTTCTCCTGAAAGCGGGCGTCTGTGCTTCGCAGGCTAAACCCTTTCTGATCCCCGGCCAAACAAAAAGCCGATGCGACCAGCACACCGGCTTGTTTAGACCAGAATCTTAGATCAGATCAGGTATCTTCTTTGGGTTCGAGAACCTGGCGGCCACGATAAGTACCGGCCTTCAAGTCGATATGGTGCGGACGGCGATATTCGCCACTATCCTTGTCTTCGACATAGGCAGGACGTTTCAAGGCGTCGGAGGCCCGGCGGTTACCGCGGCGCATCGGCGAAGATTTTCTCTTTGGCACAGCCATGTGTAATTCTCCTGGGGCGGCTCAAATTTGTGCTGGATTGCGTGCCTTATACTGGCAAATGGTCCGCTTGACCAGTACTCAAAAGTGCCAATTTCAGATTCTCTATAAAGCCTATTCGAGACACGTGGTCCACTGTCCGGACGCACGGCCCCGGGTTTCTGCCCGCCGCGCAATTCTGCGGGTCTGGGACCCCGGATTGCCCGCTGACCGTCCCCTTGGATTTGGCAGGACCGCGGCAAGCCTGGCGGCATCGCGTCGTGTTAGATGATCCGCTCCTTTGTTGAAATGGTTTTGCGCGGCGGCTTCGGCGCCGTAGACCCCGGCCTCCCATTCCACAATATTCAGATAAATCTCCATGATCCGGCGTTTCCCCAAAATAAAATCGGCGTAATAGGCGAGCGGGACTTCAAGAAACTTGCGTACATAGCTCCGGCTCGGCCAGAGAAACAGGTTTTTCACAACTTGCATGGAAATGGTGCTGGCCCCGCGCGCCGCGCCGCCGGCCTCGATCACGTCAAGAACGTCCTGAACGGCCCCCCAATCGACGCCTGAATGACTGCAATACTGACCATCCTCGGACATCAGGATGGTCGCCGGCAAAACCGGGGAGATATTCTCGTAATCGCGCCAGCGATAGTCGATCCCCGCCCCACCGAACACCCGCCAAACCATCAGCGCGGAGACCGGTGGATTGAGAAATTTGTAAACCGGGGTCAATATCAGCGGGATGGCAACAAGAACAGCCACAAGAACTGCCAGCCATTTCAGGGAGCGGCGGATAAGCCCACGCACTCCCCTGGTGGCGGGCGTCCCGAACGCCTTGGCGGCCGACGATTTTCCCTGTTTATTCCTCGCCATGGACTGCCGTATATATGCCATGCCCCAATTGGGCAAAGGGAGAATGCCCGTTGGCCGAAAACCTGTCTACATTCAAACAAGGTTTGCACGAGGTTGCGCGCGCGGTCGAGGCCGCTATGAAGCACCGTCTTGCCAATCAAAATAAGGATGTTCCTACGCTACTGGCCGCGGCGATGGCCCATGGTACGCTTGGCGGTGGAAAGCGGCTGCGCCCCTTTCTTCTGATTCGAACCGCTGGTTTGTTTGGAATATCGATAGCAGACGCCATGCAGGCGGCAATCGCACTCGAATGCGTGCATTGCTACTCCCTGATCCACGACGATTTGCCCGCCATGGATAACGACGACATGCGGCGCGGACGTCCAACGATACACAAGGCGTTTGACGAACCCACCGCGATCCTTGCCGGCGACAGCCTGTTGACGCTTGCATTTGAAATCCTCGGATCAGAAGATTGCCACCCCGACCCTGCTATCCGCGCCGGCCTGGTCACACGTTTGGCGAGTGCCGCCGGCGCAGCCGGTATGGCTGGCGGCCAGGCACTTGATCTGGCGGCGGAAACGCAGCAATCAAGCGAGGCAGAAATTCGTCTGCTGCAAGCGAAAAAGACCGGCGCACTGTTCCGGTTTGCCTGCGAAGCCGGGGCGATGTTTGGTCACGCAGACCCAGAGGCCATGGCATCCCTCAACCGATTCGGCGCCGCCATCGGCACGGCCTTTCAGATCAAGGACGATCTTCTGGATATCGAGAGCACGACCGAAAAACTCGGCAAAGCTGTGGGCAAGGATGCGGCAGCCGGCAAGGCAACCCTGGTCACCCATTTAGGCATTGTACAGGCCCGTGCTGAACTTGATCGGCTCATCGAAGAGGCGGTCACAGCCCTCGAGATGTTCGATAGCGCGGCTGGGCCTCTGCGCGATCTCGCCCGATTCGTGAATTCCCGCGACAGCTAAAAACTTGATTGATCCTTCGCCAAAAACCGCGCCATTTCAGTCCGCCCCGCCATATCGGTTGGCAACATAATCCTCGACCAGTTTCTTGAAATCATCAGCGATTCCCGGGCCTCGCAGCGTGACGGTTTTTTTGCCGTCCACAAATACCGGGGCTGCCGGTTCTTCACCGGTCCCGGGCAGGCTGATGCCGATATCCGCGTGCTTGGATTCGCCCGGACCATTCACGATGCACCCCATCACAGCAACATTCATGGATTTGGCCCCAGGGCTGGTATTCGACCATTCGGGCATGCGTTCACGGATATAGGATTGGATCGACTGGGCCAGTTCCTGGAATACCGTGCTGGTGGTGCGCCCGCATCCGGGGCACGCAATGACGGTGGGGAGGAACGAGCGCAGGCCCATGGTCTGGAGGATTTCCTGCCCAACCCGGACCTCTTCGGTCCGGTCCCCGCCGGGCGCCGGGGTGAGCGAAATGCGGATCGTGTCGCCGATGCCTTCCTGCAGGAGAATGGACAGGGCTGCGGTGGACGCAACGATACCCTTCGATCCCATCCCGGCCTCAGTCAGGCCGAGATGCAACGCGTGGTTACTACGCGCGGACAGTTCACGGTAAACCGCAATCAGATCCTGGACGGCGGAAACCTTCGCCGACAATATAATCCGGTCCCGCCCGAGCCCGATCTTTTCGGCCTCATCAGCGGACCGGAGCGCGGATTGCACGATCGCCTCGCGCATCACCAAATCAGCGCCAAGCGGCTCGGCAAGCGCACCATTGGCGTCCATCAGGGTCTGCAGCAGGTCCTGATCCAGGCTCCCCCAATTGACCCCGATGCGCACGGGCTTTTTATGCTGGATCGCGATCTCGATCATCTGCGCGAATTGGCTGGAACGCTTGTCCTTGAATCCCACATTGCCGGGATTAATGCGGAATTTGCCTAGCGCCTCGGCGCAGGCCGGATGCGCCGTCAGAAGTTTATGACCTATATAATGAAAGTCCCCGACCAGGGGTACATCGATCCCGAGCGCGTCGAGTTTTTCGCGGATATGTGGAATCGCCTTCGCGGCGTCATCGCGGTCAACCGTGACGCGCACCAACTCAGACCCTGCCGCCGCCAGGTCGGCAACCTGGCTGACGGTCGCCGCGATGTCGGCTGTATCGGTATTGGTCATGGATTGGACAACGATCGGCGCCGCCCCGCCAATGGCGATCCTGCCAACCATCACGCGGGTTACATTTTTGCGCACGCTTAAAACCTGTTGGTCCGGCATGGTATCTTTCTGATCTCTCGCCGGAAGCTCCCTTCCCGGCCATCACGCCCGATTGGCGTCTTCAAATATGCGTTCAAATTCGCCTGCATCAAGTGGTTTCGGGTTCGTCAGGTTGAGATGTTCCTTTGCAGACGCTTCCGCGATCCCCGGCAACAGGGCATCGTCAACGCCGATTTCCCTAAGCGTCTTCGGCATATCAAACGCCTCCAGCAATCCGGCACACCAGATATCCAGTGTTTCGCCTGGTGGCAACCCTATCGCCAATTCCAGTGCTTTGTACTTTTCCTCCACATATTGCCGGTTCATCCGGATCACCGGCGCCAGCAAGATCCCGTTCAGCTCGCCATGATGGTGCCCAAGCGCGCCAAGCGGATGGGTCGCGGCGTGGATCGCGCCAAGACCCTTCTGGAGCGCCATCCCTCCCTCCAACGCCGCCATCATCATTTCACCCCGGGCCCGGCCATTGCCCGGTTCCTCCATGACTTTCGGTAGCCACCTGGCACAGCGCTTGACACAATCGAGCGCAATCGCCTCTGCCGGCGGGTTATACCCGGTGGATACATAGGTCTCGATGCCGTGGCTGAGTGCGTCGATCCCGGTCGCGGCGGTGAAACGCGGCGGCAGGCTATAGGTGAGTTCGGGATCGCAAATCACGGTTTTGGGCAACAGGTTCAACCCCACAAGGGCGGCCTTGGTGCCGTTGTTGAAGACGACAGAGGCCGCCCGGCCAACCTCCGCGCCGGTCCCTGCCGCTGTCGGCACCGCGATGGTCGGGACTGTCGATCCCATGCAATCCACCCCGCCGGATTTTACCGTGTAATCCCAAAGCTCGCCCGGATGGGTCGCCATCACCCCGACCGCCTTGGCGAGATCGATCGCCGATCCGCCGCCTACCGAAATGATCCCGTCGCAATCTTTTTCGCGGTACGCCTGCAATCCGGCAACGACGGCATCCTCGGTTGGATTGAACGTGGTGCCATCGAAAATCGTGATATTATTGCCAACTAGCGCGGCGCACCGTTCGGCGATTTTGAGCACGCCCTTGTCGGTTATGATCAAGGGCCGGGCGATCCCGAGCCGTTTTACCTCTTCGGGGAGACGGCGGACTGCACCCTCGTCGAATATGATCCGGGAAAGAAAATTGATGATGGTCATCGTGAAAACATCGAGTTGGGCAGCCAGGTTGCGATTTCGGGAAACAGGATCAGCAATACGAGCCCGCAGGCCATCGCTATCCAGAAAGGCAGGATGCCGGCAAATATCTGTCCCATGGGGACATTTTCCGCGACCCCTTTCACAACGAACACATTGACCCCGACCGGCGGACTGATCAGCCCCATTTCAAGGGTGATCACCACGACAACCCCGAACCAGATCGGGTCAAACCCCAGTCCGGTGATCAGCGGGAAGACGATGGGCAGGCTGAGGACCAGCATCGCGAACCCTTCAAGGAAAGTCCCGAGCAAGATATACGCCGCCAGCACCAGGACCAGCACCCCATACGGGCCGAGGTCAAGGGCCGCGAGCGCGTTGGCGAGCGATTCCGGGATCCGGGTGAGCGCCAGAAACGGGCTGATGACATGCGCGCCGACAAGGATCATGAAAGTCATCGCGGCGGTGCGAACGGTTTCCAGAAGAGCATTGATGAAACTCGGTATCGTTAGCGAGCGCCGCAACAACGCGAAACAAAGCGCTAGAAATGCGCCAACCCCTGCCGCCTCAACAGGCGTGAAAACGCCACCATATATCCCGCCAATCGTGATGAGTACCAGCGCCAGCATCGGCCCCGCTTTCAGCGTCGCCCGGCCCTTTTCCCGCCAATCCGTTTTGGGGCCTTTCGGGCCGAATTGGGGATAAAAAAAACAAATCAGGCCGATGGTCGCAACAAACAGGAAGGTCAATAGCAGTCCGGGAAAAAGACCCGCCATAAACAACCGGCCGATCGATTCTTCGGTCAGGATCGCGTAAATCACAAACCCGGTCGAAGGCGGGATCAGGATCCCAAGCGTACCGCCGGCCGCGACCGACCCTGTCGCCAGCCGGGGGTCATATTTGTAACGGTCCATTTCCGGCAGCGCGACTTTTCCCATGGTAACAGCAGAGGCCACAGACGAGCCGGACAGAGCGGCAAATCCGGTACACCCGATCACGGTCGCCGACGCCAACCCGCCGCGCCAGTTACCGACCCAGGCATAGGCCGCCGAATAAAGATCCCGGCTCATCCCCGAGATCGTCGCCAGATTACCCATCAGGACAAACAGCGGGATAACCGAAAGCTCGTGAAACGAACCGATAACAAAGGCTTCATTGGCAAGGGTCGCGTAGGCCGCCGGTAACCCGTTTAGGACCGCGATGCCCACCGTGCCCACCACCAGCAGCACAATGGCAACTGGCATCCGGAGCGCGAGTAAAACAAAAAGCGCGACCAGACCAGCGACCCCGATCTGGACTTCACTCACGGTGCCCGGTCCCCGTCAGGTCGCCAATCGTCTGGTGCGCCATCACCGCGGCCCAAAGGAATGCCGATAGCGCAATCAGCCAGTGGAACGGCGCAAACGGGATGACCAGCAGGTTGGTCGCCGACCCAAGCAAGCTGGCAAGCGACGCGGCGTTGATGCTTTGCCACGACAGAATGCCGAGGATCAGAATGCCGGGCAGCGCGACAATAGCCGAAACGACGTTTCCTGCGCGATTCCCAAGGCCGCTGATAAACAGATCGATCGCCACATGACCACGCTTATGAGCGCAATAGGGAACGGCTGAAAACACCGTCAGCAGGAGCAGCATTTTGGAGAGATCCAGCGCCCCCCGGATGGGCGCGTTAAAGACATAGCGGAGCACCACATCGGTCACCGTGACCATCATCATGGCGACAAGACAGACGCCACCAAAAAAGGCCAGGCCGGTGACAGCGTAACGGAGGATCTTTCCAAACCCTCCGTCATCCGGTCCCGTATGTCCCGCTTTTGTCATCGCCCGACGAGCACCGCGCCCGCCTCTCCGGATCAGTTGCCGCCCTGCATCGCGGCAAGCACGTCGCTGGCCGGAACGCCATCGGCTTCAAGGCGACTGACAACCGTACCGCGGACGCCATTAAGGATTTCAGTAAATTTCGCGACTTCTTCCGGAGCCATGTCGATCACCGTTTCACCGGGCGCATCGCGCATGCGCTGGACCTGCTGGGCGCCGCAATTGGCGTAGGCCTGGGCCCCCGAAAGGCTCAATTCGCGGCCGGTATTGCTGGAAATATTGGCACGACCCTCGTCCGACAACCCGTCCCAGGATCCCTGGTTCATGACGAGATAAAATGCCGCCAGTCCCATTGCAGGACCAACCGTGTAATATTCGCTGACTTCGTCGAGCTTGAACCCACGAATGCCGCAGGGTCCGATCAGGACGGCGTCGACGATACCGGTGCTAAGCGCGTTGTAGATTTTTGGCGCCGGCAAGGCCACCGGGGTCGCACCGAGGGCTTCAACCGACTGCGCCATCACCGCACCGGCGACCCTGATTTTAAGACCCTGTAGGTCTTCGAGGGTCCGGATCGGTTTATCGCGGGATATCAGTATATTGGCGTCGTTGGTCCAGAGCGCGAGCGGGCGTGTGCCCACATACTCGGAATCGAGTTGCGTTTCATACGCGTCCCAAATCATGTTGGTCGCCTCAATCGGATCGTTGGCAACCCCAGGCAGCTCGATCAACAGGGTGCGCGGGAATTGTGGCGAGGTATACCCCTGGAGCCCGAACGTGATATCGGCGACACCCTGAACTGCGCGGGCATATTGCTGGACCGGCCCGGCGCCCAGTTCTCCAGCCGGGTATATTTTCATAGTCAGACTGCCGCCCGATGTCTCGGCCACGGCTGCTGCCAGTGGCTCCATCAAAAACCGGTGCATGGGATGCATCGGTGACATGAAATGGGCAATTTTCAATTCTTGCGCACCGGCGCTGGCAAGTCCCGCAATGGCGATCGCGCTTGCGCCAAGAATGCTCGCAATGTGTTTCGAAAATAACATTCCTTCCTCCCGGGCGAAGTATGAGAATTTCGTCGCCGATTTCCGTTGGCCAAAAGCCAGCTTAGCGCAATGTTGGTCCTCAATCCAACTGGCAACCAGATACATAAACCCGGACCGGTCGGGACAAATCAGTCTTTGTCGGAGGGAATATCCTCATCGTCATCCAGCAGAATTCGCGCCGCCGCACCGTCGAGATCCTCGAACTGTCCGGATTTCAGCGCCCATAAATAGGCGGCCAGCCCGAGCAGGCCAAGGAACAGGGCGGCGGGAATGAGAAAGAGAAGACTTGTCAAAATATCACGCCTCTCTTGCAATTGATGGTCCGCCACGAACCGCGTTCGCAAAAAATTTTCTGCCGAACATCGACCGGATACTTTGTCCCCCAATCCCTATCCTCAGGGCATTCAAGGTCACCAGAATCGAAGAGGAGGACATGGCGATCGCGGCGACCAAAGGTGTCGCGAATCCCAGCACCGCTATTGGGACGGCGACGAAATTATAGATGATCGCCAGTGCGAAATTCTGTTTGACCAACAAGGCCGCCCGCCGGGCCACTTCGAAGGCTTCAAGGATGGGATCGAGCCGGGAGCCAAGGAAAATGAAATTGGCCACCCCGCGGCTGACATCAGCCGCCGAACCTGGCGACATGGATGCGTGGGCCGCTGCCAAGGCAGGCGCATCATTGATCCCGTCGCCGACCATCAACACCCGGTGTCCGGCTTTTTGCATTGCCTCGATCCTGTCCAGTTTGTCGCGAGGTAAACAACGCGCATGCCAGTCTTCGATGCCGACAGCATTTGCCAGCTTTTCAACCGCCAGAGGCCGATCCCCGGACAGCAACAGGGATGCGATCCCGGCCTTGCGGAAGCCTGAAATGGTCTCGAGGGCACCCGGCCTTATCTGGTCCTCGAATGCAAAATGCACCGGCGCATTGTCCCCGTGGCGGAACCACAATCCAGTCCCAGAAATTGCGGCATCGTCTTCGTCCGGGATTCCGCACCAGGCTGCACTGCCGAGACGGGCGGGAACGCCTGCGACGCGGCCTTCGAGGCCGAGACCCGGCTGGTCGACAATTTCCGTAAAATCCGGAAGGTCGGCTTTCCCGCCAGCCGCCCGACAGAGCGCCTGAGACAACGGGTGGCGGCTGTTACACGCCAACCCGGCCGGCAGCTTCAACGCCTCTTGCGAGTGGTCCGATATCAGACCCGGCATGCCGGTTGTCAGTGTCCCGGTCTTATCAAAAATGACTGTATCGATGTCGGCGAGTTTTTCTAAACCCGCACCATCGCGAACCAGAATTCCCCTGTTCAAAAGCCGCCCGCACGCTGCCACATGGACTGCAGGCACCGCCAACCCCAAAGCGCAGGGGCAGGTGATGATCAGCACGGCGATCGCGGCCAGCAGCGCGGCGTGCCAGTCGCCACCGGTATAGACCATCCAGCCGGCGAACGTGAGGAGTGCCACCAGATGCACCAGCGGAGCGTAAATCCGCGCCGCGCGATCCGCAATCCGGACGTATTTCGCCCGGCCCTGCTCGGCGTCTTCCATCAACCGCACAATTTCGGCGAGCACCGTATCCCCGCCTACGGCCGCCACCCGCATGGTCACCGGTCCGGACAGGTTAATTGTACCGGCGTGGATCTCATCGCCCATCTCCAACTTTTCCGGCAGGTTTTCGCCCGTCAGCAATGCCCGGTCGAAGGAACTTGAGCCGGTCACTATTATGCCGTCAAACGGGACCTGATCGCCTGCGGCTAACCGGACATCCATGCCCGGCAGCACGTCCCCGATCGGCATGCACTTCTCTTCGCCATTGGTCAGCACGGTGACTGATTTGACATCGATGTTGAGGAGATTTCCGGCAACCGAGCGGGCCCGGGCGCGCATGCGAAAATCAAGGTACCGCCCGATCAGGAGAAACAGCAACAGAGTCACGGAGGCATCGAAATAGGCATATTCGCCGCCCTTCAGCGTCTCGAACAGGCTCATGGCAGTCGCCAACAGAACCGCGAGTGAGATCGGCACGTCCATGTTCAGGCTTTTAGCCAACAACGCCCGCAGGGCGGACCGGAAGAACGGCCGCCCAGCATACAACACAGCAGGAAGAGCGATCAGAGCCGATATCCAGTGAAACAGGTTGCGGGTCGTTTGCTCCGCCCCGGACCAGACCGAGACCGACAGCAGCATGATGTTGCCCATGGCAAACCCTGCAACGGCGATCGCGCGCAGCAATTCCTTGCCGTCAGATTGTCCAGCGGAATCGGCAGATTGATCAGCGACCGGGTAGACGTCATAGCCAAGGATGGATACACGCTCCGCGAGCTCAACAGCGCGGCGGCGGTCACCATGCCATTCAATCAAAAGGCGTTTGGAGCCGAGATTTAGCCGTGCCTTGCTGACCCCCTCAACGGCCTGCATGTTGCGCTCGATTTTACCGATACACCCGGCGCAATGAACGGACGGGACGATCAGTTCCAGCTCAAATGCACCGGGCACCGTTTCTTTGGCCTGCGCTGCAAAGTCCGGATTATTCATGATCATCGCCCGGATCCACCCTGACGAGAACGCGGAAATGCCGGCGGTACACAATGTCGCCGTCGCGCGCACCCAGCACCGAAACCGACCACACCCCGTCGGTCAGACTAGCGGCGGCAGTATACGCCCCGGCGATCTCGTTCAGGGTGTAGTCCCTGTCCTCGCGATCGTGGGTCGGACGTCCAGCCGTCGCGGTCACATCAAGCCCGGATACCAGAATCCCATCAGCATCCTGTATCGTTAGGTCGATCAATCCGTCGGCATAGGCAATTTCGGAATTCCAGTGCAAGCCCGATTGAACCTGCGCATCGGCAATCAGCTGGTTGTAAGATTGGCTCGCCCGATACCCATTCCGGGCCAGCAATCCAGGCCAGGAACTGAGCGCAAGCCAGGCAAGCGCCACATTCATTATCAGGATCACACCAAAGAAACTGACGATAAGCATCAACATATGCCGACCGGTGAACTGCCAGTGTTTCTGGTCTCCTACCTGGTTACGCATCATCAAACATCCTGGCCCCGGCACCTTATGGTGCAGCTAAAAACTGTGCTTCGTAGCTTGCCTGTTCAGCATCCCCGCCCCGGCTGATTTCTTCGTTCCATTCGCGGACCTGGAAACTGAAACTCGTGCTTTCGCCGGAAAGATATGCCGGATCGGCACGGACCAGGACCCGCAGGGATCGCAATTGATCGGGTGGCACGTCCACATCGACATGGCGTGATGGATGGCTGCCATCCTCGGCTGTATACATTGTCGCCGAAACTATCCCGGAAAGTGACAGGCGAAACGTCCTCGGCTCCGGCAGCATGTTCAATATCTTGATCGTATACCCGTTCCGCACCGACCCGTCTGACAATATCACAAAAAGTGGGTTGCGGTCGTGCAGCACGCTCACATCCAACCTGTCACGGGCCAACAGACCGTACAACATGGCGAGCCCGGCGAGCGACCAGATCGCAAAATAGATCAACGTCCTGTAGTGCAGGATCGCGCGCCAGTTGGTGGCGACGTAATCGCCGGTTTCGGCTTGTTCCTGGGCGCCGGTCGTCGAATAGGCGATCAGTCCTTTCGGCCGCCCGATTTTCTCCATGACGGTATCGCAGGCATCGATGCAAAGCGCGCAGGTGATGCATTCAAGCTGCCCGCCGTCGCGGATATCGATCCCCATCGGGCAGACCGCGACGCACTGATTGCAATCGATGCAATCACCCGCCGGGGGATTGTTTTCGGGCTTTGTCTTCAGGTGCGCCGAGCGGGGTTCGCCGCGCCATTCCTGGTAGGTCACGATCAGCGAATGCTCGTCGATCATCGCCCCCTGGATGCGTGGCCACGGGCACATATAGGTGCACACCTGCTCGCGCATGAACCCAGCAAAAAGGTACGTCGTGGCGGTCAGAATGGCGACGGTGGTATAGGCGATCGTGGGTGCGGTGCCGGTGATAAAGCCATAGGCGAGCGACGGTGCGTCAGCGAAATAGAATATCCAGGCACCGCCAGTCGCCACTGAAATGAGCAGCCAAAGAAAGTGCTTGGTTCCCCTCTTGCGAATTTTATCGAACGTCCAGTCCGACTTGTCGAGCCGCATCCGTGCGTTGCGGTCGCCGTCAACCCAGCTCTCAACGGCCAGAAACAAATCCACCCAGACCGTCTGGGGACAGGTATAGCCGCACCAGGCACGCCCGACTGTGGAGGTAACCAGAAACAGCGCCACCCCGGCCATGATCAGCAGCCCCGTCAGGTAGACAAATTCCTGCGGCCAGATCTCGATAAAGAAAAAATAGAAGCGCCGGTTGGCGATATCCACCAGGATCGCCTGGTCGGGCGCAAAAGCGCCGCGGTCCCACCTGATCCACGGCGCCAGATAATAGATCCCAAGGGTCACCAGCATGATCCACCATTTCAGGCGGCGGAAAGACCCGGAGACCCGTTTCGGAAATATCTTGACCCGGGACTTATAAAGATCCCGGTGCTCTTTGGCGTTGACCGGGGCCACGTCAACGCGCGCAAGGTCGCCGTCGTGCTGGTCCACGCTGATCGAGGTGTCGTTCATTTCGGCTTCCCGCCAAACCAACTGGTCTGAATTCTACTCGCCGCCCCCGAGCGAATGGATATAGACCGTCAGTTGCTTGATAATCCCGTCGTCAAGCCGCGCCCCCCAGGCCGGCATAACTCCATGTTTCGGATTGGAGATTTGAGCGGCAATCGCGTCCGCATCGCTGCTGTAAAACCAGATGGCGTCGGCCAGAGCCGGGGCGCCCAGATCGCGCAGCCCTTCGCCGGATTCGCCGTGGCACGCCGCGCAATTGTCGGCAAAGCCTTCCGCACCCCTAGCCGCCAGCGCCGGGTCGATGTCGAGCCCCGCCATCGAGCGGACAAAGGCGGCGATTTCCACAATCTCACCCCGTCCCAGAATTCCGTCACGGCCAAACGCCGGCATCGCCGAATCCCGGGTGTCCCAATCATCGGTAAACCGGACACCATGCCGGATCGTCAGGTAAATATCGTCGAGCGTCCCGCCCCAGATCCAGTCATCGTCATTGAGGTTGGGGTACCCGGGTGCGCCCTGCGCGCCAGAGCCGTGACACGTCGAACAATTGACCAGAAAGGCCGAGCGACCGCCGGCCATCGCAAACTGGCGCAATTCGTTGCTGGCCAATATTTCGTCCAGCGAAGCGTCCCGAATCTGGTCCAGATAGACCGCCTGCCCGACTTGCGCTTCTGACATGCTCTGGGATAATTCCGCCCGACTCGAATAGCCGAGATATCCGCGCGTATAGTCCGACACCAGCGGCCATGCCGGGTACAGGATCATGTAGCCAATCGCCCATAGAATAGTGATGTAGAAGGTGTTGATCCACCAGCGCGGCAGGGGATTGTTTAGTTCCTTGATGCCGTCCCACTCGTGTCCCGTGGTTTCAACGCCGCTAATATCGTCGATTTCTTTCTCGGACATGGGTCAATCGTCCTCCGACAACGGGATTTTCGCGTTGCGCTCGTATTTGGCCTTGGTGCCGGGCCGGAACACCCAGAGAACCGCAGAGACAAATACCAGGAACAGGAACAACAGACCCCAGGTATCGGCAAAATAGCGTGCTGTTTCGTAGGTCATCATCGTCACCGCAAGTTTTCGGGTGCGTCGGCATCGTAAAGTTCGAAATCGACCAAGGTCCCGAGCATCTGGAGATAGGCGACAAGCGCGTCCATCTCGGTCAACATATCTGGGTTGCCGTCAAAATCCCGGATCCGGACATTGTCGCCGTACCGCGCGAGCAGGCCGTCAACGCCCTCGCCGTCGGGATCGACCTGGGCACGCATATCGCGCTCTGCGTTGGCGATCATGTCGTCCGAATAGGGAACCCCGACCATGCGGTTGGCTTCAAGATGTTCGCCGATATCGTCGGTCCGCTGGCTGGTGCGGACAAGAAACGAATAGGGCGGCATCACGGATTCAGGCACCAGCGCGCGCGGATCGATCAAATGTTCCACGTGCCAGGAATCCGAATACCGGTCTCCGACCCGGGCAAGGTCCGGTCCGGTGCGTTTGGAACCCCACTGGAACGGATGGTCGTACATGCTTTCGGCTGCCAGACTATACGGCCCGTAGCGTTCAACCTCGTCGCGGAACGGGCGGATCATCTGGCTGTGGCAGGTATAGCAACCTTCCCGGATATACACGTTCCGCCCGGCAAGTTCGAGCGGCGTATAGGGCCGCATGCCGACCACCCTCTCGATCGTATTTTCCAGATAAAATAGCGGTACGATCTCGACGATCCCGCCGATCGTGACAGCGAAAAAACTCAGAACCAACAGGAGAAAAGCATTCTTCTCAATGGCTTCATGTTTAATCATTTGCTGCTCCTCCTCACGCCTGCGCCGGCACCGGCATACCCGCTTCAGAGCGGGTATCGCCGCGCACGGTGCGCCAGAGGTTGTAGACCATGATCAGGGCGCCGAGCAGGAACAGCAACCCGCCGAACATCCGGATCATATAGAAGGGTTTCATCGCCGCCACCGTCTCGGCGAACGAATAAACCAGGAAGCCCTGCTCGTCATATTCGCGCCACATCAGCCCCTGCATGATGCCCGACACCCACATGGCGGCGGCGTAGAGCACGATGCCAAGCGTCGCCAGCCAGAAATGCCACGATACCATTTTATTGCTGTAAAGTTCGGTCCGGCCCCACAGCCTGGGAACCAAATGGTACATGGTGGCGAGGCTGATCATGCCGACCCACCCGAGCGCACCGGAATGCACGTGCCCGATCGTCCAGTCGGTATAATGGCTGAGCGCGTTGACGGCCTTGATCGCCATGACCGGGCCTTCGAATGTCGACATCCCGTAGAAAGCGATCGAGAGCACCATCATGCGTAAAACCGGGTCGGTGCGCAGCTTGTCCCAGGCCCCCGACAGGGTCATCAGACCGTTGATCATCCCGCCCCACGACGGCATCCAGAGCATGATCGAGAAGGTCATGCCGAGGGTCTGCGCCCAGTCCGGCAAGGCCGTATAATGCAGATGGTGTGGCCCGGCCCAGATATAGAGGAAAATCAGCGCCCAGAAATGGATGATGGAGAGCCGGTACGAATAAACCGGCCGCTCCGCCCGTTTGGGCAGGAAATAATACATCATGCCGAGGAACCCGGCGGTCAGGAAAAAGCCGACCGCGTTATGGCCGTACCACCATTGGGTCAGCGCATCCTGAACCCCCGCCCAGACGATGTAGCTTTTCGACCCCAGCAGCGACACCGGTATCGCCAGATTGTTGATAACGTGCAGCATCGCCACTGTGACAATGAACGACAGATAGAACCAGTTGGCCACATAGATATGCGGCTCTTTCCGGCGCACCAGTGTCATCAAGAACACCGCCAAATAGGCAACCCATACAATCGTCAACCAGAGATCCACATACCATTCCGGCTCCGCATATTCTTTCGACTGGGTCACGCCGAGCACGTACCCGGTTGCCGCCAGAACGATAAATAGTTGGTACCCCCAGAAGACGAACCAGGCGGTATTTCCGAGCGCCAGCCGGGCGCCCGACGTACGCTGGACGACATAAAAACTGGTGCAAATCAGCGCGTTGCCGCCAAACGCAAAAATCACCGCCGACGTGTGCAACGGCCGCAGCCTACCAAAACTCGTCCATTCCAGATCCAGATTGAGAACAGGGAAGGTCAGTTGCGAGGCAATCACCACGCCGACTAGAAATCCGACCACACCCCAGAACATGGTAGCGATAACACCGGCGCGGATAACGCCATCAAGGTATTTCGTATCGGGCGCATTTGCGCCATCAAAATTGTGGCGGCGGATACCGATAAAAACCGTGATCAGACAGGCCAGTGCGAATATGCCTGCATGGATTGAGAACAATGGGTCATGCGCCAGCGCCGCACCAATGACGGCCAGCACGCCGGCAAATACCGTGACAATGTAAAATGCAATCGTCCCCATATTTCCCCCCAGCCTCGAGCGGCAATTTACCGCCCAGCAAGTACCGAAACACCTTACAAAATACCCTTGTAAGGATGATGACTGGTGAAACGGTAATATGCTTCGTTTCTCATGTACACCGGGCAACGTGCCTTGACATGGATCAATGCACGGCTACCGGCGGAAAGATTAGATTAATTTTGGCAAATCCGGCGGCAACCACAAGATTGAAGACTTGGCGTAAACGAATGGTCTCTATTTCGACCAATAATCCACAAAACCGCGGCAAAGCCCGCAACGCCCTGGATATTCTGGCTGAGGCGCATATAGACCAAATTCGTCTGTGCAACATTCTCGAAGAAATTGCGGATGGATTACCGGGAAACATCGACCGTGGTCTGTGCGCGCAAGCCTCGGGATATCTCGAGAACAACCTTGTCGAGCATCACCGCCAGGAGGAGAACGGGCTGTTTCTGGTCCTCGAGGAACGCCTGAATGTGGATCATGGTCTGCCGGAGATTCTCGACAGACTACGGCAAGAGCACGCAACCGATGAAGGCTTTGCCAGCGAGATTGCCGAAAAACTGACGCAACTGGCGAACGGTTCAACGCTCCGGAACCCCGACATGCTGGGCTATATGCTGCGCGGATTTTTCGAGATTTACCGCCGCCATATTCACTGGGAAGACACGATCCTCATGCCGCTAGCGCGGGAACACCTGGATGCCGCCGACCTTGATCGCGTGGCCGAACGTTTTTCACAATTGAATTGCGTTGAGGGCTGAGTTTAGATCAATACGTGTCGCTGCCCGACTGGTTGGAAATCGCTTCCAAGGCAGTAAGGTCGGGAATGGCGATCGTCCGGTTGTTGATCATCTGGATGATCTCTCTGGATTTGAGGCGCGTGATCTGCCGGCTGACCGTCTCAATCGTCAGGCCGAGATAATCTGCGATATCCGCCCGGGTGATCGGCAACACGATGCGAATGGCGCCACTGTCCGCATCGGGCACACACCCCTGATCCCCCGCCCGGCGGGCGAGTAACAATAGGAAAGTTGCGACTTTTTCCACCGCCGTTTTACGCCCCAGAAGCAGCATCCATTCGCGGGCCGAATCGAGCTCGTTCAACGTTCGCTCGAAAAGCGTTTGCTCGAGCATCGGAAACTCAAACAGCAGCTTTTCGAATTTGTTTTTTGGAAACTGACAAAGTTCGACCTCGGTTACAGCTTCTGCAAAGTAAGGATTTTCGCCGCCATAGGCTCGACCAAGAAAATCCGGCGAGAATTGCAGCCCGACAATTTGCTGGCGGCCATCGACAAGCGATTTAGAAAGCTTGACCACGCCAGAGACAATGTTGGCGAAAAAGGAGGCTTCCTCCTGGGCATGGAATATGATCGATCCAGCGGGTAGACGCGTGCGACGCGAAATTCCGTTGACATGTGCCAGTTCGGTCTCACTCAGGGCGCCGCAAACAGCCCGGTGCCGTACGGCACAGGTCGCACACCTGTTCGGTTGGCTCGATTTTGGCTTTATCTCGTGTATTGTCGCTAGTGTCACGACCTGACGCCCGCACATCCAAGTTCAATTCGACTTACCTTAGACCAATTCGAGCCCTTGTTGAACCGTTTGAGCAGCTCACGCATCAAATACATCTTTCCGCCACGCGAGACCGGCCAAAGTTTCACCGCCGGGGAAATACTCGCACCCCAGTTGACCACGATACCCGTTGACGGCCAGGCAATCAAAAATTGCAGGAAAATCGATATCCCCGCTGCCCGGCTCATGGCGTCCAGGCATGTCCGCAAACTGGATGTGGCCGATACGGTTCATCCTGGTTTCGATAATTCTGCAGATATCCTCTCCCATCATGCTGGCGTGATAGATATCCAGTTGCAGGTAGGCATTGTCCGCCTTAATCTCGTCGAGCAGGGCGAGCACATCGGAGGCCCGGTTCAGGCAAAATCCGGGTACGTCGCGGTCGTTCAGCGGTTCGATTAAAAGATCCCGTCCGTCTTCGTGTAGCCGACTGGCGGCGTACCGGTAATTAGCGATCATCGTATCGTGAACGCCTGTATGGTGTCCGGCCTCATCTGCAAGCCCTGCAAGGCAATTCATCTGCGGCGTCCCCAATGCCTTTGCCGCGCGCAGCCCAAGTTCGACGCTCTGCCGGAATCGATCCTGCTGCTGACAAGTCGCTAGACCGCGCTCACCCGCCTCCCAGTCCCCCGGCGGAAAATTGTGCATGACCAAGCTAACCCCGGTGGCGTCCATCGCGGCCCGGATGTCGCTGAAATTGTAGGCGTATGGAAACTGGAATTCGACAAACTGGAACCCGGCCCGTGCAGCCGCGTCAAATCTTTCCAGAAACGGTAATTCTGTGAAAAGCGTCGAGAGATTGGCAGCAAGCCGCGATCCCAACTCAACTCTTGGAAGCATCGTATCCATGTAGCATAACATCCGTATCGTCCGGAAACCTCACCTCGTCCAGATTGTGACCGTTCCCTCCCCGGTCAATCACCATAAAATCCGACGTGGCATTCATCGATATCAGGGGGTGGTGCCAGACGCTTCTGGCGTAGTTGACGCCGGTGCCCGGGGGCACGTGAAACGCCCGAAGATCGCCGGTGTTTGGTGAGGGACCGGCCGATGCGACCACAACCAAAAACGGCTCTGCCGAAAGTGGCCAAAAGACCTGACTGCCAATCGGGTGGCGCTCCATCAGCCAAAGCCGCAGGGGCAATTGCACCGCCGAGGCCCGGAAGATACTGACCAACGGGCGACCATTTTCATCGGCGACATCAATCTTCGCCAGGTCATGATACCGGATCGTTGTCCCGTCATTGATCACACGCTTGTCGGCCCCATCCATGGCAATCACATCGCCATAGTCCGCAAACGCGTCAGGCGTCAGCAACTCAGGATGGAGATCGAACCTGGCCATGGTTTCTTAACCCGCGGCCCGGCCAAAAACCCGTAGCCTGGATACACCGCCATCGGGAAAAATATTAAAGCGTACGTGGCTGACCTTACCAACGCGATGGATCTGGTCTCCGGTAAATTCGTGGATATGATCCATCTCCAGTTTCACTTGATCCGTCACCGGCATCCATTCGACAGCTTCGAACGCCCCAGGACCTGCCTCGGGATCGTCCATCATCACGGCCTCGAGCGAACACCGGTCCGGATAATTTCCTTTGAAATGGGCGGTATCAACAATAACCCGATCGATCTCGCCGGTCATCCCGAGCGCCAGGATCATCCAGTCATTGCCGGGCCCGCGCCGGCGCCTTGTCTCCCAACCATCGCCCATATCTTCACCCCGGCCCGGATACAGCAGGCATTGGGGATCGCCAAAATGCGAATCGCTCCACGCAATGCAGCGCGCTCCGCTCAATGCAGACGCGAGATCCAGTTCCCCCTCGACCCGGGATGGCACCGCGCGGCCATAAGCCCGAAACCGGGCAACGCCGCCATCGGGAAAAATATTGAGGCGCAGATGGGTCACCGGATCGCCCGGTGTGACCTCGACATAGTGATGGCTGTCGCCATCAAGCTCCATGCGCGGGACAATTTCGCGCCATTTGGTGGAGTCTTCCGGACCGTTGATCTCGTCACATCCCTCGATCGAAGCGAACGGCGGGAAATTGCCCGTGAAAAAGCGGGTGTCGATATCGAAACCGTGGATCACCCCGCGCGCGGCCAGCGCCACGATGACCCAGTCGTGACCGTCATCGCGCCGTCGACGGCTCTCCCAGCCATCCATCCATTTGCCGTGATCATCGTATTTTCCAGGAATGAAAACCGGTTCGGAATCCTGCAGCATCCGCGCCATGGGGGCAAAAAAATCGTTGCTCTTGGCCGTCGCCCGCGCCCGCAACTTGGCCGAGGCAAGATTGATGTTTGACCGCGCAAAAAGCGGCGTTTCGTTCATGTCATCCATTCACTGGTCCTTCGGGCTATGATTTTTGTGCCAGTGCCTGGCAATATCAATGCGGCGGCAGACCCAGACCTGTTCATGATCTGCAATATAATCCAGAAACCGTGCCAGCGCGGCAGCGCGACCCGGCCGTCCGGCCAACCGGCAATGGAGCCCTACCGACATCATCTTCGGAGCGTCTTCCCCCTCGGCGTAAAGCGTATCAAAACTGTCACGCAGATAGCTGTAAAACTGATCCCCGGAATTAAATCCCTGGGGCGTTGCGAACCGCATGTCGTTGGCGTCGAGGGTGTAGGGCACCACCAGATGATGCCCGTCGCCAGCCGAAACCCAATAGGGCAGATCGTCGGCATATGAATCCGAGCTATACAGGAATCCACCTTCCTCGATCACCAGGTCCAATGAATTTACTGATGAGCGACCGGTATACCATCCAAGCGGCCTCTCACCGGTGACCTCCTCGTGGATTTCGATCGCGCGGCGCATATGATCGCGCTCGTCTTGAATCGCGAAATCCTTATATTCGATCCATTTCAGACCGTGGCTCGCAATCTCCCAATCGGCTTCCTGCATGGCAGCGACCGCATCCGGGTTGCGCGCAAGCGCCGATGCCACGCCAAATACCGTCACCGGAAATTTAAAACTCTTAAACAGCCGCCATAGCCGCCAGAACCCGGCACGCGAGCCATATTCGTAGATCGATTCCATATTCATGTGGCGCTGGCCGGGCCAGGCCGCAGCACCAACGATTTCAGAGAGAAAGGCTTCGGATGCAGCGTCCCCGTGCAGGATGTTGTTTTCACCACCCTCCTCAAAATTGACGACAAACTGAACCGCGATCCGTGCGTTCCCCGGCCAGTGGGGGTGCGGCGGATTGGCTCCATAGCCAACCATGTCGCGTGGATAATCGCGACCATCCGGCATATCTTTTTCCTTTCGAGAAGTTGCCGTCATCTGACCATATTTTGTGGGGGTCAACAAGGCATGCAAACTATCGTTTTCAGAGCAAAGAATTACAGATAATCTCGAATAATCAAATTGCGACAGGGAGCACACCGATGATCAGAACCGGGGCGGAATATCTCGACAATATTCGCGATGACCGCGAGATTTATGTCGACGGCGAACGGGTCGAGGATGTCACAACGCACCCAATGTTCAAACCGATTGTCGATGTTCGCGCCCGCATCTACGACATGGCGCACGACCCGGCAACCAGCAATGTGATGTCCTACGAAGAAAATGGCGAGCAGTTCGCTGTCGGGTTGAAACTCCCCTATACGCCCGAGGATTGGACGGCAAAACGCGATGCCGTGAACGCGGTGATGTGGGATATCGGCGGCGTCGTTACCCGGATGGGCGACGAGACCATCGGCGAGATGTGGTCGCTCTGGGACGGTAAGGATGTCCTCAACGAAATCGACCCGCGTTTCTCGGAAAATGTCGAACGGCATATTCTGGATGCTGTGCGCAACGACCCCTTCCACGTCTCCGCCAATACTGATCCCAAGGGCGACCGCTCCAAACCACCCCAGGAGCAGGACCCGGATATGCTGGTCCATGTTGTCAAGGAAACCGACGCCGGGATTGTCATTCGCGGCGCCAAATACGAGACCGCCGCGGCTTACGCCGAGCAGGCGTTTCTCAAACCCACCATCGCCAATTGGGGCAACGAAAAACTCTCGGACTATGCCCTCGGGGTAATCCTCCGGATGAACGCACCGGGGGTCAAACATATTTGCCGCACCGGGTTCGCGACCCGCGCCAGCGCCGAGGATTATCCTTTGTCCACCCGCTTCGACGAGGTCGACACCCTGATGGTTCTCGACAACGTCCTGATCCCCTGGGAGGACGTTCTGTTCTACCAGCACACCCGCGCCGCGACCTTTATCCGCGCGACCCTGCACCGCTATTCGGCCTTCGCTTTTGTCCAGCGGATTTTGACCTATGCCGACATGATGATCGGTACGGCGTTGTTTAACGTGCGCCAGACAGGTCTCGAAAAACAGCAGGCTGTGCAGGAAAAACTGGCCGAGCTGGCCTGCTACCGGGAAGGCATCAACGCCCACCTGACGGCGGCCATCGCGCTCGCCAAGAAAAGCCCTGCCGGATTGCTGATGCCCGACCCTTCGATGCTCTATACTGGGCGGGTCCACGCCTGCACCAGGCTGCCCGCAATGGTGCACCTGACCCGGGAATTATGCGGCGGCCAAATCTGCGTTACGCCCAATTTCGCGGAATTCGAAGCCAGCGAGACCGCGCCCTGGATGGAGAAATTTTATACCATCAACGAACGCTGGGTGGCCGACGACCGGCGCAAGCTGCTGGCCTATGCCCGCGACCTGTTGAATTCCGATTATGCCAGCCACCGCCTGACTTTCCAGTTATTCGCGCAATCCCCGCCATTCGCGCATCTGGGCGCGGTCTACAGAAACTTCGACTGGTCCGGACCGCTCGGCTTCGTCCAGAATTCCGCCGGTCTCTCGGACCGCGTCATGGACGACGAGGCGTAAATTATGGCCCACGAGCGATTTCGTAAATTTAATACCCGGGAGACCTACCCCAACCAATCAATAGACAACGATCTGTGCCAGACCGTGAAGGCGCGCGGGACTTTGGTGTTCCTGCGCGGTCAAGTCGGCCAGGATATAGACAGTTTCGATAGCGTCGGTGATGGTGACCCGGTGGCACAAACCGATCAGGCCATGAAGAACGTCCTGCAACTTTTGGAAGAGGCCGGCGGGAAAAAGGAACATATCTGCCGCATGCAGGTTTTTCTGACCGACCGTGCCTACCGCGATCCGGTTTACCAGACGATCGGGAAATGGCTGCAAGGCGTCTACCCAGTCTCAACCGGGTTGATTGTCGATGGCCTGGCGCGCCCCGAATGGGTCATGGAAATCGAGGTCACCGCCGTGATCCCCGACGAGGCATAGGTTGGAAATGTCAAACGCCGCCGAAACCAATTTGCTGCTGGAGACGCTCCGGGAGACAGCACACGCAGCGCTTGAAGACGCGACCGCCCTCCACCCACGGCTGTACCGGTCGCAAGACATTCACCAACTGGAATTACGCAATATCTTTTCGAGAGATTGGCTCTGCCCGGGCCGGGCCGCTGATATCCCTGAACCCGGAGATTATCTGACACATTCGATTGTCGACCAGCCGATTTTTGTCCAGCGCGGCAATGACGATGAAATCCGCGCTTTCGCCAATGTCTGCCGCCACCGCATGATGAAGCTGCTGGAGGGAACTGGCTCCTGCAAGCGAATTGTGTGCCCCTACCATGCCTGGACCTACGGACTGGACGGCAACCTGATTGGTGCGCCGCACATGGACCGCTCAAAAGCCTTCAACAAATCAAAAATTTCTCTGACCCCCATCCGGGTCGACGTCTGGCACGGCTGGATTTACGTTTCCCTCGATCCGGACGCCAAACCGGTTTCCGAATTGCTTTCAGATTTTCCGGACTTCCTCGATTTCTACAGGATGGAAGATTATGTCCCGGTCGTCACACAGGATCATGTTTGGCAGACCAACTGGAAACTGCTCGCCGAGAATTTTATCGAGGGTTACCATCTGCCGATCGCCCACCGGGCGACGGTCGGCGCCGGCTACGCCGCAGATGATATCGAATTTCCGGAAAACTCCTTTGAAAATTTTACCTTAGAATTGTTCCGCAAACCGCCTGATGCGGTGGTCGGCAATGCCCACCCGGACAATACGCGATTGACAGGAGACTGGCGCAACACTTCGATGCTTGGGGTTATATTCCCCTGCCATCTGATCGTACTAGCACCAGACCATCTCTGGTACCTGTCGCTCCGCCCGAAAGGCGTTGGCGAAATCCATGTGCGGTTCGGCGCGGCTCTGGCACCGGAAGTCCACGCGACGCAGAGCGACCCGGAGGCCGAACGTGAAAAGATGATCGCCCTGTTCGACAGCGTCAACGCCGAAGACCGCTTCGTCGTGGAAGGCATTTTTGCGGGCTCCGGGGCGCCCTTAACCAAGCCCGGACCACTAAGCTGGCTCGAACATATGCTGCATGATTTCGCAATCTATCTGGACAGCCGGATCGGCAATGGTGAAAGGTAATCCACCATGACATTTTCGATTGTAGGCAGATGTTCCAAGACAGGCATGTTCGGTGTCGCCATCACCACGTCGAGCATTTGCGTTGGCGCCCGCTGCCCCCATGTGCGCGCAAATGTGGGCGCGGTGGCCAGCCAGAATGTCACCGATCCGTCGCTCGGACCGGCCATCCTGGATGAATTGGAATCCGGGAGCAACGCCGCCGAAGCGCTTGACAAAATTGTCACCGGTTACCCCTTCATGGACTACCGTCAGCTATTGGTGATCGGGTCCGACGGTGCTACCGCTAGCCATACTGGCGCCAATATTCTCGGCACCAACAACGCGATTGCCGGGGAAGATTGTTTTGCCGCCGGCAACTTGCTCAGTTCCCTTGAAGTACCCGTCACCATGGCCGCAGTTTTTGAACAAAATCCTGAT
>JAJFGZ010000054.1 GCA_021775855.1 Hyphomicrobiales bacterium
ATCGATAATATACCCCACGATCTTGCCTTGCTACTTGCGACCCAGGAAGCCGAAGTGGCGACGCCGGTCCTCGAACATTCACTGGTCTTGACCGACAATGACCTGGTTGAAATTGCGCGCACAAAATCCACGGAACACCGGATAGCCATATCCAGACGGAATGCACTAACCCCTACCGTAACCGACGCTCTCATTGGCGAGCTTGAGCCACCGGTTCTCCAGGCCGTGTGCAGGAACTCCGGTGCGGAAATTTCGGACAAGGGATTTAACATTTTTGCAGACGTCGCCCAAGACGACGATGAATTGTGTGAATTGATGTCGCATCGCGCCGATATGCCCATCGATGTTTTGTCCCGGGTGATCCCTCTCATGTCGGCGGAAGCCCGTGCAAGAATAATGGAAATTGCTGAGTACCAGGGTGATGCGGCAATCGAGAGCCTTATTGAAAAGGCCAGTCGCTTATCAAAAGAGAAAAATAAAGACAGCCGGCGCGAGATCGTCCACTCGCATTCGCTTCTGGAAGAAATACAGAACGGAACGATGGAACTCGAGCCCGTAATCGAACTATTGTGTAGCGAGAACCGGCCCCTCGATATTGGCTACGTTCTTTCCGGCTTGACCAACGTTCCGCAAAAACAGATCGTAAACGCGTTGTTGAAAAAAAACGGCAAGGCCATTATTGTCCTGTGCCGGGCGCTCGATTTCTCCGAAAGATCCTTCTCGTCCATTGCCGCGTTCCGGAGCAAGCGGTTGAAACTGACAGCGTCCACTTGTGACCGCGAAAACCGTGATTTTGCCGATTTGGATAGCACCGCCGCGAAGCGCACAATGCGCTTTATCCAAGTGCGCAATGTCGCTGGTGCAGCTTAGCGCCTCGATCCCCGGAAAGCCTAAATATTACCCGGTAACCGCTCGTCAATTGTTGGCCGCTATTGACAGATCGTGATCGCACAACGAATGCGGCCTTATTCATCCTCACCAGCGGTATTCTCGTCCTCGCGCATCATGCGTCGCACTAGAGGCTTCATCGTTAATCCCTGCACAACGATCGAAAATACGACAACCGCGTAAGTCATGGTCAGGATCACGGGCTTAAACACCACCTCGGGTAGCGAGAGCGCCAGAGCCACTGAAATCCCGCCCCGTAAACCTCCCCAGGTAAGAAGGGTAATTGCTCCCCGGGTAAATTGCTCCTTGACGGACAACAGCGTGATCGGGATCCCGACTGAGGTAAACCGGGCTAGCAGGACAACGGGGATAGTGAGCAGCGCCAACGGCAGAAATTCCGGGTTGATACCAACCACCAACACCTCAAGGCCGATGAGCAGAAACAGAACCGAATTCAGGATTTCATCGAGCAATTCCCAGAACTGGAAGACATGGTCGCGGGTATTTTCGCTCATCGCGAAGCGCGCACCATGGTTGCCGATGAAAATCCCCGAGACCACAACGGCGATCGGCCCGCTCAGATGAAACTGGAGCGCAATCGCGTAAGATGCCGTCACTAACGCCAGGGTGATCAAAACCTCGAGATTGTGTTCGTCGATCCCGCGCATGGCAAGATAAGCTAGGTACCCGGATACGATCCCAAGGAGCGCGCCGCCCAGAGCTTCGACCGCAAATAACCTCGCAACATCAACCGCGCCGATCGCACTTTCGCCTGCTCCGCCTCCAACCGCGATCGCGACAAGGATCGAAAACACGACAACCCCGACGCCGTCATTGAATAGTGATTCACCGGCAATCTTGGCTTCGAGCGGGCGCGGCACATGCACCGTTTTTAAAATCCCCAGCACCGCCACTGGATCAGTCGGGCTGATCAGGGCGCCAAAAACAAGCGCCCACAGGAACGGAATCGCGAAGCCGAGCAAGTCTGACAGATACCAGATTGCGCCGCCGACCATGAACGTCGAGGCGATCACCCCAATTGTCGCCAATATACCAATGGTCCACTTCCGTGCCGCCAATTCCGACAGGTCGATATGCACGGCGCCGGCAAACAGCAATACGCTCAGCATCCCCTCCATC
This sequence comes from Hyphomicrobiales bacterium, assembly GCA_021775855.1. GTDB lineage: Bacteria > Pseudomonadota > Alphaproteobacteria > Rhizobiales > NORP267 > NORP267. Next base: position 2,029 of record JAJFGZ010000054.1, read on the forward strand.
AGGGTGGCGTGGAAATCGATGCTCGATATCGCATTGCGGACCGTGTCGTCGACTTCGAACCCCGGTACGAACCTGTCGATAGCAATGAGCGAAAGCGACGAGGCGAGCGCAATTACCACCAGCCCGATCGTGTGTGGCAGGCGCAGCAATCGGTGATTGATATAGCCGAACAATGCCGACAGGGCGAACAGCATCGCAATGATTTCAAGCAGGGTCATATAAGGTCCGCAACGTTGCTCAGTCCCCGTCTCATATCAGGGGCGAGGGTAGCCGCCAATCCGGGAAATGTACGAAGCCACGAATTCAATCTAAGCGGCAATGGCAGCTTGCGGCCCGATCCGGCGCGACAATAACCACGCAGCGATGCCCATATTCAGGAGATTCCAAGCAATCCCGTTCAGGAACGCGGCTTGATACGATCCCGTATAGTCGTAAATTTCGCCAGAGACCCATCCGCCAAGCGCCATCCCGGCGATTGTTGCCATCAGCACAATGCTGATCCGCGAGCCCGCTTCCCGCGCGGGGAAATAATCCCGTATGACCAGAGCATAGCTCGGCACGATCCCGCCTTGCGCCAGGCCGAACAGTCCGGCAATTACGTAGAGCGAAGTGAGGCCGTCAAACGGCAAATACAGAACCAACGCGATACACTGCAGGGTCGAACCGATGAGCAGCGTCGGTAGTCCGCCGATCCGGTCGGCAACCATGCCGGAAATCAGCCGGCTGACGATCCCGAGACCGAGCATCACGGACAGCATTTCAGCGCCGCGCGCCGCGCCATATCCGAGATCGCGGCTATAGGCAACAAGGTGCACCTGAGGCATCGACATGGCGACACAGCAAGCAATGCCCGCCACCACAAGCAATGTTTGCAACTTGGCCGGCGACGTTGGCATGGCAACCGCGCCGCGCCGCGCGACTGGCGTGTCTCCATCATCTATCACCGGCCTCCGGCGCAGAAACAGCGTCAGCGGGATCATGGTTACGACGCAGACCAGTGCCACCAGCATATAAGATTGCCGCCACCCGACCGTCTCGATGCCGTATTGCAGCACCGGCGGCCAGAATGCTCCGGATAAATAGTTGCCGCTGATCACGATGGCGACAGCGATCCCGCGCCGTCGGACAAACCAGTGGGACACATCGGCCACCAACGGGCCGTAAGTGGCGGAACTGCCCATCATCCCGATCAAAATGGCCTGGGCCGCGATAAACTGCCAATAGCTCTGGGCGCTGGCCGCCAAAAAATACCCGGCGCCGAGCATCAGCGCGCCGAACATGATCGGGCGGGTGATCCCCCACCGGTCGGCTGCGCGTCCCATAAAGATGCCGCCGATCGCATACCCGATCAGGGTCGCGGTATAGGGTAGCGACGCGCCACCCCGGTCGATCCCGAATTCGGTTTCAATCACCGGCAACACGACAACCGTCGACCACAGACCGACCCCGCCGATGGTGCTGAGCAGAAGCGATACCATCAACCGCGACCAGGAATAGGCGCTGTCGGGCATAGGATTGTCGTCGGCGGGGTGAGCGCTGGTCATGGTCGTAATTTTCTGAAAATGGAAACGCAAACCGTGTCTATAGGATCGGGAGTTATTCGGCAATTCACTCTTTAAGTGTTGAACCCCGGATTACGTGATGCGCTCCACGCACACTGCCCAGAACGACGATTGAGGAGGGTCGCAATTTATCCGGTGAGAAGTGTCTCCATCTCCCGGCGCACAATGACCGCTTCGTTCGTGGCATCGAACTCCACATCGGCCCAGGTCACAGGCATGCCCGGCTTTACCGGATTTTTGAGGGTTACCCCCTGCGCCAGCCCGATCGGTAATCCGCCAAGGGCGAGGGACGTTTCCGCCGGCAGCAGCTTGCCCCAAACGGTCGCCCCGCCCTCCCCGTCAAGCACCTCACCAGCCTTCAGATCGCGCTTGGCGATGGCGATCACATCACCTCGAAAGTCCTTCGTCGCGCCTGTCGGCTTGCCCAGGAGACCGGCGGACAGGATTGAGATATTCAATTCCAGCCCGATCAGATGAAATGGTTTGTACATGGCCGAATAGCGCCCGGTTGCGTCCGTATTCATACCGTATTGGCGAAAGCACTGAGCGGCGTATTCGTTGGGTGCTTCAAACACAACATAGACGCCCCAACGCAGGTCTTTCGCGACCGGTTCGCCGTCACGATGGAGCGAGGAGACGACCTCCACCTGGCCTTTTGATTCGAGTACGCCGCCGGCGCTTTCGGGTCGCAGGACTTCCGCAAGGTCGTCCATACCGCAAGGGGGAAAATTCAGCCCATCGGACGGCGGCGCGAGGTTGCACGCATTGGCGATCGCCGCCATTTCCAGCGCAGACTTTGTGCCGTCCAGGAAGGAGTTGAACATTTTCGCGTTCATACCGGCTTTGGCTGCGTCGTCTGCTGTCAGGCCGTAATGCTCCCAAACGGTATCCGGCGTCGACGCGTGGTACGCGGGTAAATATTTGGTGCCCTTGCCGGCCGCCACAATTTCGAATCCGCAGCTCCGCGCCCAATCGACCATCTCGGCGGTAAGCGCCGGTTGATCGCCATAGGCCATGGAATAGACCAGCCCGGCGCTCGCAGCTTCGCGCGCCAATAGCGGCCCTGCCAACACGTCAGCCTCCACGTTGACCATGACGATATGTTTACCGTGACGCACGGCCACGCGGGCGTGTTTGATCCCGGCCGGCGGGTGCCCGGTGGCTTCAACCACCACATCCACATCGTCGCTTGCGATCGCCGCCGCTGCGTCGTCTGTGAACCGCGTCCCCGCAATCCGGGCATCGTCCCACCCAACCTCTGCGCACGCTGCCCTGGCCGCGTCGACGCGCTGATCGGCAATGACCGAGACTTCAAGCCCCGGCGTCGTTGGCACCTGGGACAAAAACATCGAGCCGAATTTTCCGGCGCCCACAAGCGCCACCCGAACAGGGTTCCCGGCCTCGGCCCGGGCCATCAATTCATCGTATAAATACAAAGCCTTTTGCCTCGCTATCCGGCTGCCACCGAAGCCGCCACCAATTCGTCGAGGCAATCGTCTGCAAGGGGCACGATCGGCGTGAAATCGCGATGCGCAATCCATTCCTTACGTTTGAATTTACGGATGTGGTTGTCCACGTGGCACAGCGACAGATACACAATCGTACGCCCGAACGGACTGATGTTCGGCGGGCTGGCATGCACCAGCAGCGACGAGAACATCAGCATGCTGCCGGCCGGGCCCGTCGGCGCAACGCACCCACCCCGTTTCGCCAGTTCTTTCACCTTTGCCTGGCTCAGTGTCCAGAGCGGGTAGCTGGTGGTTCCTAAATCGTGACCCGCTTCAACAATCCCCAGTTTGTGGCTTCCGGGGATAAACAGCAGCGGCCCGTTGGCGGCGGTCACGTCGTCAAGAAAAACACTGATATTCATCGCCCTCGGTTCGGGCATGTCGTCGTCCCGTGCCCAGGTGCCGTAATCCTGGTGCCATTGCCACACCTCACCATCAAATGCCGCCTTGGCGTTGACTTTGTACTGGTGCATGTAAATCTCGCCACCCAGCACTTGCATCACCGGGTCGACAAGGCGCGGGTGGGCGCCGAGCCGCCGGAAAGCTTCGTTGTATGTGTGGGCCGCAAAGGCCGTGCGGGGCACGCCCGAGCTTTCGCGCCACACCTCTTCCCTGTCTAGGGCGTAAACGTCGGCTGCCGCCCGGTTGAGGGTTTCGGCTTCGCCGGCGCTGAACATATTCGGGAAAAACAGATAGCCGTCGCGGTCGAACCGCTCAAGCTGCTCCTTGGTAAGTTTCATGGCAGGCACCTTTGGGTTCTTCCGGTGACAATAAACATCACCTGAAAGTCTTTGCCAACAATTCCCTGACCTGGGACGGTTCCATCAATGCGCACCCGGCGCCAACCGCTTCCCGCCCAGTCACGTCCACCAACGCGGCGTTATCCGGGGCAACTGTCCCGTCCGGGAGGTGAAGGTTGTTCTCGAACCCGGTCCGGCCGTGGCCTCCTTGCGCAAACGCGCGTCCGAGCGCCTTCGCCTCGCGCGGACCAAAGGCACACACCATCCAGTTCGGGAATTGACCCCCTGCCGCCTCAAGAAAAGGATCCAGCTCCTCCGGTTCTGATATCTGACCCGCTGCGTAGCGGCCCAGCACATAAATGACGGGCGGCGCCGCAAAGGGAACGATCCCCCGCGATTGCAAATCCTTTAGCCGGTCGATATCCGCCGTATCGTACAGGATAAATTGGGGTACAATCCGCTCCCGTTTCATCCAGGCAAAGAAACCCGTCGCCTTAGCCTCATCATCCACGCCGGAGACTATTTCACGGATCGCAAGCGATACGAATTCCGGCTTGACCGCACGCACCATCGCCATCTGTTCCGGCGGCTGGTATATCCCCACGGCCTCCGTGGTGATCTGGATCACGATGTCTTTTGCCTCGCGCCGGACGGCGGCAATGGCATCCATATAGCGATCGGCATCAAGGCTGTGGTGGCCCAACTGATCACGTACGTGCAGATGGATCGCCGCCGCGCCTCTCTCCATGCAGCGCGCGGCTTCACGTCCAAGCTCTGCCGCATCGAGCGGAATAGCAGGATGATCCGCCTTGCCCCGCCGCGCCCCGTTGGGGGCAACCATGATGTAGGCTGTTTTTGCCATTGCCGCTCTTGTTTTGTTATCTGAAAACCCGTTGGCTATAGTGTCTTGTCTACAACAACTACCGACAAGGAGTCGTTTTGTCGCAAAAAACCTCGGCTGTGTACGCCCGCAATCCACTGACATTTATTCTCGGTGCGCTGTTCCTAGTTGGCCTGACACTTGGGATCCATGTGCCGGCGACCGGCGCCCTTGCCCAAGCGAGCCGCGCCGCGCCGGAAGCCGCTACGGGTGCAGGCGACCGCCCGGCAGCCCCGATCCGCACCCAGATGGTGGTGGCGGCCCACCCGCTCGCCGCGCGCGCTGCGCGCCAGATGCTGCGCGACGGCGGTACCGCGATGGACGCCCTCGTCGCCGCCCAGATGGTGCTCAATCTGGTAGAGCCCCAGTCATCCGGCATCGGCGGTGGCGGATTTCTGCTTTATTGGGATGCAGCCGAAAAACGTCTCGCAACCTATGACGGCCGCGAAACCGCCCCGGCCGCCGCTGGTCCAGACCGGTTCCTGCGCAACGACGGTACGCCGATCCGCTGGCCCGACGCGGTCGGCACCGGTCGCTCGATCGGTGTTCCGGGGATCGTCCCCATGCTTGAACTGGCTCACCAGGTCCATGGCGATCTCGCCTGGGATAAATTATTCGCGCCAGCCATAAAACTGGCGGCTGAGGGTTTCGGCGTTTCCCCCCGTCTGAACCTGCTCCTGACCGCCATGGGCGCCGACGCATTCAACGAGGAGGGCCGGGACTATTTCTTTGACGATGATGGCGAACCCCACGCCCTCGGTGAAGTGTTGAGGAACCCGGCACTCGCCATTTCATTCAAACAGATCGCTGAATTTGGGGCCGCCGCACTGAGCCACGGCCCAATCGCCAAGGGCATTGTAACAGCTGCCCGCGAACCCGGTGTTGCGACTCTGACCCTTGATGATCTGCGCGACTATACCGCGATTGTCCGCCCGCCGGTATGCGCACCCTATCGCGGCTTCTCCATCTGCGGCATGGGACCCCCGTCATCCGGCGGCATGACGGTGGCATCAACGCTCACCATGCTGGCCGACCGTGACCTCGGTGACGCGCCAAACGCCGCTGCGCTTCATCTCATTCTTGAAGCCGAAAAACTGGCTTACGCCGACCGCAACCGCTACATGGCCGATTCCGATTACGTCGCAGTACCGGCTGGTCTGCTCGATCCGGAATATCTTGCCGGCAGGGCGGGGACAATCGACTCCGGCCAGACCATGGGCCGCGCCGAACCCGGAATTCCACCTGATCTCGGCATGATGCCGGGCAACGATGTCTCGTCGGAGAATGCCGGCACCTCGCAGATTTCCATTGTCGACCGGTTTGGCAACGCCGCTTCGCTCACCACCACCATCGAATCGGCGTTCGGCTCCCGGCGCATGGTCGCGGGGTTCCTGCTGAACAACGAATTGACGGATTTCTCGTTTGCGCCGGTGGACGATCTCGGACGCCCTGTCGCGAACCGGGTTGAGGGTGGCAAACGGCCACGCTCGTCGATGGCCCCGACCATGGTATTTGATGCCGGCGGCGACCTCTGGGCCGTGCTCGGATCGCCGGGCGGCAGCAGGATCATACTTTATGTTGTGAAGGCGCTGGTCGCCATGATCGACTGGGGCATGGACCCGCAGGAAGCCGCTGCGCTTGGAATTTTCGGCAGCCGCAACGGCCCCGCAGAACTTGAACGGGGAGCGGATATGGATGCCTTCGCAGCCGATCTCGCGGCACTCGGGCACGAGGTCGCCCGCCCCTCCATGACCAGCGGCCTGCATATTATCCGCGTCACGCCGGATACCCTGCTCGGGGGTGCTGACCCCCGCCGGGAGGGCATTGCGATAGGCGATTAAAAAACCGACGCTGCGAGACCTCGTACGCAGCGTCGGCCAAGGGGGTCGGTTGGCGGACCGACTTGGCTGATAGAAACATTACTATGCCACAGCCACAAAAATATCCGGTGAAGCAATAGGCCAAAATTGCACCGGTCGTCTTCAGCTTTGATTAACCCTGTCAGAGGGTCCCGAGCGCGGCTTCGATCTGCGCCGCAAAATCCATCAGTGCCTCGTCTGTGCCGGGCGACCCCATCAGCGATATCCCCAACGGTGCGCCGTCAAATTGCGCGATCGGCAGGCTGATCTGGGGCACGCCCGAAATCCCGCCAAGGCAGAGATTTTTAAGCGCCCGATCCCGGAATTTTTCAATATGTCCGATTGGCGCCGATTTCAGCGGCGCTATGCCAGGCAGTGTCGGCAGGATCAATATTCCATGGCGGTCGGTCATCTCGACGACCCGCGCCCGGATGTCAGCCCGGCGGCGGTCAGCGGTTTCGGTCTCCGCCCTCGTGAGCCCTTTTGCCCACTCGATCCGCTCGCGGACACCGGGACCAAAAACCGGGTTTTCGCGCGTGATCCAGTCGCCATGCTGGACCCAGATATCACGCAACTGACAGGTCCGCCCAACCACATACCAATCGTCCAGCCGGCCACCCGATATTTTGACCGATCCGATATCGCCGAGCACCCCGCGCAGCCTAGCGATTGTCTCAAGAAAAGCCGCACGGGGTCCCGGATCCATTACAGGCAACACATCGTCTACAACGGCGGGAGTGGGAAGGTCGATTGAAACCGCGTCCGCCCGGTCAAACAAAATATCGCCAACCCTACGATACGTCGCCATATCCCGGGCGAACCACCCAAGCGTATCGAAACTCGGCGCCAGGTCCATACACCCGGCAAGGTTCAACCGGCCGTGGGTGGTGCGCAGACCGAATACCCCACAATAGCTGGCGGGCGCGCGGATCGATCCCCCGGTATCGGTCCCAAGAGCAAAATCCACGATTCCCCCGGCCGTCGCCGAGACCGACCCCGACGACGATCCCCCGGATATCCTATCCGGCGCCTTCGGGTTCACCGGCGCGCCGTAATGATGATTGATGCCGTTCAGGCTGAACGCAATCTCGTCGGTTAAGGTCTTGCCGGCAAAACGCACGCCGGAGCTGAGCAGCTTTTCCACCGCGTCGGCATGGCGGGTGGCGGGCGCCGCCCCGGCCAGAATATCGGGGTGCCCGCAGCCGGTCGGGAAACCCTTGACATCGAACAGGTCCTTGACGGCCATCGTTAGTCCAACCAGCGTACCGGTTGCTGAATGAGCGACAGGGATGTCGGGGTAATCCATGAAAGCCGTGAGCGGGTCATTCGGCTGGGCTGGCAGGGGCATGCACGGTCTCCTGTTTTCCGAATTTCGAGGATAACCAAAACCGACCACTGGTGCATCTCGAATTCCTGTGATATTGTTCGCGTACGAATGATTTAGTCGGCTGCTGGGCGTTGCACCGATTCACGATGAGGGTACGCGGGCCATGACACGCGTAATGGCAGGCATTGACGTTGGCGGGACGTTCACAGACGTGATCACCTGCACCGTCCCGGACAACCCGGACGCCGTCCCCATGATGACGATCGCCAAGACCCCGACCACATCTTCCAACCAGGCCGACGGGGTCATGAATGCCATTCAATCCACCGGAATGTCCCCAGCTAACATCGACCTGATCGTCCACGGAACGACCACCACAACCAACGCCATTCTGGAGCGCAAGATCGCCCGCTGCGGATTGATCACCACCAAAGGCTTCCGCGACGTGCTTGAGCTTGGCCGCCGCACACGGCCCAACGCCTACGGCATGACCGGCCAGTTCGAACCGCTGATCCCGCGCGAGTTGCGGCTCGAGGTCGACGAGCGGATGGATGCCCGGGGAAATATCTTGATCCCGCTCGACGAAGCCGCGCTGCGCAACTGTCTAAAAATGCTGATCCACGAGGGCGTCGAGGCGCTCGTCATCCATTTCCTCCATTCCTACGCCAATCCGGCCAACGAGCTGCGTGCGGAGACAATCGCCCGCGAGGTCTGGCCAAATAATTTCGTGACCATCGGCCACAAGTTGATCTCGGAATACCGGGAGTTTGAGCGCGGCACCACAGCATCCGTCAATGCTGCTGTCCAGCCGGTCCTGCACCGCTACATCGCCAACCTCCAGGACCGCCTGACGGAAGGCGGTTACCAGCGCGACCTGCTCGTCATGAACGGCAATGGCGGCACGGTCTCGGCCTCCATCGTCGTCGAGGAGGCCGCCAAGACCGTCATGTCAGGCCCGGCGTCAGGCGTCATCGCCGCCGCCAAGACCGCCGCCAAGTCGGGCGTCGAGAACATTATCACCTATGATATGGGCGGCACCTCGACGGACGTGGCGTTGGTGCCCGGTGGCGAACCGTCCACAAGTTCCGAACTGGCCATCGATTATGGCCTGCCGATCCACGTCCCCATGGTTGACGTGCGCACTATCGGCGCGGGTGGCGGATCGATCGGCAAGATCAGCGCCGCCGGTCTGCTGGAAGTCGGCCCCGAAAGCGCCGGGTCCGACCCCGGTCCGATCGCCTATGGGCGGGGCGGCACGCGGCCCACCATCACCGACGCCAATGTCATACTTGGCCGGCTCCGGCTCGAAGCCTTTGCGGGCGAAGACAAACCGAAAATTTCTATCGACGATGTCCGCCAAGCCATGGAATCAGAAATCGCCAAACCGCTCGGGCTGACGATCGAAGCCGCGGCGGCCGCCATGATCCACGTTGCCAATACCCAGATGGCCGGTGCCATCCGCATGGTCTCGCTGTCGCGGGGCCATGACCCGCGCGATTTTGCGCTGTTTGCCTTTGGCGGCGCCGGCCCGTTGCATGCCGTGGCTCTAGCTCGCGAACTGGCGCTCCCCAAAGTGCTGATCCCGGCCAGGCCAGGTCTGGTCAACGCGCTCGGGTGCCTCGTCGCCGACCTGCGCCAGGATATCGTGAACACTATCAACCGGCCGCTGGAAGCCGTCGACATGACCGAGTTGAAGGCCGTCATGACAGCCCAGCGCGAGCACGGCGTCGCGGCCAACGCGATCACGGCCAGCGAAATTGCCGAGACCCGGATCAGCCATTCCGCCGACATGCAGTTTCGCGGCCAGACCCATCTGATCCGGGTGACCCTGCCCGGCCCGGATATTACCCGAGAACAGGTGCAGGCAATTTTCGAGAAAGCCTATTTCGAGCGGTTCCAGGTTACCCTGCCGGAAATCCAGGCCGTTTTAGTCAACATCAACACCGCGATCATCGGCATCCGTCCCGAGGTCCCGATCGAAGCCCTGCTCGACGCGGACGTCCGCAAACAGGACCAGGCCGACGCGGTCACCGCGACCCGCACTGTCATGTTCGATGGCGAAACGTTCGATACCCCGATTTACAACCGCGACGCCCTGCCCCTGAATGCCCGGATTACCGGTCCCGCCATTCTAGAGCAGATGGATTCAACCGTCCTGATCGAACCGGGCACCAACGCCGCTGTCGACGGCCTCGGCAATATCCTGATCGATGTCCCCCTCGCCTCCAGCGCTTCGAGAGAGATGGCCGCCGAATGAGCCAACGCCCCAAGGCGATCGACCCCATCACCCTGACGGTGATCCAGAACGGCCTGCAGCAGGTCTGCAATGAGATGGACATCGCCTTTTCGCGCGCGGCCTTTTCCCCCGTCATCGCGGAAGCCGACGACCGTTCGGACGGCATCTACCACCGCTCCACCGGCGAATTGATCGCGCAGGGCGAGTTCGGCCTGCCGGTCTTTGTCGGCACTATGCAATATTCCACCATGTCGATTATCGAGCGGATCGAATCCGGGGTCACGGCGGCGCCCGAGCCTGGCGATATCTATATCGTCAATGACCCCTATCTGGGCGGCACCCATTTGATGGACGTGCGCTTCGCCATGCCATTTTACTACCGGGGCGAATTGTTCTGCTGGCTCCAGAATACCGGCCACTGGCCAGATATCGGCGGCATGGTGCCGGGCGGGTTTTCAGCCCACGCCACCGAAATTGAGCAGGAAGGTCTGCGCCTGCCGCCGGTCAAGTTGTTCAAGAAAGGCGAGATGGACGAAGAAATTTTCGCCATCCTTAAATCCAACATACGCGTGGCGGATCAGCGCATCGGCGATATCCGTGCCCAGGAATCCGCGCTCAAGGTCGGTGCCCGCCGGTTGACCCTGTTACTGGATCGTTACGGAAGCGAAACGGTCGAGCAGGCGATTGATGAAATCCGTGCCCGGTCGGCGCAATTGATGCGTGCCCATATCGCCCGCATCCCGGACGGGACGTACGTAAGCGAGGCCTTTGTGGATTCCGACGGGGTGGTCAACGAACCGCTTAAAATCGCCATGAAGATCACAAAAAGCGGCAGCGACCTGCATTTCGACATGGACGGCTCGAGCCCACCCTGCGCCGGACCGATGAATTCGGTGATGGCCACCACCTATTCGTCGATCTACCTGGCGATCAAACATATTTTTCCCAACGTCCCGATCAATGTCGGGGCGTTCGAACCGCTTCAGATCAAGCGCCCGGTCGACACCTTTCTTGACGCACATTATCCGCGACCGGTTTCGGGCTGCGCGGCGGAGGTCTCCCAGCGCATCGCCGAAGCCGTATTTGCAGCCCTCGTCCAGGCCATCCCCCTGGAAGTCACGGCCGCCCCCGCCGGCACCAGCGGCAATTTCGCCCTTGGCGGCGACGACCCTGAGACCGGCCAGAATTACGTCATGTATCTGATGACCGGTGGTGGCTATGGCGGCAACGCCGACCACGACGGCCTGACCAATGGCTGCTCGACCATTGGTATTTCCAAAATGCCCCCTGTCGAGGTGATGGAACAGAAATTCCCGATCCTGTTCACCCGCTTCGCGCTCCGCGAAGGCTCTGGCGGCGCCGGTAAACATAGAGGCGGCTTCGGCGTCGACTACGAGATCAAGGTACTGCGTGGCAACGCCCGCGCCTCCTTTGTCATGGACCACGGGCGCTATGGGCCGCAGGGCGCGGTAGGCGGCAAGGATGGCGCGCCCAACACCATTACGCTACACCGCGTTGACGGCGACTACATCCCGCCGCATTTCTCCAAGGATCAGGGCCTGGCCGTCGCGGCCGGCGAAAGCATCGCCGTACAAACCCCCGGCGGTGGCGGGTACGGTGATCCGGCGGACCGGGATCCCGCACTGATCGCCCGCGACCTGAAGCGCGACTATTATGCGGCTGGGCAGAGATAGGCCATGGCGAACTATTTTCAACCGGACACCATTGAAGAGGCTCTTGCCCTCAAAGCAGCTTCGCCATTAACCGTGCTGGCGGGGGGCACGGATATATATCCTGCGAAAGTCACACGCGAAGCCTGGGGTCCCCGGATGGAGCAAGATATCCTCGATATTTCGCGCATCGCCTCTCTGCGCGGGATCGAAAGGTCCGGCGGCACGTGGCGCATCGGCGCTTTGGCGACCTGGACCGAGATTGCGAAAGCCTCCCTGCCGGGCCTGTTCGACGCCCTCAAACTGGCCGCAATCGAAATCGGCGGCCGGCAGATCCAGAACCGGGGCACGATCGCCGGCAATATCTGCAACGCCTCGCCAGCGGCAGACGGGGTCCCCTGCCTCGCCGTGATGGACGCGTCCGTTGAACTCCACGGATCGCATGGCACGCGCACGGTCCCCGTCTTCGAATTTATCGATGGCTATCGGAGTACAATCCTCGCCGGAGACGAATTGGTAACCGCGATCCTGATCCCGGAGAAACCCGACGCCACCCGCGCGCATTTTCTGAAGCTTGGTGCCCGGCGCTATTTGGTCATTTCGATCACCATGGCGGCCTGCGTCATTGTTCCGGATCGAGATGGAAACATCGCATCCGCGGCCATTTCGGTTGGCGCGTGCTCCGAAAAAGCCGTCCGTCTGGATGCCCTCGAAGCGGTCCTTCTTGGCGCACCGCTAGACAGCGATCTGAGCGGCCATGTTGCCCCCAGCCAGTTCAACGGATTGAGTCCGATCGATGATGTCAGGGCCAGCGGCGAATACCGCCGCGCGTCTGCGATCCAGGCCGTCAATGAATTACTGCGCCAGGTATCGAATGGCGACGTGAAACGGATCGCGTCATGAACCATCATTCCACGCGCACCAGCATTTCTTTCAAACTCAACGGCAAAGCCATCAAGGTAAACATAAATCCGTTCGAGAGCCTCGCCAGTCTGCTCCGCAAAGATTTGGGCCTGACCGGCACCAAGATCGGGTGCGACGCGGGCGATTGCGGCGCCTGCACCGTTCTTTTGGACGGGGAACAGGTCTGCGCGTGCCTCGTCTCCAGCGCCCAGGCCGATGGGACAAATATCGAAACGGTCGAGAGCCAGTCCAACCCGACGCTTGACAGGCTCCGTGATGCCTTTCTGGAATACGGCGCGGCCCAATGCGGCATCTGCACCCCCGGCATGCTGATGGCCGCGACCGATCTGCTGACCCGCAACAAGGCCCCGGACCGCGCCCAGATCGCCGACGCCCTTGGCGGCGTGCTGTGCCGCTGCACCGGCTACGAGCCGATCATCGACGCGATTGCCGCAGCGGCCTCAGGTGCAGGTCCGCTCTCATCCGAAAACCCCGATGCCGGACATGCGGTCGGGGCCCGGGTCCAGCGCACCGATGGCTCGGCCAAAGTCTATGGTACTGAAAAATTTGCCGACGACGACGCGCCCGATAATTGCCTCTGGCTGCGCGCAATCCGCTCGCCACATCCAAGGGCCACGTTTGAAATTATCGACCCCGACGGGTTTGTGAATTCCAACCCCGGTATCGAAGCCGTGCTGACCGCCGCCGACATCCAGGGCGCCAACGGCTATGGCATTTTCTCCCACTTGCGCCACCAGCCGGTCTTTGCCGAAACCCGAGTGCGCCACCGCGGCGAGCCCGTTTGCGCCCTGGTCGGCGACCGCAATGCAGTTGAACATGCCGACATATCCACCCTGATCCGCTGGAACGAAGACCCCCCGGCGCTTGGGATCGACGGCGGACTGGACAGCACCAAATCCCCGCTCCACGAAGACTGGCCGGACAATGTTCTGATCCGGGGGTATGTTGAGAAGGGCCACATCAACGGCGCCGCTGTCGCAGCAACATCGGAAGGGCATTTCGAAACAGCCTTTGTCGAACACGCCTATATCGAGCCGGAAGCGGGCTTTGCCGCGCCGGACGGCACCGGCCGGGTCGCGGTGACAGCGTCCACCCAGGCGCCATATATGGATCGCGACGAGGTAGCCCATGTATTGGGGATCGACGCCGATCAGGTGCGCATCATCCCGTCGGCGTGCGGTGGCGGGTTCGGCGGCAAGCTCGACGTATTGGTCCAGCCGATGCTGGCCGTCGCCGCCATGAAAATGAACCGCCCGGTTCGGACATTGCTAAACCGTATCGAATCGATGGCGTCGAGCACCAAGCGCCACCCATCCAAAATCTGGGCACGAGCCAGCGCCGATAAATCCGGCCGCCTGTTGAGCTATGAATCAGACGCTACTTTCGATACCGGTGCCTACGCCTCGTGGGGACCAACAGTCGCCGGGCGGGTGCCGGTCCACGCCACCGGTCCATACGTCGTGCCGAATGTCTGCAACAAATCAGCTGCCATCTTCACCAACGCCAACCCGTCGGGCGCGTTCCGCGGGTTCGGTGTGCCGCAAGCGGCAATCGCCAACGAAACCCTGATGGATGATCTTGCCGAGCAACTCGGCATCGACCGCCTTGAGATCCGCCACCTGAATGCCATCCGCGCGGGTCAGGAAACGGCCACTGGACAAGTGCTCGAACACAGCGCCGGGCTCGATCAATGCCTCGATGCGCTGCGCGACGACTGGCAGGCCATGCTTGCCGACGCCGATGCATTCAACAAACCAGCGGGCCGCATCCGGCGCGGCGCAGGGATCGGTTGCATGTGGTACGGCTGCGGCAACACCTCGCTCTCCAACCCCTCCACCATGCGGATCACGATCAACACCGACGGGATCGTCACGGTTTATAACGGCGCAGTCGATATCGGGCAGGGATCGTACACAGTCATGCGCCAGATCTGCGCCGACGCGGTCTCTATCCCTGTCGAACAGATCGAGCAGGTCACCGGCGATACAGACTTAACGGCCGATGCCGGCAAGACCTCCGCTTCGCGCCAGACATTCGTCTCCGGTAAAGCCGCGCAACTGGCAGGAGAAGACCTGCGCCGGAATATCCTGGTCCTCGCCAATGCCGGCGAGAATGCGGAAATTGTGATCGAAGCCGGAGTGATCCGCGTGATTGAGGATAATGTCCGCCGGGTCATCGAGTTAGAGTCGCTCGCTGCAGATAGCGACGGCGTTGTGCTGGAAGGCACCGGCACCTACGACCCGCCGACCACCCCGCTCGACGATAAGGGCCAGGGTACCCCTTACGCGACTTACGGTTTTGCTGCCCAAATCTGCCTGGCTGACGTGCACCTGGATTTTGGCACCGTCATGTTACGCCGGTTCGTCGCAGCCCACGATCTCGGCCGTGCCATCAACCCGACTCTGGTGGAAGGACAGATCAAGGGCGGCATCGCGCAAGGCATCGGCATGGCGCTGATGGAAGAATTCATCCCTGGCCGGACCGAGAACCTACACGATTACCTGATCCCTACCTGCGGCGATATCCCGCCAATCGAAATTAAAATTATCGAAGACCCGGAACACCACGGCCCGTATGGCGCCAAGGGCATCGGCGAACCGGCCCTTGTGCCGACCCCCCCGGCAATCTTCGGGGCCATCCGGCATGCAACCGGGATCGTTGTCCGCCAGGCCCCGGCGCTCCCCCATCGTGTCTGGAAACTTTTGCAGGAAGGGAACAGCCCATGAGCATGGCAACCGATATGACCGCCAAGTTCGGCGCGCGCGAAGGCAATGAAGGCATCATACGCTGCGACGCCTGCCCGGTATTGTGCCGCATCCGCC
The DNA here is from genome assembly GCA_021775855.1 of Hyphomicrobiales bacterium. Taxonomy (GTDB): domain Bacteria; phylum Pseudomonadota; class Alphaproteobacteria; order Rhizobiales; family NORP267; genus NORP267. The sequence goes on from JAJFGZ010000054.1 coordinate 17,557, forward strand.
CTGACCGCAACGGCGCCTGCAGCCGCTACGCCAACCGCGACGGCATGCTGGTCCGCACCGACCCGGTCCTGCTGATGTCCCAGACCATCGACGAGAACGGCAAACTTGTTGAGTTTGCCGGCCCCGCCGAAGACTGGTCCGGTGACATGCTCCGCCCGGAAACTACGTTCGTATCGGGCCTCGGCGCGGGCACCACCTATCCTGATTACAAGCCAGCCCCGTTCATTGTCGGCAGTC
>JAJFGZ010000055.1 GCA_021775855.1 Hyphomicrobiales bacterium
GGGGTCGATTTCGACGGCGACGGGCGGCGCGACCTGTTGCGCAGTTCGGCCGATTCCCTTGCCTCCGCCGCTAACCTTCTCAAGGCCGAAGGGTGGCGGCGCGGAGAATCATGGCTCGAGGAAGTAAAGGTGCCGGCGGACATGGCGTGGGAGCAGACGGGTCTCGATATCCGTCATTCGCGCTCCGACTGGCGCCGCTGGGGCGTGACCTATGCTGACGGCCGGGCTTTGCCATCAGACCGGGTGCAAACCGCGCTTCTGTTGCCCATGGGGCGGAACGGACCGGCCTTCCTGGCCTACCGCAATTTCGACGTTTATCTGAAATGGAACCAGTCGTTTATCTATTCCCTGACCGCCGCCTATTACGCAACCCGGCTGGCCGGGGCGCCGCGGGTTGGCCGGGGCCGTGCGCAGGTGACGCCGCTCAGCTACGAGCAGACTGTCGATTTGCAGCGTCGGTTGACCAGCGCGGGGCACAATGTGGGTGGGATCGACGGGACCATCGGTGCGCGCACCCGGGCTGCGGTTCGCGCCATGCAGCTGCAACTCGGTATGCCTGCGGATTCGTATCCGACACCGGAATTGCTGCGGCGTTTGAATTAGGATTTCGATCAAAGAGAGTTGCTGCGATGCCAAGAACCAAGCCGCCATTTAGGGCCGATCATGTAGGAAGCCTGCTGCGCCCGCAGACGATTAAGGAAGCCCGGGAGAAATTCGCCCGCGGCGAGATCGAGCGCGAGGCGCTGACCAGTATCGAAGACAAGGAAATCAAGGCGGTCGTCAAACGCCAGGAGGATGTGGGTCTGCAAGCCGTCACCGACGGCGAGTTCCGTCGCTCGTGGTGGCACTTCGATTTTTTGGAGGGTCTCGACGGGTTCGAGAAATACGATACGGGGCGGGGCATCCAGTTCGCCGATACCGAGACCAAGGCCGAAGGGGTCCGGGTGTGCGGCAAGGTTGGCTATTCAAGCCACCCGATGATCGACCATTTTAAATTTGTCCAGGCCAATACAAAAGTAGCGCCGAAGATCACGATCCCGTCCCCGAGCGTACCGCATTTTCGCCCGGGGCGGACAGCCATCAGTGCGGAGATTTATCCGGACCTCGATGAATTCTTCGCCGATCTGGGCCAGGCCTATAAAGGTGCTGTCAACGCGTTTGCCGATGCCGGGTGCCGGTATCTGCAGCTGGACGAGACCAATTTCACCTATCTTTGCGACGAGACCCAGCGCCAGATGGTGATCGACCGGGGTGAAGACCCGGACACGCTACCAGAGATTTATGCGGGGATGGTCAATACGGCGATTTCCGAAATTCCCAACGATATGGCGATCACCATGCATCTCTGCCGGGGCAATTTCCGCTCCACCTGGATCGCCCAGGGCGGCTACGAGCCGGTCGCCGAGGTGCTGTTTAATTCCATGAATGTCTATGGCTATTTCATGGAATACGACACCGAGAGGGCCGGCGGGTTCGAGCCGCTTCGCTTTGTGCCCAAGGACAGAATTGTCGTGCTCGGGCTGGTGACCTCGAAGTCCGGCGATCTGGAATCAAAGGACGAGATCAAGGCGAGGATCGACGAGGCGGCGCAATTTGTCGATCTCGATCAATTGTGCCTCAGCCCCCAATGCGGGTTTGCCTCGACCGAAGAGGGCAATGTTTTGAGCGAGGACCAGCAATGGCGCAAGCTCGAGATGATTGTTGAGATCGCCGAGGAGGTGTGGGGGTAGCGGCGGCGTTATGTAATTTCGGCCGCACGGCGGACACTGGCGATCATTGAGGTGCGCAACAGATAGTCGTAGGCCTTTGCAGGATCGGCAGCCGTGGCGCGGATTTCGTCGAGGCGCTGTTTTCGCAAAACGGGATCGCGTTCCTCCAGCAGCCGTTTGTTGCGGATCGACATGGCCTGCACGAATTCGATGGCAACGCCCCGGCGCTGGCGGGCATAGAGATCAAGCAGGTCGTCGTCCGCTGACCTGTTGCCCAAAATCACCTTGCCCAGTTTTTCCCCAAGATTAATGGCATCGTGAACCGCACTGTTCAGACCCATCGCACCCAACGGGTTGTTGACATGGGCAGCATCACCGAGAAGCAATTGGCGGCCGACGCGAAAGGTCCCTGCGACCCGCTGGTGGACGGCATAGATGCTCCAATAGGGAATGTTCGCCGTGCCAAGCGCGGGAACGAACCCGGCGAGCTTTTGTTTCACGAAGGACAATTCCAATGCTTTTTCGTCGGGAATTTCAGGAGGAATCGGGAATGCGAGCCGCCACAAGCCGGGACCGCCCTGATGCGGCATCTTGAATATGGCGCACCACTCGTCGGGGTCAGCGATATAGGCATTCTCCGTAAATCCGTGCTGACTAAGATCGTATAATGCGCTCGCGACCAGATAACGTTCCGGCCAGGTAAAACCTTCAAATTCAATCCCGAGGCCTTTGCGGACGATGGACCGGGCGCCCTCTGCGCCGACCAGATAGGATGCGCGGATTTCGGCGTCTCCCTCTGGTCCGGAAATCCTAGCCATGACATGGTCGCCATTGTCCGTGGCACTAGTCAGGCGGGTAGCGAAATGAGCCCTGGCGTTGTCGAATTCTTCGAGCCGCTCGAGCAGGATGGGGGTCAGTTTGTGTTGTTCGCAATGGAGCCTGTAAGGGTAGGGCGTGTCCTTGGCGAGAAGACCCAGATCGAACTCGGCGACGATGCCCTCAACGCGATCGCGCATCTGCCAATGGGGTACCCTGATCCCGGCGGTGCGCATGGCGTCGCCGACACCGAGTTGGTCAAACATCTCGATGGTCGGGGGGTGGAATGACCCGGCGCGCAGGTCGCGGGCCAGGACCTTGTCGCGCTCAAGGACGGTCACCCCGATCCCCTGCTGGGCAAGAGATACGGCAAGCGCCAGCCCGCCGGGGCCGCCACCCGCAATGACTACCGGGTCCCGCATCGCCATTTCCTAGTATCCCCCCCGTTCTGATTTGGGAGCGAAATCACCGTCCGCCCGATCAGGGTTCCAGGCATCGATCGGTGTGTGATTGCAAATGCTCGCCGATTTACTTAGTGTACCTAATTAAATTAGTCGGGAAAAGGTGAAAATCATGAGCCAGGAAGTCCGTCAGGAATTCTACGACCGTTTGTCGCCCTACAGCATGACGCCCTTGTGGGAAGTGCTGAGTGGTCTGGTGCCACCGGAACCCAGGCCAAAGGCTGTCCCGTATCTTTGGAAGTATGCCGATGTGCGCCCATTGCTGCTCGAATCCGGTGCATTGCTGACCGCTGAGGAGGCCGAGCGCCGGGTGCTGGTACTGGAAAACCCGTCCTATCCGGGCGAAACCAGAACCACGGCTTCGCTTTACGCGGGTATCCAGTTGATTCTGCCCGGTGAAGTTGCGCCGGCCCACCGTCACACACCATCTGCATTGCGCTTCCTGCTGGAGGGTGAACAGGGGTTTACCGCTGTTGGCGGCGAGCGGACGATCATGCGGGCCGGAGATTTCATCATCACGCCAGCCTGGGCCTGGCACGATCACGGTAACGAAGGCGACGGCCCGGTTGTCTGGCTCGACGGCCTCGATATCCCGATGCTGGGATTTTATGAGTCGGTGTTCATGGAAGGCCATAACGACCAGCGCCAGGGCATCGCCCGGCCCGAAGGCGACTCGCTGGCACGCTTTGGCGAAGGGTTGATGCCGATCGATGGCGATGAAGCGCATCGCTACGGCCAGAATTCGCCGATCTTCAATTACCCCTACGAGCGCACCCGCGAAGCGTTGGTGACGGCTGCCAAGGGTGAAGACCCCGATCCCCATCTGGCGACCACGCTGCGCTACTCGAACCCGGTCGATGGCGGCTGGGCCATGCCGACCATGTCCACCTGGATGACCCGCATCAAGGGGGGACAGGAAACGACTCCGATTCGCTCGACTGATTCCATGGTGATGGCGGTCGCCGAGGGCGAAGGGAGCGTCACGATTGGCGATGCGACGTTCAGCTTTACGCCGAAGGATGTGGTCGCGGTGCCTGGTTGGCAATGGCGCTCGATCCAGGCATCGTCCGATTGTTTCCTGTTCTTCTTCTCGGACCGGGTCGTGCACGAAAAACTCGGCTTTTTCCGGGAAGAACGCCAGGCCGTTTAAAGGGTAACCACGACAATGAAAATTGCCCGTTTTGACGATGACCGGCTCGGCCTGGTCGTGGGTGACGAGATCGCAGAAGTCACGTCCGTTTTGGAAAAACTCCCTGCAGTCCACTGGCCGGTTCCGCGGGGAGATCTGCTGATCCGCCATCTGGCAGAGTTGGCGCCCGCCATGCGTGACGCGGCTGGAGAGGGACAACGTCTGAAAATAGGGGATGTTCATCTGCACAGCCCGGTCGCCAATCCGGGCAAAATCATCGCAGCCCCGGTCAATTACCTGAAACACCAGGCGGAAGCCCGGGCCGATACGGAGATCAATTACGGGTCGGACGTCAAGACGATCGATCATTACGGCCTGTTCATCAAGGCGTCGAGCGCGCTTGCAGGCCCGGGCGATGGGGTCGTGGCCTGGCTCAACGACCGGCGCATCGACCACGAGGTTGAACTCTGCGTGGTCATCGGTGAGGGCGGACGCAACATTTCGCGCGACGATGCGCTTGCGCATGTGGCCGGCTATACGATTGGCCTCGACATGTCGATCCGGGGAACCGAAGACCGCTCGTACAGGAAATCGTTCGACACCTTTGCGGTCGTCGGGCCCTGGCTGGTGACGGCGGACGAATTCGGCGATCCCTCAGAGGTCGATTTCGAATTGCGTGTCAACGGCGAAGTTCGCCAGAAGGCCAATACCCGCGATCTGATTTTCGATATTCCGAAACTGATCGTGCGCGCCTCCAATGCCTTCACGCTTGATCCCGGCGACATCATCATGACCGGGACACCCGAAGGGGTGGGGCCGGTCAAACCCGGGGACGTCATGGATTGTGAAATTGACGGCATCGGCGCGATGCAGGTTCAGGTGCGCGGCGCATGACCGGGCCGGCTGACCCAGCCGTCACCGACCGGCCGCCAACGCGGGCTGCGCTTGATGACATTGTCGGGTACCGGTTGCGGCGATTGCAGACGCTCTGGAATGTTCATTGGGCGCGCGGGATTAAGCAAATTGGGTTGGAAATCACAGCCATGCAGGGCGGGATAATGATGCTGATAGCTGAAAATCCCGGGATCGGTCATTCGGCCCTTGCCAGGCTCCTGGAAATCGAGGCGCCGACGCTTTCGCAAACCCTGACGCCCCTCGTGGATGCGGGGTTGGTCAAGCGGGTCCGCGCGCTGGGCGATGGTCGCGCGGTGGTATTGCGACTATCGGATGAAGGAGGCCAGGCGGTTTCAAGGGTCGCCGCGTATAGCCGAGCCCACGAGAATGAACTTCTGGCCGGTCTCGATCGGACGGAACGGCACGCAATGATGGCGCTGCTCAACAAGGCTTTGATCAGCGCATCTAAAGCGCATTGATTCTTGGTTCTCTGCCATGACCGTGATTCCCGCCCTGAATTGAGGTTCTGGGCCGGGGGTATTTTGGATTGTGCCCCGATATTGTGTTTTCCCGGAATTTGTCTGAACATAGGATCAGCGCATAAGTTTTATGAATATCGTGCGCGATAAATTCGTTGGATTACCTTGTAAACAGATCGGGAGAGGCGGGAAGATGAAGATTTTTAAGCGGTTGGCGTTGGCCAGCGCGATGCTTGCTGCGACAGGCACGGTGGCATTATCCGAGGAAATCAAAGTCGGCTCGGTTGCCGGCGTTACCGGTCCGATTGCCGAACTGGTAGTCGCGATTGTCGCGGCCCGTCAATTTGCGGCGGACCAGGTGAATGCCAATGGCGGGCTTCTCGATGGCGATACAATGTCGCTGGTTATTGCGGATTCGCAGTGCGACCCAAAGGCTGCCGTCGATGCCGGCAACAAAGTTGTAAATATTGAACAGGTTGTGGCCGTTGTCGGCGCGATCTGCTCGGGCGCGACCAACGGCATGGTCCAGGCCGTGACCATTCCGGCAGGCGTTGTGGCACTCTCGGATGCGTCCGCCACGCCGTCGCTGACCGATCTTGACGACAACGATCTGGTATTCCGGGTCGCCGCGTCGAGCGCCTATCAGGGCGTCGCGATGGCCCAGCTTGCCTGGGACAATGGCTACCGCAATCTCGCCATGACCTATGCCAGCGACGATTACAACTCGGCCCTTGCCGGGGTGTTCGAGGCGTCCTTCACTGGCCTTGGCGGCACGATCTCAGCCAACCAGATGCACGAGCCCGACAAGGCGTCTTACCGCTCAGAATTGTCCACCCTGTCCGGCGGCGACGCCGAAGCGCTCGCGATTTTTGCCTATTACGGGAGTTCAGGCATCGCGGTTTTGCGGAACGCTATTGAGGCGGGGCTGTTTGAAAAATTCCTGGCAGCAGACGGTATGTTTGATGTGTCGGTGATTGAGCAGATTGGCGCGGACATTTTAAGCGGCAATATCACAATCCTGAAGCAAACCCCGGACTATGAGAGTCCGTCCTACATGGCATTTGCAGAAGCGTTTGGCGAAACTGAACACAGCCCGCAGGGACCGTTTGTGGCGCACGGGTATGACGCGGCCTTCCTGATCGCGCTCGCAATCGAGAATGCCGGCAGCACGGATAGAGGCGCCATCAGTGCTTCGCTTCGCGAGGTTGCGAACCCGCCCGGCATGGTGATCCGACCCGGCGAATGGGCCAAGGCCAAAGCAGCTATAGCGGCTGGTCAGGACATCAATTATGAGGGCGCCGCGGGTCCCAACGACTTTGACGGAAACGGCGATGTGTCAGGCCGTTTCTCGGTCAATGTTGTCGGTAGCGACGGCACATGGGCGATTGAAGGAGCCAACTAAAAACGCGATTAATTTGTCTGTCCAATCCGCCGGGATGAGGCCATTTGCGGTTTCGTCCCGGTGTCCATGTTGGGAGACAAGCTCTAGGTAACGGTCTTGCGTTCACCAAATTCCGGCCTGTCCCATGCCCCGGTTTCCATGGCGTCGCGCATGCAGGCGATGCAGTCCCAGATATCGGCGAAGCGCAGGTACAGCGGTGTCAGTCCAAACCTCAATAAGCCGGGCTCGCGGTAATCGCCGACAAACCCTTTGGCGATCAGGTATTGCATGATGGCGTAACCCTGCGTGTGCACCAGGGATACCTGACTGCCGCGATTATCCGCATTTCGTGGTGTCACAATCTCAAAACCGTGCTCGGATAGTTCCTGATCAACAAGCGCCATGAACAGGTCCGAGAGCGCGAGGGATTTAGTCCGGATTGTGTTTTGATCCACGTCATCAAATGTCTTCAGGCCTTCGACCATGCCTGTTAGCGCGATCACCGGCGGGGTCCCGACCTGGGCCTTGGCGATGGATTGGTGGGGGTCGTAATCGGGCTCGAATTTGAACGGCCGGGCGTGACTGAACCATCCGGTCAGGACGGGGTCGAACGCTGGCTGGCTGGACGTGCGGATATAGGTAAAGGCAGGAGCGCCGGGGCCGCCGTTCAGATATTTGTAGCCACAGCCAATGGCGTATTCGATGCCGTCGCCCTGCAGATCAAGAGGGACGGCGCCCGCTGAATGGCAAAGGTCCCAGATCAGCGGGATACCCATCGACCGGCATTTCTCGGTGATCCTGGCCATCGGGTGCATGGCTCCCGACCGGTAATTGACGTGGGTTAAAACCACCAAAGCAGTCTCGTCGTCGATCGCGGCTTCCACGTCTCCCATATCCGCGCGGACCAGGTCGTGGCGTCCGCCGAGCAGGCGGATCAGGCCTTCGAGGATATAGATATCAGTCGGGAAGTTGCCGGTCTCCGAGACTATATTTTTACCCCTGCTGGAGGAAGCGAGAAGCGCTGCTGCGAGTTTGAACAAACTGACCGATGTGGAATCCCCGAACACGATCTCGTCGGGTCTGGCGCCAATCAGAGGTGCCAGCAAATTGCCGGCGCGTGCCGGAAGATCGATCCAGCGGGCATCGTTCCAGCTTGAAATCAGGCCGTCGCCCCACTCTGCCGATACGCACCGGGAGACGGCTTCGGGCGCGGTCTTTGGCAGGGGACCGAGCGAATTGCCGTCAAGGTAGACGATGCCGTTCGGCAGGGAAAAACGATCCCGGCAATGGCGCAGAGGATCGTCCAAGTCTCTACTTTCGCAGTGCGCGCGGTCAATAGTAGACAAAGTTCAATGCTCCCTACTGTCCGGGCACAGGCTCAGATGATAATTGGGGTCTTTATGTACAGGCCTGTAGGAGGATCGCAACCACCTCCTGGGCATTCGTATACGTCTACGGGTGCGATTATTCACAATATTTTCAATTGTGCGATTGAGGATTGTACGGTTTCCTGTTTAACATGCGCGCCATAAATCAAGCCGGTAGCCAACCGAAGCCCTGAGGGGGGAATTTATGCTTGAACTTGACAATTTGACGAAGTCCTTCGGGGGGCTTCAGGCGGTTGACAATTGTAGCCTAAAAATCGCGTCCGGCAGGATCACCGGGTTGATTGGTCCAAACGGAGCCGGCAAGACGACCATCTTCAACATGATTGCCGGAGCCATGATGCCGACGTCGGGACGGATCCTGTTCCAGGGCGAAGATATAACCGGGTTACCAACCCATCAGATGTTTCACCGCGGAATTGTCCGCACGTTCCAGATCCCCCACGAATTCGGCAAATTGACCGTCCTTGAAAATCTAATGGTGGTACCCGCCGATCAGACTGGTGAAAAATTGTTCCTTGGATTGTTTTCTCCGGGAGCCGTCAAACGGCGGGAAGCCGAGGTCCGTAAACTGGCCGAGGAAACGCTGGAGTTTCTAACCCTCAACCATCTCAGGGACGAGCTGGCGGAAAACCTGTCTGGCGGTCAGAAAAAACTTCTTGAACTGGGCCGGACCATGATGACCGACGCCAAGCTGGTGTTGCTGGATGAACCGGGGGCGGGCGTCAATCCGACCCTGCTGAAGCAACTCGGCAACATGATCCGTCGGCTCAAGGATGAGCGCGGATACACCTTTTGTATTGTCGAACACGACATGGACATGATCGCAAGCCTGTGCGACCCGGTCATCGTGTTGAACGAAGGCAAGGTCCTGACCGAGGGCAAAATGGAAGACGTGCGCCGTAATGAGCGGGTTTTGGATGCCTATCTTGGCGGTGGGGAGGAAGCCGCCTAATGACCGTTCTCGAACTTGACAATGTCACCGGCGGGTATGGGGAAACCGAGATCCTGCACGGCATCTCCCTGAAGGTCGATCCAGGCGAGATCGTTGTTATTATCGGGCCCAACGGGGCTGGTAAATCGACCGCCATGAAATCGGTGTTCGGGCTGCTGAATTTACACGGCGGGCGGGTGATGCTGGATGACGAAGACATTACCAATACGCCGCCTGAAAAAGTTGTCCGCAAGGGGGTCTGCTACGTTCCCCAGACAGGGAATATTTTCCCCAACCTGTCGGTCCACGAAAACCTCGAAATGGGGGCCTATGTACGCCGCGACGATTTTAGCGGCAGGCTTGATGACATTTATCAGATTTTTCCACCCCTGGTCGAAAAGCGGAATCAGCCCGCCGGCACGCTTTCGGGCGGGCAGCGGCAGATGGTAGCGATGGGAAAAGCCTTGATGCTGGAACCCAAGATTCTGCTTCTTGATGAGCCATCGGCCGGCCTTTCACCGAAATACCGGGGCGAAATATTTAAAGTTGTACGCGATATAAACGAGGCCGGAACACCGATCCTGATGGTCGAGCAGAATGCCAAACAAGCGCTCGGAATTGCTGACCGGGGCTACATTCTGGTCGACGGGCAGAACCGCCTTGACGATACCGGCAAAAAGCTGCTCGCCAACAAAGAAGTAGCGGAAATGTTCCTTGGCGGGGGGAGCGTGCCGGCCAAGAAGACCGCGGCCCGCAAGACCAAGCCAAAAGCCAGGGCCAAGGCCCGGGGGAAATCGAAGCAATGATCGATTTTATCAATTTCTATCTTATTCCGGGCATTGTTCTCGGAAGTATATACGCCCTTGGCGCCATCGGCATCACCCTGACATTCGGCATTTTGCGCTTCGCGAATTTTGCACATGGCGAGATGATGACGCTTGGCGCATATCTGACCCTCACCATGATGTGGCTCACCGGGTGGCACCCGTTGGTATTGTTGCCGGTGGCGATGGTATTGCTGGCCTTGGTCGCGGTGGGCGTGGATCAGGTCTTTTACAGGCCGTTCCGCAACAGCCCGGCGGTTGTCGTGGTAATTGCGTCCTTTGGTCTGATGCTGATGATCCGCTCGGTGACCCAGTTCAGCTGGGGCGCCCAGCTGCAGGCGTTTGTGCCTGGGATCCAGCGACCGACCATTTTTTTCGACGTTTTGCGTTTGCAACCGAAGCATATAATCATCATCACCAGTGCGATCGTTTTGATGGGGATCGTGCATTATCTGTTGACCCATACACGGATCGGCAAGGCGATGCGGGCGATGTCAGATTCTCCCGAACTTGCGCGTCTCACCGGGATTGATACCGAATTAGTAATCAAGGCGACCTGGATTTTGGGTGCGGCGACGGCCGCCGCCGCCGGTGTATTTCTGGCGTTTGACAGTCATGTCAGCACGATGATGGGATTCCAGATTTTGCTGCCAACCTTTGCCGCCGCGATCGTTGGTGGGATCGGGCGGCCTTACGGGGCCATGGCCGGTGGACTATTGATCGGCATTACCGAGGAATTATCAAGTTATCCGTGGATTGGTGATGTACCGTTGCTTTCGCCCGGGTACAAAGCCGGGGTGTCTTTCGCGATCATGGTGGCGGTTCTGATCTGGCGGCCAAGCGGGTTATTCCGCGGGAGGGTATTTTAGAGATGGACCAGTTATACGGATATTTTCTCTATGGCCTGTCGCTGCTGACATTTGGCGGGATTTACGCCATGTTGACCCTTGGTCTCAACATCCAGTTGGGCTTTACGGGGCTTTTCAACGCAGGCATCGCCGGTTTTTTTGTTGTCGGCGCCTATGTTTCCGCGATCCTTTCAACGGCAGAATCCGAGCGTCATCTCGGCGGGTTTGACTGGCCGATCCCTGCTTCGCTTGTGGCGGCGATGTTGGTGAGCGCGGTCATAGGCTGGGCGGTGGCGCGGATCAGTATCCGGTTGCGGGCGGATTATCTGGCGATTGCCACGCTTGGGATCGCCGAAATCTTGCGACTCACGTTCAAGAACGAGACTGATCTGACCAACGGTGCGCGGGGAGTTTCGTACATTCCCAAACCGTACGAAAACATGCCCGAGCCCTGGAATCAGATTCTCATGGCAGCCGTGGTTCTGGCTATCGTTGCAGTATTGTATTTCCTGCTCGAGCGAGCACGCAAGTCGCCCTGGGGCCGGGTGATGTCTGCGATCCGCGAAAACGAGGGTTCAGCGCGAGCAGCCGGTAAGGACGTTGATCGACTGCGCGTCCAGGCCTTTGTGGTCGGCGCTGCGATGATGGGCCTCGGCGGCGGTATGATGGCTCACTATCTTAAATTCATTGACCCCAACGCGGCCGACCCGACGACGGCGACTTTCCTCGTCTTCGTGATGTTGATTGTTGGCGGGAGTGGCAACAATAAAGGTGCCATTCTGGGCGCTATTCTGATGTGGACGATCTGGTCCGCTACAGAAATTTTTACCAGCATGCTGCCAGGAGATCTTGCAATCCGTTCAGCTTACGTCCGGGTTTTCCTGATCGGACTGATGTTGCAGATCATGTTGCAGAAGTTCCCCGACGGGTTGCTCCCCGAGAAACGACTGCAATCTTCAGATTCCAGATAAATTTGCAGGCGTCGATGAGATGCCCGTTAAGACTGATCGCAAGAATCGCGAACCGGAATTGCATTTTAACGGGATATGTCGGATCATAGGACAGGAGTACTATCTCCGTGGACAACATTGTCCGTTGGAATATCCAAAAAATACCTAAATAACTCAATTGGGAGATGAGTGATGATGAAGACTTTCAAACAGTTGGCCCTTGCCAGCACGATGCTTGCGGTTGCAGGCACGGCGGCATTTGCTGCTGAAATCAAGGTTGGCTCGGTTGCCGGTGTAACCGGTCCGATCGCCGAACTGGTTGTACCGATTGTTGCAGGCCGGCAACTTGCGGCGGACCAGATCAATGCTGCGGGCGGATTGCTGAACGGCGATACCCTGACTATGGTGCTTGCCGATTCTCAATGTGATCCGAAAGCTGGCGTGGATGCCGGTACCAAAGTCGTGAATGTAGAACAAGTTGTTGCTATTGTTGGCGCCAGCTGCTCTGGCGCGACAAACGGCATGGTTCAATCCGTAACCATTCCGGCCGGTGTTGTTGCGATTTCCGATTCAGCGACCGCACCTTCGATTACCGATCTTGACGACAATGATCTGGTATTCCGGGTGGCTGCTTCTGACGCCTATCAGGGTTCGGCCCTGGCCCAGCTTGCCTGGAATAACGGCTATCGCACGCTCGCCATGACTTACGCGAATGACGATTATAATGCTGGCCTTGCCGGTGTGTTCGAAGTGTCGTTCAAGGCGCTTGGAGGCACGATCACGGCTAACCAGATGCACGAGCCGAATAAGGCATCATACCGGTCAGAGCTTTCCACGCTTTCCGGAAACGGCGCTGAGGGCCTCGCGATTTTCGCCTATTATGGTGGCTCCGGTATTGCCATCATGCGGAATTCCCTCGAAGCCGGACTTTTCGAAAAGTTCCTGGCTGCTGACGGCATGTTCGATCAGTCCGTGATTGATCAGATTGGTGCGGATGTTCTGCGTGAAAATATCATGATCACGCAGGCTGCTTCCGACTATGACGATCCGTCATATCTGGCATTTGCCAATGCGTTCGAAGCAACCGGTCACAGCCCGCAGGCACCGTATGCCGCGCACGGTTATGACGCGACTTTCTTGATCGCACTCGCAATCGAGAAAGCCGGTAGCACCGATCGTGCAGCGATCAGCGCGGCACTTCGTGAAGTTGCCAATCCTCCTGGCGTCGTGATTCGTCCCGGCGAATGGGCCAAGGCCAAAGCAGCCCTTGCTGCTGGTCAGGATGTCAATTATGAAGGCGCCGTTGGCCAAAATGACTTCGATGACAATGGCGACGTGACCGGGCTGTTCTCAGTCAACGTCGTTGGCACCGACGGCAAATGGACGGGCGATCTGATCCGCTAACTGTTTGACACAGTTAACTGAATAAACTGCCGGGACGGAGCCTTATCTGGCTTCGTCCCGGCTTCTTTTTGGATTGTTGACAGTGGCAGCCATACTGAAAAAAAGACCGGCGGTTGCGCTCATCGGGTGCGGGCGGTGGGGTCAGAATTATCTCCAGCATCTCGGTGATTATTGGCACGATGTCCACGTATGCGATCACAACCGGGATCGAATGGCCGACGTGGCCAAGAAATATCCAAGTTATCAATTTCCGTCATGGGAAGAGGAACTGGATATGGTTCCGGAACTGGATACGATTATTTGTGTACCTCCACAGCATACCCACGAGCGGGTGAAACGCTGGATTGGGCGGGCTACCCGGATTCTGGTGGAGAAGCCGTATTTTCCACGCCGCAATAATCTATTTGACGAACACCCCAAGAGGGAAGGGTGCTATATCGGGCATATCCGGCTGCAGACCCCGTTGATGCGGTTTCTCCGGGAATACCATTCCCGCGACGAACAGAATGAAGTGACATTTATCCGCAAGCTGGCCGAACGCCGCTTCGGCTCGATCGGGTTGATGCCCGATCTGTTTATCCATGATATCGCCGTGGTATTCCGGATGCTCGGGCCCGGTATCGACGATCTCTCATTTGAGCATTACGAGGAAACCCAGCACTTTCTTGAGACGGTTTTGAAAGCGCCTGACGGCTCACGCTACACATTCCGGTATGTGACAGATTCCGAGGAGCGGGCCGACCAGGTGGAGTTGAAAAGAGGCCAGCTCAGCGTCCTGTTGGATGAGCGCAAAACCAGAATCATTCAGGAGGGTGAAGAGCCACGCGATCTAAGCGACGATATTTCACCGCTAGAGCGCCAGGTCCAGAAATTCTGCGAACCCGACCAATCGGACATCGATCTATTTTCTTTCGAGGAGATGATCCGGCTCGAAAAGTTTTTTGAGAAAACTTTTGGCGACCGCGCGTTTACTGGGCTTTAGACGACATCCATTCAGACCGAATTCAATTGATGACGAGGGCGCTTTCGCGGTCTTCGTAAAGCGCTTCGACCTGATCACTGCGGTTTGCGAGGACGGCGCGCTGATTGATATACGCCTTGTCGGTAATCTCGCTGGCGTCGATGCTTGGCGGGTTGACCATGAGCATGACGCGATCGATGCGCATACTGGATGCGGAATGATCCTGGTTGTACACGTGGATCTTATCGGTGATTGCGATCCGCACCTTTTCACTCGCGGCCAATTGAGCGAGCGGCGCGTCGGCGGCGAGGCCGCACAATTCGGCGCAGGATGCCGGGTTAAGGAATAGCAGCAAGCCGATCGCGTTGCGGTCGTGGCCGGTCACAACCGCGTCCTGAACCAGCGGAGCTAAAGTTGTGATGATCGCAATACGCAATCCACCCACATGGACCCAGACACCGGTCGAGAGTTTAAAATCCTCCGCTGTCCGGCCATCAAATACCAGCCCCTTGATCGGGTCCCCGGGGTCTTCAAAACGGCCGGCATCACCCATCAGGTAATAGCCTTCGTCATCGAAGGCCTTCGCAGTTGCATCCGGGTTTTTGAAATAGGCCGGCATGATATTCGGACCTTTTACGCGCAATTCCATCTTGTCGGCATTGGGAACCATCTTGATCGAGGTCCCGGGAATCGGGAGGCCGATCACGCCAGCCTTTTTGACCAAATAGTGGATATTGGTGACCAAGGGTGCGGTTTCCGTCGAGCCCCATCCGGCGGTAATAAAAATCTGTTCCCTGCCAGCCTTTTTGGCGACCTGTTCAAGCCGCCGCCAGAGATTTTGCGGTAGCGCCGCCGCGCCGTAAAAGATCACCTGCAAATCGCGGAAAAAGGTTTCGCGCAGGATTTCGTCTTGCTCCAGATAGGGCAGGATCATCTCGAAGCCCCGGGGGACGTTGAAATACATGGTGGATGGGATTTCGCGTAAATTCTCAATCGATTTCTCGACCAGGCCCGGAGCAGGTTTGCCATGGTCGATATATAGCGAGCCGCCGTTGCGCAGGACCAGGTTGAGGTTGTGGTTGCCGCCAAATGTATGGTTCCAGGGCAACCAGTCGATAAGGACTGGCGGGGTTATTTCCAGAAAAGGCCAAACCTGGGCCATTGCCTGTTGGTTCGAGCACATCATGCGCTGGGAATTGATGACGCCTTTCGGCATCCCTGTGGAGCCGGATGTGAAAAGGATTTTACCAACCGTATCCGGGGTCACCTTGGCAAAGGCGTCTTCGACAGCGGGAGTTGGCCGGGTCGCCGTGATCTGGTCAAAGGTAATGGCCCGCGCAACCGTGTCGGCATTTTTTGCGAAGACCAACTTTACGCCGTTGGTATTGAGCGCCGAGATTGCCTTTTGAAATATTGCGCCATCAGCCGCAAAGAGAAGCCCGGGTTGGATCAGGTCGAAGATATATTTGAGCTTGGCGTGATCCTGGGACATTAGGGAATAGGCTGGTGATACGGGCACAACGGGGAGGCCCACATGCATTGCGCCGAATGTCAAAAATCCATGTTCGAGGCTATTGTCCGAGAGGATCATGACCGGGGTATCTGGGGTCAATTCCAGATCCAGCAGATACTGACCGATGGCACGGATAATTTCGAGTGACTGAGCGTAGGAGAATTTTTGCCAAATGCCGTCGTCATTACGTTCAGCAAGGAAAACACGGTCGGGCGCGGCTTCCGCCCAATGGATGAGATGGTGCCCGATAGCATCGGGATAATCCTGTAGCGGGTACCCTGAATTGAGGACTATGGAACCGTCGCTCCGACGTTCCACGTCCAGCGAAGGTTTCGCGAGTTCAAGGCCATCAATCATCACGTGGTCCATGCCACAACTCTCCGGTTTTTCAATCTCTGGTTCCGTGGCGCTAGATAGCCACGGGCTTGCTCTCGTGTCCGCAAACACTCAAACTATAGTACCTCTGAAATGAGAAAATGCGAATCGGAGCTAGCATGAAAATTGCGGTCCTTGGGGGCGGCCACGGGTGCTATGCGGCGGCGGCGGATCTAACCGAGGCCGGGCACGAAGTCTCATTCTGGCGGCGCGACAGCGCGTCGTTTGCCGATGTGCTGGGGAGCGGGGAAATTCTCCTGAAAGATGCTGGGGGCAGCCGGGCGATACAGCTCTATATGGTGAGCGATGATCTGGGCGCGGTGGTCTCCGGCGCAGACCTGATCGTGGTCCCGTTGCCCGCGACAGCGCAGGCCGATCTGGCTGTTTATCTGGCGCCGCATCTTGAAGCCGGGCAGGTGGTATTTATCCCCCCTGGAACGTTCGGGTCACTGCTGTTTGCACGGGCCATGAAAGCTGCGGGGAACAAGGCCCCTGTCAGTTTCGCCGAAACCGGCACGCTTCCTTATCTTGCGCGCAAACACGGCGAGAACAATGTCACCATTTCGGTCCGCGCGACACGGTTGCCAACCGGGATTTTCCCGGCTGTCCGGTCGGACCCTGCCTTCGCCATCCTCGAGCAGGCCTACCCGGCGGTCGAGCGGCTGACGGATGGCCTCGACGGGGCGCTGATGAATGCGGGGCCGATCATCCACCCGCCGCTGATCATGATGAATGCCGGGCCGTTGGAGCATTTTGACGCCTGGGATATCCATAATGAGGGCACGCAGGCCTCGATCCGCAGCGTGACGGATGCGCTTGATGGCGAGCGGATAACGCTCCGCGAGGCGCTCGGATATGGCGCGCCGCATTTCCCGCTGGCTGACCATTACGACGACGCACGGGACGAGTGGATGTACGGTAATTCTTCCCACGAGCGGTTGACGGATTCGGGCGATTGGCGGGAGAAAATAGACCTCCATAGCCACCGCTATCTGCGCGAGGATATCGCTCTCGGTCTCGTTTTGTACGCAACGCTTGGTCGCTGGGCAGGCGTTGACATGCCGATTGCCAACGGCCTGATCGCGCTTGCGTCCGGGGTCGTGGGCGAGGATCTGATGAACGGGCCCCGCTCCTGGAAAACCCTTGGCCTAGATACATTATCGCCGGACGATCTGACGTCGCTTCTCCAGAATGGGGTGCAGTGATGCCCGCGATCGTTGCGCTTGGCGCCGGGCGCATGGGACGCGGCATCGCCCAGGTATTTGCCTATGCCGGGCACGATGTCACCGTCCTTGATATCAAGGAACGCTCGGTAAGCGAATGCGCTGCACTGTTCGATTCCGGTCGGGCAGAGATCGCGGACAATCTGGCCTTCGTCGCCGAGGCCGGGGTGTTTGATCCGAACCTGATTCCGGGGATCGTGGACCACATCACGTTCGCCGGACTGGCCGATGCCGACAAGTGTCTGCATTCCGCCGAACTTGTTTTTGAAGGCGTGCCCGAGCGGATGGACGCAAAAAGAGATGCGTTCGAGTTTATCTGCCGCCACCTGCCGGATGATGCAATCATCGCGTCCACCACATCGACCATGCTGAGCGATACGCTTGCTGAATTTGTCACCAACCCGGCGCGGTTTCTAAACGCCCATTGGCTGAACCCGGCCTATCTGATGCCGCTTGTCGAGGTCAGCCCGGCGGCGGCAACGGATGAGGCGGTGACGGTCAAGGTGATGACTTTGCTCGAAAAGGTTGGCAAGGTGCCGGTGCGCTGCAAGGCGTCGCCAGGCTATATCGTGCCGCGCCTGCAATCCCTTGTCATGAACGAAGCTGTGCGGCTGGTGGATGAGGGTGTCGCCAGCGCGGAAGATGTGGACAAAGCCGTGCGCGTTGGCCTCGGTCTGCGATTTGCCACCATGGGGCCGATCGAGTTTATCGACTGGGGCGGACTGGATATACTTTATTATGCGTCGCGCTACATGGTGGACGCCACAGGCTCGGACCGCTTCGCGTCACCCGATAGCGTCGCTGAAAAAATGGAAGCGGGCGAGATCGGGATGCGCAGCGGCAAGGGCTATTACGATTTTTCTCGCATGGATGTCGACGTCTATAAGCGGGACATGCTGGCCCGATTTGTGGATCAGGTCCGCAATCTGGGGTTGCTGAAGCCGCCGGTTGTCTAGGCCCCGTCGACGATAATTGCGGTGCAGTCGGCGTTGGCGTGGCGGACGGCTTTGACGGGGGCATATTCTTCCGAATCCAGCATTTTGCGCGCTGTCGCCATGTCGGTGAATTCCAGGATTACGATTCTGGTGGGGGTCCAAAGGTCGCCTTCTACCACATCCAGATCGCCGCCGCGCGCCAGGTATTTGCCGCCATAACTCTCGACGATCGGGCGGGCCAGCTTTTTGTAACTTTCATAGGCTTCGGCATTGGTAATCTTGGTATCGACAATCACATAGGCGGTCATTGAAATGCTCCTGCTGGGACCCTGCGCCTTTTACGGCACGGACAAGTCTACATTGATCTGGCCGGTGCCGGAACTGCCAAAATAGGGGGTCAGGATATCGGCCTTTCCCTGATATTGGTCCCATCCAAGCGCACCGAACAACATCGCGGTATCGATCATGGCGCATTCACCGGTGCAGCGTTCGGCGTAGGCCGGCAGCATGGCAAGAAAATCGCTCCATTGCCCAGACGTCCAGAGATCGATCACGCGCAGATCCATCTGGCGGTTAAATTCGCCGTTGACCTTGTTCAGCCCGGCTTCCGACAGGGCGTTTGGCCAGAAGGCGTGGGACAGGGACCCGCTCGCGAAAATCGCGACCTTGCGGCCTGAACTTTCAACTGCCCTGGCGACCGCTGCGCCCATGGCACGGCCCTCCTCGATGCTGGCAAACTGGTTGGCGGCGACCGGCAGGACCCTGGCAAACGCGTCTTCGTTGATAAACCGCATCGGTAAAAGGGTGCCGTATTCGCAGGCGAGGTTCGGCGTATCGTGGGCGATGGCGCGCAGACCTGCGTCCCTTACGGACGCGGCAATTGCTTCGCCCAACGCCGGATCGCCGTCATAGGCATAGTCCATGTCCATCAGCATGTGGGGCAGTTCGTGGCTGGTAAACACGCCCTCATGGCGGGCCCTGGCGTTGACGTGGAAGCCCTGGTTGACGATCCAGTGGGTATCGAAAATAATGAAGGTCTCGACGTCCGCCGCGCGCGCCCGCTTGCCGAGTTCGCGATACCCTGCGACTGCCGCGTCACGGATGCCGCGGAATTTCTCCATGGTTTCCGACATCCAGATCGAGGGGACGTGGGTGATTTTCGCGGCCTGGACGATTCGTCCCATTTCAGGCTCCTATTTTCGGGATGCGGTGGGTGCCGGTGGCGAGCGCGATGTTTTTGGTCTCCATGTAAAAATCGAAACTGTAATCGCCGCCGTCGCGCCCAATACCGGATTGCTTGACGCCGCCAAAGGGGGCGGGCAGGTGGCGGACATTTTCCGAATTGACCCAGACCATGCCGGCCTCCACCGCGGCGCTCATGCGCAACGCCCGGCCTACGTCCGATGTCCAGATATAGGCCGCCAAACCGTAGCGCACATCGTTGGCGATACGAAGCGCGTCGGCCTCATCCTCGAAAGGGATCGCGGTCAGGACGGGGCCGAATATTTCCTCGCTAGCGATCCGCATGCCGCTGTTGGCGTTGGCGAACAGGGTTGCCTCCACATAATTGCCGGGGGAGGGCGGGGTCGGCGGTGTTTTGCCACCCGCCAGAATGTCCGCGCCTTCCTGCCGTGCCAGATCAAAATAGGACGTAACCTTTTCCAGATGGCGCGGGTGGATCAGGGGTCCGAGCCAGGTGTCAGGGTCCAGCGGGTGGCCGCAGCGAATATTTCTGGCACGCTCGGCGAGACGCTCGGTGAATTCCGGGTAAATTGATTTCTCGATCAGCACACGGCTCGACGAAGTGCAGCGCTCACCGTTGAGGCTGTAGATCATGAAAATGGCGGCGTCCAGTGCCCTCTCCAGATCGGCGTCGGCGAAGACGATGCAGGGGTTTTTACCGCCAAGCTCGAAATGCACACGCTTCAGGGTCGCAGCTCCCTGCGCCATAATCGCCGACCCTGTGGCAGATTCGCCGATGAACGCAATTGCCTTGATGTCGGGGTGTCGGGTTAACGCGACGCCGGCTTCCTCCCCGATGCCGTGCACGAGATTGAGGACCCCCGGTGGCAGGCCCGCATCGTGACAGAGTTTGGCGAGCAGGGTAGCGGTGACCGGGCTCCATTCGGCGGGCTTGTGGACAATCGTGCACCCCGCCGCGAGCGCTGGGGCGATTTTCCAGGTGGAGAGCATGAAAGGTGTGTTCCAGGGGGTGATGATCCCGACCGGGCCGATAGAGGCGCGGATCGTGTAGTTCATCTGGCCATCCGTTGGGAGCGACAGGCCGTTGGCGGTTTCCGGCGCCTTATCCGCAAAGAAGCGGAAATTCTCCGCGCCCCGGATCGCGGCTTTCTGCATGAAACGGATTGCCTGGCCGGAATCGACGCTTTCCAGCAGGGCGATTTCTTCCGAATGCTCCTCGATTTTATTAGCGATCGCGTGGAGGATATCCCGGCGGGTCTTGCCGGGCTTGGCGCGCCAATCGGGGAAAGCCTTTGCAGCGGCTTTCGCGGCGCGGTCGATATCGGCCTTGTCACCGCGCGCCACCTGACAGAATATTTCGTTGTCGATGGGTGATGCGTTGTCAAAGGTCGCGCCGGATATGCTTGCAACCGCTTCACCGTCGATCAGATGGCGGATGCCGCTTTCGGAAATGGGCTTTAAATATTCCCCGGCCTTTTTGATGTTGGCCTTCAACCGGGCTGAGAATTCCGCGTTCATTGGGCCACCTCCCGGCGTGCGGCGACATAATCGTGGATATTGTTCTTCTTGAAACTGGTCGTGCTGTCGATCTCGGCAATGGACAGGGACAGGGCGAGGGGGCGGCGACTGCAAATTTCACCGGTCGCGGCGGTGAGCGCCGCGAAGATTGATTCTCCTGCTCTGTGCCGGGTCGCTGCGTCGCGGCCCTCGGCAATCGACAATTGAACATCGATAAATGCGTTGTCGGGATGATCATCGGCGATCGCGTATACCTCGCGCCGGGCAGCCCGGGTGCGGGTCCCGCCAAGCGGAAACACGCCTGTTTTCCCAGCTGCCTCATGGAGCGTGGAGATCAGCGCTGCGATTTCGATATCTGAATCGAGATTGGCGGAATATTCGACAAGTATATGGGGCATTGAGTCTCTCCGGCGTTTACAGATGTTCATTAACATGTTAATGAACTAGAGGCAATGGATTTCAGATGGCGGCGCCCAGATTTGCCTGGTTAAACGGAGGTGCGAGGGTTCCATGATTGAACTAGACAAGGATTTTCTGATCGGTTCGATGCCGCCGATCGTCACCCCGTTCCGGGACGGCGCGGTCGATCACGATACGTTCGCGCGGCTTGTGGAGTTTCAGATCGCCAATGGCTGCCACGGCATTCTGGTCAACGGCACGACGTCGGAGCCCTCCAGCCTGACGGTGGCGGAGCGCAACCGGCAGGTCGATATCGCGGTGGAGGTAACCGCCGGCAGGCTCCCCGTGGTTGCTGCTACGGGGTCGCAGTCGCTGGCCGAGACCAAGGCGCTGACCGATCACGCGGTGAAGGCCGGGGCGGATGCACTTCTCATCGTGACGCCCTATTACAGTCGCCCACCCCAGCGCGGCATCATTGAATATTATCTCGATGTCATGGCGGGTCACGATCTGCCCTGGATGATCTACCATATTCCGGGGCGCGCGGCTGTCGGTGTATCACTCGAGACCCTCATTGATATATCCAGGCGGTCGGCTAATTTCGTCGGCATGAAGCACGCGGTTGATGATCTCGGATTCGTGTCGCGATGCTTTGGCGAATTCGGGCCGGACTTCCGGATTTTCGTCGGACTGGAAGACCTGAGTTTTCCGATGATGGCGGTTGGGGCGCAAGGGTTGATGAACGCGGTCGGGAACCTGCAACCCGGAATTCTGGCGGAGATGTGCGACGCCGTTTGGAACAACGATCTGAACGGCGCCCGCGCAGTGCATCACAGGCTGCTTGAAATCAACCAGGCGGTGTTTTTCGATACCAACCCGATCCCCATGAAATATATGATGAAACGGCTCGGGATATTGGAGACCAACGAACACCGGTTGCCACTGGTGCCGGCCACGCCGGAGCTTGAGACACGGTTGGACGGGGTTCTGCTGCGCGCCGGGCTGCTCGACGGGCAATCCCGAGCGGCGCAATGAAGTTCTTGTCCTTTGCCCATGCCGGGCGGCAATCCTGGGGGGCCGTTCGCGGCGACCGGGTTGTCGATCTCGGTGATACATTCCGCTCCCTTCGCCACATGATCGCGTCCGATGGCACAGCACAGGCGATCGCCGCTTTTGAAAAAGGTGGCGAGGGGCCCGTGCTCTCGGAGATTACCTATCTGCCGCCGATCGCTAAGCCCGACAAGATCCTGTGTATCGGGGTCAATTACCGGAACCGGAACGCTGAATATAAAGATGGGTCCGGGGAGCCAAGCTATCCGAGCCTCTTCATGCGCACACCGGCGTCGTTGACCGGACACGGCGGGGCGTTATTCCGTCCGCCGGAATCCGAGCAGCTTGATTACGAGGGCGAGATCGTCATCGTCATAGGCAAGGCCGGGCGCAGAATTTCTGAAGCGTCCGCCGAAGATCATATTTTTGGCCTCACCCTGATGAATGAGGGCACGATCCGCGACTGGCTGCGGCATGGAAAGTTCAACGTTACCCAGGGCAAGAATTTCGCGTCCTCCGGGGCCATTGGCCCGTGGGTCGTCACCCGGGACGAGGTCGGGCCGCTGGACGATTTGGAGATCATCACGCGGGTTAATGGCGAGGAACGTCAGCACGGCTATACCCGCGATTTGATGTTTTCGTTCCGCTATATCGTTTCCTATCTGTCAACGTTCATGGAGCTTCTCCCCGGTGATATCGTTGCTACGGGTACGCCGCCCGGTGCCGGCGCCCGGTTCGACCCGCCGCGCTGGCTGGCGCCTGGCGACGTGGTCGAGGTGTCCGCGCCCGGGGTCGGGATTTTGAACAACCAGGTCGAAGACGAGGCGGTTTGATTTCATGCGGGCGCTCGATCAATCCCTGCCGCTGAAACTCCTGAAAGCCCGCGAGCTGGTCATGGAGCGGTTCCGCCCGCATCTGCATGCCCGGGGCATCACGGATCAGCAATGGCGGGTATTGCGGGCACTCGCCGAATATTCCGAACTCGATGCCGGCAAGTTGGCGCGTTTGGTGGTGATCAAGATGCCATCACTATCACGCATCATGAACGATCTGGAGCGGCGCGAGCTGGTCGAGAAACACGCATCCCAGGCTGATCGGCGGCTGGTCAATTTGAAAATCACGGACAAGGGACGGGCGATTTTCGCTGATATGGGTGACCTGTCCGAAACCCATTATAGCGGGATCGAGAAGGCGCTGGGTAAGGCGGATTATAGGGCCTTGATGGCGCAACTGGATCGGTTGTTGACTAAACTGCAACCGCCGGACGGCGATGGGCGCTAGCGGATGGTGATTATACCGTCGGCCAAAATCTCTAATTCCCTTCCGTCCTGAAGGCGTTCAAATTCTGCATCCGGGATCGTGACCACGGGAACAGTCTGGCCGTAGAGGTGGGCGGCGACTTTGACCCCGGTCACGACGTTGACATCTGGCCGGACCATCAGAAACGCCAGGGGGCCGCAGCCGCGGCGGATCGCTTCGGCGATCGCGGCTGGCGTGCCGGCGGAACCACGGGTTTCCCGCAATGCCAAAATCTTGCCGCCAATGGATTCGCCCGCCTGGGGGTGCTGCTGATCGAGGATGGTGCCGGTCCGAGGGTCGAACCCGCCCCAGAAACTGAGGGGGGCGTCCAACAACAGGACTTCCCCGGTCGCGGTGCCGGCGTGCAGGACGCGTCCCTGCAGGGCGGTTCCAGTCATGGGCGCTGCCCCAGTGCGTCGTCGCTCAAGCCCGGGTCGCGCCAGGTTTCACCGGAAATCGCTGTCTCGACACATTCCTTCAGGCTGCCAAACGTTACCTCGATATCCAGCATGCCGGGGGCGTAATAGGCCCATTTGGCCGAATTGGTCATGACCCGGCCCTTCAGACCGTTGATGGCCGGGGAAAAATAACTGCAGGTATCGACGACTATTTTCGTTCCTGCCTTTTCCAAACCTTCGAGCCAGCCGTTGGCCCGGATCAAGTCACACACATGACGGCTGGTGGTCACCAGCAAGTGCGTATTGGCAGCCGTCGCCCGCCCGTCGAGCAGGGTCACCAGATCGCGAAATTCGGTGAACGAAAAATGCGGCGTGCCGAGC
The DNA here is from genome assembly GCA_021775855.1 of Hyphomicrobiales bacterium. Lineage (GTDB taxonomy): Bacteria > Pseudomonadota > Alphaproteobacteria > Rhizobiales > NORP267 > NORP267. Next base: position 24,470 of record JAJFGZ010000055.1, read on the forward strand.
GCCACCATGTTGGTTGGCCCGTCGGCGGCGGATGACAGGGTTTTCCGGGCACAAACAAGATCAGCAGGAGTGATTGGATTGGTTTCCACAGGCTCGTGTCCCTGACAGGCGGCCTCAAGGTCCGGGGCTTCAGGGGTAATGCCGACCGCGTGGAACAGCGCGACCCCGCCTGATGCCGCGACCGCCGCGCTAATCGCTTTCAGATTATCTTCGCTGGTCGATTTTGGGAGGCCGGTAATGGCCGGGATCCGTGAACCGGATTTGGCCCCGACGATATGCCCGAGCAAGTGGAAAAACAGGTCTTCGCGGCGCAGGCTTTCCGGGACTTCGTCGAGGGTGAAGACAAGATTGGCCTGGCGGGCTTCGTCCCTGTGTAGACCGGCGTCGGGTACGCGGCCCGTGAGCGCGGCGGCGACATCAAGGAAATCACCGTATTTGTTGGTGCGCGCTCCAATTACCGAATTGTAGAAGGTGACCGCGTTCGATTCAGAACCGACGATTTGATCGCCGGGCGCGGGCCTGCCAGGGAGCTGGTACGGCGCGCAGGTCCAGACCGGTTTACATCCGAGGTGTTCGTAAGCCTCCATGAGCCGGCGAGCTTCGCGCGCGGTGGTATCGTCCCCGCTGCGCAAGGAAGGGTCGTGCAGGCTGACAAGTCCGGAATTCGTCCATGCGGGAGCCGCCAACTTTGCGCCGTAGTCGAGCAGGTAATTGACGAAATCAAGATGCGCGCGGCCGGAATAAAAACACGCGTCGATATGGGCAAAGCTCACATCGATCAGGCGCCCAGCTTCCATTACCCGCGCGGCATTGTGCACAAGCTCCATGGCGAACTTCATCGCCGGGCCCTCGCCGCCGTCGAGTAGGTGCAGGTCGCGGGCATCCAATTGAATTTCTGTTTTCATCGTGGGCCGAGTATCGGTCCGCCGGACATTGGAGACAAGGCCGGCGTGGAAGTCAGACCGCCAGCAATCCACCGAGACCGAGGCCGGCCACGATGGCCAGTAATGAGGTGGATGGAAACCGGAACGGGTTGATGCCGGCTTTGAGCGCAACGACAGCACTCAGGAGCGAAGCCGCAGCAGCCAGAATTGTCACATAGATTGCCAATTCGGAACGGTCCGGGATCAGAGTCGCGTAGGAATAGGCACCCACCAGCGACAACAAGACAATGCTGACCACGTGCCAGCAATAATAATTGAGCCATTTCGATGCCTTTGGCAGGTGCGTGTCTGCGAGCAGGGGGCGGGCGACAAAGACGCCGCCCACAAAGAAATGGACGCAGAAGGTAACGAAGGACGCAGCGGCGGCTGCCCAAAGAAAAAAGAATTGCATAATGTAAAACTCTATATTAGAATAATTAATCTAGAATATGGAATCTAAATGGGACGCAAGTCAAGCTTTGAAAAAGAGGCCGTCTACGCCTCGGTCGGTGCGGAGGTCGCTGAAAAGGGCCGCTTCACGCTACACAACCTGTCGGCAGCGACGGGTATATCCACCGGGTCGATCTACCACCGGTTTGAATCCCGGGAGGCATTGCTCGCCGAGACCTGGTTGAACGCAGTTCGGTTATTTCAAACGGACTTTCTCGCAGCAATTCGCATCGAGTCGTCTGATGCAGGCGCGCAAGCAGCGCTGGCAACGCCCAGATTTTGCCGTGCCAATCCGGCGGCAGCTGCGATCCTTGCCTGTTGCCGGCAGAGTGAATTTACCGGCACTGGAACACCCGCGGAAATTGCAACCAGGATCGCGACAGTCAACGAGGAGAGTGAAGCGGAGTTTCGCCGCTTCGCCCGGCGGATCGAGCGCCCGCTGTTGAATTGCCGGTTGGCAATCATTGCCTACCCGCTTGCCGCTGTCCGGATGTATCTACCGCACCGACCGGTGCCGAAACAGATCGATGCAGAAATCCTGAAGACTTATCGTGCCGCAATCGAGATCAGCTGATGGTTGCCTGAAGCTATTCGCTCGCCAGCCGTTCGCGCCGGCGCGCCAGTTTGACGATCAGATTTTCCGATATTCCGGGCCGGCTCCACGGGCAAACCGCGAGACATAGGGCGCAGCCAAAAGCCTCGCCAAAATAAGGAATGCATTTGTCAAAGTCGATGTACCATTTTTTATTGCCACGGACCATTTGCTTTTCCTCAGAAATTGCCCCCGGCGGGCAGGCTTTGGTGCAAATCTGGCACGAAGTACAGAAATCATCGGCACCGAACACATCCGGCTCGCTGTATTCAAGCGGCATATCGGTTGCGATTGCTGAGAGGCGAAACGAAGACCCGAATTGACGGTTGATCATCGAACCGTGTTTTCCCAACTCACCCATTCCGGCCTGGATTGCGGCCGGGATCATGTTAAGCGCCGTCGCCATCGGTCCGGGAAAAGTCTTCATATTGTAGCCGGATTGAAGAATGAAATTTCCAATCAGCCGGGCGGATCGCGCCGCCGTGTTGTATTTAGTCGCGACTTCCGTTGCCGACCGGGCATCTTCAATGTTGCTTGGAGCCGTGGACAGATTTTCGTAGTCCATGGCGACGGCGATGATGATGAGGTTGGGGTAGGCGATTTCATACCCTTCGTAGACATATTCTGGCCGAACAGGCGTAAACCCGACCTGGTCGGAATCGTTTTCCAGAGCAAATTCGCGGACCAGCTTTGACCATTCGGCTGGACTCTTTTTGATGGGTTCGGGGTTTTTGGCTAGGGGCCGTGGTCCCCGGTCGGCGTCCCGGGAATAGGCAGCCCTGATATCAGGCGCCTGGCGCTGGTGGGCGATAACCACATCCTGCAATTCGTGAAACGGGTTCTCGGCGGGTGGGTGCCAGAAAAAGGTTTTGGGCCGGCTTCGCTCGACAACGCCAAGGCCATTTATGTCATTCCCCGATAAACCCACGGGAAAGAGTTTCTTGAAATCTTCGGTTGTTCGGTGGACGTAGTCGGGTTTCATGGCAGTTCCTCATTCCGGTGCGGTGATCAACGCAACAAGTTTGGACCGTATGATTTTCTGGGTCGGCGTTAGCGGCATCGCTTTGACAATCTCGAGACGCTCGGGCCATTTGAATTTTGCCACGCCCGACTTTTCAAGGTGTGCTGTGATTTCAGCAAGTTCCAGTTTCCGGTCATCGGCTTTTACGACAAAGACGCAGGCGCGCTCCCCCAGAACATTGTCGGGATAGGGCACCATCGCGCTGCGTTCAATGCCGGGTAATTTGTCGATTTCAAATTCCACGTCGGTGGGATTAAATTTGATCCCCCCGCGATTGATGATTTCCTTGACCCGTCCGGTAATTGTCAGACCGCCGGCGGAATCGATCATTGCGGTGTCGCCTGTCTCGAACCAGCCGTCGCCGGTAAAGGAGGCTGCAGTTGCTTCGTCATTGTCCAGATAACCCGGGAAGAGCGATGGGCCGCGCATCTGGAGCCGGCCTTCAGAACCGGATTGCATCACGACGTTTTCGTCATCGACGATGCGCAGCTCGGTTGCCGGGCTGGCCCGTCCTGCGGAATGATGTCGGGCGTCTACGGGGTCGTTTAAGCGCCCAAACGCTCCGGCCTGCAATTCACTCATGCCCCATAGCTGGATTGCAACGCCGTTGGGCAGGCGGTCTTCGATGTCCTTCGCCAATGCCGGTGGAACCGCACTGCCCGACAGGCAGATAAAGCGGACGGAGGAAAAATCATGCTTTTCCATCAACCCCATATTGATCGTCGCTGCCAGATGGGCCGGCGCTGCGAATATTTTCTGGGCCTGATGGGTTTCGACGGTTTTAGCAAATGTGTCTGGCGCGAAGGTGGGCAACAGGCTGACTGTGCCGCCGTTCATCAGCGCCAAATGCAGGCTGAACAGGCCGTACAAGTGAGACATGGGGGCGAGCGAGAGAACGATTTCGCCGGGTGTCACTTCGAGTTCGTCCGCGCACAGGCGGGAATTGCACAGGAAATTCCTGTAGGCATGGGGGACGCCCTTGGGGGCGGCGGTTGTCCCCGATGTATAGAGCAACAGAAACGGGTCGGCGCTCGATAGATCAACAGGGTTTTCGAGGGGCGCGGATGTCGAAAGTTCGGCATACGAGATACAATCCCCAGTGCCCGCACCGACGGCAATCACGTGGTCCAGATCGGGCAGATCCGATTGAAGATCTTTGACCGCTATAGCTGGCGAATAGTCGCCGGCTTTGGCCAGACAGATCATTGCCTTGGCTTTGCCGTGGCCGAGAAGGGACGACAATTCCGCACGCCGATAGGGCATGTGGATGGTCTGCATGATTGCGCCAAGGGAACAGATGGCCAGATAACTGGTTACGAATTCGATCGTGTTTGGCAACTGAACGGCAACCACATCGCCTTTTGTCACGCCGATCGTCTGCAGCCCTCCGGCGAGATGCCGCACGCCCGCGCTAAATTCCAGCCAGCTCAGGCTGTTCGATCCATCCATGAGGAAATGTGAATCAGGAGTTTTGTTTGCCCAATGGGCAACCCGGTCGGTCAGCACTTCGTCAGTCCACAAACAATCGGCTATATAGCTGTCCGCGACACGAGGGGAGGTGTTCGTAAAAGTCATTTTGTCCACATGGCCTGCAAAAGATGCTGGCCAATCCCGCTTATTTTCTGAATTATCGGTCAGGCAACCAAACCCGTCCACAAGCTATTTAGTTTATATGTAATGTATTTTACCCATGGCATCAAGCCATGCAAACTCATTGAGCGTAAATACGTAATATGACCGAGCTTTCCAACCCAAATGACCGGGATGTTTTGCGTCTCTGGCTGCAGATGTTGAAAATCACTTTGCCGCTGCGGCGCCACGTAAATATACAATTGCAGAAAGAGTGCGGGCACAGCCTGACCCGGTTTGACGTATTGGCGCAGTTGAGCGAGTTCGGCGAGCAGACGGTAGGCGGACTGGCGCAAAACCTGATCAATTCGAGTGGCAATATCGCAGGTCTGCTTGCCCGGATGGAAGTCCAGAAATTGGTCAAGCGGCGCTCGGGCAGCGATGATGGGCGAACATTGATCGTGCACATCACTGCTAAGGGCTCCTCGCTGTATGAGGCTATGGTACCAGTGCACCGGCGAATCGTGCATTCCAGTCTCGGGCGGATCGACCCGGACTTGAGGCAAGCGCTGATCGTGGCGCTCAAATCCGGCCGGGCGGCAATAGAACAAGACTGATCCTCTGCCGCTAGACGTAGCTGCCCGGAATGATGAATGGCCAGGGCGACGATTCCTGATCGGGGTCGATAGTCACTTCAATCAAAGACGGCGCGTCGCGGGCGATCGCCGTCTCGAGCGCGGGGCGCAACGCTTTTGGCGATGCCACGCGTTCAGCCGCGATGCCGAAACTTTCGGCGAGGGCAACGAAATCCGGGTTGACCAGGTCGACCCCCAAGGTGCGGCCGTCATAGGCGTTGATCTGGTCGCGGCGCACATTGCCGAATGCACCATTGTTGAACAGGATCACCACGACGCCGATGTTGAACTGGGCAGCGGTTGCGAGTTCCGGCATCCCGTACATGAAGCCGCCATCGCCGGAAATCGAGACAACTGCTTTTGTCGGATTGGCGGCCTTGACTCCGAGCGCTGTCGGGAAGCCGTAGCCGAGCGTGCCCTGGAAACCGGACGTGATGTAGGTGCGCGGTTCGTAGACCGGGAATCCGTAGTAAGACGCAAACCCGACCTGGCACAATTCTTCAACGAATATTCCGTCGCGTGGCAGCACGTCGCGGATCACCTCCAGATAGGCCATCTGGGGCTGGATCGCCTGCGTCTTTGCAGACGCGCGGGCCTTGGCATCTGAAATATAATCGAGCGCGTCGGATTGCGGTTTCCGTACCCTGGTAACGGCGGAAGCGAGCGCCGCTGCGCCTGTGGCCGCGTCCGCGACAATGCCCGCATGGGGCACCAGGCGGGTCATCTCGTCTGCGTCGATATCGATCCGGATCAGGTGCGGCGGAGCGTCGGGTTCGACGATCATGCCGCTGCCGGCCGACCAGCGCATATAGGGCATTTCCAGCCGGGAACCGATGCCGATCAGGACGTCTGTCTCGGGCCAGATTTCGAGACCCGCAGCCGACGACATACCGTTGGCATGGTCTTCCGCCACTATGCCCCGGCCGCTGCGCATCGAGGTGACCCCGGCGCCAAGGGTTTCGGCGAGCGCGGTCACTTCAGCGCTCGCATGCATGGCTCCGCCGCCAACACAAATCAAGACGCGTTTGGCGTCCTTCAACAGCTCGACCGCGGCGGCGATTGCGTCCGGGTCGGGTTCGAGGGGGGCGGACAGGACGGTTGGGGGTAATATCTCCACGTCGCCTGACTGACCCATTGTGTCCCAGCACATTTCCAACGATACCGGACCCTTGCGTCCGGACTGCATCTGGACAAAGGCCTCATTGACCAGCCCGGGGGCTTGCGACGCGGTGTCGATCCGGTCCGCCCATTTTATCAGGGAGCGCAGGGTTTCAAGCTGGTCGGGGATTTCGTGCAGGTGGCCGCGCCGTCTGCCCAGATATTGCGATGGGATCTGGCCGGTCAGGCAGAGCACCGGAGCATCCGCGCCCCAGGCTGTGGCCAGCGCTGCTGTTGTATTTAAGACGCCAGGACCGGGGACGACGGTATAGACGCCGGGCTTTCCGGTCGATTTGGCGTGGCCGTATGCCATATAGGCGGCGCCCTGTTCGTGACGGGTGGTGATGGTCCGGACATCGTTCGAGAGGCGATGCAGGGCGTCGTAAAGCGGGTACATCTGCGCGCCGGGAAGGCCGTAAATAGTGTCCACATCGTGATTGAGGACGGCGCGTATAATCGCTTCACCGCCAGTCATGGTCTGGGGCATTCTTGCACCTATTTAAATATTGTGGGAGCCGGAAGGCCCCCATTCTTGGGCGAGCCTATCAGATGAAACCGGATTGGCGATGGGACAGATACGCATACCCCCTGACAATATAAATCATACCGGTCTGGACCCACAGCCCAGCCTGGGGATATGACGGTAGCCGAATAAGCCATCCTCAGCAGGAGTTATCCGATGACCGATCATTACGCCAACTACAAAGAGCTGAAATTCAACCGTCCCGGCAAGGGCATCCTCGAAGTGATCATGTCCAATCCTGGCAAACTCAATTCGCTCGACCGCAATGGCCATCGGGAACTCGCCGAGGTCTGGCTCGATATCGACAAGGATGACGACACTTCGGTCGTGTTGCTGCGCGGCGATGGAGGTACCTTTTCGTCGGGCGGCGATATGAACCTTGTGGAGGAAATGATCGAGAATTGGGAAGACCGGGCGCGCAGCTGGAAGGAAGCGCGGGACCTTGTCTATAACGTGATCAATTGTTCCAAGCCTGTCGTCTCAGCCATCGAGAATGTTGCGGTCGGGGCCGGGCTTGCGGCTGCGATGGTGTCTGACATCACGGTTGCCGGTCGCACCGCGCGGATTATCGACGGCCATACCCGGCTTGGGGTCGCGGCTGGCGACGGCTCGGCGATCATCTGGCCGCTCCTGTGCGGCATGGCGAAGGCCAAATATTACCTGCTATTGTGCGATCCTGTCACCGGCGAGGACGCTGAGAAAATGGGCCTCGTCTCGGTCTGCGCGGACGACGACAAGGTGGTCGAAACCGCACTCGGGATTTGCGAAAAACTTGCCAGAGGCGCACCGTCTGCGATCCGGATGACAAAGTATGCGCTCAACAACTGGATGCGGATGGCCGGACCCACATTTGATGCGTCGATGGCGCTGGAAATGCTCGGCTTCACAGGACCGGAAGTGCGGGAAGGGCTGAGCGCATTACGGGAAAAGCGCAAACCGGAGTTTGATCCAAAATCGCCGATCTAGACGTCAATCAAGTTTTCCCGCGCCATGGCGCGTAATTTGGTGCGTTGAATTTTCTCGCCGTTGGGTCCGGGCGTGGTCGGGAAGGTGTCGACCTGGAATATGGCGACCGGTACCTTGAATTTGGCCAATCCCTGGCGGCAATGTTCGATCAGCTCGGTCTCATCGATCGGACCGCCCGTCGGGATAATGAATGACGCCGTCTGCAAACCATGCGAGGTCTCGACGCCAACGGTTTCGCTGGCCGCGATGCCTGGAAAAACCAGGATCCAGACGTCAATCTCGGTGGGGTTCACGAGGAACCCGCCGAGGCGCAGGCTGTCGCCCATGCGGGCTTCGAACACGATGCCGCCATCGGGTTTGATATAGCCGAGATCGCCCGAGCGCACGAACCCGTCTTCGCCGAGCGCCGCTGTGGTGGCCGCCGCGTTGTCCAGATATTCCCGGAACAGGCTCGGTCCCCTGAAATATAGTTCGCCCGATTGACCAGGATCTAGTTTTTTGCCGGTTTCGGGGTCGCGGACTTCGGCGGCAGCATCCGGACTGACGAGTGCGCCACCGGCGAGGGCGCGGTCTTCAACGGCTGCGTCCAGAGGTTGGCGGGTATACAAAGCCTGGACCTCGCTCATACCGAACAGGCCGGTCATGTGCAGGCCCTTGGCCGCGCATTTTTCGACGAACGCAACCGGGTCGGCGGTCGCGAACCCGGCAAACCCGCACCATCTAACGGTCTTGAAATCGTCGGGTTCGCCAATCTCGATCAGGCGCGCAAACATCTCATCCGACCCGTTGAAACTCGTGACCCACCGGGACCGGATAAGATTGATCGCCTCGCCAGCGTCGAAGGCCGGCATCAGAATAGACGGATGACCCGAGGCGAGACCGGCAAGCGCCTGGGCGAGGCCGAAGGTGCCGCACAGGGGGAGCGCCTGGAGTAGAACCGTATCCGCGTCGTCATAGGCAAAAGCCCGCACCACATCGCGTGCATGGTGGCTGAGCGACGATTGCGGGTGGAGCACGAATTTTGGCTTGCTGGTGGTCCCTGATGTGGTGAACAGGATGATCGGGTCGTCCGGGATCCCGTTATCAAACCGGGTAATGTTTTCGGCGTAGAATTCACTGTCCGGGATGGCGGATTTTAGCCCGGACGCGCCACCGCCACAGGTCACGATCCGCTGCAGGCCGGTTTTGACCGGATCCGACACGTCGTCCAGAATCCGGGGAAAATCGATACCCTTGAAGCCCGGTTCAAAAACAAGCGTGTCGGCCTGCGTGCGCTGCAGAATATCCTCGATCTCGGCGCCGCGAAACCGTGTGTTGACGGCGACAACAAGCGCCCCGATCCGGGCGGCGGCGAACAGCCAGACAAGCCAGTCGGGCCGGTTGGGAAGCCACAGTGCGATGCGGGAATGTTTGCTCAGGCCGGCATCCTGTAGCCCGTGGGCAAGCTGCAATGTCCGCCGCTGAAGATCACCAAACGCAACGGCTTCGCCTTCGTGCCACAGGGCAATTTCTTCGGGATTATGGGCTGCATGGCTGTCCAGGATCGACGCCAGGGAGCCCGGTTGTGTGCTTGTGGATATCAAAGCCTGCTCCAAAATAGCCGATTGCCTGAACCGTATAACCCGGGCACTCTGCCACAGAATGGGCGGACTGGCATAGGCGCCGGTTTGACCTATCCATGGAGACAAGAATGACTGTATATCCGTTTGAAAAACGGGAGTTTGAGTTGCGCCTGACGCGCACAAAATCGGCCATGGAGAAGGCCGGGCTTGATCTTCTGGTCATCTGCGACCCAGCCAATATGGATTACCTGACGGGGTATAAGGGCTGGTCATTTTACGTCCCCCAATGCGTCCTGGTGCATGGCGAAGCGGATATCCCTGTTTGGATCGGGCGTCTGATGGATGCGGGGGCTGCCCGGCTCTCGACCTGGCTTCCGGACGAGGCGGTTGTCCCTTATCCGGATATTTATGTGCAGAGCCGGGACCGTCACCCGATGGATTTTGTCGCAGACCAGATTAAATTGCGTGGCTGGAATGCGGTTCGGATCGGGCTCGAAATGGACGCCTATTATTTTTCAGGGCGCGCCGCCGACAGCATTCGCAGCGCGCTGCCTGACGCCCGGTTCAGCGATTGCGATCACCTGGTGAACTGGGTCCGGAACATCAAATCGGAGCCGGAGATCGGGCTGATGCGCCAAGCAGGTCAATTGGCGAAGTCCGCGATGCAAGCCGCGTTCGATACTATCCGGGAGGGCGCGCGCCAGTGCGACACGGTCGGCGAGATATACCGGGCCGGGATTTCAGGCGTGGAGGAATTTGGCGGGGAATATACCGCGCTCTGCCCAATGCTCCCGACCGGCGAAGGGACCGCGACCCCGCACATTACCTGGTCGGACGCCCTGTTTAAACGGGGCGAGCCGACGATCCTTGAACTGGCCGGTTCCAGGCTCGGGTACCACGCCCCGATCGCCCGGACGCTGCATCTCGGACCGCCGCCGCTAAAGCTTGCTGATACCGCAAAGATTGTCATCGAGGGGATGCACGCAGCGCTCGACGCTGCCGTCCCCGGGGCCTTGGCGGAGGAGGTGGAAGCAGAGTGGCGCGCGGTGATTTCCAGACACGGGCTGGAGAAAGAATCACGGATTGGCTATTCGATCGGGCTCGGTTATCCCCCCGACTGGGGCGAGCATACGGTGAGTTTCCGTCCCGGCGACAAAACCGTGCTGCGTGAGAATATGACATTCCACTGTATCCCCGGCATGTGGCTGGATGACTGGGGGTTCGAAGTCTCGACCGCATTTCAGGTGACGGCCGGAGGGGCGGTCCCGATCTATGATTTCCCGGAAGAGTTGCATGTGCGTGATTGAACCTCCGGTCAAATTGGAGAGCACGTTGTGATAGCAGTCACGTATGTCGAACCGGGCGGACGCTATACCCCCAGGCGTGAACTGACCCGGTCCGCTGGTGTTTTATCGCTTTGGGGGTTTGGCGTCGCGGCGGTCATTTCCGGTAATTTTTTCGGCTGGAATTTCGGTCTTGATGCCGGGGGGTTCGGCGGCATGGCGGCGGCGACATTATTGCTGGCGATCCTGTATTTCTGCCTGACCCAGTCGATCGCCGAGATGGCCGCCGCGATGCCCCACGCTGGTGGCGCCTATGGCTGGTGCCGGGCGGGCCTCGGGCCGGTCGGCGGATTGATTGCCGGCTTGGCAGACAATCTGAAATATGTGCTGGTCCCGGCCGCCATCGCCTACACTATCACCGATTATCTCGATCCGGTCACCGATCAATGGCTGAATGTAAGCCTGCCGAACCCGGCCTGGTGGGCGATCGTGTTCGTCATTTTTACCGCTATCAATATTGCAGGCATTCGGACCGCGTCCTGGATCGCAATATTGGCTTCGCTCATGGCGATTGCGGCTCTCGCAACTTTCTGGGGCGGAGCGGTACAGCAAATTGACTTTTCGCTGTGGGCGCTGAATATCGATGCCAATGGCGAGGAGTTGTTCGATGGAGACGGGCCGTGGTTCCCATTCGGAATTGCCGGGATCGGGACCGCAATTCCATTCGCCATTTGGTTTTTTCTCGGGATTGAGCAGGTGCCGATGGCAGCCGAAGAAACGCTGGACCCCGAACGCCAAGTACCGCGGGCCTTGCGGGTGACGTTTGTAACGCTGTTGATCGCGGCCTTGTTGACGCTCTTTCTGGTGGCCGGCATTGAGCCGGGCGCGGCCATTTCAGGCCTCGCCAACGAGCCGCTCTTTGCAGGGTTTGAGAGCATTTTCAATTTCAATATTAGCTACGGGGTTCTGGCACTGATTGCGACCATTGGGTTGGTGGCTTCGTTACACGCTATGTTGTTTGCCGCCGGGCGCAATATTTTCGCCTTGTCGCGCGCAGGCTATTTTCCCAAATGGATGTCGCAGACCATGACCGGCACCCGGACGCCGGTCTTCGCCTTGATCACGGTATCGATCCTTGGGTTTTTCGTTTGCGCCGCGATTGAGTTCAACGCGCCCCTGTTTGGCGGGCTGCCGGTGGGGGCGACGCTCCTCAATATGGCAGTTTTTGGTGCCGTAATTTCATATAGTCTGCAGATGTTGGCCTATCTGAAATTGAAACGCGTTGATTTCGATCGGCCTTACTTGAGCCCTCTGGGGCGGGGTGGGGCGGCCCTGGCGTTGGTCCTCGGGCTGGTGACGTTTGTTCTTCTCTGGCTCAATCAGGATTACCGGCCGGGGCTGGTGGGTGTTGGGCTGTGGATTGGTGCAGGCTTGTTGTATTTTATGTTCTATTCGCGCCATCGGCTGGTGAAATCGCCGGAAGAGACATTTGCGTTGTCCCTTCAGGACTAGCGAAATGACTGAACAGCTAACCCAATCCGAGACCATTCTTAGTCAGTTGATCGCTTTTCCGACGATCAGCCGGAGGAGCAATCTGGATCTGATCGATTTCGTTGCGAATGTCCTCACTAGTCACGGCGTAACCGCCACGCGGGTTTTCAGCGAAGATGGCAAACAGGCCAACCTCCACGCCGTAATCGGACCCGCAGATGTTCCCGGTGTGATGCTTTCGGGGCATACCGATGTGGTCCCGGTCGAAGGGCAGGACTGGACCTCCGACCCATTTGCAATGGTGATTGATGACGACCGGCTTGTGGGGCGCGGGACCGCAGATATGAAGGGGTTCATTGCCGCCATCCTCGCCGCAGTGCCGGATATGGTGAAGGCCGATCTGAAACGCCCGATCCATCTCGCCTTCAGCTACGACGAGGAAATCGGGTGCATCGGGGTTCGCCGGTTGATCGATATGCTGCAGGACGTGGAGCCGAAACCCGCCTTCTGCATTGTCGGTGAGCCGACCGCCATGCGCGCGGCCACCGCCCACAAAGGCAAGGTGTCGGGAGAAATTATTTGCACAGGCAAAGCCGGGCATTCGAGCCTGCCGGCGGAGGGCGTCAACGCGATTTACCTGGCTGGCGACATGATCAATGCCTTGCGTGACCTGCAGCGGGAAATCATCGATGCGGGTGAACCGGATAACGATTACCTGACGCCCCATACAAGTGTTCACGCCGGTCTAATCCGGGGCGGGACAGCGCTCAATATCATCCCGGACAATTGCCGGATCGCGTTCGAGATCCGCCAACGCCCTGAAGACGACCCAGATGCGCTGATCGATCGGCTCCGGGCCAAGGCGGCAAAAATAGCCGATGCCCAGGACAATCCGGACGCGAAAATCGAGATCCGCATCGATACCCATTACCCGGCCTTTTCCACGCCCGCCGACCACGAGGCGGTTCGATTTGTGACCGCACTAACGGGGGACAATGATCTGTTGAAACTGGATTTTGGCACCGAGGCCGGGTTGTTCCAGCACGATCTCGGGGTTGCCGGCGTGGTGTGCGGGCCCGGCAATATTGCGCAGGCCCACAAGGCGGACGAGTTTGTTGCCCGGGCGCAGTTGGCAAAGTGCGATGACTTTCTTGCAAAGTTGATCGTTGCCCTGGGCTAGCCTTTGGCTCCGGCGCGTTGCTGTTGGAAGAAGAACGATGCCTGTTTCGGCAATTCGGGCCGCAGCACTTCATTTTCGGTGCAACGGATGCGGCCGGTCTCCTTGCCCGCAACGATGTCGCCCTGGAACTTATTGGGGACCGGGTTGGGGGTCAGAGGTACGGCGTCGTCGGCGGTATAGACGCAGATATAAAGCGTACGCGGGTGATCCGCCTGGTTGGCCGCGGAGCCGTGGAGCAACCGGGTATGCATCAGGCACACGGACCCGGCGGGGCCCGTGCAGGACACGATTGTTCCCGCAGCCGCCTCGACAACCTGATCGTCAACTGCGCCGGTAAACACCCCGTCGTGCCAGATCTTGTGGAGGGGGCCGGTATGAGATCCCGGGACCACCTCGAGAGGGCCATTCTTGGGGGTGACTTCGTCGACCATCAGCAGGGCGGTGATGATGTCGTCGTTGGAATGCGGGGTGAAAGGGAAGTCCTGATGGTATTTCACATTTGTTTTGGCGCCCGGCAGTTTCGAGTTGATCTTGTCATGGTGGAACTTGACGTCCGGGCCGACCAGGTCGGCAACGGCGCGGGTCATGCGGCTGTTCCGCATGACGGCCTCATAGGCTGACGAGATCTCGCTCGGCGCGTTGACCCGGCGCAGTTTCGGGGCGTCCCCGGTGTGATCATCGGCGAGATCGAAACGGGACCGGTCGTTGACATATTCCCCATAGCCGGAATGGTGATCGCGGCTCTTTTCCAGCCAATTGTCGAAATCATCGCGCAGAGCAGCGAGATGGTCCGCCGATACGGCATTCTCTACAATCAGAAACCCGTCCCGGTTGAAGGCAGCGATCTGATCGGGTGTCAGGATGTTGTCTGAAGAGCTATTATTCATCGCCGGGGACTCCGTAGGATGGCGCGACATCGGGGTTGACAGCGCGGGTGACGTAGGCCTCCATTTCGCCCTCATAGGCGCGCCACAGTTCGCCGAGTTTGGCAACCGGGTCGACGTCGTCCCAATCGACCCGCAGATCCACCAGCGGAAAAGAATGTTTGTGGGCAACGAGCAAAGCGGCGGAATGAACATCGCCTTCTTCACCGCCGGCAGCTAACCCAGCGGCGAGCGCCGTGACCAGTCGGTTTGCCAGGTGCAGATCAGGATTTTGTTCAAAAACTGCGGCCATGGTGACGGGTACTTCAAGGGAACTGAGCAAGTTGCCGGCGGCAAAACAATCTTCCCCGGCAATCGCGTTGTTGGTGCCGAGAATATTGGCGCCAGTATGGCTAGCGGTAGC
>JAJFGZ010000056.1 GCA_021775855.1 Hyphomicrobiales bacterium
TATTTCTACCGCAAGTTGAGGGAATTGCTTGAAGATTCCGTCGATGTCCATTTGCGCGCCGATGTTCCGATCGGCGGTTATATGTCGGGGGGAATTGATTCGAGCCTCATATCGATTTTGGCGGCGCAAAGAAGCAACCAGAATCGGTTGTTTTTCCACGGCAAGTTTACCGACTATCCGGGCTACGATGAAAGCGGCTTTGCGGAACTAGCGGCAAAATCCGCGCTGGGTGAATTACACCAGGCGACGATTACTGCCCAGGATTTCAGGGACAATATCGAGAAAGTGATTTACCACCTGGATTTCCCGGTCGCGGGGCCAGGTTCGTTCCCGCAATTCATGGTCTCAGAGCTTGCAAGCCGCCACGTCAAAGTCGTGCTGGGTGGTCAGGGAGGCGACGAAATGTTTGGCGGCTATGCGCGCTATCTCGTCGCCTATTTTGAGCAATGTATCAATGCTGCGCTGGAGGGAAATTACGAGAACGGTAATTACGTTGTCACGATCGAATCCATCATTCCCAACCTTGGAGTCTTGCGCGAATATAAGCCGATGATTCGTCAATTTTGGCGCGACGGCTTGTTTGGAAATCTCGACCAGCGTTATTTCAGGTTGATTGACCGCTCTTCGGACATGTCCGATGAAGTCGACTGGTCAAGCCTCAACAAAGAGGGCGTTTTTGAGCGTTTCGAATCGATATTCAACAATTCCTCGAATGTCCGCCAGGAAGCCTATTTCGACAAGATGACGCATTTCGATTTCAAGTGTTTGCTGCCGGCATTGCTCCAGGTCGAGGATCGGATGAGCATGGCGCACGGGCTGGAAAGCCGTGTCCCATTGTTAGATCATGAGCTAGTCGAATTCGCCGCCACTGTCCCCGCTGACGTCAAGTTCGAAGGAGGCCAGATGAAACACCTGATTAAACACGCCTTTGCCGACGCGTTGCCAGCGGAGTTGATTTCGCGGCGCGACAAGATGGGTTTCCCGGTGCCGCTCAAGGAATGGTACGCAAATGAGTTGAAAGACTTTGTCGGTGACCTATTCTCAAGCAAGGCCGCGCGTACCCGCGACTTTATGCATTCGAGCCGCGTGATCGAGAACTTTGCCGACGCCGGACGGTTCTCGCGCAAGACATGGGGCCTGCTCTCCCTTGAACTATGGCACCAAATGTTTCACGACCGCGCCAGCGAATGGAGAGCGAAGGCACCATGACTACCGAGAGCATTGCGGACCAGGACGAAATTGACGCAAAGAATGCTGCGTTCTGGGACGAATTGTGTGGCTCGCAGCTTGCCCAGCAGATCGGAATTAGTGATGATTCACCTGCGAGCCTAAAGAAATTTGACGATTGGTATTTCGACTTTTATCCCTACCTGTACCGCCATATTCCTTTCGCCAGGATGAAAACGAAGCGTGTCCTGGAGGTTGGGCTTGGCTACGGTACTGTATCACAGAAAATAGCGGAATCCGGCGCACATTATCACGGTCTTGATATTGCCGCGGGACCTGTCGGGATGGCCGCACATCGGTGCCGTCTGATCGGCGCGAATGACGCCATTGTGCAGCAAGGAAGCATACTGAATCCCCCTTTTGATGATGATACGTTCGACTGGGTTGTTGCGATTGGTTGTTTGCACCATACCGGCAACTTGCCCGACGCAATCAAAGCTGTGGAGAAATTACTAAAGCCGGGAGGCCAGGCGATGATCATGGTCTACAGCGCGGCATCCTATAGGCAATTCGCGTCGGAACCGATTAGAACATCGATGCGCAAGTTAGGAAGCGGAATGCGGGCATACAGCGCACCTGCGGGAGACGAGGACGAACGTGTTGCTTATGATGCCAATCTCAAAGGTGCCGCGGCTCCGCAAACGGAATTTGTCACAAAATCGGAATTGAGGCAGCTGTGCAAAGGCTTCAGCGACATACAAATTCGTGCCGAAAATATTGGTGCCGAGGGTATTTTGCGGTTTGTGCCGAGGCCGTTTCTCAATAGATGGGTAGGCCCCCGATTTGGGCTTGATCTATATTGTAGCCTGGTCAAGTAATGCGCAGGCCACCTCCCCAAATTCCGATTGTAACCATTCGCTGGATAGTCCCTCAGAAATTTCAGTTTTAATCGACAGAATGACAAGGAATAATCATGAAAGTATTTGTTAGCGGCGGCTGCGGCCAGGTTGGATCGCACGTGGCGGAAATGCATTTGGAGCGTGGCGACCAGGTTCTGGCGATCGATAATTTCGAGACCGGCCGGCGCCTCCATTTGCCCGAGGCACACGATAATTTGACATTTGTCGAAGGGTCGATTGTCGACCGCCCGCTGGTTGACCGGTTGTTCGAAGAATTCAGACCCGATGTTGTTGTTCACACTGCCGTTTCCTATAAGGATCCCGACGACTGGTACAACGATTGTCTAGTCAACGCTGCCGGTGGGGCCGCTCTCATTCGGGCATCCATGAACAACAAGATTGGTCGCTTCATCTATTTTCAGACGGCGTTGTGTTACGGCACGAAGCCGCTTGAACAACCAATTACACTTGATCATCCTATTCTTCCGGGCGACTCGAGTTACTCGATTTCAAAAACGCCGACCGAACAATATCTGGGTCTGTCGGGTTTGGACTGGGTGTCGTTCCGGCTCGCCAATGTGGTCGGGCCGCGGAATGTTTCCGGGCCCTTGCCAATTTTTTACGAGCGTCTCAAGGCTGGCAAAAAATGCTTTGTCACTGAGTCACGGCGTGATTTTGTGCTTGCCAAAGACTTGGCGAAAACCGTCCTCAAAGCCGCCGACGGGGTTGGGAGTGGGGCGTATCATTTCTCCTCCGGGACCGACATTGCCATCATCGAACTCTATGACGCGGTGGTCAAAGCGCTTCAACTTAACGATTATCCCGAGCCGGAGGTCAAATCACTCGCGGATGACGATGTGGCGTCGATCCTGCTTGATCCGTCACGGACCTATAAGGACTTTGGCGGAGTGTCGTTCACGCCGCTTGCGGAAACGGTGCGGCTGGCGGTCGAATATTTCGATAAATACGGCGTCCATGGCGGTTACACCCATCTGAAAATGGAAGACAGCAAGCCAAGCGGGGATACATCTGCATGACCGCGGACAACATGCGCATTCTGATTACCGGCGGCGCGGGCTGCCTCGGCTCGAGACTAGTGGAGCATTATCTCCCGCGCGGTCACGAAATTCTCGTGCTGGACAATTTCGCTACCGGAAATCGCGAAGTCGTGCCCGACGGAATCGATGGCTTGACGGTGGTCGAGGGCTCGATCGTCGACAAGGCGCTGGTTGACGAATGCTTTACCGATTTTCAACCAACCCATGTAATCCATTCCGCCGCCGCCTATAAGGACCCCGATGATTGGGCTAGCGATGCCGCGACCAATGTCACGGGCTCCATCCATGTGGCGCGCGCGGCGGAGGCTACCGGGGTTAAAAGGTTGATCAATTTTCAAACCGCGCTGACGTATGGCCGCCCGGACACGGTTCCCATTCCGGTCGATGCGCCTTTGCGCCCGTTTACCAGTTACGGAATTTCTAAGACCGCCGGCGAACAATTTATGATGATGGGAAAAGTCCCGACGGTATCGCTGCGGCTCGCCAACATTGCCGGGCCGCGCCTGGCTATCGGCCCGATCCCGACATTTTATACTAGATTGAAAGCGGGCAAACCCTGTTTTTGTTCCGATACGGTGCGGGATTTCCTCGACATGACCGACTTTATGTCTGTCATGGATATCGTCCTACATGACGATGCTCCAACCGGGATATTCAATATCTCGACGGGCGAGGGGAAATCGATCAAGAACGTGTTTGACGCGATCGCCGGTTATTTGAATGTCGATCCGGGCGATGTGCCGATCGAGCCGCCCGGCGCCGACGACGTACCGGCGGTCGTACTCGACCCCATCGAGACGGAGCGTGTCCTCGGCTGGTCAGCAAAAATCGACTTTGAGGAGACGATCAAGCGGATGCTTGAATGGTACGACGAGCACGGTGTTTCAGCGATCCATAGCCATCTCAAAGCGGGCAAGACACAGGTAGACGGATGACCACGCAAGATGTCTCTCTGGAGGATGTGCGTAGCTTCTGGAATCAGAATCCGGTTGCTGCGGCCAGTGTATCTGCTGAACCAGGCACGGCCGAGTTTTTCAGCTTATTTGATTCACTTCGCGAAGGTGACGCGTGCGAGCCCTACACATATTCAGACCGAATCCATGGCTATTCGTCATCGTGCGGTTTGTCTGTTCTCGATGTTGGGTGTGGCAACGGCTATGTGTTGTCACGCTATGCCCGCAATGGCGCCGAGGTGAGCGGTGTGGATATGTCCGAAACCGCTGTAGATCTTACCCGCAAGCGCTTCGCATTAGAGGGGCTCAATGGCTCATTCGACGCCGTCGACGGCATGCATCTGCCCTTCTCGGATGACAGCTTTGACATTGTATGTTCGATGGGCGTTTTACATCACTCGCCCACGCCAGAACCAATGGTCGACGAAATTTTTCGCGTACTCAAGCCTGGCGGACGCGTTATCGCAATGCTTTATTATCGTTACAGCTTCAAGTACCAGTTTCTGTTTCGGCTACTCAGGCTTGTTAGCCGAACCTATCGTGGCCGGTCACAGGCCGAGGTCACCAACATGAATGACGGGGTTGGCTGCCCTTTGGCGCGGGTTTATTCCAAACGTGAAGCTCAGGCGCTGTTGCACAATTTCGAAGGACACTGTTTCCGTGTAAACCAGATATCCTGGGACCAGCTGCTGTTGTTTTCGCGATTGGCCGGCTTTGCCAAAAAACGATTTCCATCGCTTAGTGATAGTTGGATTGCCCGCAAATTCGGCTGGAATCTCTATATCAATGCCGCCAAACCGGAGGACGTATAATGTCGCAATCGCCTTTTGCGGGCAGGAACCTCCTGATCGTCGGAGGGGCCGGGTTTGTCGGCTCCAATCTGGCGCATATGCTCGTGAAGCAGCAACCAAAAAAACTCATTATTGTCGATAACTTGTTATCGTCTGATATTGTCAATATTCCCGATGAACCGGCGGTCGAATTTCGGTTCGGCTCGATTACCGATGACCGTATTTTAAGGGAACTGCCTGACGACCTGGATTATGTCTGGCATCTGTCTTGTTACCACGGCAATCAATCTTCAATCTACGACCCGCTTGCCGATCACGACAACAATACTTTGACGACGCTCAAGCTGTTTGACCGGCTGAAGGACATAAAGTCTTTGAAGAAAGTTGTCTACGCTGCGGCAGGGTGTGCGGTGGCGGAGAAGACCTACGACGAGGCGGCGGCTACCAAAGAAGACGCACCCGTTTCGCTCCACCATGATAGCCCGTATTCGATTTCCAAGATAATCGGAGAACTCTACGGCAACTATTATTTTGGCCGCTACCAACTGCCATTCGTCAAGGCGCGCTTTCAGAATGTTTACGGACCGCGCGAAATTCTCGGCGCCGGGCGCTGGCGCGGTACAGTGCATACGGTCTGGCGGAATGTTACACCGACCTTTATTTTCAGGTCGCTGATGGGCGAGGCGCTACCGCTGGACAATGGCGGCAATACCAGCCGGGATTTTATTTTTGTCGAGGATATGGCACGTGGCCTGATGGCCTGTGCGGCAGCGGGCGAGCCTGGCGATATTTACAATCTAGCCTCCGGGCGCGAGACCAGCATCCGCGAATTAGCCGAGACCATCAACAAAATAACCGGCAACGCGACACCAGTCGATCTTAAACCCGCCCGCGACTGGGACCGCTCGGGCAGGCGTTTTGGTGACCCCACCAAGTCCCGTGAAAAGCTTGGCTTTGAAGCAGAAGTTGAAATTGAAGAAGGGCTCGAGCGCACGATTGCCTGGACCACAAAGAATCTGGGCGAAATCAAGCGCTGTATGGCCCAGCACCGCCATTTCATACCGGAAATAGCCCCCTATCTGAGGGCCGGGACGGGCGCACGCGAGGCCTCGTGAAAAAAATTGTAACTATTATTGGCGCGCGCCCCCAGTTTATAAAGGCCGCTGTTGTCAGCCGTCTTCTGCAAAACGAGGCGACGATCGAAGAAGTGCTGATCCACACAGGTCAGCATTTCGATGCAAACATGTCCGAGATTTTTTTCCAGGAACTGGACATCCCACGCCCGCGCTACGACCTGAATATTTCCGGTGGCGGGCACGGTCAAATGACCGGGCGCATGATGGAGGCGGTCGAGGAGGTTCTTCTAAAAGAAATCCCGGATTTGATATTGGTCTATGGCGACACGAATTCGACGCTTGCGGGCGCGTTGACGGCGGCCAAGATGCATATCCCCGTTGCGCACATCGAAGCCGGCTTGCGATCTTTCAACAGGCGCATGCCCGAAGAAATCAACCGTGTTCTTACAGACCACCTCAGCGCCATTTTGCTCTGCCCGACCCAGACTTCGGTCGAGAATTTGGAGCGCGAGGGGATCCGCGAAGGGGTGCACCTAGTTGGCGACGTGATGTTTGACGCGACGCTTTTTGCGGGAGAGCAGGCCAAGGGACGGTCCAAAATTTTGCAGACCCTCGGCCTGGCCGAAGGCGGCTACGGGTTGTGCACGCTGCACCGCGCCGAGAATACGGATGATCCGGAGCGTTTTGAGACCATTTGCCGGTTCATCGAGGCCGAAGCGGAGAACGCTCCGATTATCTTTCCGGTTCATCCCCGCACCCGGCAGGTGCTCGAATCAAAGGGCCGCAAGCTCAGGGGCGTGACCTGCATCGAACCGGTTGGGTATTTTGACCTCCACCTGTTGCTGGGTGGCGCGGAAATCCTGCTGACTGATTCAGGGGGGCTGCAAAAAGAGGCTTATTTTCACCGCAAGCCTTGCATAACATTGCGCGATGAAACGGAATGGGTCGAGACCCTGGACGCCGGATGGAACCGCTTGTGGACGAGCAAAAGTTATATCGAACCACGCCGTACCATTGCAGACTATGGTGACGGTCATTCAGGTGAAAAGATGGTCTCGCTTCTGCTCGACCAGCTGTTCTGATCTGGACAAGTCTGTCGGTACGAGCATGATTTTCCTTGTAGGGTCTGGATCCAAACGCCACAAGAATTTTTATCGAGCGTCATGATGGAGAAGCTGCCTGTCCTGGTACTGGTGCGCAACTATACAAGTGAGCTGTCATATTATGATGACTGGCTTGACGGGTTTCGGCAATTCGACGGGTTCACGCTCGATGTGGAAGATGTTGGAAGTGCCCGGGCAATTTCCCGGATTTCAAAAAAGATCGAAAGTGCCCCGTTCGTCGTCGCGTTGCATTCAACGATTGGCGATGGGACCGGGCCGATGCGCCCGCTTGAGGGGGCGCTTAAAAACCGCAAGGGTAAATTCGGTGTTTTTATCGGGAACGAGGTCAATCTGCCACTCGCTCCGATGGCCGATAAAATCCGTTTTCTGAAAGAGACCGAAGCCGATCTCATCCTGACCCAGCTTCTGGAAGAAACCGGCCGTTGGTTTTACGCGCCGGTATCCTCGGCCAGAGTCCGCTGCATCACCCATGCACTTAATCCGGACGCTTTTCAGCCGGGTCCGCTCCACTCAGCCCGGGAAATCGATATTGGCGCTCGCTCGCATCGTTACAGCCTGCATATTGGTGATAATCTGCGGGTCGCAATCCACAATTTCTTCGAGCAGAATGCCGAAAATCTCGGGATTACAGCAGATATTGATCTTGGTGGTCAGCGTTTTGACCGGGCCGGATGGGTTGATTTTTTACAGAAATGCCGGGGCACGATTTCGACCGAGGCGGGAAGCTCGTTTCTCAGCCGTGATGATGCGATGACGCGCGAAATTCAGGCCTTGCTCCGCGATAGAGGAACGAAGGGCCGCCTAATCCTTTCTCAGGATTCGACGTTCAGGAACACAATTAGGCGGTTGTTTCCGGCCTGGGCGAAGGCGGGCATGCGAAAAATGTTGGATAAGCACACGATCGAAGATTTCGCCCTCGATTCTATTCTCTCCGAAGAAGAGATGAAGGCGATCGCCGACGCCGTATTTTCCCCCGATAAAAGGGCGGAAAAATATTCCAAGGCAATATCCTCTCGGCATTTTGAGGCAATCGGGACCAAGACCGTTCAGATCATGATGAAGGGCCGCTACAACGATATTCTCGTGCCTGGCGAGCATTTTATTTCGCTCGAGGAAGATTTTTCGAACATTGATGACGTCATGGCGCGATTTTCAGATCTTGACTATTGCAACAAACTTGTTGACGCTAGCTATAATCATGTGTGCGATAAACACACATATCATCACCGCATGGCAAGTCTATACGACGCCCTACACGCGATTGCCTGAGTGAGTATTTCTACTCCGGGTTTAAACCATCAACTTGTTGCAAACTACGTTTCCCGGCTGCTGGTTCCGGTTGCGATACAGATTAAATCCCGGATACCCGATAGCTTGCAATCAGGAGGTCTCGCCTAAAATGCAGGCCCTTTGAATTGACTCGTCGGAGAGACACGGTAAGAAAAATTTCAAATATTTTATTTTCTGGGCAAGTACAGTTTTCTCTGGCCCTATCGCCGAAGGAATTTCGCAGGGAAAAAATAATCAAAAAAGAAACCTGGAGCCGTCGACGCAAATGGACCCCAAGGACCAAGATACAGTCCCGTCATCACCCAACGCTACTGGCAGAATCGGTTTTGTCATTGGCTCAATGCTGCGCGGTGGCACGGAATTACATTTGCTGCAACTGCTGCCAGTATTGAAGAGCAGGGGCTGGAACGTTTCGGTTTTCCTAATCGGGCGTTCCGGACCTGTGGCTGCTGAGCTTCAGGAATTCGGCATAGATATAGCGCCAAAAAACTTTGTCCAAATGCCTGACTGGCTACCGGTATGGTTGATACGCGCAATACGTTTGATCCTGCTCATCCCCAAATTCTTGCTGTTCGCTATAAAACACCGACACGGGGTCATTCATTTTTTCCTGCCCGAGGCGGTCATAATTGGAGGGCTGCTTACCTTTTTTTGGCATCCCCGGCTGGCTATGAGCAGGCGTGGCCTGATTACGTACCGGTCTAGATATCCAGCGCCTATTATCTTTGTTGAGCGGTTCTTGCAACGACGAATGGCTCTGTTACTTGGCAATAGCAACGCGGTCGTAAAGGAATTGCTTGCCGATGGCGCCCCGCCAGACCGTGTCCGCTTGATATACAACGGATTGACGGCGGACCGAATTGATCCGTCTGGCGTCAATCGAAAGAAACTTCGTCGGGATCTTAAAATTTCACAATCCGACCTGGTTTTCATCATACTTGCAAATCTGCACCCCTATAAAGGGCATATGGATTTGATTCGGGCGCTTGGTGAACTCAAGGATGCGGGACGGTTGTCCAGGGATTGGACTTTGTTGCTGATAGGACGTGATATCCCTTTTCAGGGATCAGAATTTCAAAGAAGCAATACCAGTTATCGAACTGTCCTTGAAAACGAGAGTGAAATTCTGGGTATATCCAGTCATCTGAAGTTTCTTGGTGAACGCGACAACGCACCTGCATTGTTGCGGTGTGCCGATATTGCTGTATTCCCTTCGCATGAGGAGGGGTTTTCCAATGCGCTTTTGGAGCAAATGGCGGCGGGGCTTGGCATTGTGGCGAGCGACGTTGGAGGAAATGGCGAGGCACTGGATGGAGGAAATGCCGGCATAGTTGTTCCTTCCAGAGACCCGTCCAGGTTAGCCAAGGCAATTGGTGACCTTATCGACGATCCAGAAATGAGCCGGTCGCTGGGCAAGGCGGCGCGCGCCCGCGTATTGGATCAATTCCAGATGGATCGTTGCGCAAGCAATTACGAAGAGGCGTATAGGGACCTACTTGGCAAAAGACCGGTGTCTGAAACTAGGTAAAACAGCCCGAAACTTCGCGGCTGGCCGTGGTTGCACCGGATGTTTGCTTTCACCTTCCCAAAGTAGCGAAGAACACCACCAACCAGAAATGGGTTTTCAGTGAAGGCAAACCAATATTTTTGCAAGGAATCCTGGTCCTCTGCCGTCGACCTATGTCCGAGTATAGGTGGACTGTTATTTCACGTAATCTAAGCTACTGCCCGGAAACCGAATAGTGACTTAAGTTGGACACCCCCATAAACCATGACATTTGGCGACGCTGCTAATGTTTGCCATGATTCAGGCGACTGGACCCCGGACTTTAAGGGTCTCCAGCCTTTTCGGGTCTGTATATGAGGGTTGTTCTTGATTTCGGGCGCAGGTATGGCATTGCCTACTTTCGCCCATGGAAGATCAGTCGCTTCATTGTATAGGCCAGCTTAAAAGCGGTGGTGCGGATGAACAGGCCTATTTTACTCTTCAGCTCACCAAAGATGTGCTCCACCCTGACGCGGATCTTCGACTTTGTGGCATTCCCCGCGAGATATGATCCGGCATCGTCTTGCCCTTCGGCTTCTTGAGGTGGATCCGTGAAGTGTGGCCACGTCTTTCACGAAACGCCTCGTTTGCCTTCGAATGGTACGCCCTGTCAGTCCATACATCAGAAGCCGTATTATTGGTCGTGACGATCCGGCGTCGTACCTTGCCGTCATTGATGCGCTGGCGCGGGGGCCGATAACAAAGTGGCGTCGACAATCTGCCGGCCCATTGGGCGCGTAACCCGATCGTCTCAACTTCCGGTCAAATTCATCAAACAGAGCCTAAACCGCGTCCGCTCCATCGCAATCTCCCACGATCTCAATGAATCAGAAACAAGCCGGAATTGATCGGTGAATGGGGGCGTCCAGCTGCGATCTGCCGTTTATTCGGATGGAGCAGAAATTCCATCCCGTTATGCATGATCCGGATACAGTTCCACTCGACGTCGAGCCAACGGGCGACGTAGACACGGAGTCTATTGCCAACTTGCGAATTGCAATATTGCGTCAATCTGGAGACATCCGGTTTCAATTTGTGGGGAATTGAACCGACAGTCTTGTGATGCAATTCAAGCCCGGTATGTGTTAATCATCCCGTCAGAGCGGCCGGGTCATATGCTTGACGGCACGCCAAGCTTGATAGATACAACCAGCCATGAAACATCCGGGATTTTTTGAGCGATCCGGCCCGTTCAAATTGAGCGAGGTCGCTGCCGCGGCGGAGGCGGAATTAGCCAGCGCTGATGACGTTAATTGCCTGATTTCGGACCTCAGACCCCTCGTTGATGCCGGGGCGGATCACGCCACATTTTTTGACAATCGGGCCTATTTGACACGGCTGCGCGAGACCCGTGCGGCGGCCTGTCTGATTGCGCCCGGGGACGCTGAAAATCTCCCGGATAAATGTATTGCGCTCAGCACGCCGGTGCCTTATCAGGCCTTTGCCAAGGCGATGCTTCTGTTTTATCCGCAATCCAACCGGTCTTTGATATTTGGTGATTCCAGCGAAGTTGGTGACGGGCCCGTATCGCCCTCG
>JAJFGZ010000057.1 GCA_021775855.1 Hyphomicrobiales bacterium
GCTGCCCATCCCGTCCTGCCTTTTATGGCACAGGGTGGCGCGATGGCGATCGAGGACGCGGAAGCGATTGCAAAGGCCCTCGTGGAAACCGATTGCAAAGTCCCCCAAGGGTTTAGGCTCTACGAAAACTGGCGGCTCACGCGGATCGCCCGGGTCTGGCAGGAATCCCGCACGAACAGCCGGATTTACCACCTGCCATTCCCATTGAGTATCGCCCGAGACCTAAAACTCAGGAACACCCGCCCGGAAGATCTGCTCACCCGGTACGACTGGCTCTATGGCGGCGGAAAAACCTGGAGCCAGTCTTCATAGACGCGGGGCATGGCAGTGAACCCCGTTCGACTGCAACTACCAAATCGATTGATCGGGTGGTGAACTAAATCAGGAAGGAAAGAAAATGGATTTTACCGTGCTTGAATATGCGGTCCGTGGACGCACCGCGTATATAACACTCAATCGGCCCGATCGGCTCAACGCAATTGCCCCGGAAACACCGGGAGAAATCAGCAACGCCGTCGCCCTCGCCAACGATGACGACAATGTTCATGTCATCGTTCTGCAAGGTACCGGAACATCATTTTGCTCCGGATACGATCTCAAAATCTATGCTGAAAACGCTAGCACCGTTATGCAGACAGAAATGCCCTGGGACCCGATGATCGACTACAAGATCATGAAGGCCTTTACTGATGATATCGTCTCGCTATGGCGCAGCTACAAACCGACCATTTGTAAGGTCCAGGGGTACGCCGTCGCGGGCGGTAGCGATATCGCGCTGTGCTGCGATCTGCTGATCATGGCCGAGGATGCAAAAATTGGATACCCGCCCGCGCGCGTTTGGGGTTGCCCCTCGACCGCGATGTGGCTCTACCGCCTGGGGCCACAACTTGCCAAACGGATGTTGTTCACCGGCGATCTTATTGACGGAATTGAAGCCCAGAAGATCGGACTGGCCCTTGAAGCCGTCCCGGAATCGGATATGGACGACACCGTATTGAAACTCACACAGCGGATCGAAGGGGTACCGAAAAACCAGCTGATGATGCAGAAACTGATGATCAATCAGGCCTACGACAATATGGGAATCGGCAACACGCAGATGATTGCGACCCTGTTCGACGGCATAACCCGCCATTCGCCGGAAGGCATGTGGTTCAAGCAATATGCCGAAAAGGAAGGATTTGCGGCAGCCGTGGCCCACCGCGATTCCGGCCAGGCGATCCCCGAAGGTGGCGCTGCTCGCGAAGCAACCGAAAAAATCGGGAAAAGCTAAATATTGCGCTGCTGCGACCGGGCAATCACGATTGCCCCGGCGAGGATAAAACCAAGGCCCGCGAACGATAGCAGTTGGATCTGTTCGCCCACAAAGAACACGCCGATCATGGTTGCGAAGATCGGCATGAGGAGCGGAATAATCGCGACGCGGGTTCCACCGATCATACGGATCAGCAAAAACATTAGGGTCGGTGCGGCTGCAGTTCCCAGCACGCCGATCCCGGCAACTCCGATCCAGGATCGGGTCGACGGCATGACCTGCCACGGCGCATCCAGATAAATTGCAAATGCCAGCAATACGGCACCGCCCCAAACCAATTGCCCGACAATCATCGCAATCGGGTGGATCGCTTTGTTGCGCCGGGCATACCCGATACCTGCTGCATAGGATATGGCGGCGAAAACGATCAACAGCATCGATATAAGGTTTGTATCCATGCCACCGGAATATTTTGGCGCCATGACCAGAAGCAAGCCCACAAACCCGATCATTGCGCCGAGCAGGCGGATCGGATGAAACGCCTCATCCTTTGCGATCAACGGGACCAGCAGCACATTGAAAACCGGCAACGCCCCAAACAGCATGCCGCCGAGCGCGGTTTCGATATTGCCCTGCCCGTAGGCGATGGCCGCGAAGGGTAGCGCAGCGGTCAAAATGCCGAGAACCGAGAACAGACGCCAGGAGTCTTTGAAGGTCGGCATCGACCCGCCGACAATTTTTAGTACGGCCCACGCTACTGGAGCCGCTACAACGCACCGCAATGCAGCCACCGACATGGGCGGGATATCGGTCAATGACATTTTGACAAACAGGAAGGATACACCGAACAGCGACGCGGCCCCCAACACCATGGCCCAGTGCAACAGGGATAGCCGGGCAACGCTCTCGCCCGACAGTAGCCCGGACTGCGCGCGTTCGGTCACGCGGGTTTTAGCCCCGAGCAAATCCGCGAATGCATCGAAATATGATATTTCCCATCGGTGATCATCTTCCCGAACCGGCGCTCAACCTCAGCGTCAAAGGCAGCCCGTTCCTCTGGGCTGGCTGCGTCGCGCGCCCGTCCCGCTGCCATATCGACCAAAGGACCCCAGAACGGTTTGTCCGCAGGCAATTTGGGTGAAAGTACAACATCCTGTTCGCCGTCGCACTCGAACCCAGCACCCCGAACAAGTGCTTCTAGCGACCCAGCGGCGGCCAGGCTGAAGGGGCGTTCCAGATCATGCAGCGGGTTGTCGGCGCCAAAGATGGATTTGGCGGCCTCGTCTATAATGTCAAAAGACAGGTTATCCCGCTTTGAAGCCCAGACCATCCAGGCCGCGCGCCCGCCCGGTTTCAAAACCCGGTAGGCCTCTGATATTGCCTTAGGTTTTTCGGGACAAAACATCAGGCCGAAACGGCAGATTGTCCGGTCGAACTGGGCATCGCCGGACGGCAAATCCGCCATGTCGCTAATGACAAATTCGATATTGGTAAGTCCTTGCTCGTCCGCCCGCCGTTTCGCCGTAGCGATCATTTCGGGAACCATGTCGCTCATCGTGAGGTGCCCATTGGGACCGATCATATTGGCAACGGTTAGCCCAGGTTCGCCCGCCCCCGTTGCGATATCCAGCACGGTCTGACCGGACCGGATGTCGGCCGCCTCAATCAGGGGCACGTTCATGCGCTCTGCCGGTTCTGCAACTTGGTCTGCACGGTTGTCCCAGTGTTTGGCCCGCCCGGCCCAGTCCTCGCGGACGGCCTCGCGCTGCCGAGACATTGAATCTGCGGTCATAGGATTCTCCAATAGACAAAAGAGTTAGCCGGAACGCTAATCGGTTTCGTCCAGGCGAACCAGCAGAATGGCGGTAAAATCAGGTAAATTATTTTTGCGTTGACGCGCGCCCGTCAGCTTTCGGCGATCTTTTGAATGGCCAGATAATCCATTTTCCCTGTCCCCAGGACCGGCAGTACATCGACGAACATTATTTTCTTCGGCAAATGCAGCTCGGGAACCCCGTTGGCCTTGGCCCATTTCTGTAACGCTGACCTGTCGGCCTTGACCCTGTCGGTCACCAGCACAAGCTGCTCGCCTTTTCTCTTGTCAGCGATCGCGGCAACCGCATGGACATTGTCCGGCCAAACTGCGGCGATGTGATTTTCAACTGCCACCAGCGACACCATTTCCCCGCCCAACTTGGCAAAACGCTTGGCACGGCCCTTGATCTGCACAAAACCGTCGCTATCGATTTCAACGATATCGCCGGTATCGTGCCAGCCGTCTTTGGGCGGCTGCAACTCTCCGGGCTTCTCGTGGGTCATGTAGCCGGACATAACGTTCGGGCCTTGGACCACCAACCGCCCGCCGTCTTTCAGGGCCGGCACAGGGTCAATTCTGTGCTTGATCCCGACGAACAGTTTCCCAACCGAACCATCTTTGGCCGCGCCCGGGATATTGCAGGCGAGCACCGGTGATGCCTCTGTAGCACCGTAACCTTCGTAGAGTTCGATTCCGAATTTCTCGCGCCACATTTCCCGGGTGGCACTCTTGACCCGCTCGGCCCCGAGCACAATGAAACGGATAGTCGCGAAATCTTCCGGCTCGGCCACTTTCCCCCATCCAACAGCGAAGGTGTCTGTGCCAAACAGGACGGTCGCGCCGAATTCCCGTACAAGCGGCGGGATTTGCTTGTAGTGCAGCGGCGACGGATACATGAAGACAGACATGCCAGTCACCACCGGAAGGATGAACGCAGCCGTCATGCCAAACGAATGGAACATCGGCAATGCGTTGAACACCCGGTCGTCTTCGTGCAACGCACCGGTCGCCATGATCTGGCTGATATTTGCCAGAATGTTGCGGTGGCTGAGGACAACGCCTTTGGGAATTCCTTCGGTGCCAGACGTAAACAATACCACCGCCGGATCGGTCGAAACGGTGTCTATTTTGGCGAGCATTCGGCGTGGAAATTTAGACCGAATTAAACCAGATATCTTCTCGATCGATGTAATCGATTTGCGTACATCTTCGAGCCAAACTATGCGGACCTCCTTTTCAAGCGCTTCGACCAGGTCTTCCAGTTTGCCCAGCGCCACGAAACGCCGCGACGTGAAGACGGTTTTAATCTGGGCGGTCTGGCAGCAGGAAATCAGGTTCCTGATGCCGGACGAAAAATTCAGCATAGCCGGCACACGCCCCGCCGCGTGGCAGGCAAAAAACACCACCGCCGCGCCGTTGCTGTTGGGGAGCAAGAGCCCGACCCGTTCCTTCGGCGCACTCATGGCGGCGATTTTGCCGGACAATACGCCGGCACCGAGCACTAACCGGTCAAACGTCATCGGTTCGCGTTCGGCATCCTCGATAAACTCGAACTTCCCGCCGCGCCGGTCTCGCGTGTCAAGCAGGGCTTCGAACAGGGTCCGGTTTATGAATGCCGGATCCAAATCTTCAACGTCTGTACTGTCCTTGGAAATTACGTCCACGAAGCCCCTCCCCCGCCAGTTACAACGGCCACTTTTACGTTCCCAGAAGTTTGACACAAGCCGCAACGCGTATCACGCTGCAGTGCAGTACTGCTGGAATTATGTTGCTAAAACCTGTCCCATTCAGGCGTTGCAGTGAACCGGTTGGCCATAAAGTCGACAAAGGTTCTCACCTTTGTCGACAGATATCGATTGTGGGCATACAAGGCATAGATGCCGAGACCAGAAGTTTCGTATGCTTCGAGAACCACCGCCAGACGGTTCTGTCTGATATCTTCACCGACGGCATAACTGGGAATGAGGCCAATCCCGGCACCCTTCAGCAACATCTTGCGGGTCGCTGCTGCGCTATTGACTGAAATCCGACCGTTGACTTTTACATTATTTTTTTCGCCATTGACCGAATAGGGCCATAGGGGTCCGTTCCGGAAATTTGTGTCGATGATGCAGGAATGCTGGATCAAATCCTCCGGCTGATCGGGCACCCCGTGTTTTTCGAAATAGGATGGTGCGGCACATGTCACAAGGCGGATCGGCGAAAAACGGCGTGCAATCAGGGATGAATCCTCAAGTTCGCCAATTCTAATCGCGATATCCACACCTTCATCGATTAGACGGATAAATCGATCCGTCAGGCGCAGATCTACTGTGATGGCTGGTTGCAGCTCCTGAAATTCGACGATCGCCGAGGCAAGGTACATTTCACCAAAGGTGGCCGGCGCAGTGACAATCAGCTTTCCGCTCGCATTAGCATTTTTGTTCCGGATGGCGGCTTCAAGTTCATCGAAATTGTCAACAACCTGCCTGCATTGCTCGAAATAGGCCCTACCGATTTCAGTGAGAGCCAAAGATCTTGTTGTCCTATTCAAAAGCCGCGTGCCGAGCCGTTCTTCAAGTTGACCAACATACTTGCTGACCAGCGCCGTCGACATATCCAAACGATCGGCCGCGCCTGTGAACGAGTTTGCATCGACCACAGCCACAAAGGTACGCATTCCAACGATTATATCCATTTATAATCAATGTGATGTTGATAGACATTTGTCAATATGACTGTTTATCAACATTTAGTAATTTGTCACTGTCCAGTGAAGCATTGGAACGACCCCAAGCTCACGACAAAATCAAACGAATAAGGACACCAAAAATGAAAACCCTAGTCACAGCTATCGCATTCTCTGCAAGCCTGGTACCCGCAATAAGTGGAAACCTGACGGCTCAGGCCGCGACAGACACACCGTTGAGTTGTTGGAACCAGGTGGGTTCAGAGACCAACCTCCAGATTTTCGACGATCTTGATTTCAATGTGTTCACAAATCAAAAATGGGACGAGCTCAATAGGAGCCACAGTGAAAATATTATTGTCCATTGGCCTGACGGACGGACCACAACCGGGATCGATGTTCATATCGAGGACCTCAAAAGACTTTTTGTTTTTGCGCCCGACACCCGCATACTGGAACATCCAATTCGAATTTCCTGTGGTGATCTGACAGCGGTTACCGGTGTATTCGAGGGAACGTTTACTGAGCCAATGCCAATTGGAGATGGCCAAACCATCGCACCCACCGGACAGGCCTTTCGCATCGACATGGCAACAATCGGCAAATGGGAAAATGGTACGATGAGCGAAGAATGGCTGTTCTGGGACAACCAGACCTACATGAATCAAATTGGGCTCGGACAATAGGTCGTCTGAACCGGTCTTTGCCACTTGGAAATACTATTTGATTCCATCAGTTTAGGAAAAAGCCTGGACGCGGATATACCGCCTCCAGGCGTCCAAAAATACCTGCCAAGGAGATCTATCATGCTTGTGAATGGAAAATGGGCCGCCGATTGGCAACCTATTCAATCAAAAGACAAGATTGGCCGGTTTGTCCGGGAAACGTCCAGTTTCAGAAACTGGATCACCCCGACGGGAGAACCCGGCCCTGCCGGTGAAGGCGGGTTTAAAGCGGAGACCGGGCGCTACCACCTTTATGTCGCGTTGATCTGCCCCTGGGCATCGCGCGCCCTCATGGTCCGCAAATTGAAGAAGCTCGAAGACGTGATCGATGTGACGGTGACCGAGCCGATCCTGACCGATCAAGGCTGGAAATTTGGAGACTATCCGGGATCCGGATACGACACCCTGCTCAACACCACCTACATGCATGAAATTTATACCAAGGCCGACCCGGTTTTTTCCGGACGCGCATCGGTCCCGGTACTTTGGGACAAACAGCTGGAGACGATCGTCAACAACGAATCCGCAGATATCATTCGCATGTTGAACTCGGCGTTTGACGCGTTCGGTGATACGTCCGTCGATCTTTATCCCCACCACTTGCGCGATGAAATCGATGATCTGAACGCAACTCTCTATGAACCACTAAACAACGGTGTCTACAAATCAGGCTTCGCCTCCACCCAGGACGCCTATGACGAAGCCGTTGCTGGCGTTTTCGAGACATTGGACAGCATTGAAACACGGTTGTCCGACGGCCGAGACTATTTGTTGGCGAACCAGCTCACCGAAAGCGACATCCGCCTGTTCGTTACCCTCATACGGTTTGACGCGGCGTACCATGGAATTTTCAAATGCAACCTTAAACGGGTCATAGATTACGACGGGTTGCGCGAATATACCGGTCGAATATTAGCCATTCCCGGAATTGACGAGACCGTGAACATTGATCACATCAAGACCGGCTACTATTCGGTCAAAGCGCTCAATCCATCGGGTATTGTTCCTGCCGGTCCAAGTCATTCTTTCGAAACTCGACCTTGACGACATAAGACCGGAAAAGTCGAAAAATTCTCCCACAAACCTGTTCTCTCCAGGTGGCGGTCTACCAGTGTGATTTGGTGCGGACGGCGGGACTCGAACCCGCACGGAGCTCAGCTCCTCAAGATTTTAAGTCTTGTGTGTCTACCAGTTCCACCACGTCCGCCAATGCGACAGAGGTTTGTCACAAGTTCAAGTCAAAGACCAGTCTAGACCGTTTCTGTTCCCGTAGAAGTAGTTGGTCGCGACTGCGACCGGTCAGGCACGCACAAGGTGCGGAATAACTGCGAGCCATATCAAGCCAGTTCAATCGCCCGACCCGCGCAACGGCGGGGCGAATTGCAGCTCCATATCCCAGGGGAAAAATATCCAGGTATCTTGCGATACTTCGGTTACGAACGTATCGACCCGCGGAACCCCCATGGGCTTGGCGTAGACGGTGGCGAAATGTGCTTTTGGCAGCATGCCGCGCACGAGCTTGGCGGTCTTCCCGGTGTCAACCAGGTCGTCGACGATAAGAATCCCCTCGCCGTCCCCGCTGCCCACATTGGCGACATCTTCGCTGATGGTCTTCAATACATCGAGTTCACCCTGCGACTGGTGATCGTAGGACGCGATGCAGACCGTCTCGATCAGCCGGATTTCAAGCTCGCGCGCCACGATCGCTGCGGGTACAAGTCCGCCTCGGGTAATCGTGACAATCGCTTTGAAGTCGCCCTCTTTGCGGTCGGACAACCGCCACGCGAGCGCTCGGGCGTCGCGGTGAAACTGGTCCCACGAAACGGGAAAACTTTTTGGGCTTGCTTCGTCGGTCATTTTCTCTTCCCTGATCTGCTTGTCGTCCCGGTCAGTTTTTCCAGTATTTCGCGCACATCCGCGCTGGCCTGTTCCAGCGCCGTTTCATCGCGGCTGCGCAAAACAATGTTGGTGCCGTACTTGCCGTCCCTGAACCACGGATAGCTGCCAATCAGCACGTTGTCGTAGCGCGATTGCACTTCCCCGAGACTGGGCGCGAAGTCACCTTCCGTGATCCGCGATTCTATGGTCTCGCTCATCATCACGACGCCGCCCTTGAGCAGCGGCGCGGCGGCATCGAGCATCACCTGCATGATCGCCGGGACACCTGCAAAGACAAATACGTTGCCGATATGAAATCCAGGCGCCGCGCTGATGCTGTTGGGAACGAGTTTCGCGCCAAACGGGATACGGGCCATGCGCATCCGCGCCTCGTTCATCTTGAACCGGCCGGTTTTTTTCATACGATCTTCAAGAAGCGCAACGGCTTCCGGGTCGTGATCGATCCCGACCCCGAAAGCTTTCGCCACCGCGTCCGCCGTGATGTCATCGTGCGTCGGGCCTATACCGCCAGTCGTAAAGACGTAGGTATACCGAGCACGCAATTCATTAAGCGCTTCGACAATCCTGTCTTCGTCATCAGAAACCACCCTGGCTTCGCGCAGGTCGATCCCCATTTTGGTGAGGTATTCGGCGATGAATCCGATATTCTTGTCCCTGGTCCTGCCGGACAATAATTCGTCGCCGATCGCCAGCACGGCGGCTGTCGCCACCTGGTCCGGCGCCGGGTCATTTTCAGGGTTGCTGGAATCTTTCTTCGTCATGGTCTTCTATAGCAGCGCTTCCCCGTGAAAAAAATGCCGGATTGCAGCTATTCACAACCTTAAACCAATCCCTTGCTCGGCCTGCCTCCCCAAGATATCCAATGCCATGCGATTTGATCAGTCCCTCACTAGCGGAATTTTGGAAAAGCGCTACAAGCGCTTTCTGGCGGATATCCGCCTGGAAACCGGGGAGACAATCACCGCCCATTGCGCCAATCCCGGATCAATGCTCGGGCTAAATGCACCCGGGTCCAAAGTCTGGCTGACCAAGTCGAACAACCCGAAGCGAAAATTACCCTGGTCCTGGGAATTGTTGGAGGTCGACCTTGGCGACGGGCCCGTCCTGGTCGGCATAAACACCAACTACCCAAACGGAATTGTAACCGAGGCAATCCAATCGGACCTGATCCCGGAACTTGCGGGCTATGCAGACTTGCGCCGGGAAGTGAAATACGGCGTCAACAGCCGGATCGACATCTTGCTCGAAGACAAGAGTCGCCCGCCTTGTTACGTCGAGATCAAAAATGTCCACTTGATGCGCCGGTCGGGGTTGGCCGAATTTCCAGACTCGGTGACCAAACGCGGAGCCAAGCACCTGGTCGAACTCGGCGACATGGTGGAAGCCGGCCACCGCGCTGTCATGCTGTTCCTGATCCAGCGCATGGACGCCCAGGCCATGACCCTCGCCCGCGATATCGACCCGGTCTATGGGGAGACTTTCGACCACGCCATGTCCCGGGGCGTCGAAGTCATGGTCTACGATACCAGTATCGATTTTAAATCGATTGTAGCCCGCCGGCGGGTCCCGTTTGATGCCGGGTCATGACCGATTGCCGATGATCCGCCTGTCCAAATCCAAGAGGAAGTCTTGCATACGCCCATCCAATGTTTAAATTCATAAGCATACCGCGATCAACGGAACATTTTCTCGAATGACCTACATTACTGCTAACGACGCACCGGACCGCAATACCGGTCTGATCAAGCTCCACGGAGAGGACGCGTTTGCCGCCATGCGACGTGCCGGCCAGTTGGCCGCGCAGGCGCTCGACATGCTGGCGGGCGAAGTCCGCCCCGGCGTGCCGACCAAACGGTTGGACGATCTGGCATTCGAATTCGCGCGCGATCACAATGCAATTCCGGCAACCCTGTTTTATCGTGGCTTCCGCTATTCGACCTGCACCTCGATCAACCACGTCGTATGCCACGGCATGCCCAACACCAAACCGATGCGAGAAGGTGATATTCTCAATATCGACGTCACGCTTGTTGTTGACGGGTGGCACGGTGATACCAGCCGCATGTACCCCGTTGGCGAAATCACACGCCGCGCTGATCGCCTCCTCAAGGTCACCCACGAATCCATGATGCGCGGCATCGCGGCCATTGTTCCAGGCGCAACCACCGGCGATATCGGGGCTGCCATCCAGGAATATGCTGAGCGGGAACGCACCAGCGTTGTCCGGGATTTTTGCGGCCACGGCCTCGGGCGGTTATTCCACGACGTCCCCAACATCCTGCATTACGGCCGCAGGGGCGAAGGTGTGTTGCTGAAACCGGGGATGCTGTTCACGGTCGAACCGATGATCAATCTGGGCCGGCCCCACGTCAAAATCCTCTCCGACGGATGGACCGCAGTCACCCGCGACCGCTCGCTATCTGCCCAGTTCGAGCACACGGTCGGCGTTACCAAGGAAGGCGTTGAAATATTCACGCTGTCGCCAGCGGGCCTGCACCAGCCACCCTACGGCGCTCTGGATGCGTGAGCCTGCAAAAGCGGGAGGGCGGGCGGCTACGCCTCACTATCATGGCCATAGGGAAAGACTGCGCGGTAAACTTCGTGACAACGGCGCAGGCGCGCTTGCCGACTATGAACTTCTCGAATTGATTCTATTTCGCGCTGTCCAGCGCGCAGATACCAAACCTCTCGCCAAACAGTTGATTGCCAAATTCGGCAGCTTCGCCGAAGTCCTCGCGGCGCCGCCCGCAAGATTGCTTGAAGTTGACGGGATTGGCGAAGCCATCATTACCGAACTAAAAATTGCCGCCGCTGCCACCGAGCGGATGACCCGGGATATTGTCCGGGAGAAAAAGGTACTATCGTCCTGGAAAAACGTCCTCGACTATTGCCGGGTCTCGATGGCGTTTGCCGACCGCGAACATTTCCGCATCCTGTTTCTGGACAAGAACAACGCCCTGATCGCCGACGAATTGCAGCAGTCGGGCACGGTCGACCATACCCCGGTCTATCCACGCGAAGTGGTCAAGCGTGCGCTCGAATTATCCGCTAGCGCGATTATCCTCGTGCACAACCACCCAAGCGGTGATCCGACTCCCTCGAGCGCCGATATCGCCATGACAAAGAAAATCGTCGACATCGCAGCGCCACTCGGCGTCGAGATCCACGATCACATCATTGTGGGACGCGACGGCCATGCCAGCATGCGTGGACTACAGATTTTATAGGCGCGGTGCGGCCTGAGCCAGATCATCCAGAATTGGACAATCCGGGCGATCATCCCCGTGACAGGCTTCAGCGAGATGCGCCAGGGCATTGCGCAAGGACTGCATTTCCACAATCCTGCGATCGATATCGGCGATCTTTTGAGTCGCGAGCGTCTTAACGTCGGCGCTGGCCCGGTTGGTGTCCTCATAAAGTCCGAGAAGCTTACGGCATTCCTCGACCGAGAATCCAAGGCTGCGCGCCCGCTGGACAAACTGCAATGTGTGCAGATCACCCATCGCATAATCTCGGTATCCGTTATCCTGCCTGTCAGGAATGACCAGCCCGATTTCTTCGTAATAACGTATCGTTTTGGTCGAAAGACCGGATCGCTCCGCGACGCCACCAATATTCATGACATTGCTCCATGTTGATTTTTCACGAATTAGACCTTCCAGCAAGGTAAAGGTCAACCACCGGGCCTGCCACGCGCGACCTTGTGCGGTGGGCTTTTCGCTTCCAGCGCCAATAACGCGGCCGAATGGTCTAAATGGCCGCCGTCTAAATCGTCGCGGACAAATTCAAAAATGTCCCGCATGGCGCTGACCAACGGCAATGCCAACCCCAACGCGGCTGCTTCTTCCAGGATATTATTCAGATCCTTGATCTGAGTACGGATTTCCCCTCCGGGTGTGAAATTCCTGTCCAACATGCGTTTGCCGTGCTGCTCCAGGATAGCGCTGTCGGCGAAGCCTCCTTTCAACGCATCACGCACGCCAGCCGGATCTGCCCCACCTGCACTTGCCAGCAGCAAGGCTTCAGCAACCCCACCGATATTGATGGCGACAATTGCCTGATTGGCGAGCTTTGACAATTGTCCCGCGCCGGATGGTCCGACCCGCTTGACCCGGCCCAGGGGTGAAAATACGTCCATTAAGGCCTCAATCACATCCGCGTCACCGCCAGCCATGATTGCCAGCGTGCCGTCTTCCGCCCCGCGCGTCCCGCCGGAGACCGGGGCGTCCACATGCTTGAGGCCCGATGCGGTCAGCTTTTCGGCATGGTCGCGCGCTTCCCCCGGTTTGATCGAGCTCATATCGACCAAGACCGACCCGGCTTTCATTGATTTGGCAACGCCCTGGGAAAACAGGACATCAGCCACAGCCGGTCCGTCGCTCAACATTGTGACGACAATATCTACACCCTCGACCGCATCGGCAGGTGTCGAGGCGACACAGGCACCGTCCTGGTCAAGCGCAACTGCCTTATCGTGGGTGCGGTTCCACACGGTCACCGGAAAGCCGCCCTGCAGGAGCCGCCGCACCATCGGCGCACCCATCAAGCCGATACCCAGAAACGCAATCTTTTTGAATTCCGCCATGTCCCGATCTCCGGTATCTGTGAAAAATGCCAAGCCTTCTCATCGCATTCTCAGCACGTATTCATCAAGGCCGGATTTATACTGCCTGCGCCCAGCCAATTCGCTTGACTTGTTTCTTCAATTGGTCTTACCTGCAAATGCTAATCGTTCGCAATAGCAAAAAGAAACCACGCTGAATTTACGAATTTGGTTCTTGAAGGTTTCGGGACCTCTAGTCGTGAACAATGGAGCGAAGTATGAGCTCAAGGTTGACGTTCGGACTACTCGGTATTGTCATGATCCTCATGGCTTTGGGCACTGGCCTGATCGCTCCGTCTGATGCCGAAAACGCTGGTGAGGTGAACGTTTATTCCTACCGCCAACCTCAGCTAGTCGAAAGTCTGTTTGCAAAATTCACGGATGCAACCGGGATCCGGGTTAATACGATATACGCCAGCAAGGGTCTGATCGAACGAATGGCGGCCGAGGGCGAAAACAGCCCTGCCGATATTCTGCTGACAACCGATATCAGCCGTTTGACGGCGGCGACCGAAGCCGGCCTGGCACAACCAGTCGAATCTGACATTCTGGATGCAAATATCCCGGAGGCGTGGCGCGACCCGGACAATGAATGGTTCGCCCTCACCTTACGTGCCCGGGTCATTTACGCCTCCCGCGAACGGGTCGAGCAGGAAAATATCAGCTACGAAGATCTGGCCGATCCCGAATGGCGCGGCCGTGTCTGCACCCGCTCGGGTCAACATTATTATACTCTCGGCCTGATCGGATCCATGGTCGCCCACAATGGTGTCGCGGATACCGAAGAATGGCTCGACGGTCTGCGTGCAAATCTGGCCCATAAACCAACAGGCAACGACCGTGCCCAAGTGCGCAGCATTTATTCAGGGGAATGCGATATCGCGCTCGGCAACACCTATTATATGGGCCGCATGGAAACCAATACCAACGAGACCGAACAGCAGGATTGGGCCCGTGCGGTACGGATCATCTTTCCGAACGCGAATGACCGCGGCACCCACGTCAACGTCTCCGGTGTTGTGATGGCCCGTTACGCACCGCACCCCGAAGCCGCCCTCGCCCTGATGGAATTCCTGGCGGGCGACGAGGCCCAGCAGATCTATGCTGAGGTCAACCACGAATATCCGGTCAACCCGGATGTACCCGCATCCGAGCGGGTCCTGTCATGGGGCGAGCTCCGGCCCGACCAGATTTCGATCAGCGACATAGCCGAGCATACCAAGGAAGCAAGCGAAATGGTTGACAGGGTCGGCTTCGACGACGGCCCGAATTCTTAAACAATAAATTTCCGAAGCCGATCGAGATCAGTCGCGGTGGTCCCGGAAATTTGCCAGCGCCTCCGGTGTATCAATATCTCGCAGGACGGTCTCGCCGGTTTCCAGTTCGAATACCACATCTTCGTTTCGGCCAATCAGATATTTCGCGCCCATATCGCCGCCGAGATCGGACATCGCGTCCCGGAACCGGTTTGAAAACAGAACAGGGTTGCCACGCTTTCCCTGAAAAACCGGCACGATGATCAGGCGGCCCTGATCGGGATCGTATGCTGCCATCATATCATCGAGCAGTTGAGCGGAGATGCCCGGCATATCCCCGAGACAAACCAGAAATCCGTCATAGGCGTCATCCAGCCCGGCGATCCCGGCTTTGAGGGAAGCGCTCAACCCATCGGCAAAATCCGGATTGTGAACCAGGGTGATATCGAGACCCGACAATTCGCCGGCAATCCTATCACGCTCGTGACCGGTAACGATC
This sequence comes from Hyphomicrobiales bacterium, assembly GCA_021775855.1. GTDB lineage: Bacteria > Pseudomonadota > Alphaproteobacteria > Rhizobiales > NORP267 > NORP267. The sequence goes on from JAJFGZ010000057.1 coordinate 14,722, forward strand.
AACGTCGCCGCCGACCCACTCGCGTTGGCGGCTTCCGCCACGTGCCGCACCATGGCCTTGCCGTCGATTTCCTGCAGCAATTTGTTGACCGGGCCCATCCGGCGAGATTGCCCAGCCGCAAGGATGATGACGGCAAAACGCATTTTGTCTTCCGTCTCCGGCTGCTGGCCGGCGGTGCGCGGTTGCGGCCGGGAATGGATTTCCTTGTAAAGTCCGCCCGCACCCATCACGACAATTGACTGCCTGGTGACCGGTTGAACGGCCATCATTTGCTCCAGCACACGGTCAAAACCATTTTCAGCCGGGCTGCGGGCACACCCCGGAGCTCCCAAAACCCGTACATCTCCGAGGTGCCCGATCAGCAGCAAATTGCCGGGATCGACCGGCATACCAAAATGATCAAGTTCGCCCCCGGCGGAAACGATTCCCGACGGCACCATATCGCGCCGGTCCACGGTTGCCGACGCACCGAAGATGATAACTGGTTCGTGTCCGCGCGCCACAAGGTCTGAGATCGCGGCTGCGATCGCCTTCTCCTCGTGGTTACAGCGGATTTCTTCACCAAGACTGGAGCCAAGACGCGTCAGCCGGGCAGACAACAACTTTGCCGATTTGTCGAGCATCTTGTCCGGCGTGCCCGCAACCCGTGTCGCGACCAGCCCCACCTTGTGGGCCTTGAATGCCGCGACCGACAAGCTGTTCTCAGGTGCGGAAATTTCTTCGAGAACGTGCCCCAAGATATCATTCGCGACAGCAAAGGGGATGATCTTGATCGTCGCAATCACCTGCCCTTCGCTAACCAACGCGCCGGGCGCCAGGGTCGCGAGGGTCACGGATTCGTGGACTTGATTGACCGCGTGCACGAGCGCCGCATCAAATACGAGGACGCCGGCAGCGCTGGCAAAGAGATTGACGCGCCCGGTAAAAGCGTCCGCAACGCGGGTCTTTTTGCCCCCGAGTGCAATTGCGATTTTTTGCGCTGCTTCGTCTTCGTGGATATCACCGCTTTCCAGGCTGGCAACGACAATATTCTTTACTCCGGACGCGCGAAGCGCGGCTATATCGTCGGCATCAAGAAATTTTCCCTTGGGGATCTTACCGTTTTCTGTTCGCACTGAATGCGCGTTGATGGTGCCTTTGGCAGCCTCCAACGGAACCGGTCCGAATTTCATCGCTTGGCGCTTTCCTGCGGCCCCTGCCGGAGCGCCGCTGTCAGTTGCGCGAGGATTGATACAGCAATCTCGGCGGGACTTTTTGCCCCGATATCCAGACCAACGGGCGCCGCAATCCGGGACAGCCGGTCTTTGTCAAACCCCTTATCGGTTAGCCGTTCAACGCGCTTGCCGTGGGTTTTCCGGCTACCCAGAGCGCCGATATAGAAAGCATCCGTCGACAACGCATATTCGAGTGCGGGATCGTCGATTTTAGGATCGTGGGTCAGGGTGACGATGGCGGCGTAGCGGTCGATCCCGAGGTTCGGAAAAAGATCCCCCGGCCAGCCAACGATCAGTTCCACACCGGGAAACCGTTCGGGCGTGCCGAACGCAGCGCGCGGGTCCACGATCACGGTGTCATGGCCGCAGGCAACAGCCATCGGGTAAAGCGCTTGAGAAATATGCACCGCGCCAGTCATGATCAGCCGGGTCGGCGGCGTATGCACGTTGAGGAACAGTTCTTCGCCCTCGTGTAGGAAGGTCTGACTGCGCCCACCGCGAAGCGCCGCGATCAGCGTATCGTGGAGTGGATCGTCTGATCCCAACTCCGATTCACGAACAAGGCGTTGCACGCCGCTTTTGAGGTTGGTTATGAGGATAACCGCTTGCCGGTTGGCGCGGTTCTCGTTGATCGCCTTAAGGAGTTGGAGGTTCATTCCGCTTTACGCAACCTTCTCAACGTAAACCCGGATCTGGCCGCCGCAGGAAAGGCCCAGCTCCCAGGCATTCTCGTCCGCGACGCCGAATTCCAGTAATTCCGGCTTCCCGCTTGAGATCACATCCATGGCTTCGGTGATTACGGCCCCTTCGACGCACCCGCCGGAGACTGATCCTTCAAAATTGCCTTGCGCATCAATTACCAGCCGGCTTCCCGTTGGCCGGGGGGCGGAACCCCAGGTGGACACCACCGTCGCGAGCGCGACTTCGCGCCCGTCGTCACGCCATCTCTCTGCAATTTCGAGGATATCTTCACGAATTTCCATAATATTCAGCCTGCTTCCCTGATCCAGTCCATGGGGTGTTTTACCACAACATGGCGTCCATCGAGTGATTTGGCCAGATCGGTGACCGATTCCAGATTGTGGATCGGCCGGAATTCGTCCACGTGCGGCATGATTGCCCGAACGCCCGAGGCAAGCGCTTCGAAGCGATCGAACCGCAACAGCGGGTTGAGCCAGACCAGCCGCCGGCAGGATTTCCCAAGGCGCTCGGATTCCCGGTCTAGCTGGTCAATGTCGCCGCGCTCCAGTCCGTCAGATATCAGCAACACAATTGCCCCCTGCCCAAGAACCCGGCGCGACCAAACCCGGTTGAACGTGTGCAGGCAATCCGAGATCCGCGTTCCCCCTGACCAGTCACGCACGTGCCCGGAGACCGCATCGAGCGCCTCATCGGGATCTTTTGCGCGCAATTGGCGGGTCACATTTGTCAACCGTGTCCCGAACAGAAAGGTATGCACGTCTGGCCGCGCGGCGGTCAGCGCGTGCATGAAATGCAGCAGGATTTCCGAATAACCGCTCATGGAGCCTGAAATATCCATCATTGCAACGACGGGAGGATAGCGCAGCCGGGGCTCGCGATATTTGAGACGGATCACATCGCCGCCAGCGCGAATGCTTGCCCTGATCGTCGCCATCGGATCAATCTGCAATTTGCGCTTCGACCGCATCAAGCGCCGGGTTTTGATCAGGTCGACCGGCAGCACCAGATCCCGCACCAGCCGCCGCGCGGTCTCCATTTCCGCAGCGCTCATCTGCTCAAAATCCTTGGCCTGCAACAATTCGCGGTCTGAAAAGGTAAACCGCGCGTCGACTTCGGTCTCCTCGGTCGCTACTTCACGCGGTTTGCTCCGGGTCTCAAGGGCGTCCGCTATGCGGCGGGTGGCAGGTTTTGTTTTTTTCTTTTCGGGTGGTGCAAGCGTTTCCGGCAGCATGCTTGCCATCATTTTTTCAATCAGCCCGCGGCGGCGCCAGAATAATTCAAATGCGGCATCGAAGACCGGGCGTTGTTCGCGTGCGGTGACCAGCGTTGCGTGCAGGACCCAATAAAAATCACGCTTTTCGCCGATCCCCACGGCTGCCAGCGCCTGCAATGCGCCAAGCGCCTGACCGGGGCCGACTTTCAGGCCGGCGTCACGGAGTAGCCTTGTGAAATGTATCACGTTGTCGGCGAGCCTGCCGCCACCTGGTGTGAGGGCGTCAACCACCGGCCTATTCCGCCGCGGTCTGGCCGGCCCGCACCTCATCGATCACCTGCTGGACCATGCCGCCCCGAAGCCGCTCGATATCGTCCTGGTATTTAAGCAGAACCCCGAGCGTATCGGTTACCGTTGCCGGGTCGAGTGCAACCGTATCAAGCTCGCTAAGCGCAGTGGCCCAATCGAGGGTCTCGGCAACGCCGGGCGCCTTGAACAGGTCCTGACCGCGCAGCGCCTGGACAAAGCCGACAATCTCGGACGACAAAAGATCGGCAACGCCAGGCACCTTGAGCCGGACGATTTCCAGTTCGCGCGCAGCATCCGGGTAATCCACCCAGTGATACAGGCAGCGCCGTTTCAGCGCGTCGTGGATTTCGCGGGTCCGGTTCGACGTGATGATCACCAGGGGCGGTTCCGCCGCCGTGATTGTCCCAATTTCAGGAATCGTGATCTGGAAATCCGACAGGATTTCCAGGAGAAAGGCTTCGAATGCCTCATCGGTCCGGTCCAGCTCGTCGATGAGGAGAACCGGTGGACCGGATTCGTGGGGTTCAATCGCTTCCAGCAAGGGCCGCCGGATTAAAAAATCTTCGGAAAATACGTCCTCGGCTTTTTGTGTGGCGCCGCCCGCCTCCGCCATGCGGATCGAAATCATCTGGGCCGGAAAATTCCATTCGTAAAGCGCTGACGCGGTGTCCAGCCCTTCGTAACATTGTAGCCGGATCAACCGGCGGCCTAGCGACGAGGCCAGCACCTTGGCGATTTCAGTTTTGCCTACGCCCGCCTCACCTTCAAGGAACAGGGGACGCCCGAGTTTCAGGCCAAGAAACAAAATGGTCGCCAGCGATCGGTCGGCAATATAGTCGCCGCTTTCCAGCAAGGACTGAGCTTCGGCAATCGATTGTGGCAGGGATGCTGGCATAGTCAGTGAAAACCTTCCATGGCAAATACAAACGGCGGAAGATTTGACCTCCCGCCGCTTCTTGTTATTACGCTCTGCGCCTACCCGTTGGCGGCGTCAACCGCGCGGCGGGCCATTACACCTATCAGATGGGCGCGGTAGTCTGGGCTCGCGTGGATATCGTTGTTGAGCCCATCGCTCGAGACGGATATCCCGGCAATCGCCGCAGATGAAAAATCGCCCGCGAGGGCTGACTCCATCTCTTCGACCCGGAACACCCCGTCCTCGCCGGCGCCGGTCACCGCAACGCGAACACCTTCGCCTGTCTTCGCAACGAACACGCCAACAAGCGCGTACCGTGATGCCGGGTTGGCGAATTTCATATAGGCCGCCTTATCCGCTCTGGGGAAGGTCACGCCGGTGACGATTTCGTCATTTTCAAGCGCCGTATCGAACAGCCCGGTGAAGAAATCATCCGCCGAGATTGACCGGTTATTGGTCGTGATGGTTGCGCCCAATGCGAGGCAGGCCGCCGGGTAATCCGCCGCCGGATCGTTGTTCGCGATCGACCCGCCAATTGTGCCCAGATTGCGCACGTGTGGATCGCCAATGCCACCTGCCAATGCGGCAAGCGCCGGAATGGCCTTGTTGACATCGCCAGAGCCCGCAACCGTGGCGTGGGTCGTGGCGGCGCCAATCGTGACACCGTTACCGTCCGCCGAAATACCGCTCAACTCGTCCAGAGACCCAATGTCGATCAGGTCCGAGGGACTGGCAAGCCGTTGCTTCATGGTCGGCAGTAACGTCTGTCCACCCGAAATTACGGTGCCGTCTTCCGCCTTGCCAAGCGCACTGAGGGCGTCGGCAACGCTTGACGCGCGATGATAATCAAATTCGTACATATCTGTTGCTCCTACTCAGCAGCTTGTTTGGTGGATGACTGGATCGCCTGCCAGACGGTCGCCGGGGAAGCCGGCATGGCAATATCCTTGATGTTTAGCGCATCGGTCACCGCGTTTATGACTGCGGCAGGTGCTGCAATCGCACCGGCTTCGCCGCAACCCTTGACTCCGATAGGATTGGACGGACAGACGGTTTCGGTAAATCCGAGGGTGAAGCTCGGCAAGTCGTCGGCCCGGGGCATGCAATAATCCATGAAGGACCCGGTCAGCAACTGACCGGTATCGGCATCATACACCGCCCCTTCGGTCAGCGCCTGGCCGACCCCCTGGGCGATCCCGCCATGGACCTGGCCTTCGACAATCATCGGATTGATGATGGTACCGAAATCATCGACTGCGACCCAGGATGCGATTTCCGTGGTGCCGGTCTCAGGATCGATCTCGACCTCGCAGATGTGACACCCGGCCGGGAAGGTAAAGTTGGCGGGGTCATAAAACGCCCCCTCTTTCAACCCCGGTTCAACGCCCTCGGGCATGTTGTGGGCAACGTATGCCGCGAGCGATACTTCGCCAAAGGCCAGCGATTTATCAGTGCCCTTGACTGAAAAACTGCCGTTTTCAAATTCGATATCGCCTTCGGACGCTTCCAGCAGATGCGCAGCAACCTTGGTGGCTTTCGCAATCACCTTGTCGACCGCCTTGCTGATGGCCGACATGCCAACCGCGCCGGACCGCGATCCATAGGTCCCCATCCCGAATTGCACCTTGTCAGTGTCGCCGTGGACAACACTGACCTGATCCATCGGGATCCCGAGCCGCGCCGCCGTGAACTGGGCAAACGTTGTCTCGTGGCCCTGCCCGTGGGAATGCGAGCCGGTCAGCACTTCTACGTTGCCGGTTGGGTTGACGCGGACTTCAGCAGACTCCCAGAGGCCAACGCCGGCACCAAGCGATCCGACCGCAGCCGACGGCGCGATACCGCAGGCTTCGATGTAGGTGGAAAATCCTATTCCGCGCAATTTACCGCCTGACTCAGACGCCGCCTTGCGTTTGCCAAAGTCGGCATAGTCGCCAAGCTCCAACGCCTTGTCGAGGGACGCCCCGAAATCACCCGTATCGTAGGTCATGATGACTGGAGTTTCGTGGGGGAACTCAGCAATAAAGTTGCGCCGCCGCAATTCAATCGGATCGAGGTTCAATTCCCGCGCGGCGGTTTCCACCAGCCGTTCGACAACGTAGCAGGCCTCTGGCCGGCCGGCGCCGCGATAGGCGTCCACCGGCGCGGTGTTGGTATAAACCGCATCCACCTCGCAATAGATCGAGGGCAGATTATACTGGCCCGACAACAGGGTTGCATAAAGGTATGTGGGCACAGCCGACGAGAAGGTCGAGAGATAAGCCCCCAGATTGGCAACCGTCTTGACCCGCATCGCGAGCATCTTGCCGTCTTTGTCGAGCGCCAGTTCTGCCATGGTCTCGTGGTCCCGGCCATGGGCGTCGTTCAGAAACGCGTCGGCGCGTGACGAGGTCCACTTGATCGGGCGGGCGATTTTGCCAGCCGCCCAGACACACAAGGTCTCTTCGGCATAGACGAAAATCTTGGACCCGAAGCCGCCACCAACGTCAGGCGCGATCACGCGGAGCTTGTGCTCGGGCGCAAGGCCCAGAAACGCCGACATGATGAGCCTTGCCACATGCGGGTTCTGGCTTGTGGTGTGGAGGGTATAACCTCCGGTACCGGGATCAAAATCTCCGATCGCCGCGCGCGGCTCCATCGGGTTCGGCACCAGCCGGTTGTTGACGAGATCAAGACTGGTCACATGGTCCGCCGCCTTGAAGGCCGCGTCCACGGCGTCCTTATCACCGATTGCCCAATCGTAAACCGAATTACCGGGCGCTTCGTCATGGATCTGAGGCGCATCCTTATCCTTGGCCTTTCCGGTCACCACAACGGAATCGAGAATATCGTAATCGACAGCCACGAGTTCCGCCGCTGCCCGGGCCTGGGCCAGGGTTTCGGCGATTACCATGGCCACATGGTCGCCCACATAGCGCACCCTGTCGAGGGCGAGCGCCGGGTGTCCTCCGGCCTGCATCGGGCTGCCGTCCTTGTTGTGGATCGTCCAGCCGCAAATTAGACCGCCGATCCCCGCATCAGCCACGTCCTGACCTGTAAATACCGCCACAACACCAGGCGCTGCAGCGGCTGCCTTGGTATCGATGCTTTTGATCTTTGCGTGCGCATGGGGCGACAGCACAAAACTGGCATAGGTCTGATGCGCTACGTTGATATCGTCGGTATACCGGCCGTTGCCAGTGACAAACCGCTGATCTTCGGTCCGTCTTACCGGAGCTCCAATTCCTGATTCTGACATGATGACCCCCTACTTGCCCATGGCCGCGGCACCAGCCGCGATTGCCGTGACGATGTTGTGATACCCAGTGCAACGGCAGATATTGCCGTCGAGCTCGTGGCGAATGGTCTCTTCATCCACTTTGCCGCCATGGCGGTTGGCGATATCGACCGCCGCCATGATCATGCCAGGCGTACAGAACCCGCACTGGAGGCCGTGATTTTCGCGAAACGCTTCCTGCATCGGGTGCAGGTCGGCGCCGTTCGCGAGGCCTTCGATCGTTGCAACTTCAGCGCCCTCGCATTGAACAGCAAGCCGGGTGCAGGATTTGGCGGCTTTGCCGTCAACATGCACCACACACGCGCCGCACTGGCTTGTATCGCACCCCACATGGGTCCCGGTCAGCCCCAGTGTTTCACGCAAAAATTCGACGAGTAGTGTGTTCGCCGGCACTTCGCCCGAAACACTTTTCCCGTTCACCGTCATCGATACGGTTGGCATCAACGTCCCTCCTCACAAAACAAACAAATCCTGATAAAAATAAATTCAGACCCCTTCGGCGGCTTACCTCTTGGGACACCACCTTAACTTATGCCTTGAGTTTTACGCGTTGCTGGACTCCGGTCAAGGCCAACCGGAAATTGCGTTGTGAAAATCGTGCATTTACATTTTTCTGGCCATTCAGTCGGTTAGCTCAGGTGGAATCAGCCAGCGAGCGCAAAGCACCGCTCGCGGCAGGTGCCAGGGCAGCAATCAATTCCGGGTCGTTATTTGCCTTTGCCATCAGCAAACTGCCCTGAATCATGGCAATTATACAGCGTGCCCCCTCGGCAGGGTCGAGATCGCCGAGCATCTCGGAACCTGCAAATTCCGCGACAATCGGCTCCACGGATTTAGACCACAAACTCAAGGCCGCATTCGCGGCCTGGCAAACGTCCGGGTCGACCGTCGCCAACTCAAGGGCCATGTTCCCGACCAGGCAACCCTGCGCGAAGCCGTTCGCACTATACCACCGCCGGTTGGCTTCGCAGGGAACCTCGAATAGCGAAACAAGCTTTTCGGCCACCGGCGCCTCGCTGCGCGCGATCCCTTCAAAAAGGTCGTTGAACGACACCGCGTACGTCTCAATCGCTGCAACGAGAAGCGCCGATTTAGACGGGAAAAAATGGTAGAAAGTCCCCTTGTTCACCTTCGCATTTGTACAGATGTGTTGGGTACCAACGGTGCCGTATCCCTTGTGCAGGAATAGATCCGCTGCTGTTTTGATCAAGCGCGTTCGCGTGTCAGACATAGGTTGGACATTATCGTCAACTGACCGACCGGTCAAGTGCGGTCAACGTTCTGGCAAGTAGACCTGGAAATGGCCTGGCCAGATTGTGCTTCGCCTGGTTCTGCGCTACGCAACCGGGCCTGAGTTGCAGCCAATCTGGAATTTTCAGTCGCCATATCGTCAGGCCGGGGGAAATTCCAATTAGGTATTGAAACGGAATTACGAGCAAGTTTGACAGGGAGACTGCCATGCCCACTGCCGAAATCAACGGCACGACAATCAACTACCAGGTCGACGGATCCGACGACGCCCCGGCATTGCTGATGTCCAATTCGCTGGGTACAAATTTCAACATGTGGGACGATCAGGTTGAAGATTTCACCAAATCGTTCCGGATGATCCGCTACGACAGCCGCGGCCACGGCGATTCCGGTGCCCCGGACATGGCCTATTCCATGGAGATGCTGGCGAACGACGCACTCGGCCTGCTCGATCATCTGGGCATCGGCAAAGCCTATTATTGCGGACTATCCAAAGGCGGTATGATCGGCCAATGGATGGCGAACCACGCGCCTGAACGGTTTCACCGCATGGTTTTCGCCAACACGTCCGCATTTATGCCACAGGGCGCGACCACGTGGGAAGATCGCGTCAACCGCGTCACCAACGGCGGCATGACCGAAATCGTCGACATGGTTGTCGACATCTGGTTCACGGACAAGTTTCGCGGTGCCAACCCGGACACCGTAACCAAAGTACGCAAGATGATTCTGGCTACACCGCCGGAGGGGTATTGCGGTTGCTGTTGGGCAATTGCCGGGATGGACAATCGCGCAACCAACAGATCAGTTGAAATCCCGGTATTGGTCATCATCGGTGAACACGACATCGCCACCCCGCCCGATCACGGCGCGGCCATCGCCGATGCTATCCCCAATGCCCAAACCGTGATCCTCGACGGCGCCCACCTGTCCAATATCGAGGATGCAACCAATTTCAACAAAGCCGTCCTGACATTTCTGAACGGGGCTTGATACAACAGGCGATGACGTCCAGAACAATGCTGATACGAAGGTGCGTGGCGAAGTCCCTGGCGACACATATTTGGACCAAGCAATCCCCGACGCGGTGCACAAGAACCCGCGCTGTACGCTAAATTTTGCGATAAGGGGAGTGGCCATATAGCCGTACAAGACAGTGATAATGTGCCCGGGAAACGCTCTAGTCGCGACCGGGATCGCTGCGGAATTGCTGGGGGGTCTGGCCGGTTGATTTGCGGAAGAACCGTGAAAAATACGACGGATCTGAAAAATTGAGGTCGTACGCGATCTCGCTCACCGACAAGTCGCTATACACAAGCTGACGCTTAGCTTCGATCAACAGGCGCTGGCGGACCATCGATCCGGCGGTTTTGCCGGTAATCCGCTTGCAATGTTCGTTCAGCCGGTCGGGCGTCATGTTGAGCCAGTTGGCGTAATCCGTCAGGTGCCGTGTTTCGTGAAAATTTTCCTCGATGAGTTGGCGTAACCGTTCAATTTTTTCGTCGACATAGATCGGATGCGTGGAATTTTCGGTGCTACCTTCTCTGATCAGTCGCGAAATTTCGACCAGGACAATTGCCAGCTGTGACCGCATTGCAATCTCATAGCCGTCACGCCGCAATGCGATTTCCCCGACCAGATCGCCCGCTATCCGCGTCAGCCGCCGGGCGACACGGTCCTCCGTAATGTTGACAAACAGGTGCATCTGCGCCGCCATCAGCCGTTCGTGCAGCCCTGAGCGAAGTCCGGTCTTGCCGCGAACAACGTCGTCGGTAAAACTGATCACGACGCCTTCAGCCGCCCGATCAAACTTAAACCCGTGTGCCACGTCGGGCGGTGGCAGGATCAACACCGGGCCCTGTAAATTGAATGAATTTGTTTCAATCGTGCAGCTACATTCCCCGCGCGACACATAAACTACCTGCTGCAGGTATTTGTGGCTGTGAAGGGATATCAGGCCGCCCGCCTGCCGCGCTCGCACCTGTATTGGTTCAGCATGGACAAAGTCGTATGCCGAGTCGTTCGTATCTTCCCCATACAGATGGAACTGCGGTACCGATAGCAATTCCGTCATACCCAAACAATAATTCCTGCGATCCAGCACGTAAATCCCAAAACCAGCGTATAGGGTAGTATATTTCCTGCCGATTATCTACCAATATGACATATTATTGACTGCACACAGATTGGCGTACAGCCCGACATGTGGCAGACATATTTTATCGATTCAACGAGGGAGAAACGATGTCCGATTCAAAGCCGGTAGCGGCCCAAAAAACCCCATACAAAGTCGAACTGAAAGAAGGCAAGAAATACGCCTGGTGTGCCTGCGGTCTCAGCCAGAACCAGCCTTTTTGTGACGGCAGCCATAAAACCACCGATCTCGTTCCCTCATTGTTTACGGCCGAGAATTCCGGTGACCACTGGTTGTGCGGCTGCAAAGGTACGGCTAACCGACCGTTTTGCGACGGAAGCCATAAAAACTTATAACCAACCACACACCAAGTGCCACGCCCCTCAAACACCAACGAATTCCGCGGTCGTCGCATGGTGCGCTGGTACGCGCCACTAGCGCTTGTCGGGATCGGCCTGCGCGCGGCGGCGGCCCAGGTGGTTGGTGGTCTCGCCGACAATCGCGAATCCCAGGAACCTGGCGACCCCATCAACGGGAACAAGAATTCCGGCATCTACGATTACCGTACGGGTCAAAGAGGTAAAGATTTCTGGTTCGATTTCGCCGCCGATATCGGTGACGGGTTCGAACCTGCTCATGCGGTCGCACGATGCCTCGCGCAGGACGAAATTCAGACGGACGACGAAGCCCTCCCCCGTGGCAAATTGCTGGTCATCGGCGGCGACCTGGTTTACCCGAACCCGTCGAAACAGAATTACGAAGACCGGTTTGTAACGCCTCTCACAGAAGCGTCGAAGATATCAGATGACGGCGTTCAACCTGAGAAACCGTTCGCCGACCTCTACGCCATCCCGGGCAACCACGACTGGTACGACGGGTTGCAGGCCTTTATGGACCTGATCAGCGCCGCGCGATTTGACCGGGCCAGGGAAAAAGACAAATTGGGCCGTGCAATTGGCGGCTGGCAGACCCGGCAAAGGCGGAGCTACTTCACATTGCGACTTCCGGGCGACTGGTGGGTCATCGGCGCCGACGATCAATTCGGCAACTATCTCGATCGGGCGCAGACCGAATATTTTGGCCTCATGGCGGATCGTCACCTGATTTCCGGACAGAAAATTGTCCTGTGCACAGCCACCCCGAGCTGGGTCCTGTCCAACCATCACGGCAAGCCGGCATTGATGGAGAATTTGCGGACCCTGCACAACATCCTGACCAGGAACGGCGCCAAAGTCAGCCTGCTGATATCGGGGGATCAGCATCATTATCTTCGCTACGAAAGTCGCGACAAAACGGCCAACCCCGTTTTAATCACGGCCGGTGGCGGTGGCGCTTTCCTGCACCCGACTCACCCAACGCCGGAGACACTGGATCTTGATATTGATGGCGACGGCCGGCCCGGCTTCTATCGCCGTGTCACCACTTACCCTTCGACTGGGCAATCCCGCCGGCTCTCGTTCCGCAATCTTCTCCTGCCTTTCTACAACCTTGATTTCGCGGCGGCAGTCGGGCTCCTCTACGCCTTCCTTGCCTGGTTCCTGCAGACCCGCAGCCTCAACGCGGACATTGGCCTCTCGGATTCGTTCCTCGCCCTGCTCGATCACGGCGGCACGTTTAACGCCGTCAAAGAAATATTGGTCAAATTCATTCGAACGCTATTTGTATCACCGGAATTTTTTGCTGTTTTCGCCGCCGTTTGGGGTGCCCTGGCAAGCTTTGCGCAGGGACTGGTGGCGGTAAAGATTTTTGCCGGCCTCTGCCACACAGTCGCCCACGTTGTCGGTCTGCTCCTGGCTTTCTGTTTTGCTGTACAACTGGCAAGAACCAGCGTTGTTGCCCTCGGGATTGATCCAACTCAGGGCTATTGGCTGATCACCTTCGCCTCGGTTTTCATGGTCACCATCGGCGGCCTGATCGGCGGGACTATCTTCGGCGCCTATTTGTTCACCGCCGTCAATCTGCTCCACCACCAATGGACGAATTCATTCTCGTCGTTGCGGATCCGCGACCACAAGAATTTTCTCCGGATGAAAATCAACAAGAAAGGTCAGTTGTTCGTCTACGCGATGAAAATCGCGCGGGTCCCCCGGATATTCCGCAAACCCCGCCCCTGGCCTGAACCGGAATGTGACCTGATTGAAAAAATTGGCCCCTTAACCTGAGCAATATGGATCAAGACCCTGGAACGCCTTTCCAAAGACCGGATCACCGCCGCACCCGCCTACGACGCCATTATTGTCGGATCAGGTTACGGGGCTGGCGCTGCCGCCTCCAGATTGTCGCGCATGGGGTTGCACGTCGCTATTCTCGAGCGCGGCCACGAAATCCTTCCGGGCGAATTCCCAAGGACCCTTGGCGACGGGATCGGAGCATTTCAGGCAGATTTGGGCTTTACCAAACTCGGCAGCGATACCGCCCTGTTCGATCTTCATACCAACGCTGGGATCAGCGTTCTGGTCGGCTGCGGTGTTGGCGGCACGTCGCTCATTAACGGCAACGTAATGCTGCACCCTGACGCGCGCGTCTTTGATAGCGACGCCTGGCCCAGCATACTGCGCGACGATCGCAGCGCCGGTTTACAAGAAGGTTACACCCGCGCCAGGGCCATGCTCACCCCTGCGATCTATCCTGAAAAAATCAAACTGGCAAAGCTGGAGGCCTTCCGAAAATCCGGCAAGGCGCTGGGCACCGAAGTTGTTTTGCCTCCGATCAATGTGACGTTCGAAGACCGCACCGAAGGCAACATCGCAGGCATGGTGCAACCGGCCTGTACGCTCTGCGGGGATTGTTGTTCGGGCTGCAACGTTGGTTCCAAAAACACCATTGCCATGAACTATCTGCCGGACGCAATCGACCACGGTGCAGACCTTTTTACCGGTAAGCAGGTCCGGCATATTTCACGGGACGGCGACAAATGGATCTTACATTTCCGCAATCTCGATGGCGACGACGACACCCAGCAAACATTGTCAGCCGGGATCGTTGTGCTGGGTGCCGGTACGCTCGGCAGCACCGAAATTCTGTTACGTTCGCTAGAAAATGGGCTCAATCTTTCGCAACAACTGGGCATGGGTTTTTCCGGCAACGGCGACGTGATTTCGTTCGGCTATAATTGCGACGATCAGGTCGACGCCGTTGGCGTTGGACACCCGCCCGTGATTGACAAGGCGCCTGTCGGACCGGTCATCGCAGGCTTGATTGACCTGCGCGACACCGACATCCTGGATGAAGGCATGGTTATTCAGGAAGGCGCCATACCAAGTGTCCTGGCGCCGGCCTTGCCGGAACTGATGGCCGGTACCGGCGCCCTGTTCGGCACCGGCACAGAGAACGGTATCGGCGAATTTTATAAAAAAAATGTGCGCCAGCTTAAGAGTATGGCGTTCGGTGCCTATAGCGGCGCTGTAAACGCCACCATGACCTTCCTGGTGATGGCCCACGACGGCAGCGACGGGCGCATGAGGCTGGAAGACGACAGCATCCGAATCGACTGGGACGACGCCGGCAAACGCCCCGTCTTTCAAAGGATCAGCGAGACCCTGGAAAAAGCCACCGCGGCCCTTGGCGGCACCCACGTTGATAACCCGGCCTGGTCTAAACTCCTGGGGAGAAATCTGATATCGGTGCACCCACTCGGCGGCTGCACCATGGGCGATAGTGCGGATAATGGCGTCGTTGATCATAAATGCCGGGTATTTACCGGCGACGGCGATACGGTCCACGAAGGATTGTTCGTATGCGACGGGTCGATCCTGCCACGCTCATTGGGTGTTAACCCCGCACTGACAATCACCGCCGTAACCGAGCGCGCCATGATGCTGTTCGCCGACGATACCGGTCGTACACTGGATGTTGGATTGAGCCGAAAGCGACGGATGAGAAACGCCGCGCCGGATAAATCATAACTATGCCCCGCCTGCCGGCGCCAGTTGCAAGCGAATTATCCGGACCGCATCGTGAACCTGATCGCCGTCCCCTGTCGCACGCTTGACCAACAGCGCGCCCTGAAGCAAACCGATAATCATACGGGCATATTTTTCCGGCGACGACGGTAGCTTGAATTCCCCTTTTTGCAGACCTGCCGTCAAGACCTGCGTCAGCCATTTTTGATGAAACGAGAAGAACCGCTTTAGCAGTGTCTGCATCGCGCGTGGTAGCGCAGATAATTCACCTGCCAATGCACCGCATAGGCAAATCAGATCCGGATCATTGGCCAATTCGAGATAGGGTGAAAAATACACATCCACCATGTCCCGCCCGCTATATGCCCTGTTGCTGGAGGTGTCGGTCATGACCCCCTCAAACATTTTTTCATAGCGCTCGATAACGGCCAACCCAAGATCTGCTTTGGAGGGGAAATGATAGTGAATGCTGGCTTTCCGGACCCCCAGTTCCCTGGCGATATCGGCATAGCTAATCGCACTGTATCCGCTCAGCTGGATCAGACGCTGGGCGATATCGAGGATGCGTTCTCGAGTTCCTGTATCTGAAATTACGCTTACCTTGGGCATCCCAAATCCCTAACCGGGCTCAAATCAAATGACTTCGCTGGCACTCAAGAATGGTGCCAGCGCAGCGATTTAAGCTATGGTCATATCCATCCAAGGCTAGTCAGAATAACTGCCAATGTTGCCAGCCAGGCCGTGAAAAAACTCAAGGTCCGAAGGTATGGAATTCCAAATGTATGAAAGAAAAAATGCGCCAGACGTGAATAAAAATAGACCTGGACGGCCAACACCGTAACGCTGCTTCCTGCACCGAGTACATGAAGTGCGAGAACCGCAGCACCAAATACGACTAAATTTTCAACCGCATTTGAGTGCGCCGCCCGCGAACGACTACCCCATGGACTGTGTCGCACCTGGTCAGCACTAGTTTCGGACATTGCAGGACCGAGACCCATCACCATCATCCGATCCAAAATGTATGGAAGCCAAAACAGCGTAGTCATCAATGTGGTCAGCAACAGCCAATAAAGTTCTGTAGACATGATTTCCTCCTATTTATCACTATTTCTACCTACTAGAAGGTAGATTGATTCGTCAAGGTATTTAAATGCCAAATTTCCACACTGAGTAATTCTTACCCGAGTTGCGCGAGGCCCGGGAACTGCTCCAGCAGCCAATAAGCCATGTCGGTCATCGACCCGGTAAAAAACAGAACGCCGAAAACGACCAGCATTCCACCCATCACCTTTTCAACGGCACCCAGATATTGCCGGAACCCGGCCGCGAATTTTAAAAACGGCCGAACCGCCGCCGCCGCCAGGAGAAACGGTACGCCAAGCCCCAGAGAATAAATCGCCAGCAACGACATGCCTTCGCCGACAGTTTCCTGACCCGCCGCGACAAACAGGATTGCACCAAGCACAGGCCCGATACAGGGAGTCCAACCAAATGCGAAGGCGATGCCCATGAGGTACGCCCCCAAATAGGTCCCCGTACCGGTGTCGCCATGATAGCGCTTATCTCGATTGAGCAGCGGGATTTTAAAGAGCCCTAAGAAATGCAGCCCCATAATGATGATGATAACGCCAGCGATTTTGGCCAGCGTATCCGGGTTAGACACCAGAAACCGGCCAATTGTCGTAGCGCTGGCGCCCAGAAAAATGAACACGCTGGTGAACCCAGCCACAAACAACATGGCTGAGGAAACAACGCGAAAATATACTGCGCGGGAGACCGCATTTTCCCCTGAAATCTCGTCCAGAGTCGTGCCGGCCAGGTAACAAAGGTAGGGCGGAACGAGGGGAAGAACGCAAGGAGATAGAAAGCTGATCAGGCCCGCCAGGAAAACGCCCGATATAGTCAGAGTTTCCATTTAACTATCGCCCAATGCTGCGCTCGATCATCGAACCCTACATTGATTTATCGGGATCGCCCGCGAAAGCAAGCAATGTACACCGACCTCGCTAGATTGTGATTGCGACACAATGACCTTATGACAGAATGGTGATTGAAAAACCCATATCGAACTGGTGATACCGATGGCGGATACAGGCACGAACAATCTGATTACCGACATCCCCGGCATCCGTATCGGCAACGCCGACGACGCCAATATCCGTACCGGGGTCACTGTGATTTTACCTGATAAACCGGCGGTTGCGGGCTACGATATCCGGGGTGGCGGGCCCGGCACCATCGAGACTGACGTACTTGATCCCCAGAACATGGTCGAGCACATCGACTCGATTGTTCTGGCTGGCGGGTCGGCGCTTGGTCTCAGGGCGGCGTCCGGCGTCCAGGACTGGCTGCGCGACAATAAACGCGGCTTTCCGATCGGACCAGAAGATGCACCGTTCGAGCGCATCCCGATCGTCCCCGGCGCGATCCTGTTCGATCTCCTGAACGGCGGCAACAAGGATTGGGGAAACAACTCCCCTTACCCTGCGCTTGGCCGGGCGGCATGCGAAGCAGCAAACCATCAATTCCAATTAGGCAGCGTTGGAGCCGGGTTCGGTGCGACAACGTTCGATCTGAAAGGTGGTCTTGGCAGCGCCTCTGAAATGACGGACAGCGGTTTCCTCGTGGGTGCGCTTGCCGTCGTCAACGCCTTAGGCAGCGCAACGATGGGCGAAGGCCGCCACTTCTGGGCGGCGCCGTTCGAGATCGGCGATGAATTTGGCGGTCACGGATTTCCAGAGACATTGCCTGAAAATGCCCGCGCCCTCCGCCTCAAGACCCGCTCTCGCGAAAATACCACGCTTGCAATTGTCGCGACCAACGCCGATCTGACCCCCGCCCAGGCGAAGCGGGTCGCTGCCATGGCCCATGACGGCATGGCCCGCGCCCTGCATCCGGTCCACACCCCATACGACGGCGATATCGTGTTCTGTCTGGCAACCGGCGAAAAACCGATCGATCACGCGCCCAAAGATATCGCCGCCATTGGCACCTCGGCCGCCCACGCCGTTGCCCGGTCAATCGCCCGTGGTGTATTTGAAGCTACGTCCTTTGGTGACGGCACCTGGCCAACCTGGCAGGAGAAGTTTGGTCCAAAAAGCTAAAACCGCGTCGCGCTGTAGGGAGCGGGATCCGTAAAGGGCTTTTCCCCACACACCATCTCAGCCATCAACTGGCCAGTGATCGGGCCAAGCGTGAAGCCCACATGACCATGGCCGAAATCCAGCCACAGCCCTTTGTGTTTTGGGGCGCGGTCTATGATTGGCAATGAATCGGGGAAGCACGGCCGCCACCCCATCCAGACCGGTTCGTCAATTTTTTCACCCAACGGGAAAACCTTTCGCGCGACCCGCGTCGCCCGCTCAAGCTGCACCGGCGATGGTGCTGCGTCCCTGTCCGCAAACTCGATTCCCGTCGTCAGGCGAATCCCCTGCTCCATGGGCGAGACTGCATAGCCGAAATCGGAATCGACGATCGGGCGGGACAAAGTCTGGTTGCCGCGCGGCGCGAAGTGGGCGTGGTACCCGCGCTTGACCGCAAACGGAAACCGGTACCCGAGTGGCTTGAGAACATCCATCGACCAGGGACCAAGCGCGACCACCACGTCTTTAGCCGTGGCCCGTCCGGCATCCGTTTCCACGCTCCACCCACCGTTGGTCTTTTGCGCCAGACCAAGCGCATCACCGATCAGAAAATCTCCGCCGCCCGCCGAGAAACTATCGGCATACGCCTTGGTCACCTTGCCGGGGCTGGATACGCTCTGGGTATCTTTCCACCAGACGGCGCGGTGAAATACGGGTGCGATATGCGGCTCGATCTCGTTCAGTTCGTCAGGCGTCAAAACCTCATACGACGCGCCATACGTATCGGAAAAATCCAGATGTGTTTTGAGCGCGGTAAAGGACGATTCCTCGCGGAAAAACCTGACCCAACCGGTATCCCTGAAATAATGTTCCGCGCCCGCCGCCTTGGCCAGTTCGCGGTGCGCACCCACGGCGCCCGCTTCAACGCCGGCAATCGTCTGCGCAAACTTTGCGACCCGCTCCGGGCTCGAGGCTTTTTTCAGGGACCATAACCAGGGAAGCATTTTCAGCATCGCGCCGAAATGATAGTGCATTTCGGTTTCACGATTTAGGCCGTAGCGGAGAATGGCCGACAGGTCTGTCGGGAAGGTGATCGGGACAAACCCGTCGCGCTCGATCACGCCCAGATTGCCATGGCTGGTCTCTTCGCCCGCAGGCCGGCGGTCCACCAACGCGACCCGGCGTCCCTTGCGCAACAGGTGACTTGCGGCCGAAACCCCGGCGATCCCGGCGCCCAAAACAATCACATCATATTTGTTCTCGACAGACATCAATTCAAATCACACTATTGGCCATGAATTACAACCCGATAGCATGGATTGGGAAGCTCGGAACGTTTGGCGTTGCCGTCGGAATTTTTCTTGGCCTCGTGTTGCCGGACCTTGCGTCATTCTTCCGCCCCTGGCTGGCATGGACGATTTTCACAATCCTGGCGTTGACGATGGCGCGGGTCGACCTGGGACAACTCTCGGAGATCGGGCGCAGACCCAAACGGATCATCGGCACTACACTTGCTATCATGGTCGCCTTCCCCTTCCTGACCGGGTTCGCTCTACAGGCCCTGGGCATCTGGCAATTGTGGCCCGATCTTGCGCTGGCAATCCTGATCATGGCTGCCTCCCCGCCCCTCATGTCGGCGCCGGCGCTTATCTACTTGATCGGCCTCGACGGCCCGCTCGCCATGGCAACCCTGCTCGGCTGCGTCACCATCACGCCGATCACCGTCCCTTTGGTCATGAGCTGGTTCGCAGGCGGGAACATGGATATTTCGGGCCTTGATCTGGCCATCCAGCTCTTCGCGATGATCGCCGGTGCGGTGCTCGCCGCCGGACTGTTTCGCGCCCTTGCGGGGAACAATTGGATCGTCGCAAATACAGAGACCATCGACGGCCTGATGATCATCTCGCTGTTTATTTTCGCGGTCACATTCATGGACGGGATTGGCCAGAAAATTATCAACACCCCGGAACAGATCGGCATATTGACGGCCCTCGCATTTGGGCTGGCGACGTTGTTTATTCTGATTTTGGTGAGCATCTATTGGTCCAACGGGCGCGAGCGCGCATTGACCATCGGCATTGTCAACGGCAACCGTTCCGTCGGCTTGATCGTTGCGGCGGTCGCGGGCAATATCCCGGACCTCACCTGGACCTATTGCGCCCTCGCCCAGTTCCCGATTTACCTGTTGCCCTTTATCCTGAAGCCAATCGCTGGCAGACTGATCCCCCGGGCCAAATAAGATTGAGGGAATGATCATGCATCGCCTTGCTCTCCACCTTGCCGTATCAATCTCAATCCTTTTTGGCACCAGCCTGGCAAAAGCCGGCGACTATGCCGAACGACGTATCATTGGCTTTTCCGTGAACGGTGCGTATTTTGCCTACGAACAATTTGGCGTGCAGGACGGGTCCGGATTTCCCTATTCGGATATTTTCATCCTGAACGTTGCCAGCGACACCTGGGCTGGCGGATCTCCCTTCCGGACCCGGCTCGACGACGACACACAGGGCGTCAACGCCGCCCGTACCGTCAGCAGAAACAGTGCGGCTTCTGCCCTCGTCTCGCTAGGTATTCAGGACGCCGGACGGCTGCTGGCGGCAAACCCGATTACTGAATCCGGCGCCGATGCGCACCAGTTAACCTTCCGGCCAACGCCCCAATTCAGCGCCGAATGGCGCCTCGATATGAATGAATATCCGATGACGGCAAGCGGGTGTTCGGGGTTTGAATCGGATATCCGCGGCTTTGCCCTGGTTCTCGCCCGCGATGGTGGCCAACCGTCATTGAACATGCATGAAGATACGTCGATCCCCTCGTCGCGCAAATGCCCGATCGGTTATGGCATATCCGACGTCATTATCCACGGGGACTATAACGCACCAAGCCAGCTGATCGTTCTGGTGCGGGTCCTGAGTGTTGGTTTTGAAGGGCCCAACATGCGTTACATCGCCATTCCGGCAATCATCAACTAACCGGTCATTGTCTCACCCAACACTGTCTGGTACGAGGGGGACATCATCACTGAAATCGACAGGTCCGCCTAATGATCCCGCGCTATTCCAGGCCTGAAATGGTCGCCATCTGGGAGCCTGCCTGCAAGTTCCGCATCTGGTTTGAGATCGAGGCCCACGCCGCGACCGCGATGGCCGAGCTTGGCACTATCCCGAAAGCCGCCGCCGAGAAAATATGGGACAAGGGCGCCGCAGCCGAATTTGACGTTGCCCGCATCGATGCAATCGAAGCCGAGGTCAAACACGATGTCATCGCTTTCCTGACCCACCTCTCCGAAATTGTCGGTCCGGAGGCGCGTTTCGTCCACCAGGGAATGACCTCATCGGACGTGCTCGATACGTGCCTGAATGTACAATTGGTGCGGGCCAGCGACCTACTGATGGCCGATCTGGATAAATTACTGGAAGCCCTGAAACGCCGGGCGCTCGAGCACAAAATGACGCCGTGCATCGGGCGCAGCCACGGCATTCATGCGGAACCCACCACGTTCGGCCTGAAAATGGCCCAAGCCTATGCCGAATTTGACCGCGCCCGCGACCGGCTGGACGCTGCGCGCGCGGAAATAGCAACCTGCGCCTTGTCCGGCGCGGTCGGGACCTTCGCCCATATCGACCCGCGCGTCGAAGCTTATGTATCGGCAAAACTCGGGCTTACCCCGGAAGCAATTTCGACCCAGGTGATTCCGCGAGATCGCCACGCCATGTTTTTTGCGACCCTCGGCGTGATCGCCTCGTCGGTCGAACGTCTGGCGACCGAAATTCGGCATTTACAACGTACCGAAGTGCTTGAAGTTGAAGAGTATTTCTCCAAGGGCCAGAAAGGCTCGTCGGCCATGCCGCACAAGCGCAACCCGGTCCTGACCGAGAACCTGACCGGTCTGGCGCGTATGGTGCGCAGCTACGCCATGCCGGCCATGGAGAATGTCGCGCTATGGCACGAACGCGATATATCCCACTCATCCGTCGAGCGTATGATCGGGCCCGACGCCACCATCACGCTGGACTTTGCCCTTGCCCGCCTGACCGGCGTCATCGACAAGCTGTTGGTCTACCCGGACCGGATGCAGCAAAATCTCGATCGCCTCGGCGGTCTGGTCCATTCCCAGCGTGTCCTGCTTGCCTTGACTCAGGCCGGGGTATCGCGCGAGGACGCCTATAGAATCGTCCAGCGCAACGCCATGCCCGTATGGGACGGCAAAGGTCAGTTCCTGGATTTCTTGAAGAAAGACGGCGAAGTCACTGATGTGATTCCTGATTCTGATCTGGAAGACCTGTTCGATCTGGGCTTCCACACCAAAAACATTGATTTGATTTTTATGCGGGTTTTCGACTGAACATCGAAACCTCTTGCCTAAAACAGATGTTCGCGACCAACTTTCACACGCTGGACGCCATCGTAGGAAATAATATCGGCGGTCGCATAGGTCTCCGATAGCGTCGCGGGCATGAAGCTGCCGGTACCGACGAAATCAACAGGCACGTTGGTGGCGCCCATCACCTGGCATTTCTGGGAATCAAACCCGGATGACGCGACAATCAACACCTTTTCGTGGCCGGCCTTGTTCAGCGCCCGGCGCACATGGATTATGGACGCGGCCGATACGCCCTTGCCGAACAGGATCCGGCGAACCTGGTCGACCAGTAAATTGCTGGCGTCAAGCTGGAACGCCCGCGCACCCAACACCCGTTCGACGATATTATATTCGCCGTGCACGTCGAGCCATTCACCGACCGCCTGGACGGAGGTTTCGTAATCGAGACCTTCGGCAAACCGCCCGCCATGGGTATCCAGACGAACGGCAAGCTTGCGGCCATCTTTATCAATTTTTGCGTCCTTGAAAAACCAGTCGGCCGAGCGCAGGGAATCCGTTACCTCGTGTCCATTATAGTCAACAAGGCCAACAAGCATTTCGACCTGCGGATGCGTTTCCGCGAATAGTTTCAGGGAGTCGACTACGTCCCCGCCTGTATATCCGACCAGAGCATGGGGCATGGTGCCGGACCCGCGTAGCGCTCCAAAAAACGGCGCGGTCAGATCCTGCGACGAGCCGACAAAGCCTTTGACATCCCCATTTTTGACTTTTGCCGCCTCGCTGCCGACTGACGCGCCGTAGGCCGCGAGCAAATTCATTTCGGGGCCGGACGCGTGACGCGCATGCATATCCAGAAAGGCAGCGTTGGGCATGGCGCGGCACATCTCGTAGGCATTGTTGGCGCAAACACAGGGCACCCCGATCTTCTGCAATACCAGCGTCTCGACCTCAGACAATTCGGAATACGGTCCGCGAATTTCCATGATCTTGGTTTCGGACGGGACGATTTCCCCGTCCTCAAAATACGCCTTAATTTCGGCATTTGGCGCCAATCTCTTCACCAGTCGCTTCGCTGGTTCGAGAGCCGCGATCACTCTGCGGCGTAGGAAAATCGCGTAGACAACCTCACAATCGCCGACATTTTCGACGATCCGTCTTGAATGGGAAAAATACTTGTCGGTCAGGCTGGCAACAGGTCCAGCCGACAACATCACGTCGATCAGCAATTCGAGGGCATCGTCTCGGCTGCCAACCGGCTTCGGGCGTAGCTCCATTGTCGCCCCTTTCATGATTTTGCGGTTGCGAGCGTCGCTGTCGATCCCGCCTCCATATAGGCTTGATCGTTGCCCACATTGATAAGCTGAAAACCCATATCGCGATAGACCCGGGCAATTTCCGCGTTATTGGCGTATGCGCCCGCAAACTTCCCATGGGCAACGCATTTCCGGACGATCAGTTCCAGCGCCTTCAAGACTTCGGGCCGGGTCGTGTCGACAAATTTGCCATCGGTCAGATTGACACAAAGATCATTCGGGCCTGCGAAAATCATATCGATTCCAGGCGTCGAGCAGATCGCGTCGATATTTTTCAAGGCAATACCGGTCTCGACCATGGCCATTGTTACCACCAGATCATTCGCCGCGGCGAGGTAGGCGGCTGCGTCCATTTCGAGTAACGTGAGCGCCCGTTTCGGTGCCCATGACCGCTGTCCGTCGGGCGGATATTTTGTGGAACGCGCGAGCCAGGACGCGTCCTGACCGGAATTGATCATCGGGCAAATGATACCTTCAGCACCGGTATCGGGCACCCTCCCGAGAAGTCCGTCGTCGCCAACCGGTACCCGCACAACCGGAATGCACCCGGCCTTGTTGATGGCGCCGACGGAGGCAAGCATATCGTCATAGGCGATCAGCCCGTGCTGCATGTCCAGGACGATCGCATCCCAACCGTCACCTGCAAGCGCCTCGGCGTGCAGGGGAGATGGAATCGACATCCAGGCAGAATACAGCGTTTCCCCGGCGGTCAGCCGCTGTTTAAAACTGGGGGCGGTCATGGGAATTCCTGATGCAGAAAAAGTTTGGAGAGGTTTTTAACCTTCCGCCTGAAGTTGCTCGATGGCTTTTGCCATAAATTCATCCATGGTCCGGCGGAGCTGATGATCGGACTGCTCGACACCGGCATCGTCAAAATCTTTTCTGATCTTGTTGAAAACGTCCTGGTCGCCGGGCATTTCGAAATCGGATTTAATGACTTCTTTGACATATGCCGCCACGGCGTCGCCGGAATGGCCAAGCAGGCCTGCACCCCATTCTCCGAGCAATCTGTTGCGACGTGCTTCCGCTTTGAATTGCAGCTCGGCGTCGTGGGCGAATTTGGCCTCAAAACTCTCTTTGCGCTTGTCAAAACTATTCATGAATTCTGCTCCCGACTCTGGGGGTTACGCCCATGTCTTGTAATTATTCCGATACGACAAAAGTTGTTCCTCCATAGCCTGCGCATCGGCCGAAATCAACAGGCGACAATATCGCTCACACACCTATAAAAGAATCACTGTACCACTGGTGTATATATGGTAGTTCCGAATTCAATATATTAGTGGCGTGGCTCTCGATTCTCGGTCTTCGCGGGAACGCATACAAAATCAAGCCTTATGCCGGCCGTGTAATGAGTTTTTCTTTTCCGTATTCAGGAGGCAAGGCATGAACCGCCGCCGTCGGGTTTATGAAGGCAAGGCCAAGATCCTTTATGAGGGTCCGGAACCCGGCACTCTTGTGCAGCACTTCAAGGACGACGCAACTGCGTTCAACAAACGCAAGCACGAAGTTGTCGACGGCAAGGGTGTGCTCAACAATCGGATTTCGGAGTATATTTTTACCCAGTTGGGCGAAATTGGTATCCCGACCCATTTCCTGCGCCGCCTCAATATGCGCGAGCAGCTGATCCGCGAAGTTGAAATAATCCCCCTCGAAGTGGTCGTACGCAATATTGCAGCCGGCTCGATTGCCAAGCGCCTCGGCATCGAAGAAGGGACACCCCTGTCCCGCTCGATTGTCGAATTCTACTATAAGAAAGACGAACTCGACGACCCCTTGGTGTCGGAAGAGCATATCACTGCGTTTGGCTGGGCAGCGCCACCGGAGCTCGACGACATCATGTCGCTCTCGATCCGGATCAACGATTTTCTGTGTGGCCTGTTCCTCGGCGTCGGGATCCGTCTTGTGGATTTTAAGATCGAGTTCGGTCGCCTCTACGAAAACGACATGATGCGGATCGTTCTGGCCGACGAAATCAGTCCCGATTCCTGCCGGCTCTGGGACCGCGAAACCGACGAGAAGATGGACAAAGACCGATTCAGGCGCGACATGGGCGGAATGCTCGAAGCCTACCACGAAGTCGCGCGCCGGCTCGGAGTCCTGACGGAGAATGAAAACGTCTCGCAGGGCACTGGCCCGGTTCTGGTCAAAGACTGAGCATTCGTCAAATGAAAGCGCGTGTTCTCATTACCCTGAAAACCGGCGTTCTGGATCCCCAGGGCAAAGCCGTTCAAAAAGCGCTTGGCACGCTCGGATTTGATGGCGTAGATAATGTTCGCCAGGGAAAAGTCATCGAGATAGATCTGACCGAGACCGACGAAACGGCGGCCTACGCGAAGGTCTCAAACATGTGCGACAAGCTGCTCGCCAACACCGTTATCGAGAATTACCAAATCGAATTGTTGCCGGACGGCACATAATTATGTGTCACGTGCGCCTGTAAGACAGGTTTCAAACGCTATGAAAACCGCAATCCTGGTATTCCCCGGCACCAACCGAGAACGCGATGCTGCCGACGCGATCGAGAGTGTCTCTGGTATAAAGCCAGTCATTGTCTGGCATCAGGAAACCGAAATTCCGGACGTCGACCTGATCATCCTGCCGGGCGGATTTTCGTTCGGCGATTATCTCCGCGTCGGCGCAATTGCGGCCAGATCACCGATTATCGACGCGCTGCATCGCAAAGCCGATACCGGCGTGACCGTGCTCGGCATCTGCAACGGGTTCCAGATCCTGACGGAAACCGGCCTGCTGCCCGGCTCGCTGATCCGCAACCGCGATCTCGATTTTATCTGCCGGGATATCAACCTTCGAGTCGTCAACAATTCAACCCGGTTTTCTCAAAGCTACGCGTTGGACCAGATCATTCGCTTCCCTGTCGCCCATCACGACGGTAATTATTTCGCCGATGCCGAGACCCTGCGGATGGTCGAAGACAATGATCAGGTCGTCTTCCGATATTGCGACCCGGCTGGCGAGATCAATGCGACAGGAAACCCGAACGGGTCGGTCAATAATATTGCCGGCATGACCAACAAAGCCGGTAACGTTATGGGCCTGATGCCCCATCCCGAAAACCTGATCGACCAGCTTCTTGGCGGGATCGATGGCAGGGCCCTGTTCGAAAGTCTGCTCGGACGCGCCGCATGAATGCCCACGACACGAGAAACAATCCGGAACCGCTGGTCGATGCAGATCTTGCGGCGGACCACGGGTTGTCCCCGGACGAATATCAGAAAGTTCTTGATCTGATTGGCCGGACCCCGAGTTTTACCGAGCTTGGGATATTCTCCGCCATGTGGAACGAGCATTGCTCGTATAAATCCTCAAAGAAATGGCTGAAAACCCTACCGACCACCGGCAAACGCGTGGTCCTCGGCCCGGGGGAGAATGCCGGCGTCGTTGATATCGACGATGGCCAGGTCGTTGTATTCAAGATGGAGAGCCACAACCACCCCTCATTCATCGAACCCTACCAGGGCGCGGCGACCGGGATCGGTGGCATCCTGCGCGACGTATTCACGATGGGCGCCCGCCCGATCGCGGCCATGAACGCGCTCCGGTTCGGCGCGGTCGACCACCCGAAAACCCGCCACCTGGTGGCAGGCGTGGTCGCGGGTATCGGCGGGTACGGCAATTCGTTTGGCGTACCTAACGTCGGCGGCGAGGTGAATTTTCATAAACGCTATAACGGCAATATTCTGGTTAACGCGTTTGCTGCAGGTTTGGCAGACGCCGACAAGATTTTCCTGTCGAAACCGACAGGCGTTGGACTTCCGGTCGTTTACCTCGGCGCCAAGACGGGGCGTGACGGCATCCATGGTGCAACTATGGCGTCCGCCGAATTTGACGATTCCATCGAAGAAAAGCGCCCAACGGTCCAGGTCGGCGATCCGTTCACCGAAAAATGCCTGCTCGAAGCCTGCATGGAATTGATGGCGTCGGGTGCTGTCATCGCCATCCAGGACATGGGTGCCGCGGGCCTCACCTGCTCTGCAGTCGAGATGGGCGCAAAAGGGAATCTCGGGATCCGGCTCGATCTGGACAACGTCCCCTGCCGGGAAGACGCCATGACGGCGTACGAGATGATGCTGTCGGAAAGCCAGGAGCGCATGCTCATGGTGCTCGATCCGACGCTTGAGAACCAGGCCCGTGCCATCTTCGAGAAATGGGATCTGGATTTCGCCATTGTCGGCGAGACGACCGATGACCTCCGGTTCCGGGTTTTCAGGGATGGCGTCGAGGTCGCCGACCTGCCGATCAAGGACCTTGGCGACGAAGCACCGGAATATGACCGACCCTGGACCATGCCGGTGCCAAGGCCCGCGCTTGAGCACAATGATTTCGCGGATACCGATATTGCCGCTTCGCTGCTGACGTTGATCGGATCACCTGACCTCGCCTCCAGGCGTTGGGTGTGGGAGCAGTACGACCACCTGATCCAGGGCAACACGATTGTCCGGCCCGGGTCCGATGCCGCCATTGTCCGGATCGCGGGGCACGAAAAAAAGGCGTTGGCATTTTCGTCCGACGTGACTCCGCGCTATTGCGACGCCGATCCATTCGAGGGTGGCAAGCAGGCGGTCGCCGAATGCTGGCGCAATCTGACCGCATCCGGCGCGACGCCGCTCGCTATCACCGACAACCTGAATTTCGGCAACCCGGAAAAACCCGAGATTATGGGCACCTTCGTTCGCGCAATACAGGGGATCGGAGAAGCCTGTAAAATTCTTGATTTTCCAGTCGTTTCCGGCAACGTGTCGCTCTACAACGAGACCAATAACGAGGCGATTTTACCAACCCCCACCATTGCTGGCGTAGGATTGATTTCCGACCTGAGAAAAATCGTTCCTTCGGGTTTTACCAATATCAGCGACATCGTTCTGCTCGTGGGCGCACCCGACACATGGGGAACTCATCTTGGCCAGTCACTGTATTTGCGCGAAATCCACAGCCGGGAGGACGGCCCACCCCCTCCGGTCGATCTTGAGCAGGAAAAACAGGCCGGTGATCTGGTTCGCAGTTTGATTGCCGACGGGCTCGTCAACGCGGTCCATGACTGCTCGGACGGCGGGCTCGGGGTCACACTTGCTGAAATGGCGATCCAGTCCGGTATAGGCGCCGCGATAACACCACCGCAAACCCTCTCACCTGTTGCCGCATTTTTCGGCGAGGACCAGGGTCGGTATGTCATGACCGCGCGCCTTGAAGACCGCGCCGAGTTGTGGGATCGTTGCGAGAAAGCGGGCGTGGCAATCGAGGAGATTGGCTCAACCATCGCAGGTGAGTTGAAACTCGGGAATGCCGACGCCATATTTGTCAAAGAATTGCAGGAGCGGCACGAAGCCTGGTTCCCGCAATTCATGAATATGTGAGGCGATCCTTTTATGGCGATGGCAGCAATCGATATCGAAAACATGATCAGGACTGCCCTACCCGATGCCCGGGTGGAAATCCGGGATTTGGCGGGAGACGGCGACCATTATTCCGCTAGGGTCATATCCGAAGCGTTCCGGGGTAAAAACCGCGTGCAGCAGCATCAGATGGTTTACGACGCGCTGCAGGGCAATATGGGTGGCGAACTGCACGCCCTGGCATTGCAGACAAGCGTGCCGGATGCTTAGGGTCCGGAACCTAAAAGACTTGTCGAATATTGATCAAACAGTTATTCATTTGGGTAAGATAGTTCAAAGGAGATACCAATGAGCGACGTAAAATCCTGGATCGAAGATCAGGTAAAGTCGGGCGACGTCATTCTTTTTATGAAAGGCACGCGGGATTTCCCACAATGCGGCTTTTCCGGTCAGATCGTCCAGATACTGGATCATCTCGGCGTCGAATATGGCGACATCAATGTCCTTGCCAATGACGAACTTCGCCAAAGCATCAAGGAATTTACGAATTGGCCGACCATCCCTCAGCTCTATGTGAAGGGTGAGTTTGCCGGCGGCTGCGATATCATCCGGGAAATGTTCCAGGCAGGCGAGTTGCAGGATTACTTCGTCGAAAAAGGCGTCCCGCTCCACGCAACCGCCAGCGCATAACCCGATACCTTCGGGCCTGCGCCCCTGGCTGCCAGTCTTGAGGAGTATTCGGTGACGGCAAAACGACAGGCATATACCGGCCTGGCGCTTTCGCTGTTGGCGGGTGCATTTCTGATCTACGGTCTGACCGCTCCGAGCATCGAATTCAACCGGTTCTACTTTCTGACCGACCGCCACTCGATCCTGTCAGTGATCCAGGGCCTGTGGCTGGAAGGCGAATCTTTTCTGGGCGCCGTTCTGGCACTGTTTTCGGTGGCCTTCCCCATCCTCAAGGTCATTGCCCTCGCCGCCGCCTCGTTGGTGATGGTCATCACAGGCCGGATCGCCAAACAAGTATTGCGCATATCCATCCTCCTCGGCCGCTGGTCGATGCTCGACGTTCTGGTATTGGCGCTCGTGATATTTTACGTCAAGAATTCGGGCTTCGGGGATGCCAATACCCTACCCGGCATCTGGTTTTTCGCGGCCGCGGTCATCCTGACGACCCTGGCTGCGTTTGTCCTCGCCGAAAACCGGTAGGCGGAATCAAAAAAGCCGCCGGAATTGCCGACGACTTTGAATTCTGTATCGCAAATACGTCTAGCGGGAATAAAACTCAACCACCAGATTGGGCTCCATGATGACCGCATACGGGACGTCCGCCAGGTTGGGCACGCGCGTCAATTTAGCTGTCAACTTTGAATGGTCGGCGTCGACATAGTCCGGAACATCGCGCTCCCCGCTCTGGATCGCGTCAATAATCATAACGAGTTCCCTGGATCGGTTTCGTACCTCGATGACATCATCGACCTGGCAGCGATAACTCGGGATGTTCACTTTTACGCCGTTTACGCGAAGATGCCCGTGGCTGACGAGCTGACGAGCGGCGAAGACCGTCGGTGCCAGCTTGGCGCGGTAGACAATGGCATCAAGCCGACGTTCCAGGAGCCCGATCAGGATTTCGGAAGTATCCCCGCGCAGGCGCACGGCTTCTTCATACACCCGCTTGAACTGCTTTTCGTTGATACGACCGTAATAGCCCTTCAATTTCTGCTTGGCGCGAAGCTGGATGCCGTAATCTGAAATTTTGCTGCGGCGGCGCTGGCCATGTTCACCGGGACCGTATTCGCGCCGGTTGACCGGGCTCTTTGGGCGGCCCCAGATATTCTCGCCCATACGCCGGTCGAGCTTGTATTTTGACTTAACGATCTTGGTCATAATTCGTCCTGAACCTTGTTTTTTTCACGTGTCTTATATCGAAGGCAAACCCTCCTAGAATCCCTGACGGATTCGACAGAATGTGGTTGGTTAGCTCACATCCGCGGGTATGCGTGGTATTCCCCGGAAATTGCATACCAGGGAACATGCGTCTCTACTGCCTGGCAGGAGCGATGTCAAATTGAATTGCACCCCTGAAGGACGCATCCTCGTCGGGAAATGGGAAAATAAAAAGGGCGCCCAACCGGATGGTTGGACGCCCAATTTAAATTTATAGATATTCAGATGCGTTGATTAGCTTCCGTAGCCGTATCCACCGCCGGAATATCCGCCACCCGCGTATCCGCCGCCAAGGCGCCAGCGCAGTCCGAGACGGATTTCATGAGCCGTAATATCGTCGATCACAAGCGGCGCCAACGCCCCAACTGGGCAGTTAACTGGCAGTGCACATAGCGCACCGGATTCCGCATCACCCAGATCGATGTAGCGATAGGTGGTTTCGATAACAAGATTGTCGGAGATATCGTAGCCCAGGCCTGCCTGCACGTTCCAGGCGAAACTTGTGGTCGTGTTGTCGGAAGCAAATCCACCACCGCCGAGATCCGATGGGTCAAAGTCAGACACGCCGTGGACCCGGTTGAAAGCAACGCCTACGCCGCCACCGATAAATGGTGTGATACCGCGCCACGTCCCGATGTTTGCGTAGACATTGGCCATAACTACCTGAGAGGTCAGGCTACCGCGCCACATATTGTTACGCATGATGATGCCGCCGCCGCCGCACGAACCCGAAGCGAGTCCAGCCGCTGCACAGTCGAAAAAATACTTGTCAACCGCGGCAAAACCCTCGGTGCCACGAATTTCGCCTGTAATGTCGGCGCGGAACCTGTCGTTAAATTCATAACCTACGCCAATCCCGATTGAACCTGAACGATCGATTGATTCGTCAAGGAAAAAGCCGCCAGCCGCTGTTACACCGGTATGGCTAAAGTTCGCATCTTTATAGATATCGTAGCCGATATCCCCACGCAGATACCATCCGCTAATCACAACCGGTGGTTCGATATAAGGTTGCTCGACGATTGGGGGAATGTAATCGGCTGCGTTCGCAGCGCCGGTCAATAAGACTGCAGCTGCCAGACCGGATAGCAGTTTGTTTCCAATGATGCTCATAACTCTATTCTCTCTAAACGCGGTAAATCATTAACCTACGTTCGCATCATCTTGATTATAGATTAAAACAAGATTAACCACGGTAAATAAAGAATTGATTAATAGTTGTTAATACGGTTTTAAAGTAATATATATTATGTATTATATAATTATATACTTTGTTCTGGAAGATTTTAATCGTTTCCCAGATTCTGGTTCGAATAAAATTCAGGATGAACCGACCAGGTCAATCTTCGACTAACTCGAAAATTCGAAGATTATTTGGCGTTCGAAGCCAAAGCTGTCGAGGATAGGCTGCGTCGCCTCCTTGTTTACAAGCGCTGTAAATACGATTTCGCGCCGTCCGGAGCCGTTTGGATCGACCGCCACATTTCCCTTCACCTCCCGAAGGCGCCGCGCAATAGCCGGAGCCGGGTCGATAAACCGGACAGGCCATGGGCTGGCTGCAATCATCTCAGCCTCGATAAGCGGGTAGTGGGTACACCCGAGCACAATGGTGTCGGTTCGCCGTCCGGCCTTTTCAATAAACGCGGGTGCAATTATCTCTGACAGTCGCTCAAGATCCACTGCAGTGCCACGCATCCGTTCTTCGGCAATGGCCGCAAGTTGCTCAACACCCACCAGATTCACATCGCAATCCCCGGCGAACGCCGCGATCAGCGCCTTGGTATAGTCGCGGTGCACTGTTGCTGGTGTCGCAAGAACCGAAAACAACCGGCTCCTGCTGGTTTCAGCAGCTACCTTGATGGCCGGGACCGTCCCAACGACCGGAATGCCCGGTCCCGCATCGCTATAGGCGTCGCGAAGGGCATCAATAGAAATTGTTGTCGCCGTATTGCAGGCAATCAGTATCGCGCAGGGGGAAAATTTTTCGATCAGGCCCCCGACCAGAGCGACGTTCCGAGCGGCCAAAGCTGCCTCCTCCCAGCCACCGTAGGGAAAAGCCGCATTGTCGGCGCAATATAAGACATCGACGCCAGGCATCTGGTCCACCACGTGGCGATAGACTGTCAACCCACCAAACCCGGAATCAAAAATCAGAACGGGGCCGGTCACCGCCCTTCACCACCAGCGAATGTTCGGGTCAGCGACACAATGATCCCGCGCAGGGTTCGGACATCCTGATCGGTTAGCTCGGTCCGGTGGAAAATATTGCGGATACTGCGCACCATCGACGGACGTTTTTCGGGCGGGCGCAGAAACCCCGCTTTGTCCAATTCCTCTTCCAGATGCTCAAAGAAATATACAAGCTCCTGGCGGGTAGCCGGTTGCCTGTCTGGATGATCCGGTACTCCTCCCTCGACTTCCCCGCCAGCATCGGACGCCGAATACCATTCGTAGCCAAACAGCAATACGGCCTGGGACAGATTGAGAGACGAGAATTCCGGATTGACCGGGTAGGTCAGAAGATGATCGGCATGCGCCGCCTCATCATTCGTCAGGCCCCATTTTTCGCGCCCAAATAATATCCCGGTTTTTTGGTCGTTGCCTATGCGCTTTTGAAGTTCAGCCGTCATAGCCTTTGGCCCCGAAACCGGCTTGACCATATCCCGGGCGCGGGCCGTGGTCGCCACCACATACTGCAGGTCGCCGATCGCCTCGGCGACGGAATCAAAGACCTGAACATTTTCGAGAATATCCGGTGCGCCTGAAGCCGCGACTTCTGCCCGTTCATTGGGCCATCCGTCCCGGGGATTGACCAGGCGCAATTCGCCAAGTCCGAAATTAGCCATGGCGCGCGCAGCCATCCCGATATTCTCACCAAGCTGCGGATCGACGAGGACAATAACTGGAGCGGAATTGGTCATGGGCGGCTTGTACTTATTCAGCGATCCGGGATTGCAAAGGTCCGCGGAACATATCAAATCACCGGCACTGGTCCAGTATTCTTGTCTCCTGCATGAATCTGTTCGAAACCGGACTTTGCACCGCAACATAGCTTTGCTATACGGGCGGTAGATTCACCTACGCAAATTCACACAAATCAGCTGGCGATGAGGCACTTAATGGCGAAAATCAAGGTCGACAATCCAATCGTTGAAATCGACGGTGACGAAATGACCCGGATTATCTGGCAGATGATCCGGGACAAGCTTATCCACCCGTTCCTCGATATCGATCTTGAATATTATGACCTCGGCATCGAAATGCGTGACAAGACCGATGACCAGATCACCATCGATGCGGCTGAAGCTATCAAGAAGCACAATGTCGGCGTCAAATGCGCGACGATCACACCGGACGAAGCGCGGGTGGAAGAATTCGGCCTCAAGAAAATGTGGCGCTCGCCGAACGGAACCATCCGCAACATTCTGGGTGGTGTGGTGTTTCGCGAACCAATCATCTGCAAGAACGTGCCAAAGCTGGTTCCCGGCTGGACCGAGGCCATCGTGATCGGCCGTCACGCCTACGGCGATCAGTACCGGGCGACGGATTTTCTCGTCCCGGGTAAAGGCAAGCTCACCATGAAATGGGAAGGCGAAGACGGCAACTCGATCGAGCGTGAGGTTTTTGATTTTCCCGAAAGCGGGATCGCCATGGGGATGTATAATCTTGACGCTTCGATCCGCGATTTTGCGAGGGCCTGCCTGAATTTTGCACTGGCCCGGGGATGGCCGCTTTATCTCTCTACCAAAAATACAATCCTGAAAGCCTATGACGGACGCTTCAAGGATATCTTTCAGGAGATATTCGATGCGGAGTTTGCCGACAAATATGCCGAAAAAGGTATCACCTACGAACACCGGCTGATCGATGATATGGTCGCGGCCGCATTAAAATGGTCCGGTGGGTTTGTCTGGGCCTGTAAAAACTACGATGGCGATGTGCAATCCGACACGCTTGCTCAGGGGTTCGGCTCGCTAGGACTGATGGCGTCCGTGCTGATGTCGCCGGACGGGCGGACGGTTGAAGCTGAAGCTGCCCACGGAACGGTCACCCGGCATTACCGGATGCACCAGGCAGGTGAACAAACGTCGACCAATTCCACCGCGTCAATTTTCGCCTGGTCGCGCGGCCTCGCCCAGCGCGCCAAATTGGACGAAAATGCAAAACTGGCGCATTTCGCCGAGACTATGGAGAAGGCTGTTATCGGAACCATTGAAGGTGGACAGATGACCAAGGATCTGGCGCTTCTCGTGGGCCCCGACCAACCCTGGCTGACGACCACCGGTTTTCTGGATGCGGTTGAAAGCAATCTGCAAAAGGCGTTGAATTGACGCCGATTGCTAAAGTCCAGTCTTAATCCTGGAAGCCCGGATTAAGCGTTGAGTGCCTGTTCGATGGCGTTCAACGCTTCGTCAGCTTTCGATCCGTCCGGGCCGCCCGCCTGGGCCATATCGGGGCGTCCCCCGCCACCCTTGCCGCCTAATACGGTGGCGCCAGTACGTACCAGATCAACGGCGCTGAATTTTTCCACCAGATCTTCGGTGACGCCGACCGCGATACCGGCACGCCCCTCGTCGTTGATCCCGATAATAGCGACAATCCCGGAACCGATCCTGGATTTACCGTCATCGACGACGCCGCGCAGTTCCTTTGACGGTAAGCCCGGTATGGCGCGCGCCAGATATTTGAGGTCGCCGACCTGGCGCACATCCTCAGCATCGTCCGACCCGCCGCCGCCCATCGCCAGCTGCCGCCTGGCGTCCGACAACTCGCGCTCGAGCTGCCGGCGCTCCGCCATCAATTGCCCCACCCGGTCGAGCAGGTCCGATGGCGGCGTCTTGAGCAAATCGGCGGCTGCGCGCACGCGCGCATCCTGCTCCTCGAGGTAATGCCGGGCGACGGTTCCAGCAACCGCCTCAACGCGGCGGACGCCGGCTGCGACCGCACCTTCCGAGAGGATTTTGACAAGGCCGATATCGCCCGTGCGCGATACATGGGTTCCACCACACAATTCGAGTGAATAAACCCGGTTGCTGCCATCCGTATCTGGATCAGTCCCCATGGCAACGACCCGCACCTCTTCACCGTATTTTTCACCAAAGAGGGCCATTGCCCCCTGCTCGATCGCTTCGTCTACCGACATCAAGCGCGTGGAGACCTCGCCATTCTGGACAACTACCCTGTTTGTCAAGTCTTCGATTTTGCGCATTTCAACGTCGTCGATCCCTTTCGGATGAGCGAAGTCAAAACGCAGGCGGCCCGGCTCAACGAACGAACCTTTTTGGACCACGTGGTCCCCCAGCACCTGGCGCAAAGCCTCGTGCAGCAGGTGGGTTGCGGAATGATGGATTCTTGTGCCCTGACGGCGGTCGGTATCGATTGAAAGTTCGAGCGCGTCGCCTACAGCAACTCTACCGTTTTCGATCTTGCAATGATGGACAAAAAGATCGCCGGCGCGCTTCTGGGTATCCGTGACAGAAATTTTCACATTGTCGCCGATCATTGAACCCCGGTCGCCTACCTGGCCACCAGATTCGCCGTAAAACGGGGTCTGGTTCAAAACGATCAATCCTGTGTCACCGGCATTGAGTGCTTCGACCCCCTTGTCCTCTTTGACGATCGCCAGAACGATGCCTTCGGCTTTCTCGGCTGCGTACCCTAGGAATTCACTGACACCCACCTTTTCGCGGATACCAAACCAGATGGTATCGGTCGCCGTGTCGCCTGACCCTGACCAGCCTTTGCGCGCTTCGGTCTTCTGGCGCTCCATCGACACGTTGAATCCCTCGGTATCCACTGTCATATCGCGCCCGCGTAACGCGTCTTCAGTCAAATCAAGGGGGAAACCGTAAGTGTCATAAAGCTTGAAAGCGACATCTCCCGGTAGCACGTCACCAATATTCATCGACGATGTTTCGTCATCCAGGATGGCGATGCCGCGTGCTAAAGTCTTATGAAACCGCCCTTCTTCAAGGCGCAGGGTTTCAGTAATCAGGGGTTCAGCCCGGACCAGCTCTGGAAACGCCCGGCCCATCTGATTGTTCAGAGCGGGAACCAATTTGTATATCAACGGATCGCTTTCGCCGAGAAGTTGGGCGTGACGCATGGCGCGGCGCATGATCCGCCTGAGCACGTATCCGCGCCCCTCGTTCGACGGCAACACGCCATCAGCGATCAGAAAACTGGACGCACGCAGATGATCGGCGATAACGCGGAAGCTGGCCTGGGTTTCGCCTGTTGCCTGACGTCCAACGGCTTCTTCGGTCGCACCGATCAGGGCCTTGAACAGGTCCGTCTCGTAATTGTCATGGGTCCCCTGGAGAACCGCTGAAATGCGTTCCAAGCCCATGCCCGTATCGATCGATGGGCGAGGCAGGTTGACCCGCTCGCCCGGTGTCACCTGCTCGAACTGCATGAATACAAGGTTCCAGATTTCAATAAACCGGTCGCCGTCTTCATCGGGACTACCAGGGGGGCCGCCGGGAATCTTATCGCCATGGTCAAAGAATATTTCGGAACATGGGCCGCACGGGCCTGTATCCCCCATGGACCAGAAATTGTCGCTAGTCCCGATCCGGATAATCCGGGATTCCGGTAACCCGGCGATCTTCTTCCAGAGATCAAACGCTTCATCGTCATCCGCATAGACCGTTGCGATCAACTTGTCAGCGGGAAGTCCATATTCCTTGGTGATCAGGTTCCAGGACAACTCGATCGCCACATCCTTGAAATAATCGCCAAAGGAAAAATTGCCGAGCATTTCAAAAAATGTGTGGTGGCGGGCGGTATAGCCCACATTATCGAGGTCATTATGCTTGCCGCCTGCCCGCACGCATTTCTGCGATGTGACGGCACGAGAATAGTCCCGCTTTTCGATCCCGGTAAAAACATTCTTGAATTGCACCATGCCCGCATTGGTGAACATCAGGGTCGGATCGTTGCGCGGGACAAGGGGACCGGACGCGACTATTTCATGGCCATTGGTACCAAAATAGTCGAGAAACGCAGATCTGATTTCGTTGACGCCTGACATTCAAGAATTCCAGTTCAATATTGCTGTTTGCGGGCAGATCATACGCATTCCCGATAGGGCCGATCTTAAAATCTAATGAGTGGCAAACACCTGCCACACAGCCGCAACTACATAACCGACCCGCATCCAGCGGTCCAGCCGTGGGGCAAGTGCATCGTCTGATTGACAACAAAAAACCGGAGGCCCAAGCCCCCGGTTGTATAGCGTGTTGCACTGCTTTTGCAGCGAATGGGTTTGGGCCAGCTCTCCTATCCGTTGGCTTCCAGCGGGCCATCGTCACCGGTATCCATATCCGGCAAATCATCGGCAGGGGCTTCCCCGTCAACTGCTTCCAGCACAGGCTTACCACCGTCAAGACCGGCCTGGGCACGGATACGTGCCTCGATCTCGGCCATCATGTCGGGATTTTCGAGCAGAAATTGTTTGGCATTCTCACGGCCCTGGCCGAGCCGTTGGCTATCGTAGGAAAACCACGAGCCGGATTTCTCGACGATATTGTCGCGAACCCCGAGGTCCAGCAACTCACCGGTTTTTGAAATACCTTCACCGTACATGATATCAAACTCGACCTGCTTGAAGGGCGGCGCAACCTTATTCTTGACGACCTTGACCCGGGTCTGGTTGCCGACCACTTCGTCACGGTCCTTGATGGCACCGATGCGGCGGATATCGAGGCGAACGGACGAATAGAACTTGAGCGCATTGCCCCCGGTCGTGGTCTCCGGGCTACCGAACATCACGCCAATCTTCATACGGATCTGGTTGATGAAAATCACCAAAGTTCCGGATTTCGAAATCGAGCCCGTCAACTTGCGCATCGCCTGGCTCATCAGCCGGGCCTGGAGACCGGGCAGCGAATCTCCCATCTCCCCTTCAAGCTCGGCACGCGGCGTCAGCGCCGCCACCGAATCGACCACCAGCACATCGACCGCGCCGGAGCGCACCAGGGTGTCGGCAATCTCGAGCGACTGCTCGCCGGTATCCGGCTGGGAGATCAGCAATTCGTCCACATCGACGCCAAGCTTGCCGGCATAGATCGGATCAAGGGCATGTTCGGCATCCACAAAGGCGCAGATCCCGCCCTTCTTCTGGGCTTCAGCAATGACGTGCAGAGCCAGCGTTGTCTTGCCCGAGGATTCCGGGCCGTAAATCTCTGCCACCCGCCCTTTCGGCAAACCGCCTATACCAAGCGCGATATCAAGCGAGAGCGATCCAGTCGGGATCGCTTCGATTTTCGCAATCGCGTCCTGACCGAGTTTCATGATCGAGCCCTTGCCAAAATGGCGCTCGATCTGGCTCATGGCGGCTTCAAGCGCCTTTTGTTTATCCACGGAGACTCCTTCCACAAGCCGAAGTGCGTTTTTTGACATGATCTTCAATCCTTATTCGATACCCGGTAAATGTGCAACGAACCTTATTGTACATGTTTTGTTCCAATTTGCAATCCCGTGTTAAAGCTTTGAAATCATTTCGATAATCGGTATATGTTCAGACTTTGTTCACAACTGGTATACCCCAACGCAAACCAACCCGGATACGTGCAGCCGAAGGATTCGAGAAATCTTATTAATTCTGCAGAACGGTTTTGACCGTTTCCGCCATCTTTTTCATATTGAACGGCTTCTGCAGGAAAGTGAATGTCTCATCGCCATCGAGATTCTTGTTGAACGAATCAAGCGCATGCCCGGACATCAGGATGAACCGGATATCGGGCACCCGCTGGCGCGCCTCTTTCAGGAGGGTTGGGCCGTCCATTTCGGGCATCATGACGTCAGAGACGATTAGGTCGGGAATCTGCCCCTCGTCGAGCATCTCGAGAGCCTCAACACCGCTCGCAGTCTCGAAGACCGTATATCCCCGTCCGATCAAAATCCGCGCGGTAACGCCACGCACGCCATCGTCGTCTTCCACCAGAAGGATGGTTTCGTCGCCTGTCGTGTCATCAACGCTCGCGTCGATATCGGGGCCCACGATGCCGCCATTGACCTGCATGACACTCTCGACTGCCCCATCGCCTAGCAATTCCTGTGGTGCGGCAATTGCGGCCGTAGGTGCCTCGACCTCACCAGGGACATAGCGCGGCAGGAAAATGCGGAACTTGGTGCCCTGGCCAGGTTCGCTCTCGACAAAAATAAAGCCTTCGGTCTGTTTGATGATCCCGTAGACGGTGGAGAGACCAAGACCGGTCCCCTCGCCCATATCTTTGGTGGTGAAGAAGGGATCAAATATCTGTTCCCGCACTTCGTTCGGCATGCCGGTTCCGTTATCCTCGATTTCAAGGAGCACAAATTCTCCCGCCGTCATGCCTTTATAATTGAACGCCCGTGCCTCCTCGGCAGAAATATTCGAGGTCCTGATTGTCAGCAGCCCGCCATCTGGCATGGCGTGCGATGCGTTGACTGCAAGGTTCATGACGACCTGCTCAAACCGGTTACGGTCAACCCGCACGTCCCACAAGTCCGGCGCGTGCTCCATATCAAGTTCTGCCGTACCTCCCATCAATCGACCGAGCCACTGCATCTGGTCTGTCAGGGAATCGGTCAGATTGAGTATTGTGGGCAAAAGCGTTTGCCGGCGGGAATAGGCAAGCAGCTGACCCACAAGCCCGGCACCACGGAGCGCGTGCTGCCTGATCTGGGTGATATCATGATAGGCCGGGTCGGACGGTTCGTGATCGAGCAGTAGAAAGTCACTGTGGTTGATGATCACTGTTAGCAGATTATTGAAATCGTGGGCGACGCTGCCAGCCAGTTCGCCGATCGCGTTCATCTTCAGGCCCTGGGCCACCTGGATTTCGAGTTCGCGTTGCTCGGTGGTGTCGATAACGTAGAAAATCGCCTTTTCAGACTGGTTTTCGGCGTCACGGATCGGGTTGACGTAAATCCGCGCCGAGCGGTCGCGCTCCCCCTCCTTGGGAAGCTTGTCGCTGGAGAGGCTGCCATCGCCGTTTGATTTCATATTACGCAGGAGGACTTCGAACGGCGCGATGTCTGCCCGGTCGGCGGCGGCGGTCTCGAGCGCGCTCCGGATGACATCTTGGTCATCATCGCGCACATATTCGAGCAAATTGATATTACCAACACCCTCCTCCATCCCGATCTGGGTCTGGAGACGGGCAAAGGCGGCGTTGGTTTGCCCGATCCGACCATCCCCGTCGACGGTTGCAATCGCGAATGGGGCGTTGTTGAAGAACCGTGCAAACCGCACCTGCGCTACCCGCACATCCTCCGCAACATCTTCCGCAGTACTGCGATTGAGCACCAGAGTTCGGGATGGGCCGGCCTTGCCCTCGGCGGTAAAGGATACCCGGTGTAATAGCCGAACCGGCAAGTTGGTACCGTCGTGGCGCAGAAAATCCACATCCAGTATTTCGGTTTTTAATTCGCCCACCTCCGGCACAGCGCGCGCCAGCAATTCAGCTGAGTCGCCTGTCAGCAATTCCCCCAGCATCAGCGGAGAATCGCTCGGCGTCGTGAGATCCTGGCCAAGCCAGCTGGCCAGTGTGGCGTTCATATAAAG
Source organism: Hyphomicrobiales bacterium (assembly GCA_021775855.1). Lineage (GTDB taxonomy): Bacteria > Pseudomonadota > Alphaproteobacteria > Rhizobiales > NORP267 > NORP267. The sequence goes on from JAJFGZ010000057.1 coordinate 56,213, forward strand.
AACCCGTCCGCCTGCATCTACCGAGAAAAATCCAGCCGGCGCGTGGTCCAGATAATCGATCGCGGATTGTAATTCCTGGAATACGTTTTCCTGGCGCTCGCGATCTCGTGTGACGTTGACAATGTTCCACACGGCCAGTTTGCCGCTGACCGCGGTCCCATTGACATGGTCGCCCGAGGCCGAATAGGGGCGCACCGAAATCCGGTACCAGATGACATGGTCGTCATCGTCATCGCCCGCCGCGCGGTTGACGATCCGGAATTCTTCGCTCCAACTGCGCGCTTCGCGGGCAGCCAGCGAAAGCCGGTAAATAGGTTCGCTGGCATCAGGATGGGCCGCGAACGCGCGCTCCACATTGCTCGGCGCGTCGGTGTCCTTTGCGCCGGTCATGTCGCGGTACACATCGTTTGCGAACAGCACCCGGCCGTCTTGGCTGGTGATCAGGCTCCCGTCCGGCATGGCGGCAAACACTCTGGACAACAGATCGTTCTTTTGAACGTCCCCGAAACGCAATATCCCCAGCGCGATCGCAAATAGACTGACCACGCCTGCCACGGCCAGACCTGCAAGCAGGATCAGAACAAAAGGCTCCGCTGCCTCCCGGCGCATGATGGAGAGCACAACAGCCGCGCCGATCAACGCCAACGCCAACGCCAAGAGCCACAACAAGCTGCCCTGCCCCCGTCCGCCCCGGATTTGAGGTTCGATACCGGGCTCTGTTAAATTGGCTTCACTCATGGCAAGTTCGCTATCCCCTAATTCCCCAAGTCACCGCTCCCAAGGGCGGAATGATTCGCGGCAGATATGCCAGCATGGCTAGGCGGGAAATGAATTTCAATGTTCAGTTTGAAATTTGAACGGAATTTGGTGTTGTTTATGCGCCAAACCGGTTCACGAAGCCTTGGCACGCCAACTCTGGCGGCTGCGCATCTGCATCACTACCCCAATTAATTGTGCAACTGCCTTGTAATGTTCAGGTGGAATTTCCTCGTCGACCTCGACGCCCGCATGGAGTGTCCGCGCCAGTGGCGGATTTTCAATCACGGGGATGTCATGCTCCGTCGCGACTTCCCTGATCTTCAGCGCAACCGCATCCGCGCCTTTGGCAACACAGATTGGCGCGTTCATCCCGGGTTCGTATTTAAGCGCCACGGCATAATGGGTCGGGTTGGTTACAATTACCGAGGCGCCAGGGACACTGGTCATCATGCGCCGGCGACCACGCTCAATACGCACCTGCCTGAGCTTGGCCCGTACCGCCGGATCTCCTTCCATCTGCTTGTGCTCGTCCTTAATTTCCTTGAACGACATTTTGAGTTTTTTGAACCAGGTATAACGCTGATATGCATAGTCAAAGACCGCGATAACGGTAATGACCGCCATCGCACCGACGAGCATCTTTACTATTGTGGACCTGATCGCCGGGAGAAGAGCTGCCGGTTCGATGCGGATGAGATGGGGGAGCGCATCCTGGTCCGCCGCGACAATCACGTACATAACCCCGCCAACGATCGAAAGTTTGACGATCCCCTTGACAAAGTTTACGAGACTGGTCGTGGAAAAAAGCCGTTTTGCGCCTGCGAGGGGTGAAATTTTCGAGAATTTTGGTTTGACGGTTTCAAAACTGAAGACGAGCCTGTGCTGGACCAGATTGCTCGCGACCGCGGCTATCATCAACAACCCGAGCGGCATCCATAGTGCCCACAGCATAACTCCGCCCATACGGGCAAATAGCTGACGGACCTGTCCATCACTGATCGGAAAGGCATGGGCCTGTCCAAGCAAACTCGAAAACGGCTGGACCAGGCTTCCAGTCAGATTGCTAGACATCAATCCGATGATGACAGTTGCGGCGAGCAGAATGAACCAGGTACTGACCTCCTGGCTTTTCGGAACCCGTCCTTTTTTATAGGCGTCGTCGATTTTCTTTTGGGAGGGGTCCTCAGTCTTTTCTGTGTCGTCGTCTTCCTCGGCCACGGATCATCACCCCCCTGTAAACATTCTGACGATTGACTCGAAATGTTCCAGGAACAGGGTCATTCCGGCACCGAACAGAAGCGCAAACAGTACAAACCCGATCCAGATATTGAGGGGCATGACGACAAAGAAAATCTGGACCTGCGGCATCAACCGCGACAACACACCAACGCCCGCATAAAATATCAGACCAAACGCCAGGAACGGCGCTGCAATCTGGATGGCAACAGCGAACGAACGGGCCACCGTTGAGACCGCTGTTTGGCTGAAATCACTAACGGGGAGAACCTGGCCTGGCTGAAACAGGATATAGCTTTCGCGGATCGCGCTGATCATCAGATAGTGCAGATCGGTAACAAAAATCAACGTGACCGCGGTCACCGACATGAATGTCGCAAAAATCGCGGATTGGGTGCCCTGGGTCGGATCGACATTCTGGGCGAAGGCGAGACCCGTCTGAAAGGCAATCGCCGTACCCGCAACCTGAAGGGCGCTCATTGACAGGCGGATCACAAGCCCGATCGCCGCGCCAACCAAGATTTCTGAAATCAGCAGCCAGATCATGCCGGCCATAGTTTCCGGCAAAACCGGCAACGAGGTCGCAACGATCGGATAAAGCACAACAGTTACAGTCAGGGCAAAAATAATCCGCACCCGTTGCGGGACGCCGGACTGGCTAATCCCCGGGAGAATCATCAGCATGGCCCCTACCCGCCCAAATACGAGAAAAAACGCATAGGTAAGGTCAGGAAGAAAACTGAGGGTCATCAGCCGCCGACGATATGCACTGTCAGGCGTGTCATGAATCCGGCCATTGCCTGCCCCATGAACGGCAGAGCTACCATCATTGCAATAAATATCGCGATGATTTTCGGCACAAACACCAGGGTCAATTCCTGGATTTGGGTGAGTGCTTGAAACAGCGCGATGATCAGGCCAACAAACAGCCCGACAAACATGATCGGACTAGCCACTTTGAGCAGCACCCAAATTCCATCCTGGGCAATGTCGAGTGCTTCTGCACCAGTCATTTCAAACACCCCAAATAGATAGTCCTTCCATTAGGTAACACAAAAATTGCTCCCCCGAGCTATCGGGACGCCCTAAATGGGCATCCGGACTATAGATTCGTATGCCGATATGATCCGGTCTCGTACCGAGACCATGGTCTCCAGTGCCAATTCACTTTCAGCGACCGCAGTCACCACGTCGACGATATTGGCATTCCCTTCCACAGCCTGGATGGAAACCTGATCACTGACCCGGCCCGCTTCCATGACCTGATCAACGGTGTCTTTAAGAATTCCCGCAAAATCGCCGGTCGGAGCCGGGGTTGAATCGGCGCCGTCACGCGCGATCTGGGATAAGGCGGTATACGCGTTGGTTGCGGCGGATACTGGTATGCTCATTGGAGATACGCTCCCTGTCAGCCTCTGAGAATTTCTATAGTCCGCGCCAGCATTTGCCGGGTCGCAGAGACAATATTGAGATTGGCTTCGTAGCTGCGCTGGGCCTCTCGCATATCCATCGTTTCAACCAGCGCGTTCACGTTCGGGGTCTGGATATAACCCTGTTCGTTGGCGGCCGGATGTCCCGGCTCGTACCTGGTCCCGAAATCCGAATTGTCCCGCAGTGTATTTCCCGGGCGAACAATCGTTGCCCCGCTGGCCCGGTCCAACTCAGTAATAAACGTTGGTATTTGCCGCTGATAAGGATCGACACCTTTCTGGTTCGAGGTTGAATTTGAATTGGCCAGGTTTTCGGCGATCACGCGCATTCGGCTGGACTGGGCGCGAAGGCCTGAAGCGGCTACTTTAAGAGAGTTCATTAATTCCATGAAAAGACTCCTATTTTTTATTTCCCCTGGGGGCCGACGGCGGATGTTCAGCGTCGCGTAATCGCTGTTCTCAACAAGCCAAGGCTACGGGAATAAAGGGTGGTCGCCAGCTGATAATCCATTTGGTTTTCTGCAACATTCATCATCTGGTCTTCGAGACTGACGGAATTTCCAGCGGGGGTTACTTCGTAGCCGGCTGAATCGTCCAGGCGGAAAGACGAAAGCTGGCTCGCACTTCCCCCTATATGCATCGCATTCGTGCGCAACATCGCCGGCCCATCAGAAGGCCCACTATTCAGCATTTCGGTAAAATCCGGTGGTCGCAATTCCCGTGCCAGGTAGCCGGGTGTATCGGCGTTGGCGACATTCTCGGCCAAAACATTCTGACGGGTCTGATGCCAGCCCATTTTGATCTTGAGAGCGGATAGAACATTGAGATCAGCCAGAGACATTGGCGCTCCTGGTGCGACAGCTTTATAGTGCTGCCATCGACCATTCTGGGCGACTGACTGGCACAGGAAGGATTAACGTCCATCCTGACGTTAGGCAGATTTTGCCGTGTCATGGTTAAGAGAAGGTTAAGGGTCCGGTGGGAAATTTCCGCTTTTTGCCCCAAAACCACCCAAAAGCGGTTAAACCATCGAAAATGTTAACCATTTGGTAATTATAAACTCGGCAATTCTTGCCCGGGTCTGTTAACCAAGGGGTCAATTATCCGGAGCGGCAAATATGGATATGTTTGAACAAATTTTGGCCTTGACCGAGGACCGGACTGTGCGCATGGCTTTGGCCCTTGCGGCGGTTCTTCTTCTGATTCTGGTTTTCGCTGCAATCTACCGACGGATCGCCCGGCGTGGGCTGTCTACTAAACGGGGACGGGTCGCTAGATTGGCAATTCTTGAAGCAATTCCGGTCGATCAGCGCAGACGGCTTGTCTTGTTGCGCCGCGACAATACCGAGCATTTGGTGATGATCGGAGGTCCGACCGACCTTGTTGTCGAGGAAGGCATCCATCGCCAGGCGCGCCAGCCGGCCAGCAAGCGCCCTGTACCCGAGCGCGCCGTGCCGGAACGGACAGCTCCAGAACGTGCAACACCTGAAATGTCAGTGCCAGACCGTGCAACCCCGGAACCGACCGACGTGCCGCGCGTCCCGATTGGCGCCAAACTCAGCGAACCGGTTGAAACACCAAAACCAGTTACCCCCGTTCCGGAGGTGCGCCACACCCCGGCTCCAAGCCCGGCGCCCGCTGCAAAACCGATAGCCCCGGTAATCCCGGCTGCGATCGCAGCAACGGCAATTCTCCCGGATACCGGCACAACTCCGACTACGGCACCGGAAGCGACGGAGTCACTAAAAGCTGTTGCAGATCCTCTCGGGGAAACGATCGAAGAAGATCCGCAAATTGCTGAAATGGAACGCAAACTTCAGGATGCCCTAAAAGCGCCAACACCAGACGAAACCGACGCGCGCGTGGGCGATGACACACCAGATAGCCCGGATTTGGAAATGCCGGATTTGGAATCTTCGCTTCAAGCCGCGATCGCCAATGCTGTTGCAAGCGACGCGACGGATGCTTCACCCGAACAGCCGGGCGACGGCGAGACGGGCACGTTGTCGGAGGGCCTTGAAAACACTGGTTCCGGAAAGTCGCCGTCTGGATGAAGCCAGCGTCCAGCGTCAGGCGTCCAGTTTTCACAAGTATCAAATTTATTGTCTTAGTCTTAGCCGGGTTGGTCGTGGCCGCCGAGCCTGCGCTCGCGCAGCAAATAACCATCGGGCTCGACGAAGGGATCGGGCTGAACGAACGCGCTATCCAGTTGGTCGCGCTGATCACGATCTTGTCGCTGGCCCCCTCCATCCTGGTGATGGTGACATCGTTCACCCGCATTGTCGTTGTCTTATCGCTTTTGCGAACGGCCATCGGGACCCAGCAGGCCCCGCCGAATTCCGTCATGATATCGCTGGCCCTGTTCCTGACAGCCTTTGTCATGGCACCGGTATTCGAGAATGCCTACCGGGATGGGATCGAGCCACTGATCGCCGACGAAATCGAAATGTCTGAAGCATTCGAACTGACATCCGGCCCGTTTCACGAATTCATGCTCACCCATGTTCGCGAAAAAGACCTGGAATTATTCACCGGCCTTGCAGGTGGTGAGCCCCCGGCCAGCCCCCAGGATATTTCCTTGCGGGTTCTGGTCCCGGCATTCATGATCAGCGAGTTGCGTCGCGCTTTCGAAATCGGCTTTCTTCTGTTTGTACCGTTCATCGTAATCGACATGGTGGTCGCTTCGGTACTGATGTCGATGGGCATGATGATGCTGCCGCCGGTGCTCATATCGCTACCGTTCAAGCTGATCTTTTTTGTTCTTGTGGATGGCTGGAATCTGGTGGTCGGCAGTCTTGTCCAAAGCTATTCCGGCTGACAAGACCACGGTCTGTTGTTAGCCACTCTGATCCGACATTTCGTCAATCTGGCTAACGTTGCGGGATTGAATTTCAGCCAAAAATGATTCGAGCGTGTCGATGCTGGCGATCTGGCGGGCAAGTTCACGGAATTCCGTCGCGTCCGGCTGAATCGGTCCGGTAACAATCTGGAAAGCGTGAGAATCCGGGCTGTCAGACATGGCCTGAGCGAATTTCGTGCGAAGCCGCTCAAGACCAAGATTATCTCCGGCAAGCGCATAGGATACGGCTGCCCGCATGACGTCGTAGCGCTGATTGTCGTCGAGTGGCTCCTCCTGTTTCCAGGCGTCCCCAAGCGAGCGTTCAAGCTGATCGGCAGCGTCCTGCCAGGCCCGGGCCTGCCAAAGAGTGTCGGCTTTCTGTCGCTCCACATCGTCGCCATCCATCGTGGATAAAATATCGAGCGCAAGTTCCATGCGCCCGCTTTCGGAATAGGCTCTCGCTTCGATTAATTTCCGTTGGCGGCGAACGGTTGCCGGCAACTCGGTCAATCGCGTACGGCGCAATACCCGGATGGCCTCCGCCGGGTTCCTGTTCATTAACAGCACCGATGCCAACCTGACTGCGACCTGCGCCCGGCCGACCCCTTCAAGACGATTGTCGACCTGATGGGTCAGCAGTTCGGCGGCTTGTTCCAAAAGGTCCACCGATACCAGACGCTCCGCCAATTTGCGGATGATTACATCCCCTTCCCGGCCGATCGGGGTTAAAACACGATACTCATAGAATAGAGACAAGGCGTCGATTGGCGGCAACGCATCGGCCCCTCCCTCCAGAAATAATTCCTGGAACGCAATGTCGATTTTGTTGCGCAATTCTTCGACGATTTTATCGTCCGCGTTGAGCACGCTTGCCGACTGCATGACCTCAAACAACCGCTCGAAGTTACTGGTTTCGGCATACAGATCAGCAAGCACATTCAGTGTCTCCAGTTCAACGTGGTTGCCGCGCCAGCCCATGCTGACCCCTTCAAGCTGGCGCGTTGCGTCTGCCCGCTCGACGGTGCCATCAGCAATCATCAGACTGATTTTATGCAACCGCGCTTCTGTCGAAATGGGTCGGACTTCCTGGCTGATTGCCAGATCGTAAACATCCTTCGCGAGTTCGTATCGGCCTGTCGCCTCGAGATACCTGCCTCGCAGATATTGGTGTTCTGCATAAACCCTCTTATCACCACTGATGTCTTCGAGGATGGCGAGATGATGGTTCGCAGCCTCGAAATCGTTGCGTTCAAGTGCTCCTCGTGTCGCCGCCAAATGGAGCCGGGCGCGAAGTTCTTCGGGATAGTCCCAGATCAGGCTCTCGCCGATTTCAATATTCTGTTGGGCCTCCAGCCAGTTTCCCTTGAGGCCCTCGTTGAGGCCACGCCATAGTGTAATCTCAGGTCCATCGCCAACGCCCGGCGCACTGAACGCCACATCAGCCTCGCGGGTGCGTGCCATCATGACATTGGCTATTCCCGTCAACGCACTCATTATCGCACCCCGGCCAAGACGTTCGCCATCGACTTCGATCTGGTGCAACACAGCGAGTGCTTCAGGGGCCAGATTGTACGCAAGGAAAAACCTGGCCAGATCAAATCTGGCGGCAATCCGATCCTCACCATCTGAAGCAGCAGCTGCCGCCAATAGTTGCCGCCGCGTAGACAGATACGCCGCTGGTCCGCCAGCTAGAAACTTGTCGAAATCTATGAAGCCCGGGCGGGACCGGGCAAGATCCTCCAACTCCCGGGCAGCAGAAATATTTCCAGCAGCCGATAGCCAAAGACCCCTACCCCGCGTGATGATCACTTCGTCGATCTGGATCGATACATCGAGATCGTCGGCAAGTGGCTGGATCGCTAGACCGTGGGCTGACGGATAAGCAATGAATTCAACAAATTCCTGACGCTTGATCAGTCCACGCGCCGGACCAAATGCGGTAACAACGGCAATTCCTTCTCCAAGCGAAGGATCTCGCAGCCAAAGCATGCGGCTAGAATCGTCAAGATCGACCACCGCCCTGGGTAAACCGTCAGCCCCTCTCTCACGCCGGATTTCCAATGGCGTCGGTGCGTCCAGCGCCAAATCACCGATGGTTACGAACCACGACTGGTTTCGGCCAACTACGCTGGTCAATGACGGAATTTTCAGATCAAGCCGGACATACTGCATATCCCCGGACCGGATCACGCGGGCATCGAGAAGCCTACTCGAAAATCGGCTTGCCAAATCACCGAGACTAATCGGCAAGGGGGAATCAAATACTGCCCATATCGAGCCGTTGCGCTGAAATACAGCTGCCCGGACCGGTTCGGAAAACTTGAATTCGATTTTGACGCCTTGTTGGATGGCCTGTCCAATCACGGGCACCATATCCACCTGGCTCACAAGGTTAGTGGTAGACTGCTCGTCGGCGATCGACGCAGGATTTGGCGGCTCCGCCGTGTCCTGTGGAACAGGCGCTCTCCTGCTTTCGTCTGCAACCTGCTGGACACCCTGTTCCCGATCCATCGGAGATTCGCCAACCGCATTGTCTGCTAGGGCGAACTGGCTTTCGTCCCAATCCGCATAGTCTGCCTCGGCCAGAGCAGACGGATTGAATTCGCCGGTACTAATCGCAATCGAAGTGTCATCTGCAGGCCTGCTATTTTCGCCGGTATCGGCTGCTGGCGGATCAACCACGTCATCCGCTATCTGGGTATAGCCAACTTGATCAAGGTGCTCGGTCGATAAGCCCAGAGAAGAGTCCGATCCGCGCGTAGCGTCGGTAATATCCAAAACGTAACTATTCCGGTCCGTGAAGGCACGGATTGTTACGCCGCGTTCGACCTCTAGGTTGATCACCAGCCCGCGTTGGGTCCGCTCGCTCGAAATCGACTTCAACCCTGTTGGTGGTGCCGATACCAGGCTTCGCAAGTCACTGACGGCGAGTTTATTAAACGCGATGGAAACCGCATCTCCTTCGCGCGAAAGCTCGGCTGAAAACGGGACATTCCAGTCGAATAAAATTCGTGAAAATGTCGGGTGCTCACCTGCTGTGACAGTGATCTCGGCACCAGATTCCAGCTCGAGCGCCTCAAGTGCCTCGCGGCGCGCCATGGCTTCGGCTAGCTCCGCGCGGCGCGTCAGTTCCGCAACGACCTCGGGGGGAAGGCTGGGGGGGAGACCCTGCCACCCTACGGGCATCAGATCGACAAACAGCTTGGTACCTGCCTCCATCGTGTTCACACTGACCGTGCGGGAGAGTGCAAATCGCACTCCCAGATTGTCCGGGTCTACCCTCCCGGCGCTGACGAAACTGGATAGCCCCCGTTCCGCCAGGGTAATATCCAGACTGACCGGCTCGGCGAATGTGATCGCAAGAACGTTGGACGATATCAGTACGTTGTAGGTCGGCAATGCAGCAAAATCGAACACCAGGCGGCCGTATCCCCTGTCCTGGCTGGATTCAATCGTTGCGGCCATCTGGCTGTTGGCGACATGCGCGCCGCCGGTCAGGAAAAGAATCGATAAAAAAACGAGGTGCAGGAGCGATCGTGGGGACTTAACCCGAGGAATTCCAGATGCCCAAATCCGGTTGAGTGCGATCGAAATAAGGCGTTTCATTTCCGCAATGGCCCCCCTTTTCACAGGGTCAGCAGAATCAGCGCGTGACTGAATTGGATAATAGTTGCCGATTCCCTAGCCAAACTTAACCTTTTGCCGGTTAACGCCTTGTTAAGCGAACCACATGGGAAGGCTTTAATTGGCGCTGCCGACACGGGGCAATTCGCCGTCTGCGTTGACTGGCATCGGCACCGCATCCTGGCGGCCCTTGCGGGCAATTTCTACGGTTAAGGCTTCGGCGGATTCCGATGTCATATTAGCCAGAATTTCTGCCATTTTCCGGGCATTCATCTGCTGTACCAGTTCAATCAGAACGGACATCTCAAGCCTGTCGAAAATCCGCGCCGCATCTTTAGGCTTCATGTTTTCGTACATAACAACCAGGCCCTCCAATTGCGCTTGCTGTTCTTCGTCCCGGGCGCCTATCGTTGTCTGGATGCGCTCTTCCACAGCCCTCAACTCCTCCAGTTTTTCCTGAAGGCGTATTTCCGTTGCTTCAAGCAGGTTTTCACGCAATTCCAGTTCGCGCCGATACTCATCGAGTGCTTGTCGCCTTTGGGCCAGGCGCTGCAGGATTGCGATGCGTGCCGGCGATATGAATTCTTCGTTTGCAACGCTCTCTACAGCCCCGTCGGGATTTGCATCAGGCGCAAGGTTGATAGTCTCGACAGCCGCATCGGCCTCTTCCGGCGCCTCTTCAGAATCCACCTGTTGCCCGGCTTCTTCCGGGGCAGGCTCGGTCTGCGCATAGGCGGACACAATCCCCTGGACTTCTGGGCCGCCGCCCAGCCAGAACCCGGTGAGCTTCAAAATCAGCAGGCTGGAGATCGCTATTAGTAGCAGAGGGAGGAGCCGGATCTGTTTCATGCTGCACGTTCCCCGGCCCGGCGAGCCTGCAAGGAGGTAACCCGTGTCGCAGTATCCACGCGCTCGGACTTCACGGTAGCGCGCGCACCCGCATCAGGAGATGCAACCTGCACGATAGCCGCCAACCGCGCCATAACATCCTCACCCGCAACCACATGTTCAGCGAGGCGGTGCGAAAGCAGATTGGTCTCCCGAGTCCGGTCGTTGAGTGCGGTTTCGGTTTCGCTGGCCGCAGCCCGCAACCCGGAAATTGCATTTTCAGCGCGTGCAGCGGCGATGGTCAGCTCGGCAATGGTTTTTTTAAGGGTCGCTTCGTCGGCCCGCAACATCTTCAGTTGACGGTTTAGAATGACGCAGTACCCGATCGTCAGAATAAGCAGGACTGATACAAGCCCTTCGACCAAAATCCCGATATTCATCGTCATGTCTGGTTGGCCTCCACTTCCAGTTGATCGGCTTTCTCGAACGCCACCATCGTCATATTTGGCTTCACAAGATCCGACGTCAGATTGATCGCGATATTATCGCCAGTCCGCCCCATGGTTCCCTCAACCAGCAGGACGTCGTCACACCGCAAACTGACCTTGTCGCGCGGCTGTACATCGAGCATCAGTGTTTCGCCAACATCGAGTTTCATGATTTCTGAAAGCGGCACATCCATCTCGGCCAGCACCGCATCAATTTCCATCTCGGCGTGCCATATTTCAGTCGCCAAATGTCCCTCCCAGACTGCATCGCGTCCGAATTTCTCACCCATGAACATCTGCAGCAGCAGTTCTCGTATGGGCTCGATTGTTGCGTAAGGGAGCAGTAACTGGATACGACCACCCCGGTCTTCCATGTCGATCCTGAGATTGACCAGGATTGCCGCATTGGCGGGACGCGAGATGGCTGCAAACCGAGGGTTTGTCTCAAGCCGGTCCAGCTCAAATTTGACCGGGGACAGCGGTTCGAACGCTTTTTGCACATCGTCTAGAACAATTTCGACCATGCGTCGCACGAGGTTCATCTCGATAGTAGTATAGGGCCGACCCTCGATCCGGATAGGCGATATGCTCCGCCGTCCGCCAAGAAGAACGTCAACCACAGAATAGATTAGGTTGGAGTCGATCGCGAATAGTCCAAAATTGTCCCATTCCACTGCCTTGAAGACAGAAAGGACAGCCGGCAGCGGGATCGAGTTCAGATAGTCACCAAACCGAACGGAAGTGATGTTGTCGAGCGATACCTCGACATTGTCGGACGTGAATGTGCGTAGCGACGTAGTCATCAACCGAACCAGCCGGTCGAACACAATTTCGAGCATCGGCAGACGCTCATAGGAAACCATAGCCGAATCGATGATTGCGCGAATGCCGCTGGTATCGCGCAACCCTCCCATATCGGGATCAAACCCGAGCAGGTTATCAATCTCGCCTTGATCTAGAATTCGATCCTGTCCGCCGGCCGAATCTTCGTCGCCATCGTCGTCCACAGGGTCATCGATCATGGCGGCCCATTCAGCCGCTATATCATCCTGATCGTCGTCGCCGGCACCCCCCCCGTCGCCGTCATCCTCTTCTTCAAGCCCCCATTCGGCGGCCATCGCATCCTGATCGATATCATCGTCGGCCATATTTCAACACCTGCTATTGGATGAGGAGTTGACGGAAAAGCACGTCGTCAACACTTGCTGGATAAACAGCAAGATTGATCCGGCGCAGCAATTCTTCCTTAAGCCGGTAAATGCCTGCAGACCCTTCGAGGTCTGATTTTCTGAGTTCACGGAGATAAGTCTGGAACGTATCGACAACCCGCGGCAACACCGGCTTAATCAAGTCCAGTGTCTCGCGGTCGACCACCTCGAGTGAGATTTCAAGTCGGAGAAATTGAGCCCGGCCTTCGCTTCCTGCGAGGTTGACCGTCATCTCTGACATATCGTGAAAAACCGGTGGGACCGGCGGCGCAGCTTCAACTTCGCCATCGGCCATTTGAACCGGCCCATCAAAGTAACCCATGAACCAGGCACCGCCGCTGCCGGCACCCGCTAGCAGAAAAACACCTGCGAGGATCATGATGAGTTTTTTCTTGGTGAAGCGCTTCTTTTTGCCCTCACCTTCTTCACCGTCGCCGTCCGGGCCTTCGCCCGCGACATCCTCATTCTCAGTTTCTTCACTCATTGGTCTCGCCAAATCCTTGATGGATCACGAATTTTCACGAATGCGGCGAAGCCTGAAAGGCCCTCTGCACACGCCCCTGCGATCTAAAGACGGTTTGGTTAACGAAAGGTTTCTAAACGCACCCTCAACCAGGAACTTTTTGCCGGGTAAGACACCTGTTTTGCCGGGTTACCAGGTATGAATTTTATTAAACCTTTGATTTAATTGAGTTTATGAACTGGCACGCCTCGTGCAGGGGTCATGGTGGGTCGCTACACTTGCAGAAGTTAAGTTTAGCGATACCGGGGAGCAACATAGGACGGCTTGTCATGGAGAATACACTCCTGATCGGAATTTCGCGCCAGGCCACGCTGGAACGAAAACTCGACGTTATCGCAAACAACCTCGCGAACCTGCGGACTGCAGGTTACAAAAGCGAAGATCCGGTCTTTGAAGAATTTATAATGCCGACGGCGTCGATCAATGACGTGCAGGGGCGCGATAAAAGTCTTTCATACGTTGTCGACACCGGGCTCCTCAGAGATTTTTCGACTGGGCAGTTGGAGCGAACAGATAATGATTTTGACGTGGCCATTTCGGGCGAAGGATGGCTCGTCATTGAATCGCCCGAAGGCGAGCGTTATTCTCGCAACGGTGAATTGACGCTGAATTCGAATGGCGAATTGGTGACCAACCAGGGGTACCGTGTCCTTGGCGATGCTGGTCCCATCGTATTTGGCCCGACAGAAACCAATGTCGTGATCGCCGGCGACGGCACCATTTCCTCGTCCGAAGGGGTTAGGGGAAAATTGCGGGTCGTTGAATTCGAGGACCAGAGCAACCTCTTGAAGGAAGGCGATAGCCTCTATTCGTCCGAGGATGATCCGCGCCCGGCTACCGACTTTCAGGTGACCCAGGGCATGATCGAGCGCTCCAATGTCCGCGCCATAGTGGAAACAGCCCGCATGATCGAGGTGACGCGCGCCTACGTCTCCAATGCCAAAATGATGGAAAAACTGTCCGAGCTGCGCCGCTCATCGATCCAGCGCCTGGCTGAAACGCCAGCGTGATCGCAGAACACCAGACGAGGGAACAAATAAAATGCAAGCACTCTTGATCGCAGCCACCGGGATGATGGCCCAGGAACTGAACGTCGAGGTCATCTCCAATAACATCGCCAACATGCGGACCACCGGGTTCAAGCGCCAGCGCGCGGAATTCCAGGACTTGCTGTACCAGAATATCCGTCGTGCCGGATCAGCCACGTCCGATTCCGGGACCATCAGCCCATCCGGCATCCAGATCGGGTCTGGCGTTAAAACTGGCGCCACCTACCGGGTTATGAGCCAGGGTTCAGTAATGCAGACCGAGAAAGAACTCGATGTTGCTATCCGGGGAGACGGGTATTTCAGGATTTCCCTGCCCGACGGCCGCACCGCTTATACCCGCGATGGCTCATTTGAAATCGACCAGAACGGTACGCTGGTCACGATCGACGGCTATACGGTCGAACCGTCGATTACCATCCCGCAAAATGCCCGCGGCATTTCAATTGATGGCAGTGGCCAGGTTGAAGTCCAGATCGATGACAACACTGCGTCCCAGCAATTGGGGCAGATCCAATTGGCGCGGTTTGTCAACAGATCCGGACTTGAAGCAATTGGGGACAATCTTTTTGTCGAAACGGGCGCCAGCGGATCAGAACAAGTCGGAGCTCCGGGGTCTGCCGGATACGGCAACCTGCTGCAACAATATCTCGAACAGGCCAATGTCAACGCTGTTTCCGAAATCTCGGACCTGATCGCGGCACAGCGTGCCTACGAGATGAACGCCCGGGTGATCCGGGCTGCAGACGAAATGATGTCGGCCACATCGAGCATTGGATAACGGACAATTCGGGAGACAATCCATGACCAGGATCACTATAGGCTTTGTATCCACTATCTGCGCAATCGTTGCCATGTCGTTCTCGGCCATGGCGGACACCAATCCCCGCTTGCGTGCAAATATCACTGTCGATGCGCAATATGTGACCTTGGGGGATCTGTTCGACAATGCCGGCGATCTGGGCGATCGTCCGGTTTTTCAGTCCCCGGAACCAGGTCAGAGCGGCACGGTTCGCGCTGACCGGATTGAAGAAGCCGCCCGCGACAATGGATTGGTCTGGCGGGATACCGGCCGGGTCGGAGCGATCCAGGTGAGCCGGGCCAGCACGATCCTTGCCACCGAGGAAATCACCCGGGTTATCGAAGTCTCGTTGCGCCAGCGCATGAATCTCTCGCCGTCGGCGCTACTGAATGTAACCCTGCGTGGAAATATCCAGCAGGTTCATTTGCCAATAAACTTTGCCGGTGAGATCGTGGTCGCCAGGTTGGATATCGTAGGATCAACCGGGCAATTCCGGGCAGAAATCTCGGCGCGTGATGATGTCAGCTCCCGGCCTCTTCTTGTCGTCAGCGGCAAAGCAACCGAGACCGCTCGCATCCCGGTCCTGTCCCGTGACATCCAGCGCGGCGAGACTATCAGGGTTGCCGATATTGAAATGATCGAAATTCCCCGTCAACGACTGACCAACGATATCCTGCATAATCCGGGCCTGATCAACGGCATGGCCGCCCGGCGTGCCCTATCGCTCGGACGTCCGTTGAGCGAAAATGATATCGAGCCGCCCAGATTGGTCCTACGAAATACAAGGGTGACGCTCGTATTTTCCGCGCCCGGCATGGTCATGACTGCCCGTGGACGGTCCCTTGACGACGGCGCACTCGGCGACACTGTGAAAGTCATGAACGTCAGCTCGAACCGGATGATTGAAGGCATTGTCCAGTCAAACGGAGATGTCGCGGTTGCACCCAACAACTCAACCCGCATTCTTGCTGCCGGCAACCATAGCCCGACCCAAGTCGCAGCCACAACACACTAACGCATTCAGACCATGAGAGGATCAAACAGGATGAGCGGTGTATTTTTCAGGTTTACGTGGTCTATCACAAGACCGTCTCCCGCACTCGCGCTGATGATTTTGGGAGCCGGCCTATCGGGTTGTTCTGCCGTCGACCGACTTCAAAATGTCGGTCAGGCGCCCGCGCTATCATCGATTTCCAATCCCCAGACCCAGGCAGGATACCGGCCCATTCAGATGCCGATGCCGACCCCCGAGCCGGTCTATTACGCGCCAAACTCCTTGTGGCAAACGGGTTCTCGGGCCTTTTTCCGTGATCAGAGGGCCAGGCGCGTGGGCGATATTGTAACCGTCGACGTGAAAATTACGGACAAGGCGGAGCTGGAAAATACTACGACGCGGTCCAGGACAAATTCCGAAGATATGGGCCTCGATGCCATTGCGGGTTTTGAAACCCCTCTGGTGGACCTGCTACCTACTGGTGCCAACGCCGGAGGCTTAATCGATCTCGACAGTGCCGCGAGTTCAAGGGGCGCCGGCACCATCAAACGTGAGGAAGAATTGACCACGTCGATCGCAGCGGTGGTCATCCAGGTTTTGCCCAACGGCAACATGGTGATCGAGGGGCGCCAGGAAATCCGCGTCAATTTCGAAGTCCGAGAAATGATCATCGCCGGCATCGTTCGCCCTGAAGACATCGGCAACGACAACACTATTTCCTCCGAGAAGATTGCCGAAGCCCGCATTTCCTACGGCGGCCGCGGTCAGATTACCGACGTGCAGCAGCCACGCTACGGCCAGCAGGTAATGGATATCCTCTTACCGTTCTGATGCTCCCCCAGCTTTTGAACGGCAAAAGGCGTGCCCCCAGGAAAGGGGCACGCCTTTTCATTTCAGGAATTGTGACCGATCAATCGTCGCGGTAGACCCGCTCCCGGCGTTCGTGACGTTCCTGGGCTTCGACGCTCAAGGTCGCGACGGGACGCGCATCAAGCCGTTTCAAGCCGATCGGTTCCCCGGTCTCTTCGCAATATCCGTAAGCCCCGGTTTCCAACCGTTTGAGTGCCGCATCGATCTTGGCAATCAATTTGCGCTGGCGGTCTCGGGCGCGCAATTCGATTGCGCGATCGGTTTCCGACGACGCCCTGTCGGCAGCGTCCGCCTGGACTTCGTTGTCGATCTGCAGATTGTGCAGCGTCCCCTTGGTCTCAACGAGAATATCGTTACGCCAATTGAGTAATTTCTCGCGAAAATATTTCTGCTGGCGCTCATTCATGAACGCTTCTTTCAAGGTAGGTTTATAGCTACCATTCTGACGCTTCGCCATAGTTCAAACCCTTGCGACTCAACGCGACTTTGCCGGTATATAACGGTAGCTTTGATGGAAGACAATACAATCTGTGGCAACTCGGTTGCCGTAATTTCTCACGAACACGTTACCGGCAGGGAAAAACGATTTGAGATCAGGTATCTGCCAGACCACGTTTTGCCAATTCGACCCGTGCCCGCAATTCAATATCATCCAATAGATCCGCAAGGGCGTGATCCTCGGAACCCGGGTCGGCTTTATCTCGAACCAAATTCAGCAATTTTCGTAGTTTTGGCTCGGATACATTGCCCGCCAATAGATCCAGCCGCAGGTCTTCGAGAATATCAAGCATGGAATTGCCGCGCTTCACGGCCTTGGCCCGCCGGCCCCCATTTTCACCGACGCTTTGCAGCGCTAGAAGCGCGTCGACGCCCCCGATCGTGAGCGATTTAGCGGACTTTTGCGGTACCCCCGCACTGCGGGTACCCTCTGTTCGAAATGCACCTCCGCTCGATGCCCCTTGTTGCACACCTTTGCCACCACGTAGTCTGCTTGCCTGGCGTGTACTGGTTATCCGCATCCCGGACCGCTCTCCGAATTTTCGGTAATTCAGTTGAAAAATCACCTTCGGGCCGGGATGGTTAACGAATCGTAAAACCCGGCAATTTTTGCCGGTAAACCGGCAGCAACTGCGCGACGACTGTTTGGGCCAATACGAACTGAAATTTTCAAAATCATTTATTTATCAATATCTTAGTGAAGTTTCGGGAATCAATTTCTAACTGGCATGATTTTCGCAAGTTTATAGAGGTGCCCACCCAGAAAGTGGTCGGGCCGCACCGATCTGGGGGAATTTGATGAACACGTTTACGTCTTTCATTGGTTACAGGTTTCTGGCGCTCGCCGGACTTGTACTTGTGGCCGGCCTATTCTCCAGTCCAGCTTCGGCCACTTCGCGGATTAAGGATATCGCCGAAATCGAGGGTATTCGCGACAACCAGCTTGTCGGCTACGGTTTGGTTGTCGGGTTGGACGGCACGGGCGACTCGTTGAATAATTCGCCCTTTACCCGGCAGAGCCTGGTGGCAATGCTTGAGCGGCTTGGCGTGAATACACGCGGCGCCACCCTGAGCACCAAGAATGTGGCCGCAGTCATGGTCACCGGCAACCTGCACTCATTCGCTACCCAGGGCACCCGGATGGACGTGACTGTCAGCGCCCTTGGGGATGCCTCCAGCCTGCAGGGTGGGACCCTGCTGGTAACGCCCCTGCTTGGCGCCAACAGCGAAGTTTTTGCCGTCGCCCAGGGCTCGGTCGCAATCGCTGGGTTCTCGGCGCAGGGCGATGCCGCCTCCGTTACACGTGGCGTGCCAACCGTCGGGCGCATTGCATCCGGCGCGATCATTGAGCGCGAGATCGATTTTGATCTGCAGGACATGCGCTCGCTCCGCCTGGCCCTGCGCAACCCTGACCTGACCACGGCCCGCAGGATGTCGCGCACAATCAACGAATTTGTCGGCATCCGCCTTGCAACCGCCCCGGACCCCGCAACTGTCACCATATCGCTGCCACCGGATTTTGCCGGTGACATGATGTCCCTGCTGGCTGACGTTGAACAATTACGTGTAACCCCGGACCAACCGGCCAAGGTGGTCGTTGACGAACAATCGGGGATCATCGTGATGGGGCGCGATGTCAGGGTCAGTACAGTGGCCGTCGCGCAAGGAAATCTGACGGTTCTGATCACGGAGACGCCTCAAGTCAGCCAACCCGAACCGTTCTCGCTTGGTGCAACCGTCGTCGTCCCGAGAACCGATGTGCTGGTTGACGATGAACGGGATAACAAACTCGCCATCGTCCAGGAAGGCATCAGCCTTCAGGAACTCGTGGACGGTCTCAACGCCTTGGGCATCGGCCCCCGTGACATGATCGCAATCCTGCAGTCGATCAAGGCTGCCGGCGCGCTGCAAGCTGCGATCGAGGTGATGTAATGTCAGAAATTCCAACATTGAACACGGCCTCGCCGCAGCAAAGTACCCAGACCAACCAGCAACTCAGTGCACGCGCCAAAGCAACTGAATTCGAGGGAGTATTCCTATCGATGATGATCAAGGAAATGTTTTCCGGTCTCCGGACCGAGGGTGACTTTACCGGCGGATTTGGCGAAGAAATGTTTCGCGGCATGATGGCTGAACAATATGCCGAGGCCATCGCCCAGAGCGGCGGCATTGGACTCAGCGACCAGATTTACCAGGAAATTCTGGCGCAGCAGGAGGTTTAACAAATGGCTGAATTAGGCACCGTCGATATAGACCATACCGGCATGCCGGTAATCTCAACACCAGCAGCAGCTGAAATGCTGTGTGGCCGGCTATACAAAACGCTCGAGAACTTGCGCCAGATATTGCGGGCCGAGACCGAGCATCTGAATAAGATGGAATTGTCTGACGTGGAAATTATCCACGAGAAGAAATCCAACCTTTCGCGGGACTATCTGAACGATCTAAAAATATTTAAAGCGAATGTCGATACCATCAGGGAACATTCGCCCTCCTCGCTCGACGCATTGCAGCGCAAACACCAGGCCCTGCGCGCGGCGATTGCCGAGAACGAAAGGGTTCTTGGCACCGTCCGCGACGTATCAGAGACACTAATCCGCCGGACTGCCGAACGGGTCGGCGAAGCCTCGCGCCCAAAGACCTATGCCCGCACCGCGCAAGCAGGGTCCGGCGTCTCAAAATCGGTTGCTGCGGTCGCCTACGATTCCCAACTTTAGTTTTTTTGCCGAAAAAATGGCTAAAATCGGCGCCGCAAGGAATTTGTCTAAAATTGAGTGGAACTCGATCACTATTTCTCAATAGCCGTTTGCTAATGTCCCCGCATACCTCAGTAGATGAAACCAAAGGGCAGGGTGACATGTGCGGAGGCACCAATGATATCGAGTACGGCTCTCGGCAATTTTCCGGCATTCAGGACAACCAATCTTGGATATGCAAGCCAGAATAATATTCCACGCCTGACACAAACGTTTGCACTCCGGCCCGACCTCGGTCGAACCATCGGACCGGTGGGGAAACGGGCGGATCAGCGTAAAGCATCCCGAAAATCTTCGAGAAAATTCGCCTAATGCGGACATTTTCTCAAAACCAGAAAACGTCTGTCGCAAATTCAGACGAAGCGAAGCATCCGGCAAACGCCGATCCTGGGATATTTTCACCCCTCACCGGTGGACATATCTTTCACATGCTCGGCTTTGGTTCCCAATCCCGTTCACATAATACGAGCCTTGAAGTTCTCTCCGCTGTGCGGAAATACACAGCCCTATCTCCCAAGACAGGAGATTTTGGCAGCGCGCAGGTTCCGCCAGCAACACCGCCACCTGCTCCGAAAGCGAATATTGCAACGGGAACCCCTGCTCCGAAGCAGTTCAAGCCACCAAACCGGGAAGTTATTCCTGGTCCGGTGCGCTC
>JAJFGZ010000058.1 GCA_021775855.1 Hyphomicrobiales bacterium
GAGCGCACGAACATAGTCCGTTACCCGGTCGGCGCTGTTCGGTACCGTCGTGTGGCAGCCGCAATACCAGCACAGCGACTGGCAGAACGGCACATGCACATACAACGACAGACTGTCCGCAGCCGTTACCGCCTCCAGCCAGCCGCGATACACGTCCGCGTCAACAGAATCAGAGAACTGCGTCGCCGGCGGGTAACTCGTATACCGCGGCACCGCCGCAAGCGCGTATTTGGAGAGGAATGTGCTCATTCGCCCATGATTAACGGTTCGTGGGGGCCGAGGGCTTGAGGCAGATCAAATGGGGGTGGGAATGCCTTCGTTGACGGCCCTAAATTCGCGCTATAGTAACAACACTTGAAAAATTATGCTTTTTTTGGAATAATACCTATATATGTGGTCCATAGAATTCCTGGACGAGAACGTTCTAGATGAAATGCAAAGCCAGCCGAACGACATCAAGGCGAAGTTCGAGCATGTTGTAAATCTGATCTGGGCCAACGGTCTCGAGCGCGTCCACGAGCCCTACATAAAGCATCTGGAAGGCAAGCTCTGGGAGATGCGCATGAAGGGCCGGGATAATATCGCGCGGGCCATCTAAGTGACCGCGTTTGAGAAACGGATCATGATTGTGCGTGTTTTCACCAAGAAACAGCAGAAAACACCCCGCCGCGAGATCAAAATAGCCCTTGAGCGGGCAAAGGAGATATGATGAGCAAGGTGGTGAATAAAACCATTCCGATCGAACGCGCCTTCAAGGAGTGGCGCAAAGACCCCGACTATGTGCGCGAATTCAAATCCCTCGAGGATGAGTTCGCGCTGGCGCAGCTTTTCATCAGCGCACGGGGCGCTGCAGGCCTGACCCAGCAGGAACTGGCGGAAAAAATGAAAACCTCACAAGCCTATATCGCCCGCCTCGAAAGCGGCCGGGAAAAGCCTTCGACGCGGACCCTCAACCGCTTTGCCAAGGCAACAGGGCATAGGGTCGTGATCGAGTTTGAGCCAGTGGCGTAAGGCCGTGCATATCGAGGAGAAAGCCGAGTTTACTTCATTATGTTCAATTTTTAACACGCAATTCTCGAAGAGAAATATGACAAAACACAATCAAAATAACGAAATATCGGGAAATGTGGAGACTGGCGATGGATCAAATCTCAACAAGGCGTCCATAAAAAAGCTATCCATTAAGGGATTCAGAGGTTTCGAAAAAAAGACCGATATAGAATTTGCTCTGCCAAACGGAATTCCGGGAAGTGGCCTGACAATTATTGTCGGACCTAACAATTCTGGAAAGTCGACACTTCTTGAGGCGCTAGTGGCGGTGACCCAAGAACAGGCACCTACTTTTAGTGAGGGAAAAAGAAATGTCCGGTCGGGCAGTCACATTGCTATTGAACTTGAAAGTTCCGACAATCAAATAAGAACTGTAAAAACAGTATCCGCTGGTGGCAGTCAGACTAAACAGGAAAAGGTCAACAACGCTCAACCCGACATAAAAATTTACGTTTTGTCTTCTCGGCGAGCCTTTCCCCCTTACTTTAACCGTGATCGAGAATTAGATCGAACTGAATACACTCGATTATTTCAAAATTTTCCTGACCAACGCTCCGTCTCACTAAATTTTCACTCAAGATTGCTTCATATTATAGAGGATGAGGAACGAAAAACGAAATTTGACGACGTATTTCGAAAAGTCATAGATCCTGTTCCTATTTGGACAATCGACCAAAGTGATCAAGGACAATATTATGTGAAGTTTCAGACGGAGAACAGCCACCACTCCAGTGAGGGTTTAGGTGAAGGCCTGATCAGTTTGTTGTACATCATTGATGCCCTGTACGATTCTGAACCTGCTATGGTGATTGCAATTGACGAACCAGAATTGTCGCTCCATCCAGCAATACAACGTCGATTAATGCGTTTGATTATAGAATATTCGAAGGATCGACAGATTATTCTATCGACCCATTCGCCCCTCTTCATCGACTGGAACGCGATTGCAAAAGGGGCAAATATCATCCGATTTGCAAAGGAAAATGGGCAATGTAATGTTCATCATTTGCAAAAATGTTCGAGCAAAAAACTTGCAGGAATACTCGACAATCGAAACAACCCTCACATACTCGGATTAAATGCAAACGAAGTATTTTTTCTCGACGATCAAGTAATTCTTGTCGAGGGACAGGAAGATGTTCTCCTCTATCCAAAAATATGGAATCAGTTGGATATGGAGGTAAAAGGCAACCTTTTTGGATGGGGCGTTGGTGGTGCCGACAATATGAATTTTGTTGCTTCGCTATTACGCGATCTGGGTTTTCAAAAAGTGTGTGGTATCCTCGACAATGACAAGAGGGAGAATATCGAACATCTCAATTGCGAGTTTCCAAATTTCAAATTTTTTGCAATACCTGCCGACGACATACGGACAAAGCCGGCGCAAAAGAGCAAGCAAGAAGTGACCGGATTGCTCGATAAAGAAAACAAAATCGATGAAAAATTTAAAAAAGAGACTCGAAGCATCTTCGGTACAGTCAACGCATATATGAACATGGGGAATTGAGCCGGCCTAGTTCGCAAGCCTATCTATCCCCCACCCGAACCACCGTCCTGATCCCCCCATCCACCCCAACCTCATGAATCTCATACACTGGCACCCCCTCCGCCTCATTGCGGAGCGGGCCTTGCCGTAAATTCGACGCCACACTCGGGGCCGTGCTGACGGGCAAATCGCCGAGTTTCGCAGTCGCAGCACGGTGGGAATGGCCGCAGATGAGGGCTTTTGCCTGGGGATTTTTCGCGATAATCTCGGCGATCTCGTCGGCATTATCGCGGGAGATGAACTGGAACGGGTCGATGGCGTCCACGATATCGACCGGTGCGTGGTGCATGAAGAGGAGGGCGGGGGTGTCCGGGTCCTCGCCAAGCGCGTGATCGAGAAAAGCCAGCCGTTCGGCGCACAACAGGCCCTTGTTGGTGGTGTCCGTGGTGCTGTCGAGCGCGATCAGGTTGAGGCCGGGCAGGGCGATTTTGAACTGGATAAAATCGTCGCCCTCAGCCAACCCGGTAATATCTGCAAAGGCCCGGCGCAGTTCGGCGCGGTTATCGCGGTTGCCGGGGATGACGTGCAGCGGGGCGTTGATCTGGCGCAACAGCCCGGCCGCGCAGTCATATTCCGCGCGCTCGCCGTTATGGACGATATCACCCGTATGTATGACGATGTCGGGTTGGGGTTGAAGCGCGTTCAAATCCTTGACGCAGGCTTCCAGATCGCGGATGCGCGCTTCGCCGCGCGCGTCATCGAGCGAAATATGGGTATCGGTAATCTGGGCGATGATCATGGGCGGGGCAGATAACAGATTTGCCCGGTCTTGCCACGCGAAAATATTTTCCTTGTCCGGGTCTGCCCGCGGGGGCACATTTCCGCCAGCAAAGGGAGGCTAGACCATTTTTAGACAGGGGACACTGACCCGCAGGGGCATGGTAGTCGCCGGGATTGCCATCATCGCCGTCACGGCGGCGATCCTGCTGGCCATGGGGCGCACGCTGATTTGCAAATGCGGGACGATCGAATTGTGGCACCCCAACGCGTTCGATGCGGGCAGTTCCCAGCATATCGCCGACTGGTACACCCCGTCCCACATGGTCCACGGGGTGTTGTTTTTCGCTATCCTCTGGCTCGTCGCCCGGCGGATGCCACTGGGACTACGCGCGCTTGCAGCAATACTAATCGAGAGCGGGTGGGAAATTCTGGAGAACACCAATTACATCATCAACCGCTACCGCGAGACCACCATCGCGCTCGACTATTTTGGCGACAGCGTCCTCAATTCGGTAAGCGATATCCTGTTCATGCTGCTCGGGTTTTTTCTCGCCGCGCGCCTGCCCGTCTGGGTGACAGTGACATTGGCCATCGCCGCCGAGGTCATCGCGGCGATCGTGATCCGTGACAACCTCACCCTCAATGTCCTCATGCTGATCCACCCGCTCGACTTTGTTTTATCGTGGCAAAGCGGGTTGTAACTCGGCGCTGAACGGGATTGAGCAAAAGAAGCCGGGGATGCGGATTGCCGTGGCTGGTTCAATCGGCTATATGCATACATTAGAATAACTGCAAGTTAGGTATCATTCGGATGCCAATCACTTGAAATTGGGGCATATCAGGGGGGATTCATGTTTACCAGCAATCCGTTCGCCGAGCTTTCGTCGGTCATCTCACCAGCCGTTATGCAATGGTACGTCATTGTCATGATTATCTTGGTCGTGGGCGGCACGTTGTTCGACATCGTGCATAAAAAAAGCGCGAAATATTTTTTCGACAATTGGCAGAAGGTGAAAGCCAAGGGCACCGACAAGGTCGGTGGCGGGCAGATGATGTCCATCGCGGTCAAGACCGCCGCGGTCGACGTCCTCACCTCGGGCGAATTCTGCAATCCGGCCCGCCGCATCGCTCATCTGCTCGGTATGTACGGGTTCGTGGCCTACGTGGTCGCGACCATCGTGATGGTGTTCAATTACACGGCACCCGGCGCCGCGACACCGGGCATCTGGCCGATGCTCTGGTATATCGGCGCCCTGATGGTGGTTGTCGGTGGCTACTGGTTCTGGTTCTTCATCCGGGTTGATGTTTCTGCCGAGGGGCATTCGCCGTTCCGCCTGATGCGCGCCGATCTGTTCATCGTGTCGCTGCTCGCCAGCGTGACCTTCGCACTGATCTGGGCGTATCTGCAATATCGCGGCATCAGCCTCTGGGCGAATGTGTTTCTGGGTCTTTATCTGATCGCCACGACGGTGCTGTTTGGCGGCATCCCATGGTCGAAATTCTCGCACATGTTCTTCAAGCCGGCTGCCGCCATGCAGAAGCGGGTTGAGACCGCGAACGGCACCCGGCGCGGCCTGCCACCGCCGGCAGATGCGCCCGCGGTCTATGGCAGCGCCCGCCGCCAGCCCCAGAATTACTAGTCAGCAACCCGTTTGACGATACAGAAAGTAGCAAATCACCATGCCAACATTTGTTTATATGACGAGTTGCGATGGCTGCGGACATTGCGTGGATATCTGCCCGTCAGATATTATGCATATCGATAAGACCTACCGCCGCGCCTATAACATCGAGCCCAACTTTTGCTGGGAATGTTATTCCTGCGTCAAGGCCTGTCCGCAAAACGCGATCGACGTGCGCGGATACGCCGAATTCGCGCCTATGGGCCACAAGGTCCGGGTGCGGCGCGAAGAAGACAAGGGCACCATTTCGTGGCGGATCACGTTCAGGGATGGCCGCGAAAAGAACTTTGTTTCCCCGATCAGGACCACCGAATGGGGGTCGATCAAGGGCCCGGCAGAATACGATGTGCCAGAAAAAGATGCGCTGAATTCCCAGGAGCTCGCGCACGAGCCTGATGCACTCAACATTGAAGGCGGGCTGCCCGCGCTGACGCGCAAACAGCTCAAAAAAGGCTTCCGGAAAGGTTTGTAATAATGGGTTTGTTTTCGAATAGAAAAACGCATTTTGTCGATTCCGACGTTCTCGTCATCGGGGGTGGCATGGCCGGTTGCGGGGCAACCTATGAGGCCAGATATTGGGGACGCGATCTCAAAATCGTCTGCGTCGAGAAGGCCAATATCGAGCGCAGCGGCGCAGTGGCCCAGGGCCTGTATGCGATCAATTGCTACATGGGCATGCAATGGGACGAGAACCAGCCCGAGGATCACGTGCGTTACGCCCGCAACGACCTGATGGGTCTGGTACGCGAGGACCTTGGCTACGATATCGCCCGCCACGTGGATGCCACGGTGCACAAGTTCGAGGAATGGGGCCTTCCCTTCATGAAGGACCCGAAGACCGGGCGCTACCTGCGCGAAGGCAAGTGGCAGATCATGATCCACGGCGAAAGCTACAAGCCGATCGTCGCCGAAGCCGCCCGCAAGGCCGCTTCCGAGGTCTATAACAGGATCATGGTGACCCATCTTTTGATGGACAAGAAAAAGAAGAACCGGGTCGCCGGCGCGGTCGGGTTCAACGTCCGGACCGGGGATTTCTACGTGTTCCGTGGCAAGGCCGTCATCGTCGCCGCCGGTGGCGCATCGCACATCTTCAAGCCGCGCTCAACGGGCGAAGGCATGGGCCGCACATGGTACGCGCCCTGGAGCTCGGCGTCCGCTTATGCGCTACCGATCCAGGTTGGGGCCAAGATGACCCAGATGGAAAACCGGATCGTTCTGACCCGCTTCAAGGACGGCTACGGCCCTGTCGGGGCTTACTTTTTGCATCTCAAGACCTACACCGAAAACGTCAACGGCAACGAATACGAATCCACCTGGTACGACGATACCAAGAAATTGGTGGGCGATTATATCGACCGCCACCCGGTGCCGACCTGCCTGCGCAATCATGCCATCCTCAAGGAAGTAGCCGCCGGGCGCGGCCCGATCCGCATGGTCACAAAGGAAGCCTTCAAGGACCCGCATCTGGAGCAGGTCGGATGGGAAAATTTCCTCGGCATGACCATCGGCCAGGCCGTTGTCTGGGCGTCGCAAAATATCGACCCCAAGCACACCAACCCTGAATTGACCACGTCGGAACCCTACGTCATGGGGTCGCACGCCACCTGCTCTGGCGCGTGGGCGAGCGGACCGGAAGACTACGCCCCCGATGAGTATCAATGGGGCTACAACCGGATGATGACGGTCGATGGCCTGTTCGGCGCGGGCGACACGATCGGCGGCACGGCCCACAAATTCTCGTCAGGCTCGTTTACCGAAGGCCGGATCGCGGCCAAGGCAGCGGTCAAGTATATCCAGGATATGGGCAGCGACGAGCCAGAGGTCAGTGAAAAAGAGTACGAGTCTCTCGCCGAAACGATTTTCCAACCGCTCGAGACCTACAAGGTTGGCCGCAACGAGATTGTCGCCGGCACGGTTTCACCAAGTTATATCCTGCCGCTCCACGGCCTCCAGCGGCTTGAAAAGATCATGGATGAATATGTTGGTGGTATCAGCACCAATTACATGACCAACGAATGGGGTCTGAAGCGTGGTCTCGACCATTTGCAGATGCTGCAGGAAGACCTGCTCCATGTGGGCGCGGAAGACATGCACCAGTTGCAGCGCGCCTGGGAACTCAATCACCGGGTGCTGGCTTCCTTCTCGGTTGCCCATCACACGCTGTTCCGGGAAGAAACCCGTTGGCCCGGATATTATTACCGCGGCGACCATATGAAGCTGAACGACAAGGATTGGCACTGCTTCACCCTGTCCCAGTATCATGCGGAAACCAACGAATGGGCCATGGAAAAGGCGCCGGTCTATCACATCATCGATTGATCACCGGGTTGCCCGGAGCTGGTCTTTGCATCATAACCTGGACACCATGCCGGCGCTTCACGTTTAAGTTCCGGTTCGCATCCAGCACCGCAAATGTTTCCGGTTTGCGGGCACAAAGCGGGGGCTCCATGCCGGCTGATACTCCAACCTGTAAATCGTTGACCGGGCAATTGCTTGAATTCCGTGACGCCCGCGACTGGCGGCAATTCCACTCGCTCAAGAACCTGATGCTGTCGCTCAATCTGGAAGCGGCCGAATTGCTCGAGCTGGCCCAGTGGAAAAGCGATGACCAGCTCGAGACGGCTATTTCCGATCCCGATTTCAAGGCCCGGATGGCGGAGGAATGCGCCGACGTTTTTCTATATTTGCTCCTCATCGCCGAGCGCGCAGGTATCGACTTGCCCGCCGCGGCGGCGGCAAAAATCGAGCGCAATGCGATCAAATACCCGGTCGAAAAATCGCGCGGGAACTCGGTTAAATACAACAATCTATAGGTTCCTGTCAGGCGTCGAGTTTTTGATAATAATCCATTAGGATCTGCGCCACTTCGGGTCTTGAAAACTCCGCCGGAGGGGCTTCCCCCTTGCCGAGCATTTCGCGCACCCGGGTCCCGGACAGGATAACGAAATCCTCTTTGATGTGGTCCGGGGCTTCGCTCATCATCACCACCTTGTTCAGCTTTTTCGAGTACGCCGTATGGTCGGCTTCGAAGATTTTGATCTTCAGCGCGTCCTCCGGAACATCATTGAAAATGGTTTGCGCATCAAATGCGCCGTAATAGTCGCCAACGCCTGCGTGATCGCGCCCGACAATCAGGTGGGTCGCCCCCATATTCTGGCGGAACACGGCGTGCAGCAAGGCTTCGCGCGGCCCGGCGTAAAGCATGTCGAACCCGTATCCGGTGACGATTGCGCTGTTTGGTGGGAAGTATAATTCGACCATTTTGCGAATGGCAGCGTCGCGCACATCGGCCGGGATATCGCCGGGTTTCAGTTTGCCGAGCAGCATGTGGATCACAAGCCCGTCGGCGCCAAGCCGCTGCATCGCCAGATGGCAGAGTTCTTCGTGTGCC
Source organism: Hyphomicrobiales bacterium (assembly GCA_021775855.1). Taxonomy (GTDB): domain Bacteria; phylum Pseudomonadota; class Alphaproteobacteria; order Rhizobiales; family NORP267; genus NORP267. Next base: position 8,390 of record JAJFGZ010000058.1, read on the forward strand.
CGGTGCATCGGGTTGCGGGTCTGGAAGGCGACGACTTTAGACCAGCTGTGCGCGGAAATCTCGTCGCGGATCTCGACCGCCGTGCGGAACGTATCCGGAAAATCGGTTTTGAAATAGCTGAAATTGAGCACCCGGATCGGTCCCGACAACGCCACTTGCCCCTGGCTGTTGAAAGCCGCCACGCCGGGGTGATCTTTGTCATTTGTGCCGTAGACCTTTTCCGTCATCGCGGCCATTTCGGCGTCGCTGAACCGCTCCACCGCTTCGACATCCATAACCGCCAGCACCGGGTGTCCGTCCACGTTGGGGTCTTGGAGCGCGATCCGCGCACCGGGTTCAATTCCACCAGAGCTTTCCACCAGATTGAGAACCGGGGTCGGCCAGAACAATCCATCGGTGGTCTGCATGTGGCTGGCAACACTGAGCGCGTCAGCCCGGTTCATATACCCGGTCAAAGGGTTGAAATACCCGCCCGCCAGCATGACGGCGTTTGCCGCACTTGCGGAACTCAATAGCACCGACGGCAGATCTTCGGCTTCTCTTGTAAGCGCGGAATTCCTGTCCGCGTCGGTGACAAAAAGCGGTTTGAGACGGTCAGACCCGTGTGGCGAGATTAACTTGGACATTCTGTTCCCTCCAGCAATATTCCGGCCTTTTTAGCAAAGCAATCGGGCCGACGCGAGAAAGAATTAGAAAAATCGCATATAATAGGTTGCGGGACAACGTGTGAGATAAATAGGTTCAGGGCTCGCAACAAAGGGGGCGGGTTTTATTGATCGTCACCCGGATCCTTTTGCCGCCCGACCATAGCCGCCAGACACCAGAGCAGAAGGCCGGTGAGGAATGCCGGCCCGGCAAACATCATTATGACGAATGAATCAGCAAAGCCACCGTTCCAAAAGGCCGTATAGAAAACCATCGCACACCCGCCCGAAAATACCATGATCAGGATCCCGAATATGGCAAATATCCAGCGGATGGCTGATAATTCGTGGAACCAGCGATTAGACGCCATTGGTAGCTCTCCTGTCCTCGATTTTTCCGTCCCGGTAGAACAGGTTGTAGGTATCGAACGGGATGATTTGGCCATCCGCCGTTACGAAATGGACGCAGGACCGTTTTACGCGCGAAATGCAGAAATTATGGGGATCGAGAAATTCCGAGATCGCGACCCGGAACAGATTTTCGTAGCCGATTTTCTCGGGCGTCTCTACATCCGGGAGACAGCAAAGCAGGGCTTCCAGCCGTTCCTCGCTGCAATCCGGGGTTGTTGAGAGGGAAAAAAACTCGAACATCTTCTCGCGAAGGTCGGGGTATTTCTCGAATGTCACCGCGTTCGGGACATCCGCGACAATCACGTCGCGCGGAATGAACGAGGTGATCGGGGCGATGGTTTCTCCGTTACGCAAAGCGTAGCCGATCGAAATCGATTCCGGGTTGCACGGCAGTGGGATCATGTCGCCATCGCCAAATCCGGTCCCGCTATCAATGACCGCGCGACGGATATCGGATAGCAGCATGCGGTCCCGGTTTTTGTCAAACCCGTCGTTGCGCCCGGCATCCTGGATTGGTTGAAATGTCACGCCGCGCACGCATTTCCATTGCAGCGCGTGGCGGATAATGTCGCCCACTTCACCGTCATTGACGCCTTTCTTCATGGTCGCCACGAGGGTCGTTGAGATCCCGTACTTTTCGAGATTTTCGAGCGCCTGGCGGCGGATCCGGGTGAGGTCTGCGCCGCGGATATTTTTCAGCGCGGCGGGGTTGAGAGAGTCGAATTGCAGATACACCTCGAACCCCGGCTTGAACCGTGCCAGTTCGGCAACAAACGCCTCATCGCGGGCAATGCGCAGCCCGTTGGTGTTGAGCATGACATGGCGGATTGGTCGGGCCATGGCCATTTCCAGAATGTCGAGGATTTGCGGATGCAGCGCCGGTTCGCCACCCGATATCTGCAACAGGTCCGGCTCACCTTCGCTTTCCACCAGCGTATCCAGCATGGCTGCCACCTCGTCGAGCGAACGGTTGAGGGTCCGGTGCGGACCCGAGCTTGCAAAACAGACCGGGCAGGTCAGGTCACATTCCTCGTTGATTTCGATGATCGCTAGACACGTATGCTGCTCGTGATCAGGGCACAGCCCGCAGTCAAACGGACAGCCATACTCCGTCCTTGTCTGGGGCTGAAGCGGCCGGTCGCCGGGTTTCAGATAATCCCGCGCCAATAGATAATAGTCGGCGTCGCTCGAGATCAACGATTTCTGGACGCCGTGCTCGCGGCATCTTTTTTGATAGAAAATGCTGTTGTCTTCGCGGATGATTTTTGCTGGCACAAGCGCGTGGCAGGTCTCGCACAGCGACGTTGTCTGCCCGAGAAATATATACGGAGCCGTTTTCCGGATCGGGGCGGTTAAACTTGCCTGGGGTCGCGCGAAATCATCCATAAGCCATAGAAGATAAGGGCCGCGCAGACGAAATGAAAGAGGTTGAACGGCCCGACCAGGGTTCCATACGGTTTCAGGAACTCCCACAGGAAGCGCTGGGCGCCGTAGTAGATGGCCATCAGGTAAAATCCGTTGGCCATGAAATACGTATTTCGCCGGGCCAACAAAACCATCGCTGCGATCAGAAAAAGCCCCATGGCCAGCGATTCGTAGAGCTGCACGGGATGCCGCAATATTCCGTCGCCCAGATCAACCGCCCAGGGGACGTTGCCGGCAATCCCGTGGGTTTGATCCTGCAGGCCGGAGAAATAGCATCCCCAGCGACCTATCATGACCGAGGTGGCGAAGGCCGGCACAAACAGCAACCCGGTAGTGCCCTTGATGCCCCGCACGCGCTTGAACAATTCGACCAACAGAATAGCGCCGAGAAGGGCCCCCGCGATCGAACGGCCGATACCGTCGATCCCGCTCAGCCACAGGTTCGCAGTGCCAACAACAAATCCACCGATGATAGCCCCGGTAATCAGCGCGACTACATAGCCTGCCCCGCCTTTCTCGATTCGTCCGGCAACGTCCATCAGGCGCCACCGCAAGACAAATACGGTCATTGCGAGAGAGGATAGCGCGGCGGTCAGATCAAACGCTGTATGAACTAGGATCGGGCTTACCTTCTAGACAAGCGCGATGACCCGGCTCGGGCCGCCCGAACCGCCACGGTGTTTCGGCGCACCAACAACCAGGGTTGCACCCTTGGCGGGAACGCTGGCCAGATTGGCCATATTCTCCAGCCCCCAGCGATTGGCCGGCAACCAGGCATAATGGGTTGCGAAATCGCCCGACATGCCAAAGTCGAGCGACATGGTATCGACCGCAATGCCAACTGCCGAAGTTTCCTCAAGCAGCATCTTCGTCGCCTCGATGTGGAAGCCCGGGAAATGCATTTTTTCATCGGCCCCGACATTCCGGAACGTGTCTGAATCAACACGGGCATCCCAGCCGGAATTCATCGCAATGCAGGCCTTGTCCGGGATCGGGCCGTTGTCTGCGATCCATGCATTGAGGTCGTCGGGGGTGACCTGCGAATCCGCATTCGCGGCGGCTTTTTCGCGGATATCAACAACGCATAACGGTGCCACCAGATTGCCCACCGGAATCTCGGCAACGCTCTGCCCGTTTTCGGAGAAATGCAGGGGGGCATCGATATGGGTGCCGGTATGTTCGTTCACCCGCATTTCGAACAGGTTGAAACCGTTCTCCTTGAAGTTGAATTTCTGCTCGAAGAAAAACTGCTGCTCGCCGAAATAGGTGGGGAACCCTTCGTGGAGTTCGTGGGTCATATCCGCGACGGTACCGTGACCGGCCGCCAGCGCCGATGTGCCGGGAAGGGAAGTTGCAACTGCCGCCGCCGCCGCCCCGGTTGCCGCCGTGCGGAACAAATCCCGCCTCGACATCATCTGTTCCTTGACAGACTCGATTACGCAATGATGACACATCCCACTGATCTCTCTTTTGATTTAATTGACCTATTGCCAGATTAGGCCATTCGGGAGGTCAGGTCGAGTAGACCTGGGGGTTGGTAACGGGACTTTGAATGCGGCCCTAACTTCAGTTACCCGTCATGCAGGGAAAGGCTGTCGGCCGGCACCTGATCGCGATCAGACATCGTATAGTCACGGATGACTCCAGCAATCCGGATCCGGTAATTCTTGAATATTCCGGCCCGTCCGCTCGCCTGCGCATTGCGATGGGATTCCAGATTCCGCCATTTGGCGATGGCGTCTTCGTCCTCAAAGAACGACAGCGACAGGATCCTGTTTTTGTCGACAAGGCTCTGGAACCGCTCGATCGAAATAAACCCTTCGATTTTTTCTAATTCAGGTTTCAAATCTGCTGCAATATCGAGATAATCCTGCCACTTTTCCTGGTGCGGCTCGACTTCAAAAATGACAGCGATCATGACGCTTTCCTTTGTCCATGGGGGAGGGACGCGATTTTCAGAAATGTCCGGTCTTCCCGGATCAGAAATTTTTCCCGCTGCGCGAAATCATAATTCTCCTGCCCGAGCGGATCAGCGGCAAGGCGCACCCGGTAAGCTTCATAGGCCGCGAGATTTTCAACCGAATAGACGCCATAGGCAAGGGTAGACGATCCTTCATGGGGCGCAAAATATCCGATTAAATCGGCCCCGCACCGAGGGATCGCTTCACCCCAGTTTCGTGCATATTGAACAAAATCAGCCCTTTTTGTCGGGTCGATCTGGTACCGGATGAAACAGGTGATCATGGGCGTGCTCCTGATGCGCTCAAGCAGGCGATAGCTGGTAGCGCAGCCAATTTGTTTCAACCACACTCGCATGTTGCGTGGCGCGGATGCTTCGATTATGATCGAAGTATGAAAGAAGGCCCGGATATCGCAATGCTGGGGTCGCTGATCGGCGACCCGGCACGTGCCAACATGCTGACCGCACTGATGAGCGGCAAGGCATTGACCGCGAGCGAATTAGCGGCAGAGGCCGGTGTCACCCTGCAGACCGCAAGTTCGCATTTGTCTAAACTGGAATCAGCCGCGTTGATTTTCAGGCGAAAACAGGGACGCCACAATTATTTCGCGCTCGCGGGCGACGAGGTCGGTAGCGTGCTGGAAGCAATGATGGGTCTGGCCGCGAAACACGGGCTGACCCGGACACGCACGGGTCCGAAGGACCCGGCACTCAGAAAAGCCCGGGTCTGCTACGACCATCTGGCCGGTGAACTTGGCGTGCGGATGTTTGACAGCCTGCGGGCGCGGGATTTTCTGGCAGGCCCCGATGACCGGCTCGTTTTGACCGATGCTGGAACAACATTCATATCCGAATTCGGCGTCGATCCGGAGCAGCTGAAAAGTCCTCGCCGCCCGCTCTGCAAACCCTGCCTCGACTGGAGCGCCCGGCGCACCCATCTGGCGGGGATACTTGGCGCGGCTATGCTGCAAAGGGTTTACGAACTCGGCTGGGCAGCCAGGTTGACGGATACCCGGATCATCGAATTCAGTTCCACCGGAGAGCGGAACTTCCTGAACCAATTTACAACAGCCTGATCAGGACCTGGGGCAAAAAGAGCCCCTGAACCAAATTGATTCAGGGGCTCTTGGATTTAGCGCGGGCTTCTCTGGTGCTGCCGGTCCGACCGGCAGCACAATTGAATCAGCCGTCTTCTTTCATGACTTGCCGCAAGCCCAGATACAGGCTGACGCACATGGCAAGCAGCACAATGGTGAACGGAAATCCCGTGGAGACGGCCATCGCCTGCAGAGCTGTTAGAGCCTGCGAGCCGCCGACCAGAAGCAGAACCGCAGCCACAATGCCTTCGAACGAACACCAGAAAACACGCTGCGCGACCGGCGCATCGGTCTTGCCGCCTGCTGTGATGGTATCGATCACCAGAGACCCGGAATCCGAGGATGTCACAAAGAACACCAACACCAGGACGATGCCGAGGATCGACGTAAACGTCGACAGCGGTAACGGTGCAAGCATGACAAACAGTTTCAGCTCAAGCGCGGCGGCGCTAACCGGAGCCGCGGCATCGGAAATCACCTGGGAGACGGCGGTCCCGCCAAAGGCGCCCATCCACAAGACCGAAACAAATGTCGGGATGAAGATGACACAGAACACGAACTCGCGCACGCTGCGGCCGCGGGAAACCCGGGCAATGAACATACCAACGAACGGCGACCAGGAGATCCACCAGGCCCAATAGAACGATGTCCAGCCCTGGCTGAAATTGGCGTCTTCGCGCCCAAACGGCATGGACAACGCAACAACATCTTTTACGTAAGCGACGCCGCCCGAAATGATCGTATCGAAAATCGCGCCGGTTGGCCCGACGACAATGACAAATAGCAGCAACAAAACTGCCAAGCCGATATTAATTTCAGAAAGGATCTTCACGCCGCCGTCAAGGCCGCGAATCACCGAGATCAAGGCCATCGCGGTAATGATGGTGATAAGCAGGACCTTGGCAACATTCCCGGTGCCCCAGCCAAACAGGAAGCTGAGACCGGCAAGCGCCTGTTCGGTGCCGAAACCAAGCGAAGTGGCGAGGCCGAACAATGTAGCTAAAACCGCCAGGGTATCGATGATATGACCCCACCAACCCCAAACGCGATCGCCCAGAAGCGGGTAAAAGGCCGACCGCAAGGTCAGCGGTAGACCGCGATTGTAGGTGAAGAATGCAAGCGACAATGCAACCACGGCGTAAATGGCCCAGGGGTGCAGAGCCCAGTGAAATATTGTAGCCGCCATGCCAAGGTCGCGAGCCGCAATAACATCTCCGGCTGCCCCGCCAAGCGGTGCCCAGTCTGTACGCCCACCAACCTCACCGGCGGTGCCGCCGAGTGAGGAAGCAAAATGTGACATTGGCTCCGAGACGCCGAAAAACATCAAACCGATCCCCATGCCGGCCGCAAACAGCATCGCAAACCAGCCTAGATAGCTGTAGTCGGGTTTTGCGTCGGCGCCGCCCAATCTAATTTTACCCATCGGGGAGACCATCAGAAATACGCAGAACAGCACAAAAATGTTGGCGGCACTGAGGAAGAACCAGTCAAAATTTGACGTCAAAAACGGCCGCAACCAGCCGAAAAATTCGGTAGCCTCCTGCTGGAACATCAGGGTTATCAAAACGAATGCCGTGATCGAAAGACCCGAGATCAAAAAGACAGGGTTGTGGATATCGAGACCGAACGGGGAAATATTGTGTTGTCCGGTTTCGTAGTCGGATTCAACCGGGTGCGGAACATCCGGCGTAGTGTTCTGGGTTGTATCAGCCATGTTTGGCTCCTCCCGTAAAAATAAATCAGTCTGCTGGTTTTTCCAGCAACTATATTTTTTTGGCGGGCAGGACGCGCAAAAAGGTCATGTTTCCGCAACGTAATAATTACCCGCGGTGGACTGACATCACTAATCGGTGAGCGACACTTGCAGCACGTTTTACGACTTTCGTATTATACGTACTGTTGGAGCGAGCAACGCCAAAATCCATGAAAATTTCAGTATTTCAGGGGGTTACCCAAATAATTTGTTTCACCCGGGGATATTGTGAATTTACCGGAAGGAATTTCGCCCGGTTTCACGCTGGCATGTCTTGGGAAGGGGCGGTATGGATTTTTGATCGACATCGGATCGCAAATCTCGCTTGAGGGACATCCGTTGCACATGGACAATTACGTATTGAGGGCGAACGAATGGCCGGGCTGACCACGCATATTCTGGACGTGATGTCGGGAAACCCGGCTGCGGGTGTTCGGGTTGAACTGTACCGCAGTTCCGGAGAGGCCTGGACCCTGGTTCGGGAAATCATCACCAACGCCGACGGGCGCGCGGACCAACCGCTTCTAGAACCCGAGGAGACCGAGACTGCCGTCTACGAGCTTCGGTTTCATATCGGAGATTATTTTGGCCCCAATGGCGCGGAAGACAGTGTCAGACCGTTTCTCGATATTGTGCCGGTACGGATCACGATCGGCGACCTGGATCGACATTACCACGTGCCTCTGCTGGTCGCGCCCTGGTCCTACACAACGTATCGTGGCAGTTGAGATATGACGGAATGCCAGCCGAGTACTATGGCGAAAGCCGATTTTGTCGCGGCTTTTGAAGGGGTCTACGAGCATTCCGCGTGGGTCGCCGAGCAGGCCTTCGACAACGGGCTCGGGGCCGGGGCAGATACGGCGGATGGTTTATCCAGAATTATGGCGGCGATTGTTGATGCCAGCCCCACCGCGGAGCGGCTGAAGCTTCTGCGGGCGCATCCGGATCTGGCGGGCAAGCTGGCGCTCGCTGGTGGATTGACGGAAGAATCGAAATCCGAACAGGCAAAATCGGGGCTTGATCAATGTTCACCGGAGGAATTCGAGAAATTCCAGACCTTGAATGCTGCGTACACTGCCAAATTCGGGTTTCCCTTTATTTTAGCTGTAAGCGGATATCAAAGGCTGGAAATTCTAAGCGTCTTTGAAAGCCGCCAGAGAAACAACCCCGAACAGGAATTCACCGAGGCCCTGGCCCAGGTTCACCGGATCGCCATGCTCAGGATCGCCGATCTGATGACGTAATCATTGAAACTGTTTTCACGCCGTTACGAAATTCCTGGCCAGTCAAGTGGGTAGGGATTGAGTCCATCGGCGTTGGATTAAATCCGAAAATTCCAAAACCAAGAAAATTCAAAAGGGAAGAAACATGTCAGGCAAGTTCAATATTCTGGTCATGGGTGCATCGTACGGTTCGTTGTTGGGCATAAAGATGTTGATGTGTGGCCACAACGTCAAATTCGTATGCCTGCCGGAAGAAGCTGATCTGATCAACGCCGAGGGGATCAAGGTGCGCTTGCCTGTCCGCGGTCGCGAGGGGCTGGTGGAAATAAAATCATCGGAGCAACCGGGGAAATTGTCGGCGGGCGGACCGGAAAAATTTGATCCTGCCGATTTTGACCTGGTGGCATTGGCGATGCAGGAACCGCAATACCGCGCAACCGGGGTCCGCGAGCTGCTCGACAAGGTCGCCCGGTCCGGCAAGCCCTGCATGTCGATCATGAACATGCCCCCATTGCCGTACCTGGCCCGAATCCCGGGTCTGGATACATCTGCACTGGCCGGTTGTTATACTGACGCGATGGTCTGGGAGAATTTTGACCCGGCGCTGATCACGCTCGCCAGCCCTGATCCCCAGGCCTTCCGCCCGCCCGAAGAACCCGCCAATATATTGCAGGTGGCGCTTCCGACAAATTTCAAGGTGGCGCGTTTTGAGGGCGACGAACACACCGCGATGATCCGCCAGATCCAGAGCGAGATCGAAGCCATCCGCTACAACACCGGCGATGGGATTGTGGAGCTCCCGGTTAAATTGAAGGTGCATGATTCTGTGTTCGTACCGCTCGCCAAATGGTGCATGTTGCTAACCGGAAATTACCGCTGCGTCGGTGAAGACGCTGCCCGCTCAATCCGCGACGCGGTCAATACCGATCTGGATAAGTCCCGCAAGGTTTATGAATGGGTCAGTACGTTGTGCCGGAAGCTTGGCGCCGAACCGGCGGATCAGGTCCCGTTCGAGAAATACACCAATGCAGCGCAAGGCCTCGCTAAGCCATCATCCGCTGCGCGGGCGCTATTCGCCGGTGCACCGAATATCGAGCGGGTCGACAAACTCATACAGCAGATCGCCGCCCAGCATGGTATGCAATGGGATGTGATCGATGAAATAATCGCGCGTGTCGATCGGCGGCTCGACATCAATCGGAACGCATCCTGATCACAAATCCAGCCAAAGTGTCGGTTTTTTGGTTTGCACCATCTCGTTGACGCTGGCCCGCAATTCCACGCAGTGGGTTTCCCCGAATGCACGATTGCAATTTGAGCTTTATAGGTGTATATGCACTTTATGCCGGAAACAAAACCTCCATACCAGATTGACGAGAATCCGACCGGCGGTGGCCGTTGCTGCATTGCCTTTCGCACGCGACGGTTGGCGCGATTGGCTGCGCGCTCCTACGAAAACGAACTCAAAGATACCGGCCTGACCGTCCAGCAATTCTCGGTACTGAATGTATTGGGGTTGCGCGGTCCGATCAGCGTGGGCGATCTTGCAACAATTCTGGACCTGGAAAAATCGACCATGAGCCGTAATATCCTGCTTCTGCGGAACAAGGATTTGATCGCGACGTTCCCGGATGGCGCGGGCCGGAATCCCCTGACTCTGACGCAGAAAGGCCGGCGGGTGCTCGCAACGGCGCTGCCTAGATGGCAAAATGCGCAACGGATGACGCTCGACGCAATTGGCAATGATGGCAGTGCTTTGATCGACCGCATGACAGCCGCGCTTGAAGGCAATCCATAATATTTCTCTAAAAAGGTGTATATACAACCAAAATTGGAGACCATCCATGTCTACAGCAAACGGTCCGGGCCGGGCCGCAGAATCCACGCTTTCCATGGGCACCACCAAATGGCTGGTGCTGCTTTTGACCGCCGCGCTGCTCGGTAGCGCGTTCGTCTTTGCGAAGGTCGCAGTGCGCGAGGTGCCGCCGCTGACGATCGCTGCGGTACGCGCTGGATTTGCAGTGACATTTGTTTGGGGGTTCATGCGATTTAACGGTTTTCGCTTGCCGCCGTTCGGCGCTGCCTGGTGGCCATTCGTCCTGATCGGACTATTGGCGGGTGCCATTCCGTTTGCCACCATTGCCCTCGGCCAGCTTTACATCACAAGTGGTTTGGGTGGCATCCTCTTTGCAACTATCCCCCTATACAGTGTCGTCCTGACGCCAATCATTGTCCGTGAAGAAAGGTTTTCATCCCGCCGCCTGATGGCCGCCGGCGTGGGGCTGGTCGGGGTTATCATCGTTGTTGGTCCAGACGCCCTGGCGGGCCTGAGCCAGCAACTGTTCGGAACCATGGTGACACTGGCGGCGGCGCTGGCCTACGCGCTGGGAACCATGCTTGCCCGACGGCAAACCAATACACCGCCCACCGTGATCGCCGCCGGTCAATTGTTGAGCGCGACCCTGATGCTTATCCCTGCGGCACTGATTGTCGACCAGCCCTGGACCCTGACGCCCGGTGCTGAGGCCGTCGCCAGCCTCGCCGCCCTGGCGATATTTTCGACCGCTATTCCAATGGTCCTGCTGTTCTGGCTGGTGCGCAATGCGGGTGCCATAAACGCGTCCCTTGTGACGTTTTTCATACCCCTGGTCGCGATCAGCCTTGGCGCAGCTATTCTTGGCGAGCGGTTGCCGTGGCAAGGGTTTGCCGGGTTGGCGCTTATCCTCCTGAGCGCGGCCTTCATCGCCCGCCAGGTTAACGGACGGGCGCGGTCCGGCTAAACCGCTATCCATTGTTATTTCACCACTGTGTTACCTAAACGCTTGACCCCTTCGGCTTGGTCATTGAGACTTGGCGTAACAAAAAAGGGGACGAGACATTGAGTATAAAACGCATCAAAGTTGGCGACCGCATGAGCCAGGCGGTCATTTATAACGGCGTAGTCACCACTGCCGGTCAGGTCGCCCAGGGCGCACCGGGCGGTACCATGGCCGAGCAGACGGCGGACATTCTTAAGTCCATCGATGCCTTGTTGGCGGAAGCCGGTACGGACAAATCAAAGGCCATTTCGGCGATGATCTGGATCACCGACATGGCGGATTTTGCCGAAATGAATGGCGTATGGGATGCCTGGGTATCGCCGGGTAACACGCCGGGCCGGGCCTGCGTCGAGTCAAAACTCGCAGCGCCCCAGTTCAGCGTGGAAATCCAGATCACAGCCTCCATCGATTAACCTTCCGCTGGAGAACAGCCATGCATATCGTGGTGCTGGGCGCAGGTGTTATCGGGGTCACGACGGCGTGGCAATTGCTCAAGGACGGCCACGAGGTCACCGTGATCGACAAAGCGGATGGGCCGGCAACCTTCTCCAGCTTCGGTAATGCGGGTCTGGTGGCACCAGGGCATTCCTACGCTTGGTCGTCACCGACCGCCCCCGGGATGATGCTTCGCTCATTGTGGCGGGGCGATCAGGCGATCCGGTTCAAGCCTGAATTCACGATGTCGCAAGCAAGCTGGATTGTGAAGTTTCTCGGCCAGTGCAACGTCAAAAGCGCCTCCGAAAACACTAGGAACAAGTCGCGGCTATGCATCTATTCTCAAACCATCCTGGACGAGGTAGTGGCGGAAACGCGGGTGAAATATGATGGCCTTGATGGCGGGTTGATCTATTTTTACCGCACACCTTCGGCCTTCGATGCCGCCGTCACCAGAGCCCAGATCCTGCGCGATGCCGGTTTATCGATTGAGGCTTTGGACCGCGATCAGACGATCGCTCGTGACCCAGGCTTGGCTCCCGCGGCCAGCCAGATTGTGGGCTCGCTTTTCGTGCCCTCTGACGCGAGTGGAGATTCCAATCTTTTCACGATCGCACTCGCCAAAAAATGCGCCGCCGCAGGGTGCGTTTTTCGCTACGAGGAAGAGATCAGAAATATCTGCTATTCGGGCGGCCAGGTCAGTGCGATCATCACCGATAGAGGAGAAATTACCGCCGATGCCTACGTGCTTTGCCTTGGCGTCTATAGCCCGCATCTGGCAAAGAAACTCAAAATCAAATTGCCGATCTACCCGGTGAAGGGCTACTCGGCGACCCTGAACATCACCAATCCTGACCGGGCGCCAAAAATTGGGGGCGTGGATGAAGAAAACCTGTTGGCCTATTGCCCCATGGGGAATCGGTTGCGGCTCACCGCAACTGCGGAAATCGCCGGCTATTCGACGGCGCACAAACCGTCGGATTTCAGCGATATGTTCGCAAAAGCCAAAGCCTTATTCGACGACGCAGCGGATTTTGATAATCCGCAATATTGGGCAGGCCTGCGTCCCATGACCCCAACCGGACTGCCGATCATTGACCGCAGCCGCTACGAGAATTTCTGGATCAATACCGGTCACGGCCATATGGGCTGGACCATGTCGAACGGCTCGGCGCGGATTTTGGCCGACCTTGTGGCCCAGAAACGACCCGCCATAGCAAGGGAGGGAATGCACTATGAAAACTGAAACAGCCGATGTCTCAACGCCGGGTGAATGCGAAATGATCGAAAACCTGCCGTTCAATACTGATGCGGGTATCGGCTCCCGGGCCCGGATCGGGCTTGTCGTGCTCGCCTCTGACTATACGGTCGAGGAAGAATTCAGGAAGATTTTTACTATTCCCGGCGTCGCCTTTTATGAGGCCCGGATCCGCAATTCGAACCAGATCACGCCCGAAACCCTTGCCGCTATGGGGCCAAGGATCACCGACACGGTTGATCTGATTTTACCCGGGGACCATCTGGATGTGGTGGCGTTTGGCTGCACATCGGCCTCAATGGTGCTCGGCGCTGAAAAGGTTGCGTCGCAGATCCACGCCGCCCGCCCGGACGCGAAAGCCACCAACCCGATCACCTCGGCGTTTGCGGCATTCGACGCCTTTGGCGCCAAGCGGATTGCGGTGTTGACGCCCTACCGCCGGGACGTCAACGATATTGTGCGCAACTATATCGAGCAGGGCGGTTACACTGTGCCGGTCTTCGGCTCATTCAACGAAGAGAATGACCCGACCGTGGCGGCCATCGATGCCACCAGCCTTCGCCGTGCCGTGGATACGATTACAAAAGACCGCGACGTGGATTGTGTATTTGTGTCCTGCACCTCGGTCCGTCTTGTGGAAGCGGTTGAAGAGATCGAGGCGGCGACTGGGTTACCGGTCACGTCGTCGAACCATGCCATGGCCTGGCATTGCCTGCGGCTGGCGGGAGTGACTGAGCCAATCGACGGTTTAGGCAGACTTTTTCAGTTGACCCCATGATGCCCGCCCAGGGAGCGCGTTGGTGTGGCGCTTGTAATTAAAATTACGTTGGTCCAGTTTGCTGGCTTCAGGCGGCTTTTTGCGCTGGATAAATGCAACGATCAGGAGAGCAATACATGACCAGTATCAAGGGAAGCTGTCTTTGTAAGTCGGTGAAATATGAATTAACCGGCGACCCGAAAATTCTTGCCAATTGCTATTGCAGCGATTGCAGAAGGGCGAGCGGGACCGGACACAGCACCCATGTCATCGTTTCGGAGGAGGATCTTGCAATATCAGGGGATCTGAAATTCCACGACCGCACTGCCGACAGCGGCAATATTGTAAGTTGTGGTTTTTGCCCCGAATGCGGATCAGCGGTCATGAGCCGAAACACCGGCCGGCCGGGAATGGCCAACATCCGCGCTTCCAGCCTGGATGACCCGGATCAGATCACACCAGCGGTAAATTTGTATGCAGGCCGAGCCCCATCCTGGGACCAGCCCAACGAGAGCCTCCCAACGTTCGAGAAAATGCCCCCGCCACCGAAATAGACCAGGTTCTCTCGTCCATATTGTAAAGTATTGGGACCGAATTTAAATCAGTTTCCCTCTCGGTATGCCAGGCGTCGTAGGCCGTCTTTCGCCCCGGGCTTGCATTTGCCGCGCGGTGCCCCATCCTACGTGGAACGACAATGGATGTCCTGGATTATGGATCCGATTGAGATTTCCGATCTGATTTCACGCACCGCGCTTGGCGACCGGGCGGCGTTCGCGCGCCTGTATCATCTCTCGGGACCGAAACTTTTTGGCGTTTGTTTGCGTATCCTGAAGGACCGGCCCGATGCCGAAGAAGTCCTGCAGGAGGTCTATGTGAAGGTCTGGCAGAATGCCAATCGATTTGCCGCCCGTGAATCTAGCCCGCTCGCCTGGCTGGCCGCGATCGCGCGCAACCATTCGATCGACCGGGTGCGGGCCAGAAAACCGGTGGCCCGTGATATCGACGATGTGCCGGATATCGTGGATACCCGTCCTGACCCTGAAGCGGAGACGATCTCGCTTGGCGAACAGGGGCGGATCGACGAATGTATGGACGAACTGGAGGACGATCGCGCCGCCGCCGTTCGCAGCGCCTATATCGAAGGGTACAGTTACAAGGAACTGGCGGAGCGGTTTGATGTTCCGCTGAACACCATGCGGACGTGGCTGCGCCGAAGCCTGATCCGCCTTAGGGACTGTCTGGAGCGATGACCGACAGGGATGACAACTTGACACCGGAAAGCGAACGCGATCACCTCGCCGCCGAATATGTGCTTGGCGTACTGGATGCAGAGCAACGTGCCCGCTGTCGGCAACTCATCGCGAGCGACGCCGACTTTGCCGCACGTGTGGCAACCTGGGAAGACCGGTTGTCGCCGCTGAATGCGGCTTATGCGGACGTCACGCCTCCTGCAAACACGCTTGGCGCGGTGGAATCCCGCCTGTTTGGAAACCCGGCCCCGGCCGGTATCTGGAATTCGCTCCGGCTCTGGCGCACCGGTGCCATCGCGGCCCTATTGGCGGTTGTGGTTCTTGCTGGAATGAATGCAGGGCTGTTTGGGCCAGCCCCGACAGGGCAAGATGCCCGGATGATTGCCACGCTGCAGGCCGACGGCAGCAACATCCAGTTTGCCGCGTTGTACGAAGCTGACGGTGGCGCGATCCGGATCAGCGCGGTTGCCGGCGCGCCTGACGAGGGCAGGGATTTCGAACTCTGGTTCATCGAGAGCGGCAACGCGCCTGTATCGCTTGGACTGCTGAACCGCGCCGGGGCGACCAGCATTGAGGTTCCCGTCGGGCAGCGGATCCGGATCACTGACGGTACGATTTTCGCCGTCAGCCATGAACCCCTTGGCGGGTCGACAACCGGGGCCCCAACGGGTCCGGTTGTGGCGGCAGGAGCCATTCACAAAATTTAATTTTCTGTCGCTGAAACTTTTTTCCCACAGCTCTCGTACTCCTGATTGTGCAGCCAGTGCACGTTCAAAAAGGAGTCAGACAATGCGCAGTTTCAGGAAAACCACAATTCTTTTGTCCGCCGCCGTCATCGCCGGAGGCATTTATTCGACCGCCACCGCAAACACCATGGTAGGTGGCGCGGAAATGTTCCCGTCTAAAAATATCATCGAGAACGCCGTAAACTCAGCCGATCACACGACCCTCGTTGCGGCCGTGAAAGCGGCTGGTCTCGTTGAGACCCTGATGGGAGACGGACCGTTTACGGTTTTCGCCCCGACCAACTCAGCCTTCGCCGCGCTGCCGGCAGGCACGGTTGAATCCCTGCTGATGGAAGAAAACCAGTCAACCCTCGTCAAGATCCTGACGTGCCACGTTGTCGCCGCCGACGCCATGTCGGCCACCATCCGCAAGATGATTGACGATGACGGGGGTGTGCACGAGGTCGAGACAGTCGGCGGCTGCACCCTGAAGGTCCAGTATTCCGGCGATGCGATTACGATCTGGGACGAAAACGGTAATTCCGCAAACGTCACGATCGCTGATGTGGATCAGTCCAACGGCGTTATCCACGTTATCGACGCGGTACTTTTGCCAAAATCCTGATCACCAGACTTCTGCCGGAGTATTTCTAACGATTGCCTGTCCAACAGCAGTCTCCGGCCAGAAGGGAGAACCCCGTGTCATTCGGCGCGGGGTTTTTCTTTCGGGACGGCAGCCGTTGGTCAATGCCGGTGCGGACACCTCAAAGACTGATGGCCCCGGCGGTACGCCCGCCCGACTACGTTCAGTGACGCGGGGACGACACGGGTTGAACCGGTCGCGGATGCCAACCCGAGCTGGCACCCCTTGCAATATTCTCAACCCCGCCGTCCTTAACGCGTTGTCAATCCATCAATGTGACCCTGTTTTACGGGTGTTGGTAGTAATCGCTTTTTCAAGTTCGTCACGCCCGGCTGACAGAAAGTCCGGGATTAAATCGTTGACCAATATCGTTCTATTCCGCCGTCCGTCCCCGATACGCGCCTGCATGCGCGATCGCCGGTCAAATATTGCCGGTAGGGCCAAATAGCTATGCCCGAGGACCAGAAACTTCTTCTCCACGATCTGCTTCAGGATCAGTTCGAACTGTCCGGCCAAAAACCTGGTTCGGAGGAGCCGGATTATGAGCGCCTGTTTACGCTGATCAGCAATACCTACCGGAAAGCCGAACAAGATCGGAAAAAGGCACGCCAGAATGCTGGTCTAATGGACGACGAAATGCGCGGCCTGCATTTCGATGTAGAGAAAGAAGTCAGCGCCCGGGTCGAGGCCGAGACGCGATTATTCGATGCCATCGAAGCACTTGATTCCGGTTTTGCTATTTTCGACGCCGAAGACGTATTGGTCGCCTACAACGCCAAATATGACGATATTTATTATATCAATACCGGAATCCGGGTTACTCCCGGTACTCCGTTTGCTGAGATTTCCCGGACATATATTGAAACGGCACCTGAATCTGAGCGCGGCGGGCTTGGCTTGGAAGAAAAGCTGGCGCAACGCCTAGCCGCTCACCTTGAGCCGGACGTACCGTTTGAGCGTTGCTCGAACAATGGCAGCTGGTTTTTGACCAGCGAGCAGAAAACTCGGGAAGGTGGAATTGTCTCGATACTCACCGATATCACCGAGCTGAAGCGCCGCGAACGGGAAATGCGAGAGAACGAAAAGCGCACCGAACTCTACAACAACGTGATCATGGAATTAACTCGCAGCAAAGCAGTCATGATTGGTAATTTGGATGTGGCTCTCCGCGAAATTTCAGAGGTTGCCGCAAAGTTGCTAAACGTGGAACGCGCCAGTATCTGGTTGTACAACGACGGGCGCTCGGTAATCCGCTGCAAAAATCTTTACGAAAAGACGCCGCACGAGCACAATATTGGTCCCGAACTTCTGGTCGCGCGATTCCCAAAGCTATTTGAAATTATTAATGCCAACCGTGTGATGACGTCTGACGACGTCGGAAACGACCCACGGCTCAGTGAAGTTTTTCCTGGCTTCCTGAAACCGAAAGCCATCCACTCGTTGATCCATGCGCCGATCAAGGGACCAGGCTATGCTGAAGGTATGGTGACACTCGCACATGTTGCCGAGGGCCGGAAATGGAACCAGGCGGAAGAAAAATTTGTTTCGGGTTTAGCGGATGTGGTCGGGATGGCGATCAAGGCCAATGACCGCAGGCGGTCACGCGAGCGCATGCTCGGCGCAATCGAACGGGCTGAACTTGCAAACCGCTCGAAATCAGAATTTCTTGCCAATATGAGCCACGAATTGCGGACCCCGCTCAACTCTATTCTGGGCTTCGCGGAATTGTTGCAGATGGAACCGGTGGTACCGTTTACCCCCGAGCAGAACCGGGAGTATGCACGGGACGTATTCAATAGCGGTCATCATCTTCTAGACCTGATCAACGACATACTGGATATTTCCAAGATCGAGGCCGGCCGGTTTGAATTGCGTGAGGAAATGGTCGAGGTTGAGGAAATCATCTCCGTTTGTGCGAGACTGATTTCCGAACGCTCCCGCGATCAGGGCCTGGACCTGAGCGTCGATATTCCTGAAAACCTTCCCATGGTGTGGGCCGATAAGCGGGCCATGAAACAGGTTCTCCTAAATCTCCTTTCAAATGCTGTGAAATTCACGCCGTCCGGTGGTCAAATTAGCGTCCGCGCCGGGATCGATCCGGAAGGACATTTCCGGTTGTCGGTTGACGATACAGGCATTGGTATTGAGGAGACGGATATTGAAAAGGCGCTGCTACCGTTCGTACAGCTCGACAACGAATATACACGCCGTCATGAAGGAACGGGGCTGGGTTTACCCTTGGCCAAGTCGCTTGTCGACATGCACGGTGGGACGATTGCGATCGAAAGCACATTGAGCGTTGGAACGTCGGTCGTGATTCAATTTCCGATTGATCGAATTAGGACGCCACAGCAGGGAATTCGCGAAGCCGGCTAGACCAGTGGCTGGTCTGCGTCTAATTTACGTTACGAATTCGCTCGGTCAGAATTTTCCGGGCCAGTTCAAGCTGTCTGGCGATCGTGGCTTGCTGGTCTGCAAGTTTCCCGATATGCGCTTTTAACAGTCGGACAACCGATTCATTCTGAATCTGCTCACCGTTTTCCTGGTGGTACGAAGACAAGATCCGGTCGATATCCTCCAGCGACATATCGATCTCACGTGCTGCCACAATGATTTTCATGTGGGCGAAATCGCGTGGCAAATAGAGGCGTGTATTTCCGCGTCGCTTTGGGGAGAGCAGACCCTTTTGTTGATAGAAGCGCAGCGTGCGGTGGGAGACGCCGAACGCTCCCGCCATCTCGGAAATCGTCCATGGCCGACTATTTGTCGGTGACGTCATTTGTTGCCTGGACTGCGGCTTTTTATGATCAGCCATTTTTGAAAATCCAAACTTGAGTCATGGCTGATGACCAAATCTCTGTTTCTAACGATACTCATTGCAAGAAGAATTCCTGCCCCTAATCCGGAATATTGATTTTTGACGCTTCTGTCAATTGAACCAGAAACCTTTGAATTTCAATTAGTTAAAGTGACGTTGGGGCATTTTCTGGTATTTTTCCGATTGGTATATGTCCAGACAAAATACAACCAACCTAGAACCAGGGAATGCAAGGGTATGAATTGTACTGTGGATTTATTCTTCTGATTTGGAAATATGTTCCTCGATAAAAACCCACAATTATCACAAGAAATTTATCGAAGGATTTAGAAAAATCATCAGATTTGATACAATTTACGATGACATGCCAGGGAAAGTCACCGCTTCAATCCGGTTTCCATCGGTGTCGCAAATAAAGGCGCCGTAATAGGACGTCATCGCCCCCTGACGGTCGCCAGGCGCCCCGGCACACCGGGCACCGTTTTCAAGGGCGGCTGCATGGAATAGATCGACCGCTTCTTTTGACCGGGTTCGCAGGCAAATATGGTGGCCGCTATCGACAGGCGCCGGATGCAACCCCTTGCGTAAATTCAACCAGAATTCTGGATACCGCTTGCCAAACCCGCTGGTTGCATCGCGCTCGATCAACAGCAGCAAACCGAGCGGGTTGAGCACGCGTTCATAGAATGCGGTGCTCGCCGCAAGATCGGATACGGGAACAGATATGTGATCGATCATACTACTTTAAACCTGTCGCAAACCCCCAGGGTCTAGAACCCCGCAGGCTCCTGCCAGCTATTCATCTTGCGGTAGATCGTGGAAGGGCTAATTGCCAGAACCCGCGCGGTCTCCACGATATTACCGCCGCATTGACGCATGGTTTTTTCAATAATACCGCGCTCTTGCACTGCAAGCGGTTCGATTGCTGCTACATTTTTGGCGTCTGGCGGCAGGGGCGTCCTGCAGCCATCTTGAACCGGGTCAGGGTACACGGCCTGAAACAATTCATCGGCTAAAGTTGCCTGCAGCATCCCGCTCGTAATTTCATCGCCGCGGTTCAAGACCACCGCGCGCCGGATGGTATTTTCCAGCTGGCGTACATTGCCGGGCCAGGGATGCTGCCGCAGCAGGGCCCCGGCATTATCTGTAAACCTCAGAAATGCCGTTCCCTCTTCGGCCGAAAATTGCGCAAGACAGGCTTTGGCGATTTGCAGAATATCGCCCTTTCGCTCGCGCAAAGGTACCAGACGAAGCGGCAAAACATTGAGCCTGTAATACAGGTCTTCGCGGAACCGGCCCGCGGCAACTTCTTCTCCGGGATTGCGGTTTGTCGCGCAGATAAACCGGATATCGAATTGCCGCGCTTCCGTCTCGCCAACCCGCTGGACGCTACCGGACTGGACGAAGCGGAGAAGTTTCACCTGAAGCGCCAATTCCATTTCGCAGATCTCGTCGAGAAACAATGTCCCCCTGTGCGCCAGTTCCGCAGCCCCGGCCCGGTCGGTATAGGCCCCGGTAAAGGCGCCTTTCACATGCCCAAAAATTTCACTCTCCATCAGGTCGTGCGGGATGGCGCTACAATTGAGGGTCACAAATGGCTTGTCCCGGCGCGGGCCGTTTTCATGGACCGAGCGCGCCGTGAGTTCCTTGCCGGTGCCGCTTTCCCCGGTAACGAAAACCGGCGCGGGCGAAGGGGCAACGGCGCCGATCATTTCATACAGCTCGGTCATGGCAGCGCTGTTGCCGACAAATTCCCCGAATTCGGGTTTGGGCTCGCGCACTTTTCCAACGCCTCGGGCAGGTGCGCTGGTTCGACTGGAATAGCCCGCAAGGGCGTCGGAAATTGCATCGCGGCTTGCTGGCTTGATCAGAATATCGTCGGCCCCGGCGCGGACCAGAAGGACGGCGTTGCGGACCGAACTGTTGGCAGCCGCGATCAGGATGCGGCCGCGATGTCCGGCGGCACGTAATTTGGCGAGGGTTGAAACAATGTCTGAAAAAAAAGCCGGATCAAGAACCAGCGTCGCGTCCCGGTCAGTTTCGGACTTTTCCTGCAGGTTTGCTTCGCCAGACGCTTGGCTGATCAGGACATCATTCTTGACCCGCTCTACCGCTTCCGCCAACTGGCGCCGAAACACGGGATCATTGTCTGCAACAATGACTTTACTGGATATTTGGAGCCTGCGAACAGAACTCATGGCCGTCTGACCCCTAACGCGACACGAAACTGAAACTCGGTTATCAAATTCTGACAAAACAGGGTAAACAAAGGGTGTGTGGTGGTGCACAATATGACCCCAGAGGCACGAATTGTGCGCCAACCGGTATTGATCCGGCAGAGACCGGGGGGCGAGGGAGAATTGTGATGAACAAGGAATACAGCAAAGACAAAGACTGGGAAGCCACACCCAACAACCTTGAGCCTTTTTGGCTGCCGTTCACGCCGAACAGGAATTTCAAGAACAACCCACGCATGATCTCCCGCGCCAAGGGCATGTATTATTATACCCCAACGGGGGATAAGATTATCGATGGCACGGCGGGGCTCTGGTGCTGCAATGCAGGTCATGGTCACCCCCATATAGTTGAAGCGATTCAAACCCAGGCAGGTGAGCTGGATTATGCCCCGGCCTTCCAGTTCGGGCACCCGAAGGTGTTCGAGCTCGCATCCCGCCTGACCATGATGGCGCCAGGCGATCTGGATTATTGCTTCTTCTCTAATTCAGGTTCTGAGGCCGTCGATTCGGCGCTCAAGATCGCGCTCGCCTATCACAATGTATCCGGCTCCGGATCGCGCACCCGCCTGATCGGGCGCGAACGTGGATACCATGGGGTCGGATTTGGCGGCATTTCGGTTGGCGGGATCGTCAACAACCGGAAGTTTTTCGGCGGATTGCTGACCGGGACGGATCACATGCCGCACACTTATAATCGCGAAAAGACGGCTTTCACAAAGGGCGAGCCTGAATGGGGGGCGCATCTGGCCGATACGTTGAACGATATCGTTACCCTGCACGACCCGTCCACGATTGCCGCCGTAATCGTCGAACCCATGGCTGGTTCAACCGGGGTGCTGCCGGCTCCAAAAGGGTATCTCAAGCGGCTCCGTGAAATTTGCGATCAGCACGGAATCCTGTTGATTTTCGATGAAGTGATCACAGCCTTTGGCCGGCTCGGATTTGCCACCGCCGCCGAGCGCTATGGCGTCATCCCGGATATGATGACGTTCGCCAAGGGCGTCACCAGCGGGACCGTTCCCATGGGCGGCGTGCTGGTACGTGACCACGTCTACAAAACTTTCATGAACGGCCCCGAGCATGTCATCGAGCTGTTCCACGGCTATACTTATTCAGGACATCCGTTGGCTGCTGCCGCCGGCATCGCCTCGATGGATGTGTATCGAAACGAAGGTCTGTTTGAACGCGCACTCTCGCTGGAAGATAAATGGGCCGACGCCGCCATGAGCCTCAAGGGCCAGCCCCATATTGTGGATATCCGGACGGTCGGCTTGGTGGCAGGGATAGATCTTGAATCGCGCAACGGCGCAGTTGGCGCGCGCGGCTTCGAATTAATGGAACGGTGTTTTGGAGACGAGGGCTTAATGGTCCGCGTAACCGGCGACACGATTGCCCTGTCGCCACCGCTCATAATCGAGGAATCCCAGATTGCGGAGATATTTGAAAAACTCGCGAGGCAGCTCAAGAAACTGGATTAGGCGGCGCTGTTTTTTGGTGGCGCGGCAATGCTGATATTTGGTACATCAACGAGGGCATTTGATTGCCGAATCAAATAGAATAAGCCATCAGGCGGCAGGCGCCCGAATGTGAGGTGGGGTTCTTTTGGGCCGGATAACAAGTTTGCTAATCGCATTTTTCGTGCTGGTGATCGCCGGTTCGTTTGGTGTTGTTCTGCATATCCGGCTGGGAGCAACCATCCCGGTGGCCACGTTGGCGGCCATCACAACGGCGATCGCAATCGGCATGGTGCATATGGTCGCGGCGCGCGGTCGCGACCGTCGCCGGATACGGGCGGAAATCCGTGATCTGCTGCATTCCGACAGCCGCCTCGGCAAGGCGATGGAGGAAATCCGGCAGCGGTTCGACGACATAGCGGAAATGGAAAAGCGTCTGGAGGCCCACGAGGCCAATCTGGAACTGCGTGTTTCCAATCTGGTCGACCACCACGTAGTCGAGAGCGTCGACGGGCTGATCGACATGCGCATCGATGAAGTCAAGAACACCCTCGTCAGCGACATGCAGATGATCGAAACCCTGGTCAAGCAGTTGGCCGAAGGGGTCAAGTCGGGCGGTCCGGCGGTCGTACCCGACAAACCAGTATTGAACGGTTCCAGCGATCCCGATTCGCCGTTGAGCCATCTTGATGACGCTGATGTCCTGGACATGGTCCGCAAATCGATTGCCGACAACAAATTTGATTTGTACCTCCAGCCCATGGTGACCCTGCCCCAGCGCAAGGTGAAATTTTACGAAGCCCTATCCCGGTTGCGTTCCGATGACGGCGAATTGATCCTCCCGTCCGATTATATCCGGGTTGCTGAACCGGCCGGTATCATGCCCATGATCGACAACCTGCTGCTCTATCGAAGCGTCCAGGTTGTGCGCCAGTTGACCCGTCGCAATCGCAACGTCGGCGTGTTCTGCAACATTTCAGCCCATTCCCTGGTCGACGCAGAGTTTTTCCCCCAATTCGTGGATTTCATGGAACACAATCGCTCGCTGGCCGGATCGATGTATTTTGAATTGGCCCAGTCCGTGGTTAGCGGTCTGGGACCTGTCGAAGTGGAGAGCATGTCCGCTCTCGCGGATCACGGTTTCCGTTTCTCGATGGATCATGTGACAGCGCTCGATTTTGATCCCCGGGATCTGGCGGAGCGCGGGTTCAAATTCATCAAGATTCCCGCCGAGCTGTTGCTAAGCAGCAGTGAAGATACAGGTGCGCAAATTCACCCGGCGGATCTGAGCGATCTGCTCGGAAGAAACGGCATCACCCTGGTGGCGGAGAAAATCGAAACCGAGGCAACCGTCGTCAATCTGCTCGATTACGACGTAACATTAGGGCAGGGCTTCCTCTTCTCCGAACCCAAGCCGGTCCGAGGCGAAACTTTCCAGGATGCCGCCCCGCCCGAACCCGTCAGCAAAGCGGTCTGAGCCGGTTCACCAATTCAAATGACGGCAACAATCTTGCGAACAATTGATCATTTCGAGTCCCTTGCGCCGTCCTACGATTGTTTGATGTGCGATATCTGGGGAGTGGTTCACGACGGCGTAACTGTCGATACCGGGGCAGTTGAGGCGTTGCAAAATTTCAGGGCTGGTGGTGGCCGGGTGGTGCTGCTGACAAATGCGCCGCGACCGGCAAGCTCCGTTGCCCTCCAGCTGGCTGAGCTTGGCGCACCTGAAAATTGCCGCGACGCAATCGTTACCTCGGGCGATGTGACACGCAAATTGCTTAGGGAGCGTAATGACAGCCAGGTCTGGCATTTGGGACCGGAACGCGATTCAGGCGTCTACGAGGGATTGCCCATCGATCTCCAGCCCCGCGACAGGAGCCAGGTTATCCTGTGCACCGGGCTTTTCGATGACACGACCGAGACGCCGGACGATTACCGGACACTATTTGAGGAGGGCGTCGCGCGGGGTCAGGAACTGATCTGCGCCAACCCCGATCTTATGGTGGATAGGGGTGGGACCCTGGTCTATTGCGCTGGTGCGTTGGCAGAATTTTACACCAGCCTTGGCGGAACAGTGATCTATGCCGGCAAGCCTTGGCGCCCAATTTACGATATAGCACTTGCTGCAGCTGGAGGTGTATCGCCGGACCGCGTTCTGGCAATCGGTGATTCGATTCGAACCGACATGACCGGCGCGCAGATGAGCGGCTTCGACGCCCTGTTCATCGAGGGGGCCATATCCGCGACGGAGCGCACCGGTGGCGGCTCGCTTGAAAAGGAATTCGCAAAAGCTGGGATCACCCCGATCGGGGTGCAGAAAAGTCTGGTCTGGTAGCCAATGAAACGGTCCAGTTAAAGAAGACGGGCTCTAGTCAAACAGGTTGTCGATGGCGCCCTGCTGGATCGCGTCTTTCTCGTCCTGCGGTCCGTGCAGGATCAGGTCCTGGCGGCGTTTTTCCTCGCGCTGTTCTTCTTCTGTCAATTCGACGTCGCCGTCCACGGCACCAATTGCATTTGAGAATCGGCTGATCCGGGATTCGATGAATTGCAGGGTCTCAACCACTTTGCTGATCCGCTGCCCGGTAAGATCCTGGAACGAGCAGGCTTCCATGATTTTGATAGCTTGATCGCTGATCTCGGCCTGATAGGCATCGGCGTCATTGGTATCCGCCGACATGATGGCTTCAACGCTCGACATGATCGTCTCGGTCGCCGATTCCGTTGTTTCCACAATGGCCTCCAGCTCCTGCCCGGCATCCGGGATACGTCCGTTCTTAATGTCGTTGGGGCGTAGAGCACCGACTTCTGTGCGCATTTCCGCGATGCTCGTGCTGATCTCGCGAAATTCCTTGTACAGTGTGGCGTCCAGCGTATCGAAGAATTCGTGCATGGTGTCGGCCATGTTCTCGGCAAGCGACATGACATCCATGAGAGACAGGTCTTCGCGAGACCGGTCGGCATATTTCGAAATCAGGTCGCCCATGACGGCGACGGCTTCATTGTCCACATTCGCCTTGGAATCCGGTTTAGCACTCATTATTTTTCCCCAAAATGGATACACGCGTCCTTATTTCAGACTGCGCGCTTGGCACCGCCTGCCCTAACCCGGGAGTAGCGAAGAACTACTCGCCGAATACAGAATCGATTTTTGACTTCAGCGTCGCTGCGTTAAACGGTTTCACGATGTAATTGTTCACACCGGCTTTTTTCGCGGCGATTACGTTTTCGGTCTTCGATTCGGCTGTCACCATGATGAACGGCGTACGCGAAATATCCTCGTCGCCGCGCACTTCCTTGAGCAACTCGTAACCGGTCATCGGCTCCATGTTCCAGTCGGAAATGATAAGCCCGTACTTACGGTTGCGGGCTTTTTCAAGCGCCTCGGTACCGTCGGCAGCGTCGTCAACTTCGTTAAATCCGAGCTGTTTCAGAAGATTCCGGATGATACGAATCATGGTTTTATAATCGTCGACCACAAGGATCGGCATGGTTTGATCAATAGCCATTCTAAACTCCATTGGGCGGTGGATCCGGTTCGGATCAAATTTATCCCGCATAAAAGACGCCAACGCGCCCACCCCGATATGGTTCCGCTTCAAGACCCATACGTCGTTTTCAAAAAATACCCTGTGGGCTTAAAAATTAGGTTAACGCCCGGAACGTCTTCTGACCTTTGCCGGCAGCGCAAGTAGGGGTCGAACCCGTCAGGTTTTGGTGTTAAGCAGGGCGCATCGATTCAACGTCCAACCCGGCCCGCACTGAATTCCATGAAAATAGTCCGCAAATTGAGCGCAATCCCTGAAGAGTTGCGCGGCACAATATTGGCGCTGGGCAATTTCGACGGGGTCCATATGGGCCACCAAAAGGTTTTGAATTCTGCTCTGGAAGCAGCGAGAGTGGCAGATATCCCTTGCGGCGCAATGGTCTTCGAACCGCATCCGAGGGAATTCTTCAACCCAGCAAAGCCGGTATTCCGACTGACCCCGATCGACACCAAATTAGCGATATTTGAGGCAATTGGGCTGGATTATTGCGTAGTGATCCCGTTTGACGACGCTTTCTCCAAGCAAAGTGCTGCGACGTTTGTGGTCGATAGTCTGGTCGGCGCACTTGATGTCCGCCATGTGGTTGCGGGTTACGATTTTCATTTCGGCCATAAACGTCAGGGAAATCCGGATTTCTTGCAGGAACAGGCTGAGAATCTCGGCTTTGCAACGACGATTGTCGCGCCCCTTGAGCGTGACGGTGTGCCCTATTCTTCAAGCGGCATCCGGACCATGCTGGAGGCAGGCGATGTGGCGTCCGCTGCCAACGCGCTCGGATACCACTGGTTTGTGCGCGGCGAAGTGATCCATGGCGACAAACGCGGCCGCGACATGGGCTTCCCCACCGCTAATATGGCGATGCCCACATCCTGCCGCTTGAAATTTGGTATTTATGCCGTACGCATGCGCCGCGCAGGGCCGAACGGAATGCGTGTCTATGACGGTGTTGCAAGCTACGGCGTACGCCCCACTTTTGGTGGCGGGACGGCTCTGCTTGAATCTTTCCTGTTCGAACTCGACGAAAACCTTTATGGCGAGACCGTCGAAATTGAATTGATTGGATTTATCCGACCCGAATTGAAATTCGACAAGGTGGAAACCCTGGTCCGGCAAATGCATGCCGATGCGTCCGAAGCAAAGACTTTGCTGGCGACGGCAGACGATCAGGGGGTCACCGATCTTGACAATAATCTGGCCTCTGAAAAGCGAAAACTATGACCGGAACGAGCGACAAACAAAACGGCACAGATGCCAAGGTGGATTACCGGCCGACGATTCTGTTGCCCGAGACGGATTTCCCCATGCGCGCCGGCCTGCCGAAGAAGGAGCCGGAGCTGCTCGAGCGATGGCAAAAGCTGGACCTCTATAAGCGGCTCCGCGCCGACGCCAAGGACCGCCCGCGTTACATCCTCCACGATGGGCCCCCTTACGCCAACGGCCACCTGCATATCGGCCATGCGCTCAACAAAATCCTGAAGGATGTGGTGACCCGCTCCCAGCAGATGCTCGGTCACGATTCCAACTATGTTCCTGGCTGGGATTGCCACGGCCTGCCGATCGAGTGGAAAATCGAAGAGCAGTACCGTGCCAAGGGCAAGAACAAGGACGAGGTGCCGATCAACGAATTCCGCCAGGAATGCCGTGAATTCGCCGAGAAGTGGGTTGAAATCCAGGCGCAGGAATTCCAGCGCCTCGGCGTTGTTGGAGATTTTGAAAACCCCTACACCACGATGGCGTTCGAAGCTGAGGCTGCAATCGCTGCCGAATTGATGAAATTCGCAAAAACCGGCCAGCTCTACCGCGGGTCCAAACCGGTCATGTGGTCAGTCGTTGAGAAAACCGCGCTGGCCGAGGCGGAAATAGAATACCACGACTACCAGTCAGATACGGTCTGGGTAAAGTTTCCGGTTCAAGCTGGAATGACGTCGCAGGAGCCAACAGGGAATCTCCACGAAGCTTCAATCGTCATCTGGACAACTACGCCTTGGACGATTCCTGGGAACCGGGCTATTTCATATTCGCCAAAGGTCGCGTATGGCCTCTATGAAGTTACGGCGTCAGAAAACGATTTCGGCCCAAGGGTCGGTGAAAAGCTTATATTTGCTGATTCTCTGGCACAATCCTGCGCGGAAAAGGCGAAGCTGACCTTCAATAAGTTGCAGGTTGTTGCAGCCGAAGAGTTTGGAACAGTTACGTGCACCCATCCCCTCAAGGGAATGGCCGGCGGTTATGAATACGCCGTCCCCCTCCTCGCGGGTAATCATGTAACTGACGAAGAAGGCACCGGGTTCGTTCACACTGCCCCTGGTCACGGTCGCGAGGACTTTGAAATCTGGATGGATAATGCGTCCGATCTTGAAGATCGCGGCATTGATTCTACCATCCCCTTCACGGTCGATGGCGACGGGTTCTTTACCGACGATGCACCGGGGTTCGAGCGCAAGCGTGTCATCACCGACAAGGGCGACAAGGGCGATGCCAACGAGGCCGTCATCAAGGCGTTGATCGAACGCAACATGCTGTTTGCACGCGGGCGTCTAAAACACCAATACCCGCATTCGTGGCGCTCGAAAAAGCCGATCATTTTCCGCAATACCCCTCAATGGTTCGTCTACATGGATCGGGATATTGACGGCCAGGGCGATACACTCCGCGCCCGTGCGCTGAAGGCCATCGACGAGACCCGGTTTGTCCCCAAAGCCGGGCAAAAGCGTCTGCGCGGGATGATCCAGGACCGGCCTGACTGGGTCATGTCGCGCCAGCGCGCCTGGGGCGTCCCGATCGCCGTATTTGTCGATACGGATGGAAATATCCTCAACGACGAAACTGTCAACAAACGCATCATCGAAGCGTTCAGGACCGAGGGCGCCGACGCCTGGTTTACCGACAACGCCAAGGAACGCTTTCTTGGCGATGATCACAAGCCTGAAGATTGGGAACAGGTGACGGATATTCTCGATGTGTGGTTCGATTCAGGTTCAACCCATGCCTTCGTGATGGAGGCCCGCGACGACCTCAAAGTCACCCGCCCGGCCGATGGCGGCGACGATTACGTGCTCTATCTGGAAGGCTCCGACCAGCACCGGGGCTGGTTCCATTCGTCTCTGCTGGAGAGCTGTGGCACCCGCGGTCGCGCGCCTTACGACGCGGTGTTGACACATGGATTCACGATGGCCGAAGACGGCCGCAAAATGTCAAAGTCTCTCAACAACCAGGTCTTGCCGGAAAAAGTAGTGGATCAATACGGCGCCGACATTTTGCGCCTTTGGGTCATGAATACAGACTATATGGACGACCAGCGGGTCGGGCCGGAGATTCTGAAGTCCAACGCCGACGCCTACCGCAGGTTGCGCAACACGATCCGCTTTATGCTTGGCAATTTATCGGGGTTTGATGAATCCGAACGCGTCCCATTTGCCGAGATGCCGGAACTGGAACGCTGGATGTTGCAACGTCTCAGCGCGCTCGATGCGTCGGTGCGCGACGGTTACCACGATTTCGCCTACCAGAAGGTGTTCACGACACTGTTTAATTTCTGCACCGTCGATCTGTCGTCCTTCTATTTCGATATCCGCAAGGACACGCTCTACTGCGAACCGGCATCTTCACTGAACCGGCGCGCATGCCGCACCGTGCTCGACGAATTGTTTGGCTGTGTGGTGCGCTGGCTCGCGCCGATGCTGTGCTTCACCATGGAGGAAGCCTGGCTGGCGCGGTTCCCGGGCGAGACCGAAAGCGTCCATTTGCAGCAATTCCCGGCAAGCGAAAAGATGACGCCATGGCGCGACGACGCGCTCGCTGAAAAGTGGCGGAATATTCGCAGCATCCGCCGGGTTGTCACCGGTGCGCTGGAAATCGAGCGGGCGGACAAGAAACTCGGCTCCAGTCTCGAAGCCTCCCCGATCCTTTATATGTCCGATCCCGATATGCTCGGTACCCTGCAAGGTCTGGATATGGCAGAATTGTGTATTACTTCTGGCTTGGAGATCCACCCCTTTGAGGACGCCCCCGCAGACGCCTATCGCCTTGCGGAGGCAACCGACAAGGTGGCCGTCATGGTCAGGCCCGCAGAAGGTGAGAAATGCAACCGCTGCTGGATGGTCTTGAAAGATGTGGGTTCGAACCCGGATCACCCACAAATTTGTACCCGCTGCGCCAGCGTTGTGGCGTGATCGGGGACTGCGCAATGCGCGAGGTAGGCCGTGCGTGACCGTTGGAAATTCTGGTGCCTCGTCCTGGCCGCGCTCGTCCTGGCGATCGACCAGTTTTACAAATGGTGGATGCTCAACGTCTATATGATTGCGGACAAAAGTCCGGTTTCGATAAGCCCCTTTCTGGATCTTGTATTGGTCTGGAACCGGGGTGTGAGTTACGGCTTGTTTCAGCAGAATAGCGAAACCGGGCGGATCATACTGATCCTGCTGTCCAGCCTGACCGTAATCCTGATCCTGGTCTGGATGATGCGGTCCGGGTCTCGACTTGTCTCTGCCGCGCTGGCGCTGGTTGCTGGCGGCGCCACGGGAAATGTTGTCGACCGGTTGAATTTTGGAGCCGTCGCTGACTTTTTCGCGTTCCACGCCTTCGGGTACAGTTGGTATGTTTTTAACCTTGCTGACACCGCGATAGTTGCGGGAGTCGCTGGACTGATCTATGAATCCTTGTTCATACGTCACAAAAGAGCCGCAAAAGACCAATAGCCGCTGGTCTGGGATTTTTTGAACTCGCGGATCCACCGCTACGGAATCAAGCATGGTAATAGGCAATACAAAATCTGACGCTGAAAATCGTATTCGGTCGCTGAGATCGGTTGCCCTGATTGCGGGGTTTTCGGTTGTATTTCTTGGTGCCTGCTCGCGCCAGCAGATTGGCGATTTTACCGGCGCGGACATCACCAAAGGCGCCAGCAATGTTTTGTCGTCGATTATGGGACGGTCGACGTCGATCGAAGGTCCGGGTGACGATGATGGCCGGCTCGACGCGCGTTCGCCACTGGTTCTGCCGCCCGATTTGACGCTGCAGCCGCCTGCTGACAAGGAGCGCGACACCGCGCTGCTGACCTCGCAATGGCCGGATGATCCGGACGAGCGCGTGCGCCGAGAAGCAGAAGAAGCAGCTCAACTGGAAGCTGAACGCAGCGCTCGCATCGAGCGTAATATTGCCGGCACGGTTTCAGGGTCAGAACCCTTGTCTCGCGAAGAGTTGCTGGCTGGCGCTGTTGAGCGCGACCCCAATTATAGCTCTGCAGAAGAAGTGCAAGCGCGTCAGCTTGCTTCCCGGGCTTTGTCCCCCGAAGAATTGCTCAACAGGCGTTCAAGTACGAGTAATCGCGTTCCGTCGAACGAAGCCCCAGGCCCGCCCATCAAGGACGCCGCTACCCAGGGAATAGCGACAGCACCGACACCACCTCCTGCCACGGGCAGGGAATTGGTTGTCCCGCCCAACATGCAGGACGCGCCTCCTGGCGGTCTTGGGCCGGAGGAAGATCGCCCCGGCGTCCTGAAACGCATGCAATTCTGGCGACGTGACTCTTAGCCGCAACCGGTCAAGATTAGAATTCATCCTTTGACAGCGCCGGAACAACCACTATCTTCTCCATCGGGGAACGGGCAATTCTCAGATTGTCTGGTTTATGAGGGAGACGTTAGCTTGAAGATTTACGGCCGTACGTTGAGGGTTCTACTTGGCGTGGTGATACCGGTTTTTGCCTGGGCACTGCAAAGCAATATGGCCTTGTCGCAGCAATTTGCGGCGGATACCGAGACTTTCTATCTTGAAAACGGCCTGCAGGTTGTCGTGATCCCCGATCACCGCGCCCCGGTCGTGACCCATATGGTCTGGTACAGGGTGGGGTCCGCCGACGAGCCGACCGGCAAAACCGGGGTTGCCCATTTCCTCGAGCATCTGATGTTCAA
This sequence comes from Hyphomicrobiales bacterium, assembly GCA_021775855.1. GTDB lineage: Bacteria > Pseudomonadota > Alphaproteobacteria > Rhizobiales > NORP267 > NORP267. The sequence continues at coordinate 40,756 of JAJFGZ010000058.1, forward strand.
GGGAACAGCTGAGCACCCCGACGGCGAATTTTCCCGCAGGATCGCCGAAATCGGTGGGCAGGAAAACGCCTTCACATCGACCGACTATACGGGCTATTTCCAGCGCGTGGCAAAGGAATGGCTGCCTCTCGTAATGGAGTTTGAGGCCGACCGCATGGCCAATCTGGTCCTCAACGAAGACCAGATAACAGCCGAGCGCGAGGTGGTGCGCGAAGAACGCCGCACCCGGGTGGACAACAGCCCGGCGTCACAACTGCGTGAAGAATTGCTGGCTTCCTTGTACCGGTCGCACCCCTATGGCCGTCCAGTCATTGGTTGGGAGCAGGAAATTGCAGCACTGAATCTTGCCGATGCGATCGATTTCTACAATATCTATTATTCGCCGAACAACGCCATTTTGGTTGTGGCCGGCGATGTCAGCGCCGAAGAAGTACGCACCCTTGCAGAGCAATATTACGGACAGCTACAGCGGCGTGCCGAATTCGGGCCACGCCTGCGTACCGGCGAACCCACCCATCGGGGGCCGCGCCGCGTCACCATTACCAGCGAACTGGTGCAGCAGCCCATCGTCCAGCGTATCCACGATGTTCCCAGCTATTCAACCGCCCCGTCAGGAGACTCCGAGGCGCTCGACATGCTCGCAGATATTCTCGGCGGTGGACCCACAAGTCGGCTGTACCAGGCACTGGTCATTGATCAACGGATCGCCACCGGCGCGTCGGCCTGGTATTCCTCCTCAGGACTAGATTCGGGCCGGTTCGGACTTTACGGGTCGCCCCGACCCGGCACTTCTCTTGAAGATCTGGAGGTGGCCCTTCTCAAGGTCGTTGACGATTTAAAACTCAACGGCGTGACCGAGCGGGAAGTCGAGCAAGCGCGCACGAATTTGTTCGCCGAAGCTGTGTTTGCCCAGGACAGCCAGTCAACATTGGCACGGGTATTTGGTTCAGCTCTGACGACCGGTCAGACCGTTGAAGATGTCCAGGATTGGCCTAATCGAATTGCCCGGGTTACCGCCGAGGACGTAAACCGGGTGGCGTCAAAGTATCTGGACCCCATGCGGTCCGCCACCGGTTATCTGCAAATCCCCGGAACCCAGGATCAGGACGACCTTTAAGCTATGACAAACTCCGTCCAAAATCCTTGTTCCAGACGGCCCGGCCTGTGCGCGCTGACCCTGCTGATGGCCATAATTATGTTTCACCCGGCCTGGACCAGAGCAGCCTCCGCGACAACAATCGAGCGCGTTACCAGCCAGTCCGGGGTTTCGGCCTGGCTGGTCGAAGACCACACTTTGCCCCTGATCACGGTCAAGATCGCCTTTCGCGGCGGCTCCACCCAGGACCCCGAGGGCAAGGACGGGTTGGCAAACCTGGTATCGGGACTGATCGATGAGGGGTCTGGTGATCTGGATTCCCAGGCCTTCCAGGGCCGGATGCGGGAGCTTGCCATTAGCCTGACCTTCGAGACCGGGCGAGATGTTTTTGAAGGCAGCCTGCGGACCCTGACCGAGAATAGCGACGAGGCATTCCGCCTGTTGCGGCTGGCCCTGAACGAACCGCGTTTTGACGATGAACCGGTGGAGCGCATCCGTGCCCAGATCCTCACCGGGATCCGCGCCAGTCAGCAGGACCCGTCATACATTGCGCGGCGCGCCTGGTTGACCTCCGCTTTGCCGGATCACACCTATACCCGCGAGCGGACCGGCAGCGAGGAGAGCGTCAACGGGATCACCACCGACGATATGCGTGGATACGTGTCGCGAGTATTTGCCAGGGAAAATCTGATGATTGCGGTCGTCGGCGATATCAACCCCACCCGCCTTTCGGAAATTCTCGATCAGGTATTCGGGGCGCTACCTGAGAGCCCGGATCTTGTTTCTGTTCCAGATTCCGAGCCGGTTGTGGGACCAATCCGGCAAATTATTGAGATGGATATTCCCCAGGCGATCGTGCGGTTTGGCTCGGGCGGACCGGCGCGAAGCGACCCGGATTTTATTCCAGCCTATGTCGTCAATCATATTCTCGGTGGCGGCAGTTTTTCGTCACGCCTCTATGCCGAAGTACGTGAGAAGCGCGGTCTCGCCTACTCAGTCTATTCGTTTCTGTTACCGCTCGAACATGTCGCGTTTTTTGCCGGTGCCGTCGCAACCCAGAACGAACGCGTGGCTGAAACGATCGAGACAATCGAATTTGAAATTCGCAGGATGGCGGAAGAGGGCCCGACCGAGGCCGAATTGGCAAGTGCAAAGTCGTACTTGATCGGATCCTACGCCTTGCGTTTCGATACCGGCGCGAAGATCGCCGATCAGTTGATTAGTATCCAGAAGGCGAATCTTGGCATAGATTACATCAATGATCGCAACGGTATGATCGAAGCCGTCACGATAGAAGATGTGCGCCGCGCGGCCCGTAATCTTCTGAACGTGGACAGCTTGATCACGACCATTGTGGGAATGCCGGTCGGCGTCACCGAAGTCAATGTGGGCGGTTGACGACCTGCCGGATTTTGGGGGCGGGCCATGTCAGGAAAATTCGAACAATCCATCGAACTCTGTCTAGAACCTGCCATCGGCAGCAGCGGCCTGACCGTCGCGGATCTCAAACTTGCGACGTCCAGAACAACCGATATCCTGGCTCGGTTACATGGCGCCAGGGAATCCGGCGCCATGCCACTTCTGTCGTTGCCAGCACTCCAGGACGATCTGGACGAGATCAATGCCGAGGCAGAGCGCATCAGGTCCTCTGCAAGCGATGTGCTGATTTGCGGAACCGGGGGATCCAGCCTTGGCGGCCAGGCGCTCGCCCAGTTGACCGGATGGAAAACCCCGAACGGCGCCGAGGCCGTGACCAATTCGACCAGGCCCCGGATGCATTTCCTCGACAATATCGATGCTTACAGCCTGGACAATCTGATCGCAGATATTGATCTGTCGACTACCCACGTGATCGTCATTTCCAAATCCGGGTCGACGGCGGAAACCCTGTCCCAGGCGATATTGCTGATCGATGCGTATCGACAACAATGCGGGGAACAGGAAATCGGCGCGCATTTTACGGTGATCACCGAACCGGACTCGGATGGCAAAAACGGGTTGCGTCGGATCGCGGATAAATTTTCCTGTAAGGTTGTCGATCACCCACCGGGCCTTGGCGGCCGGTTCTCTGTTCTCTCCTGTGTCGGCTTGCTACCGGCGGCAATCGCGGGGGTCGATATCGCAGCCGTCCGGCGCGGCGCAAAAGACGTGCTTGACCGGGCGCTGGACGCGTCTGCTCCCGATCGCTCTGCCCCCGCCGTTGGAGCGGCGATAGCTGTAGCGCTTGGCCGCGAACTGGGGTTGAATTGCAGCGTCCTGTTTGCTTACGGCGACAGATTGGAACGGTTGACCCGCTGGTACGTTCAGCTATGGGCCGAGAGCCTTGGCAAGGATGGCCATGGCTCAACGCCGCTGGCAGCGCTCGGTCCGGTTGACCAGCATAGCCAGCTACAGCTGTTCCTCGATGGCCCGGCGGATAAATATTATACCTTTTTGACAGTCCGCAGCCGCGGCCAGGGCCGCTCAATCGATGCTGACCTAGCGGTCGAAGCAGGCGTTGGCAATATAGCAGGACACACGATCGGCGACCTTGTTGAATCCATGCACCGGGCGACGGCCGAAACCCTTGCGCGCAAAGGCCGGCCAGTGCGACACTTGTCCATTGATTCTCTCGACGCTGGCGTCATGGGCGGGTTGATGATGCATTTCATGCTCGAGACCGTCATCGCGGCTGAATTGCTCGGGATCGATCCGTTCGATCAGCCGGCCGTCGAGGAGAGCAAGGCCCTGGCGCGGGACTTGCTCATGGATTTATAGAATTTTGGCAGGGAGCCGCCCGAATTGGCCGTTCGTAAACTCTCAGACGCAACTATAAACCGGATTGCCGCTGGCGAAGTGGTCGAGCGCCCTGCAAGCGCAGTCAAGGAACTGGTCGAGAATGCCCTCGATGCAGGCGCTCGCACTATCGACATTTTCATCGATGCAGGTGGTCTCAATCTGATCCGTGTCACGGACGATGGCCGGGGCATGGACGAGCACGATTTGTCACTGTCGGTGGAGCGCCACGCCACCTCGAAACTCAACGACGAAGAGTTGCTGCGCATCGATACCCTCGGGTTCCGGGGCGAGGCCTTGCCCTCGATCGCCGCCGTTTCCAGGCTCGATATTGTAACCCGTACTCGGGACGCCGACCATGCCTGGGAACTGTCGGTCAATCTCGGGCAAAAATCCCTCATACGCCCGGCCACCTTGCAGACCGGTACCCGGATCGAGATCGAAAACCTGTTCCGCCCAACACCTGCCCGGCTTAAATTCCAGAAATCCGAGCGGGCCGAGAACGCGGCCATCACCGACGTGATCAGGCGGCTCGCCATGGCTTACCCCGAAACTGGGTTCTCGCTCACCATGGGGGAACGGAAATCACTGTCGCTACCGCCCGCGACCGGGCTGTTTGATGATGCGCGCCTGGCAAGGTTATCGCGCATCATGGGGACGGAATTCGCCGAAAACGCGCTGCGCATCGATGCCACACGGGAGGGTATCAGATTGTCTGGATATGCCGGTTTGCCGACCCTCAATCGCGCCAACGCGCTGATGCAATATCTCTTTGTGAACGGCCGTCCGGTACGCGATAAATTGCTGTTTGGCGCCGTGCGCGGCGCGTATGCCGATGTCCTGCATCGCGGCCGCCACCCGCTGCTCGCGCTGTTTGTCGACCTGCCGCCCGTCGACGTCGATGTCAATGTCCATCCGGCCAAGGCGGAGGTCAGGTTTCGCGATCCGGGGCTTGTGCGCGGGCTGATCGTCAGCGCCCTCAAGGCGACGTTGCACCAGGCCGGTCACCGGGCATCCACCAGCGTTGGAAACGCGTCAATGGCGGCGTTCCGGACCGAGCGCCCGCCCGTCGATCAGGCCTACCCATCAGGCTCGCCGCCCGCACACGAATCCGCGCCGGGCTTTTCAGACTCCGCCTCCGGCGTCATGGATGATCCCGCGCTGGATCTTGGAACCGGCGCCGCCAGCGGCGATGTCGCGCCGGCTATGGCCCCCGTTACTGAGAGCGACTTCGACCACCCGCTGGGCGCGGCGCGGGCGCAGATTCATGAAAATTATATCGTCGCCCAGACCCGCGACGGGCTTATTCTGGTGGACCAGCACGCCGCCCACGAGCGGATCGTTTTTGAGGCCATGAAAGCGTCGCTTGCGGCCTCGGGCGTTGCCCGGCAGGGCCTGTTAATCCCTGAAATCGTCGAGCTTGATCCCTCCGAAGCCGACCATCTTCTGGCGCGCGCCGGGGAACTGGCTGAACTGGGGCTTGCTATCGAGGCCTTCGGTAGTGGTGCTATTTGCGTCCGGGAAGTGCCTGCTCTATTGGGTGAGATTGACATTGCCGGGATGATCCGGGATCTGGCGGCGGATCTGTCTGACATCGCAATGACGATCGGGCTGCGCGAGCGGCTCGAACATGTCTGCGCCACGATGGCCTGCCACGGAAGTGTGCGATCCGGTCGCCGCCTCAACGGCCAGGAAATGAACGCTTTACTGCGACAAATGGAGCAGACCCCGTTTTCCGGCCAATGCAATCACGGCCGTCCGACCTACGTTGAATTGAAACTCAGCGATATCGAACGCCTGTTCGGCCGGCGCGGGTAGGGTAGTCACAAGACCAGCTGATTCCGATTCTTTTCCCGGCGGGGAGATTGTCAGGGTGAAGATGTTTCCTGTTTTCCCTCGTCTCCCGGATAGTGCAAAAAAATTATTTCGCTTTTACCCTGCCTGCGTCTGTCCCATTCAATAAAGCCTGGAGGAGATGCAAACCCGGCTGTCGCGCTATCCTCGACGACGATTATCGCGCCTTCGGCGATCCAGCCGCCCTCTCGGCAATTGGCAAGCGCAGTCTCTGCCAGGCCTAGGTCATAGGGTGGGTCTGCAAAAATCAGAGAATATTCTCCAAAACTATTGGCGTCTCCAGGCCGGGCGGCGTCTCGCTTGAATATCCGTGTGGAGCCGCCTACGCCGAGCGCTTCCACATTTTGCCGGATCAAGCCGCGCGCCATAGGGGCGTCATCCACAAAGAGAGCGAATTTGGCGCCGCGCGACAGGGCCTCGAACCCCAAAGCGCCGGTGCCGGCAAAGAGATCAAGAACACGCGTATCGGACAGGCAACCGGCATATTCGCTGTGCACAAGGATATTGAATACAGTTTCCCGGAGCCGGTCGCTGGTCGGTCTCAATTTTTGGTCGCCCGCGGGCGGAGCAGCGAGACTTTTGCCCCGGTATTTCCCGCCGACAATCCGCATCAGTTTTTCGGCATGGGCGCAAGATTGAGCCCGGCGTCCCGGATACGTTTCTTGCCCAACTGGTCTAGCAGGACTTGCGGCGTGATTTCTTCCACCTCCCCGGATTTGAGCCCGCCGAGAATGAACGGGCCGTAGGAGACCCGGATCAACCGGTTGACTGTCAGGTTCAGGCTTTGCAGGACGTTCCGGATTTCACGGTTCTTGCCTTCGCGCAGCGATACCATCATCCACGTATTGTGTCCCTGACGGCGCTCGATTGTCGCTTCGATCGGTCCGTATTTGATCCCCTCGACAACGGTACCTTTTGCGAGGCGTTCCAGTGCGGTCTCCGAAATCCGGCCGTGGGCGCGCACCCGGTAGCGCCGCGCCCACCCGGTATCTGGTAATTCGAGGATGCGCGACAACGCCCCGTCATTGGTGAGCAGCAAAAGCCCTTCGGAAGTCAGGTCAAGTCGGCCGACCGAAATCAGCCGGGGCAATTCGCCCGGTAAATTGTCGAACACGGTTTTGCGGCCTTGCGGGTCGCTATGGGTCGTGACTAACCCGGACGGCTTGTGGTAGCGCCATAACCGTGTGAAATCGGCGCGTTTGACGGTTTCCCCGTCGAACGTAATCACGTCCCCCGGACCAATCAGCACTGCTGGGCTGGTCAACGTTTTGCCGTTGACATCGACCCGCCCGGACTGGATCCAGCGCTCGGCTTGGCGCCGCGAACAGAGCCCGGCCCGTGCCATTACTTTGGCGACCCGCTCGCCAGCCGGATTGGCCTGATTATTCTCTACGGACATCGTCTCTTGACCTTGGTGGACTGAAGCGGCAGTGAGGGCCGTCATGACCGCGAACTTTTCAGAAAGACCCGGCCTCCGCAAGGGGGGGTGGATGGACCGGGCTCTAGCGCTGGCGCAATTGGCCGCTGATGCGGGCGAAGTCCCTGTCGGGGTGGTGATCGTATCGCCAACTGGCGATTTGCTCGCCGAAGCCCACAATGAAATCGTCGCAAAATGCGATCCCGCCGGTCACGCTGAAATCCTGGCTATCCGCAGGGCTGCAACTGCGTTGAAATCAGAGCGCCTGACCGGTTGTGATCTCTACGTCACGCTGGAACCCTGCGCCATGTGCGCCGCCGCAATCTCGTTCGCCCGGATCCGCCGGCTCTATTTCGCGGCATCCGACCCCAAAGGCGGTGCAGTGGAAAATGGCGTGCGGTTTTATCAAAGCACGAGTTGCCACCACAGCCCCGAAATATACGGCGGGATCGGCGCCGTTGCGGCTTCGGATATGTTGAAGACGTTTTTCGAATCGCGGCGCTAGGTCGTGTGAAATTTCTCGATCGCCTGATCCAGCGCCCGCTTCAGGTCTTCCTTGAAGGGGACAGCGGCGGCCAGAATGTCGTCAATTTTAAGAAAATCGAGCACTTTGAAATGATCCGTTGGCGGACGCAACAGGATCTCGGGGTGGAAATCTTCGAGTTTCTTGGTCGTGATGGTTTGCGACAAAATCTGCATGGCGCCGAACACGACGCTGGTGGGCGAGGGGATATCAGATTCTGCTTCGCGTACCGGCCCCCCCATGACATCCAGGGCGATAGTGATCCCGGCCCCGGGGACATGATCAAAGGGCAGGGCGTTGGACGCGCCGCCATCGATCAACACCACATTGTCGATGATCACTGGCCTGAAAATCGCCGGCAGCGCGATTGAGGCAGCAACTCTTGGCCGCAGTGGCCCGTCGACAAATACCTTTTCCCGCCAGCCGAAATAATCTGTTGCGATAATTTTTAGGGGGATGTCGGTGTCTTCGATGGATACCTCTACGGAATTCGGAAGGACGGTCTCCAGTACTTCCTCGGCATCGAACTGGCCGAGTTTTGCCGACCCCCATCCGATCGATACTTTTGGTCGAATTCCCCACAATTTGGCGAGCAACGCGCCCTTGTCGTTGAGCAGTCGGGTCGTGTGGTCGCGGATTTCGCGCCCGCTGATGCCGCTGGCATAGGCCGCGCCCATCATGGCGCCCATGCTGGTTCCGGCGATGTTGGCGGGCTTCAAACCCAACTCATCAAAAGCCTCAAGGGCAGGGATATGGGCAAGCCCACGCGCGCCACCGCCACCAAGGACAAGCTGGATGTCAGGATTAGTCTTCGCCACTAAGCGCCGGCCCGCTCGGCAAATTTCCACCCGAGCTTGGCCAGCGGTTTGACCCGGGCACCGACTTTCCCGGCAACCTCACTCGCCGCCGTGCCGTCGCGCACGCGCCCGACAATCCCCTGGAGAATGGCGGCAATGCGAAACAGGTTGTAGGCGAAATAGCTGTCGATATCGGGGATGCCTTCGCGTCCGGTCGTCTCGCAATAAAGCGCTACATATTCGTCAACGCCGGGGATCCCCAACGCGTCCAGATCGAGACCGACCAGGCTGCCGGGGCCGGCACCGCTTTCCGATTCCGGCATGATCCACTGCATCAAATGATAAGTGAAATCGGCTAGCGGATCGCCCAGTGTAGATAATTCCCAGTCGAGCACCGCTAGGATTTCCGGTGCGTCCGGCGCGAGGATCGTATTATCCAACCGGAAATCCCCGTGGATCAGGGTCGCGGGACCTTCCTCGGGAAGGTTCTCGGGCAGCCACGCGATGAGTTGCTCCATATCCGCCAATTCCTCGGTCTCGGACGCCTTGTATTGCCTTGACCAGCGGGTTACCTGACGGGCCACGTAATTGGCCGGTTTACCGAATTCCGCAAGCCCGATCGATTCATGGTCGGTCATATGAAGCTGGGCGATGGTCCGGTTCAGCGCTTGGAAAATAGCTCGGCGTTCGGGCTTGTCGACGCCTGGAACTTCTGCGTCCCAGATGACCCGGCCGTCGACAAAATCCATGACGTAGAAGGCGGTCCCGATCACGTCCTCGTCTTCGCAAAGCACATGTGCCTTTGGGACTGGAAAACCGGTCTGGTTCAACGCACTGATCACCCGGAATTCCCGGTCCACGGCGTGGGCCGACGGGAGCAGTTTGCCCGGAGGTTTCCGGCGCATCACATATGCACCGGACGCTGCCTCGATTCTATAAGTCGGGTTCGATTGCCCGCCCTTGAACTGGCGCACGCTGATGGGGCCGGAAAATCCAGGTAACTCGGAGGCGAGATAGGTTTCCAGACGGGCTTCATCAAAACGCGCCGGTCCGGTAATCTCGCGTGTGCCGGAAAATGTCTCCTGGCGATCGATCGGGGAATTGTCCATCGGCTATTTTTTCAGAAATGGTAGCAGATGCGCAAGGGTCGATTCTGAATTTTCTTCAGCAACGAAATGACCCGAATCAATGGCCGCGCCTTCGACATTCGTACCCCATTCGCGCCACACTTCCAGCGGTCCGTCTGTCTCCTGCGGGATGCCCGCCTTGCCCCAGAGTGCAAATAGCGGGCAGCGGATCACGTTGCCCTTTTCTCTATCAAGCTCGTCGGCGCGTAGATCGTATGTTTGCCCGGACCGGTAATCTTCGCAGGTCGCGCGGATATGCTCCTGTTTCGAAAAATGGTGGCGGTAATGGGCGAGCGCGCCGGCGCTGAAACCCGACAGGTCCCCGGCCTTGGTCCAGCTGGCAATCGTATAATCCAGGAATTCAACCGGGGCCTTTTCCAACAGCATTTCCGGTAGCGGAAAGGGCTGGGCCAGAAACAGCCAGTGATAAGTTTTCATGGCCAGTTTGACCGTAAAGTCGTGCCACATGGCGTGGGTCGGCACGATATCGAGCACGGCGACACGATTGATCCTGTCGGCGTAGTCGAGCGCCATGCGGTAAGCAACGCGCCCACCACGGTCGTGGCCGGTAACGCGGAAATCCTCCAGGCCGAAGGAGTCCATTACCTCCACCAGATCGTTCGCCATGGCGCGCTTCGAATAGACAAAATTCAGGTTGTCGGCGGGCGGGCAGGAACTCATCCCGTAGCCCCGCAGGTCCGGGATGAGAAGCGTGAAATGTTCGGCCAGTTGTGGCGCAATCCGGTGCCACATCACGCCGCATTGCGGGTAGCCGTGGATCAGCAACAATGGTGGTCCCGAGCCGCCTTTGCGTACAAAGATGGTGGCGTCCGACGTATCGATGAAATGGCTTTCAAACCCCGGGAAAAGATCCGGCAAGTCCGTCATGCTATATTTCCTCCTCTCGGGCGATCGCGCGCCAGCCGATATCGTTGCGGTAAAACCCCTCGGGCCAATCAACATTGGCCAGGCGGGCATATGCTTTGTCTTTTGCTTCTCGCACGGTCTTTCCCCGTGCGGTTACATTGAGCACGCGCCCACCGCTGGCAACCAGCCGATCGCCGTCGCGCCTGGTCCCTGCATGAAATATCATCCCTGTATCGTCGTCGCCGCCAATACCCGCTATCTGGCTGCCCGTTTCATAGGCGCCGGGATAGCCCTGGGTCGCCAAAACAATCGTCAGCGCCGCATCGTCTTTCCACGATACGAGAGCGGGGTCCAGACGGCCCGCGCTCGTGGCTGCCAGAATTTCCAGCATATCGGATTCAAGCCGCATCATCAGGACCTGACATTCCGGGTCGCCAAAGCGCACATTATATTCGATCAGCTTCGGGCCGGTATCGGTGATCATCAGCCCCGCGTAAAGCACGCCCTGGAAGGGTGTGCTGACGGCGGCCATCGCGTTTATCGTCGGGGTGATAATTTCATCCATGGCCCTCGCGACCATCGCGTCCGTCATGATCGGGGCCGGCGAATACGCGCCCATGCCGCCGGTATTCGGTCCCCGATCATTGTCGAAGGCCCGCTTGTGGTCCTGGGCGGTGCCGAACGGCACAACCGTTTTGCCATCCGATATCACAAAAAAACTGGCTTCCTCGCCCTCTAGAAATTCCTCGATCACGACCTCGGCGCCCGCTTGCCCGAACCGCCCGCCGAGACAGTCAACAACCGCCGCAAGGGCTTCATCTTCGGTCATCGCGACGGTGACGCCTTTGCCTGCCGCCAGCCCGTCGGCCTTGACAACAATCGGTGCACCCCGGGTTCGAATATGCGCAGCCGCCGCTGCCGGATCCCGGAACCGTGCATAGCCGGCCGTCGGAATATTGTTGGCCACGCAGAGGTCTTTCATGAAACCCTTGGAGCTTTCCAGCCGGGCCGCCGCTGCCGACGGACCAAAGACCGGGACGCCCGACGCGCGGAGGTCGTCTCCAAGCCCGGCGGCCAGTGGGTCTTCGGGTCCGATCACCACGAGGCCAATTTCGGCGTGTTTGCAAAAATTGATAACCGCCTGATGATCCCCGGTGTCAATCGCAAGGCATTCGGCCAGATCCACAATTCCTCCATTGCCTGGTGCGCAATAGAGTTTGGTGAGCAGGGGGCTCTTGTGAACCGCCCAGCAAAGCGCATGTTCCCGCCCGCCGGACCCGATGATCAGAACATTCACTGCGCCATTTTCCCGGTCCGTTTTCGGGGGTGAAGAATCTTCGATTCCCTTGTAGCATTACACAAAATCTGACTGAACCGGATTGGCGGAGAAATTCACCCTAAATTTCATGACTGACAATGACGCAACAAACCTGGTCGAATATTCGGTCTCCGAACTCTCGAACGCGCTCAAGCATACGGTCGAGGACACCTATGGCCATGTGCGCGTGCGGGGGGAACTGGGGCGCATTTCTCGCCCGGCTTCGGGTCATATATACCTCGATCTGAAGGACGACCGCGCAGTCCTTGCAGGCGTCATCTGGAAAGGTGTTGCGGCTTCCATGCGGGTCGCGCCGGAGCAGGGGCTGGAAGTGATCGCGACCGGGCGTCTCACCACCTATCCCGGGCAGAGCAAATACCAGATCGTGATCGAGCGGATCGAACCCGCAGGCGTCGGCGCGCTGATGGCGCTGTTGGAAGAATGGCGCAAGAAATTCACCGCCGAAGGGTTGTTCGACGACGCCCACAAACAGCCCTTGCCGTATCTACCGGACGTGATCGGCGTCGTCACATCTCCATCCGGTGCGGTGATCCGCGATATCCTGCACCGTTTGAGCGACCGTTTTCCGCGCCGTGTATTGGTCTGGCCCGTGCGCGTACAGGGGGAGACCAGCGCCGGCGAGGTGGCAGCCGCGATCAATGGGTTCAACGCGCTTGATCCAGATGGACCGATCCCCCGGCC
>JAJFGZ010000059.1 GCA_021775855.1 Hyphomicrobiales bacterium
TGGACGGAAGTCTGGCGAATTCGGCTAACCTGAACGGTCTGTTTGAAGACTTTGTTATTGACTACGCGATGGAGACCGTTGATCTGGAACAGCGCTTCGGCGATCTGGTCCTGGGTCGGCGGATAACCCCGGGCGGCCCCCTGAGTGGCTTCTGGCAGTTGGGTGTGCGGCTGACCAGCACTGATCTTGACCGGAATGTGGTTTACCGGAACCTCGAGGGTGCCGCAGATATTGACACCGCGACGATTAATCTTAGTTCCGAGATGTGGGGCGTCGGCCCGACAATGGGTGCCGGCGCCACCCTGGCACTGACCCCCGGTCTTGCCCTGTCGGCTTCGACTTCGGTATCGGCGCTGTTCTCCCGGTTCGATCTGTCGCGCCGTGATTCCTATTTTAACATGTCTGCCAACGTCACAGGGATCCGCGACGTCTCGCTGGACTCTCAAGCGGTTGTACCGGTGTTTGACGCCGCTGTTGAGCTTGAGGCGAGGCGAGGGCGCTACTTTGCCAGTGTTGGCTACACGGTGTCCGCGTGGCTTGGCGGCGCGCGCGCAATCTCGGTAGCCGGGTATGATGATCTCAATGATTCAACATCTCCCTACACGATCAGGCGCGAGGACCTGATCACACATGGCGTCTTCGCCCGGGCGGGGATGACATTTGGCGATACCAGTGGCGAGCAGGAAGTGTCGCTGTTTGGCGAGGGCCCCAACGGTACGATCATCGATATTACCGGGTATTATCTGATGACCGGATTTGGTGGCGACCCGGCCTATGGGTCAATCACACCGATCACAGGCGCCGGTCTTGACGTTGAGAGCTTTTCGGAGAATGAGAATTTGCCGGACATGGATGGCGGCGGAGTGCGACTGTCTGCCCGGCGCCTGCTTGGTCCGGCATGGTTCGCAGGGGCGCAGTTTACCGGCTTTGCCACCGATGACCGGGCCACGATTGGAAGCATCGTGAACAATACCGATGCCATCCACGCCAGCATTCTGGACAGCGGTCTGGCGGACAATGCAAATTTAAACGGACAGTTTGACGACTTCCGGGTTGATTTCGCGATGGAGACCGTCGATCTGGAGCAGCGTTTCGGCGATCTGGTTGTGGGACGACGCGTTACGCCTGCTGGCCGCTGGAGCGGTTTCTGGCAGGTGGGCGTGCGCGTTGCCGACACCGATCTAGACCGAGACGTGGTTTACCAGAACTTAGAGGGTGCCGCAGACATTGACACCGCGACGATCAATCTCAATTCACAGATGTGGGGCGTTGGCCCCACGGCAGGCGCCGGGGCCACCCTGGCGCTGACCCCCGGTCTGGCCCTGTCGGCTTCGACTTCGGTATCGGCTTTGTTCTCCAGGTTCGATCTGTCGCGCCGGGATTCCTATTTCAACATGTCAGCCAACGACACGGAGATCCGCCAGGTGTCCTTGGACTCTCAGGCGGTTGTGCCGGTATTTGACGCCTCGATTGAGCTCGAGGCGAGGCGGGGGCGCTATTTTGCCAGCGTCGGTTACACCGTATCCGCCTGGCTCGGCGGTGCGCGCGCCATCTCCATCAACGGCTTTGACGATATCAACGACGAGACGTCGAAATACACGATCAGGCGTGACGATCTGATCACCCATGGTATCTTTGCCCGGTTGGGAATGACGTTCGGTTCGACCGAGTAGGCAGGCTCTAGCTGCGGATGAAGTGCAGGCCACTGAAGCGGCTCCGGAACGCGGTGACATCGCGGGCACATGCATCAGGGTCGTTGGTGGTGATCGCCCGGGCAATCAGCCGTGCGAGTTCGGGCATGTCGTCCGGGGTCATGCCGATGCGGGCGATTTCAGGGGTCCCGAACCGGAGGCCGTTCATATCGCCCTCTACTGGCTCTTCTGGAAGGCCAATGCCACAGGTCAGGATATTCGATTGGCGCAGTTTCTTGGCGAGCGTCTGGCCGCCATTGGCGGCAGCGGCGCGGGTTGCAAACTGATGTGAAGATGTGAACCCTCTCTCGCAGGAATATACATCAATCCCTTCATCCGAAAACGCTTTTGCCAATGCTGTCGACGTCGAGACCATCATTTTGGCGTAGGCTTCGCCGTATTCCAACCAGTCAAGCAGGGTGACTGCGAGGGCCGCTGACTTGGCCGCATCGAAATTTGCGGTCAGGCCGGGAAACGCAATCGCATCGATCTTCTGCATCAGGTCCGCGTCGTTGCCAACGATCAGTCCGCCGGGCGGGCCGCCAAGGCTTTTATAGGTGCTCATGTTCATCACATGGGCGCCTTCATCAAGCGGGTTTGGCCATGCCCCGCCTGCGATAATCCCGCACTGGTGGGCGGCATCGAACATCAGGATCGCGCCCACTTCGTCGGCAATGGCGCGCAGGCCCGCGACCGGGTGGGGGTAGAGGTTGAGGCTGCCACCGATCGTGATCAGTTTTGGATGGATCTTCAACGCGAGTGCCCGGGTGGCTTCGAGATCCACGGTATAATTTGCGGTGTCGATTGGCGCAGTATGGATATCAACGCCGTAAAGGCCGGCGGCACCGGCGGCGTGGTGTGTGACGTGCCCGCCAATTTCCGCTGGCGGGACTATGATGGCGTCACCCGGCCCGGTGGTGGCCATGAAGGTATAGAGATTGGCGAGCGCGCCCGAGCCGACCCGGATTTCGGCAAAATTGGCATTGAAAATGCGTGCGGCAAGTTCTGCGGTAATGACCTCGATCTGCTCAATGGCCTCGAGACCCATTTCGTATTTGTCACCCGGGTATCCAAGCGACGGCCGAGATCCAAGCCCGGCGCTGAGCATCGCCTCGGCTTTCGGGTTCATGACATTGGTGGCCGGGTTCAGGTTGATCCCGGTGTGGTCGTGAATCCGATGGTTTTCGGCGACAAGTTCGTTGATCTGGGCATGGATCTTACTCGGCTCGGAGATGTCCAGCCCGGCGGCAATATCCTGGATATAGGCTTCGCATTGTGCGGGAACCCAGTCTCTACGGATCTGTCGCGGCATATTATGCTGCCCTTAGCGTTACGGGGAGGTGATCCAGGCCGCGCAGTGAATTGCCAGCGCGCCAGACATGATCGCCGTCCGGCTCAATCGTTTTGACCCTGCGCGCCAGGGCTGTCAATAGAACCTCAAGCTCGAGCCGGGCGATCATTTGACCAACGCAACCGTGAACCCCGACGCCGAGCGCCATGTGCCCAGTAGGTTTGCGTAAAATGTCGAATGTGTCGGGATCCACCCAATGCCGGGGATCGAGGTTCGCAGAATGCAGTCCGACCGAGATTTTGCGGCCCTCGCCAAGGTCTACTCCCTCAATCTCGACGTCCTCGGTGGTCGTCCGGAAGAAGGAGTGGATTGGAGATTCGTAGCGCAAAACCTCTTCGAACGCCTGTTTGGCAAGGCTCGGATCAGCCTTCAACAATTCCCACTGGTCCGGGTGATGGGCGAACGACAGCATGGCATTCCCAATTCCCGTGACCGTAGTATCGATGCCGGCCGAGAGCAGGGAGCGCACCAGCAATGCGGCTTCGTCGTTTGTCAACTTGCCTTCGTCCGCCGCCCGGTAAATAGCAGCCCCAAACCCGTTGTCTGTAAGGTTTTCGCGTTTGCAGCGCTCGATAATCCAGGGCACGACCTCCGTGGCGTTGGCGAGCGCCTTTTGTCGGACCCGGTTGTCAGGCCCCAGCGCGTTGAACACCATCGCGCCGTACGTGATGAGATTATGGCGGTTATTGACATCGAGCCCGACGGCATCCGGAAAAACCTTGAGCGGAAAGGCTTCGGCGAGATCTGGCACGACGTCGAAAGACCCGGTATCGAGCAGCCGGTCCACCAGGGTTTCTGCCACCTGCTCCATTATCGGGCGCAAGGAAAGGACACTCTTCGGCGACATGGCGCGCGCCAGGGCGTTGCGCGTCCGGCTGTGGTCGGGCGGATCAACTTCAAGGATTATGCTCGGCGGGCGCCAGGGTTTTTCCGTCTTGAAATCGGACACCCCAACGCCGCGGGACGAACAAAATCGTTTCCAATCGCCAAAGACCGAGCGTACCTGCTCGTAACGTCCGATCGCCCAGAAACCGTATTTCTCGATCCATACCACCGGTCCGAGTTCGCGCAGCGTAGCAAAATAGTCTCGCGGCTCGCGAAGGATGTCTTCGTCATATGGATCGATATCCCAGACCGGGTAGTCGCCGTCGGGCCGCGATGAATTCTTCATTGCCATAATCCTGTTTTCCATAAAGCACGAAGATGCCTTGCTTGATCAAGATAACTTCAATAACTTTATAGAATAAACGGATTTTACGAGGGAGACTGGTGTTTATTCCCGGCGATCCAGCATAATTTACGCGCCTCCGAAGGAAGTATCGACCCACCACTCGGTGGCGTTTGCAATGAAGTTCTGGAATTCGTATTTATTCTGCGGTTTGGCCAAATATGAGGTCGCGCCGCTTTCGTAGGATCTCAGCAGGGATTCGTCGTCGTCCAAGCCCGTGAGGACAACAACGCGGATCTCCGATAGGCCATCGTGTTTGCGGATGGCTTCAAGAAAATCAAACCCGTCCATCCCGGGCATATGGAGATCAAGCAGTATAAGATCGGGCAATTTGTCTTCGGATTGACACTTGTTCAAGTAAACCAAAGCAGCTGCGGCATCGGAAATCACTTCCAGATGATAGTCAAAGGGCAGGTGGCGTAGCCCACGCCGGACGATGTAGGCGTCTTCTTCATCGTCCTCGATAAGCAGTATATTCCTTGTTTCACCTGCAGGCACCATCTATATTCCTACCCTAGCGTAAACAGAATCACCTGTTCAGTTTATTTCAGTTTATATTACCTTTACCCAGCGTTAACTTAAACCAGGAATTTTGCTGACGCGTGAAGCTGGCATGTGGGTCAGCCGATTGCAAGGATTCCAGGGCGGCCTTTCTGGCCACGCTAATTTGCAAGGTGTGGGCGAGCATGGAAAATCCAGCGCAAAATCTTGCGGCCTATAACCAGGCCCTAGAACGATTGCTGGAGCTATTTACCGCGCCTGACTTGTTGATCGAAGATCGCATTCGCAAGGTACAGGAATTCTGCGCCGAGTATCTTGAACTTCCCATCAGTCTAATTGGCCAAATCCGTGGCGACTTATACGTTCTCAATTATGCGATTGATCCGACAGGATCACGACAAGTTGGCGGCGTTTACAAACTAGACGAAACGATTTGCAATATTGCAATTTCGTCTGATGAGCCTGTCGTCATAGATTCCGTTCCAGATTCTCCGTTCTACGGCTACTCCAATTGCGCGACAAATTCGATAAATACCTATGTCGGGGCGTCAATCCGGGTTGGTGGCAGGGTCTGGGGAGCACTCGCGTTTGCCGGGCCCGAAGTGCGAGAGAAAAAATTTGATCCCGCCGATGTGACCCTTGTCAGACTGGTTGCGAACTGGCTTGGGGGACAGTTCGAGACTGAAGAGAGAACCCAGGGGCTTGTCCAGAGCGAACTACGTTTCAAGCGGTTGTACCGGAAATTGCCGTTGATAGCGTTTACCCACGACCGCGATATGATTATCAGCGATGTCAGCGATTATATGCTTGATTCTATGGGGTTTACTCGCGAGGAGATGATCGGGCGTAAAACCGTAGATTTCGTTGCAGAAGAGGTTCGGGCTCGCATCCAAAAGGTTGATCATCCAATCTTTTGGGCAACTGGATTTGCATCCTGCCTGCCACGGTCACTCATCACTAAAACCGGCAAAATACTTGAAGTGGAACTGTCCGCCGTCGCGTTCGAGGGGCCTGAAGGGACATTCGATTCAGGCCACGCGGTCATGGTTGACGTAACCGACAGGAACCGCGCACGCGCAAAACTTGCGCATAAGAATGAGGAGCTCGAGCAAGTCAACGAGCAACTCCGCCACTTTGCCTATATTGCCTCACATGATTTACAGGAGCCGTTGCGTAAAATTAGAGTGTTTGGCGATCAGCTCAGCGAAGAAACAGGAGACGACCTTAGTACAGAAGGGAAGTTTGCGCTGGATACAATGGTTTCCGCAGCCGAACGTCTCTCCAATCTCGTCTCCGACGTGCTTGCATTTTCGCGCGTGAGTTACGCGGAATTCGCGGTCCGCGAAGTTAAAATCAGCGATGTGGTCACCCAGGTCATTGCAATCTTTGAAGAAAAAATTGAAGAAATCGGTGTGGAAATGGATATCGGTAATCTGCCAGTCGTGCAGGGCGATGCCATTCAAGTCAACCGGCTTTTGATGAATTTAATCGGCAACGCGCTAAAGTATTCGTGCCCGAGTTCGACGCCGAAAATAAGCATTTCGGGGCAATATGATCCGGATAAAAATGCCACCGACATCATCGTCTCCGACAATGGTATTGGCTTCCCGGATGCTTATTCCGAGAAAATTTTCCTCCCCTTTCAGCGATTAAACCAGCGCAGCATGTATTCCGGGAGCGGGATTGGGTTGGCGGTTGCGCGGACGATTGCAGAAAAACACGGTTGGACGATTTCTGCTCGTAGCGAACCCGGTGTTGGTTCCGTTTTCTCTATCCATCTTCCAGGGGTGCAGATGAACGAGGCGACAGAAACCGATGTCAACGAGGCGGTTGCGTAACGCCGGGTCTGAACGACAGATAGGTATCCCGGGACTGTCTTCGTATTCTTATCGTCGACGACAGCAAGTTTTTCCGTACGTTACTTCGCACGGTTCTACGTCAATTCAGCATACGTGAAATTCACGAAGCTGAAATCGGCAAGGCTGTGTTCAGCATACTGAAAATAACACAAGTTGATTTTGTTTTGCTCGATTGGCGCATGCCGGTTTGCTCGGGCGCAGAGCTTATGGCTGATTTGACTGATGTGCCTGGACGAAAAAAGGCTGGCGAGGCCGCGGTCATTGTAATTAAGGGGAACGCCTCGCGCCGAATGGTGAAAGAAGCCGCCGGGCTGGGTGTAGATGGCATTCTTAGCAAACCGATCGTGCCGAAACTTCTCATGAAGCGTTTGACGGAAGTATTTGAGAGCATACCCCTTAAAGACGTCGCGCCTGTTGACGATGTTGTAGATACCAAGCAGGGCTTAAACGAAATATCCGACCTGCAGAACAAATCAGGGTTCGTTATTTAGCCTTACCGGCCGGTGGCGAAGTGCGTGCAATATTGAACCAGAATTGAACAATTGTGTCGGCTATCACCATCATTCCGTCCAGGGTATCGGCTTTTGATATGACGGCGTTGGCGCCATCTCCATAAGCGCGGTCTTTGACGTCTTGTTCCTCGCTTGTTGTTAGCACCACGACGGGAATTATTCGGAATCTCTGGTCAGCGCGGATGGCACGCAGAAACTCGTGACCATCCATCAGGGGCATATTCAGATCCAGCAAAATCAAGTTCAATTCGGTGAGCCGATCCGCCTCCACCATGTCCTCAAGATAGGAAATTGCCTCCTGACCATTGTGGACGATATCGATGGAGACATTAAGAGGGGTTTTTGCGATCGAGCGTCGCAGCACATAGATATCCTCAAGGTCGTCCTCGACCACCAGGATCAGGCCGTCATGGATATCTTCGTGCTCTGGCGTAGTGTTCACCTTCTCATTTATCTTCTACAAGAAACCCTAGATTGAAGCCTGCAATTGGTAAGGAACAAATGTCAATGTCCGGTAAGTCCCGCTTTCTTTCACTCGGTTCGTTTTTTGCAATGTCGCTTTTTGCACTGACGGTTGAAGCCGAAGGCGATATCGCGAAATCGATTTACCTGAACACGGTGTATTGCCAGGGTGTTGCGGAAACATATTCGTCGCGCCTGGGGGATGCTGGCTCGGCCCACCGCTCAGAGTCGCGCCATGCGCGCCGGATCGCGCGTGCGCTTGAAGTACGGGGCGACGAAATGGCGCGCCGGTTTCAGTATCCTGAACAGGATGGCGAAGAAGCGCGTACCTTCGGTTCCCGCACAATCGATGGAATGTTGCCAACCGGTGGGGCCTGGATAAATGGCGGTGATGTGCCGATTTCCGCGTTTCAGCAATTCCAGCAATGCGTCAGCATCGTTGAATAGAGGTTGAAAAATTTTCTAGTTGTTGCCCTCATCGGGGACAAAATATTCGGGCGGCAGGTGCCTGAATATTCCGGATTTCAAACCGGCAAGGCTGCGCAACATTTCAGTACGTGTGAATTTTATACGCCCAAGAATGGGAAAGCCGATATCCCGGATGGTTCCGGGGAGTACATTGCTTGACTGGAAGAAAGGCGTGATCCACCGGCTGGCACGGCAATAGAATTTTGTCTGGTCACTGCGGTTTTGTTCCAGTTGCTGCAGGGCTTCGATGACCATTTCATTGTTGGTAAGGCCATGGGCGAGGGCGCTGGCATCAAGCAGGGCCATGTTGGCGCCCTGGCCGAGTTGCGGGCTGGTTACGTGGCAAGCGTCACCGATAAATACGATGCGGCCTACGGAAAAGCCAAATAGGGTCGTATCGCTGTAGCGGGCCTCGGTCAGGTCGTCGATTGATTGGAATTGCTCAAGTAGCGGTTCCGTTTCAGGCCAAAGCGTCCATGCATCTTGTCGCCAGGCGTCCAACCCTTCTGTCCTCACGCGATCGAAATCTTTGACCGGAAGGCTCCAGAAAACGGCGACTTTGGCGGCTCCCTTGCCGCCATTGCCGAGCGGGAGGACTCCCATCATTTTGCGCGACGATTTGTAACGTTGGGTCAAACAATCGGTATCGAATTCGCGGGCGTCCACCACACCCCAAAAGGCACCATAGGGGTAAGGCTTGTCGTAGTGGATTTCGGCATGGGCCTTGCGGAGTTTGGACCCGGCGCCATCGGCCGCAACCGCAATGTCAAAAGGTCCGTATTCGTTGTCGTTTGTGTCAACAAGACTGATCTTGCCGTCGATCTGCTCCTTACCAGTGATAATCTCTGTGCCGGTGGTGACCGGCACCTTGAGTTTGCGCACTTCTGCGAACAGGAGGTCAAACAGGACGGCGCGGTGGATGCCGATACCGTATAATCCCGGATAAAGGTCGCGATAGTCGAGATCAAAAACCTCCACCCCGCCATCGGCCACAAGGCCGGTAAGGCGATGGATGCGTTTCCCCCGTTTAAGAGCCTTGCCGGCAAGGCCGAGTTCCGCCAATACGGCGAGGCCGGTTGGTTGCAATAGCAATCCCGCGCCGAGCGGCTTTGGCTTGTCGAACTTTTCGAACAGCCGTACGTCGTGCCCAGCACGCGCCAGAAAGATTGCTGCTGTCAGACCGGCTATGCCGCAGCCTGAAATCGCAATTGTCCGCTCGATCATTTGGTGTGTTTTCCGGGCCCGGCAAATCGGTTGCTCAATATGGCTTCGCGGGCGGCTTTGCCATGAGGTGTGTCGTCTAAAGTTTTATCGAGATAGGCTTCGGCCGGTCCGACAAGCTGCTTGTAGATCGCGGCACAGAGATTCCTGGCGGCGATGCCTTTCCAGTCGTGTGGCATCAGGTCCTCTGGCAAATCAGGGTCCTTGAGCAGCACACGGCGGTAATCGTGGATCATCAGGATACGCAGGCCAAACGCATTGAGGGGGTCAGGCGGGGTATGCAAGACTGAATCAAGGACGGGCGTGAAAACATTGATAAATCTAGTATATTCGACATTTAGATCGTCCAGGTTCCAGGCCTCACGGGCAACATTTCGTATGTGCTTGCGGTCAGTGAAATAGGCCGTCTCAGATTCAAACGTCAAGGTATCGTCGAGGGCGTCGTTGCGCTCCAACAGGCGCTCAATATCTTTTGCGGTACGGGTTGGGTGAGCAAAGAGGTTGGGACTTATCTGACCAAATCCCGACCAGACCATTTCGGCGCGGATATCCTGTCGCTCAGGAGCCGGCATAGAGGCCAACAAATGGATGAGCCGCCAGGTGCCATCCCATGCAACGGGTTCGGTGGCGTAGATGCGTTGCTGGGCTTCGTTGAATTTTTCGTTGCCGGCCTCCGTCAGATAGTAGCGCGCGCGGCGCCCCTGTGAGCGGGATTCAAGCCAACCCTCGCGCGCCAGCCGGTAGACCCCGGTGCGTACCAGGCGTTCTGATATACCAAATGAGCCGGCAAGTCCGATCAGGCTGCCCAACCAGATATTGCCGCCGCGCGGAAGCAGCGCATCGCCAAAGATGGTGATGATCGTTGCGTTGGCACGAAGGTCGATTTGGTCGCGAAGACGGTCGACCAAGCTGTCCAATTTACCGGAAATCGCCGATTTGGTACCGCCGGCTGTCATGTTGTCTTTCGCGCTTTGGCCACCTGCTCCGGATTCCCTATTTGCGGTTGTCGACAACCCGTTGGGCCTTGCCCTCGGAGCGCGCGACTTTGCCGGGTTCGTGGACCTCGACATCGATCGAGATACCGACATTGTCTTTAACAGCTTTTTGCAAATAGGCCGTGCCCTGGTCCCGGATGTCGGACAGCGCGAGACCGCCGCCGGGATTCATTTCAACATGCGCCCGGAGTTTCTCCATATTGCCGGTCTTGAAGCGCTCCAATTGATAGTGAGGCGATAGCAAGTCGCTTTTCAGAATCAATTCCTCGATCTGGCTCGGGAAAACATTCACCCCTCGGATGATCATCATGTCGTCGGTGCGCCCGGTGACTTTTTCCATGCGCCGCATGGTGCGCGCGGTGCCTGGTAAAAGCCGGGTCAGGTCGCGGGTCCGGTAGCGAATGATCGGCAGCGCTTCCTTGGTGAGCGATGTGAAGACCAATTCGCCGAATTCACCATCGGGCAGAACCTCTCCGGTCTCGGGATTAATGATTTCCGGGTAGAAATGGTCTTCCCAGATATGGAGCCCGTCTTTTGTCTCGATACATTCCACCGAGACGCCGGGGCCGATAACTTCCGATATGCCGTAAATATCGATGGCGTGCATATCGGCGCGGGTTTCGATTGCCTTGCGGATTTCCTCGGTCCAGGGTTCGGCGCCGTAGATGCCGATTTCAAGACTTGTCTCGCGGGGGTCGATCCCCTGGCGGGCCATCTCATCCAGAATATTCAACATATAGGACGGGGTGACCATGATGATTTTGGGTTCAAAATCCTTGATCAACTGGACCTGCCTGGCAGTCATGCCGCCGGACATGGGAACCACCATGCACCCCAGCGCCTCGGCGCCGTAATGCGCACCGAGGCCGCCGGTAAACAAGCCATAGCCGTAGGTCACATGGAGCCGGTCGCCCGGTCGCCCGCCGGACGCGCGGATCGAGCGGGCCATCACGCTGGACCAGGTGTCGATATCATTGCGGGTATAACCAACCACGGTTGGTTGTCCGGTCGTGCCGGAGGAGGCGTGGATGCGCACGACCTGATCTTCGGGTACGGCGAACATCTTGAACGGATAGGAGGCACGCAAGTCTTCCTTGGTCGTGAACGGAAACCTGGCAAGATCCGACATGGATTTCAGATCGTCGGGGTGAACGCCGGCGTCATCGAACTTCTTTCTGTAGCGCTCGACATTCGCATAAACATGCGCCAACGACCATTTCAGGCGCTCAAGTTGCAGGGCTACGATCTCGTCCCGGCTTGCCGTCTCAATTGGATCGAGTGAATTCGGGTCCGGTTTAAAATCTGCGGCGGGTCTGGTCATCGGTTCGTCCTCTCTGCGATATTCAAGTGATTTCCGGGCCCGCTTGATTAAAACAATGTTCCACGAACGGTGCGTGTCTTGCCACGAAATTCGGCAATTTTCTCACCCTCGGCCGATTTGACTGCAACGTCATAAATAGCGTTCCGCCCGGCTTTCCATATTTCGCGGGCGTGCGCCGTTAGATGCACACCGATTTTTCCGGGCGCTGTAAACGTGATGCTGCAATCCTGGGCAAGGGCCACACGGTTGTAGCTGTTGCTGGCAAAGGCCATGGCTGAATCGGCGAGGGAGAAAATATAGCCGCCGTGGCAAAGATTGTGGCCATTGACCATGGTGTCCCGGACGGTCATGGACATGGTTGCGGTTCCCGGTCCAACATCGACGACAACGATGCCAAGCGAGCGCGACGCTTCATCCTTGGCGGACATGACTTTTGCGCATTGTTTGGCAATTTCATCGGGCGTCATTCCAATGTCTGTACTGTTCAATTCGCTATCGTCGTTCATTTTGTTGCCTGCCCGCTGGACATGACCGTGGTTTCAAGGTCACGTAATGGAAACTCGATAAAAGTGATACATATATTTGCAGGTTGCTGCAATAATCGGTATCATTTTAATCCGGGGAAACAATACCAGGCGGAGAGAAATTTTGGGTGACGCACCGATCAAGTTGGACATAGAAAATGGCGTGGCCCTGGTGACGCTGAACCGTCCAGAAGCACTGAACTCGTTCACGGCAGATATGCACCGCGCTCTTGCCACTGCGCTCGACAACGTTGAAGCGGACAAGTCGGTGCGGGCTCTGGTGATTACTGGTGCTGGCAGGGGATTTTGCGCGGGGCAGGATCTGAACGAGCGCCAGCGGTCCCCTAACGACCCACCGCCCGACCTCGGGGAGACGCTTGACAAATATTATAACCCGTTGGTGCGCCGCCTTTATAGTTTCCCGCTCCCGACTATTGCCGCCGTCAACGGTGTTGCGGCGGGGGCAGGCGCGAATTTTGCGCTCAGCTGCGATCTGTTATTTGCGGCGCGCAGCGCCAAATTCATTCAGGCATTCTCGAAAATCGGGTTGTCGCCCGATGCCGGCGGGACCTGGTTCCTGCCGCGCCTTATTGGCCGCTCCAAGGCACTCGGCCTGGCGTTAACCGCCGAACCCCTGATGGCAGAAGACGCCGAACGGATTGGCCTTATCTGGAAAGTCGTGGATGACGACGCGCTGATGGACATTGTCATGAAAATCGCCCGGCAATTCGCCGCCGGTCCCACAGCAGGGTTTCGCAAAATCAAGGAAAATCTTGCCAAGGGCGGGGCCAACAGTCTTGACGCGCAACTCGATCTCGAGCGTGACAGCCAGCGCGAACTGGGCCTTACCCACGACTATATGGAAGGCACCACGGCGTTTCTTGAAAAACGCAAACCCGTATTCAAAGGGGAATAGACCGCACTACATGATATGATACAAAAAATATTGATCTATATCAAATTTTGTGTCATATAAGTTTCGACTTTCCTCATCGGGAAGGGTCGGTGCATAGCACCGTGCGCGGGAAACAGGGCAAATAGACCATGACAGACGAGGCCAGAATCGCGGAGCTGGAGAAGCAGTTCGACGATTATGTGGAAGCCGACAACAAGGCTGAACCCAAGGACTGGATGCCGGAGAAGTACCGCAAGACGCTTATCCGGCAAATCTCTCAGCATGCTCATTCGGAAATTATCGGCATGCAGCCCGAGGGCAATTGGCTGACCCGGGCGCCGAGCCTGAAACGCAAGGCGATTTTATTGGCCAAGGTGCAGGACGAAGCCGGGCACGGGCTCTATCTTTATTCCGCCGCCGAGACGCTCGGGCGCTCGCGCGACCAGCTCGAAGACGATTTGCATCAGGGCAAAGCAAAATACTCATCGATTTTCAATTACCCGACGCTGACCTGGGCGGATGTAGGGGCGATCGGATGGCTGGTCGATTCCGCCGCGATCCTGAACCAGATCCCGCTCTGCCGGTGTTCTTATGGTCCATACGCGCGGGCCATGATCCGGATCTGCAAGGAAGAGAGCTTTCACCAGCGTCAGGGTTACGAGATCATGCTGGTGCTGAACCGGGGGACTGACGCCCAAAAGCAGATGGCGCAGGACGCCCTGAACCGCTGGTGGTGGCCGTCGGTGCAGATGTTTGGTCCGCCCGATGAGGCTTCGCCGAATTCGTCGCACACGATGAAATGGCGGATCAAACGGTTTTCCAACGATGAATTACGCCAGCGCTTTATAGACCAGGCGGTACCCCAGGCAGATGTGCTCGGGCTGAAAATTCCTGACCCCGATCTCAAATGGAACGACGACCGGCAGGCTTACGATTTCGGCGCGCCGGACTGGGACGAATTTTTTGCCGTCGTCAAAGGCAAGGGCCCCATGAATAAGGCCCGGCTGGACCACAAGGTTCGCGTTTGGGATGACGGCGGCTGGGCGCGCGAAGCCGCCATGGCGCATGCGGAAAAAGAATCCGCCCGCCGCGCGTCTCAAAAATCCGCCGCATAGGGAGAGACCGATGACCGCAAAAGAATGGCCGCTTTACGAGGTCTTTATCCGTTCCGGGCAGGGGCTTGCCCACCGCCATGTGGGGAGCCTGCACGCAGCCGACGCCACTATGGCGCTGGAAAATGCCCGCGATGTTTATACGCGCCGAAACGAGGGACTTAGCATCTGGGTTGTGCCATCAAAAGACGTCACGGCGTCAGCGCCGGAAGAAAAGGGCGAGATGTTCACGCCCGCCGACGACAAGATTTACCGCCACCCGACCTTTTACAATCTTCCCGATGATGTGAAGGGATTGTAGTCCGTGCCTATGAAGGATTCAGATAAAAAACAAGGTAAATCAGTGGTTAACGACGATGTGTTGACCTATTGCCTGCGCCTTGGCGACAACGCGATGGTGACTTCTCAACGGCTCAGTGAGTGGGTGCGCAATTCCCCCACCATCGAGCTGGATATCGCCTTTGCTAACATCGCTCTCGATCATGTGGGGCAGGCGCGGATGCTTTATAGTTATGCGGGTGAACTGGAGGGCAAGGGCCGCGACGAAGATAGTATGGCGTTCCTGCGCGACGAGCGTGAATTCGGCAATGTTCTGCTGGCAGAATTGCCGAACGGGGATTTCGCCAAATCCGTGCTGCGGCTGTTTTTCTATTCCGCCTGGGTGTTACCGCTTTACGAAGGATTGAACCAATCAAATGACGAACGGCTGGCGGCGATCGCGGGGAAAGCAGTCCTCGAAGTGCGCTATCAGTTAAAGCATTCAGCCGAATGGGTGGTCCGTCTCGGCGACGGTACGGAGGAAAGCCATAAGCGGATTTCGGACGCGTTGATCGAACTCTGGCAATTTGTTGGGGAATTATTTGAAGCCGACGAGGTCGAGAACCGGCTGGCGGATGCCGGGATCGGTGTTGATCCCACCAGCCTGAAGGGTGCCTGGGACAATACCATCAACGATGTCTTTGCCCGCGCCAACCTGACCCGGCCAGACGACGACTGGCACCTGACCGGCGGGCGGAGCGGCCAGCATACCGAGCATATGGGATATCTGCTTGCCGAGATGCAGGTCCTGCAACGCACCTATCCCGGATGCGAGTGGTAGGGCGGCGTGGACACGGCGACGGATATCAGCATTGAAAATGCACACGATGTGGAGCGCATCCACGATATCCTTAGCCAAGTACCCGACCCGGAAATCCCCGTCCTCAGCGTCGTTGATCTTGGAATCGTCCGCGATGTCCGGGTGAAAGGTGGCTGCGTCGAGGTTGACGTTACGCCGACCTATTCCGGCTGCCCGGCGACCGATGTTATCGCCCACGATATTGAAACCGCGCTCACAAAAGGCGGCTATTCAAACGCAACAGTGAACCGGGTTTTGAGCCCGCCCTGGACGACCGATCTGATCAGTTCCGGGGGCCGCGACAAACTGAAAGCCTATGGCATCGCACCGCCGGTTGGCGGGCGCAGCGTCACGGCGCTGTTTGGCGACGATCCCGAAGTTCCATGCCCGCGCTGCGAGAGCAAGGATACCGAACTGGTCAGCCCGTTCGGCTCGACCCCCTGCAAGGCGCACTACAAATGCCGGTCCTGTGCGGAACCTTTCGATTATTTCAAATGCCTTTGAGAATAAGGACTAACTGACCGATGTCCCAGTTTCATGCGCTCAGGGTTGCCTCTGTTGATAAAGTCACCGACGCGGCCGTCACCATCCGGTTCGACGTGCCGGGCGAATTGCGCGATACCTTTGGCTTTATCCAGGGCCAGTATTTGACGGTCCGCGCCGATATCAACGGGGAAGACGTGCGGCGCTCCTATTCGATCTGTTCGGGCGTCGATGACGGTGAGCTACGGGTGGCCGTCAAGCGGGTGCCGGACGGGCGTTTTTCGAACTACGCAAACGAAAATATCCATCCCGGCGACATGCTCCAGGTCATGCCGCCGAAGGGGAATTTCCACACACCGCTAGACGCCAGCGCAAGCAAAAACTATGTAGGCTTTGCGGGCGGCAGCGGGATCACGCCGTTTCTGGCGATCATCCGCACCATTCTGGCGCGCGAACCGCACAGCACTTTCACGCTGTTTTACGGTAACCGCACGGTTGCCGATATTATGTTCCGGGAAGACTTGTCCGATCTGAAGGACCTGCATCTGGATCGCTTCCGGCTGATCCATATTCTCTCCGACGAGCGCCCCGACCTCGATCTGTTCCACGGCCTGATGACACCTGAGAAAGTCACCGAGCTAATGGCGAGTTTCGTCGATATAGGGGAGACCGACTATTTCTATATCTGCGGGCCGGGGCCCATGACAGACTCCGTTCGCGGGGTTCTGGACAAGGCAGGCATCCCAGCAGAGAAACAGAAATACGAACTGTTTGGTTCGCCGTTGCCCCAGGCCGGGCCAAAAACGTTCACCGATCCGGATGGCAAATCCTCCGACGTCACGGTGATCATCAACGGCAACCGCACGGACTTCAAACACCCGGCGCAGGGTCAGAGCATTCTCGACGGCGCGTTGGCACGCAATCTCGATCTGCCGTTCGCCTGCAAGGGCGGCGTGTGCTGCACCTGCCGGGCCAAGCTCATTGAGGGCGAGATCGCCATGGATGTGAGCTTCGGGCTGGAGCCCGACGAGATCAAGGCGGGCTATATTCTGACCTGCCAGTCGCACCCGGTGAGCGAGAAAGTCGTCATCGATTACGACGCATGACGTATCCGGCGTTGCGCTTCGCCACCAAATATCCGAAAACAGACAAAACACCAAACAGGATGATTTCTCATGGCTGACGCCTTTATCTGTGATGCGATCCGGACCCCGATTGGCCGCTATGGCGGTGGGCTATCTTCGGTTCGCGCCGACGATTTGGGGGCAATCCCCATCAAAGCGCTTGTGGAGCGCAACGGCAATGTGGACTGGGACAAAGTCGACGACGTGCTCTATGGCTGCGCCAATCAGGCCGGCGAAGATAACCGCAACGTCGCCCGCATGGCGTTGCTTCTGGCCGGCTTGCCGGAAACCATTCCGGGGGCCACCGTCAACCGCCTATGCGGCTCTGGCATGGAGGCCATCGGGTCTGCGGCGCGGGCCATTCGTGCGGATGAGGCTTCGCTCGCGATTGGCGGCGGGGTCGAGAGCATGTCGCGCGCGCCCTTCGTCATGGGCAAGGCGACGGCGGCCTTTTCGCGCCAGACGGAAGTATACGACACCACGATCGGATGGCGCTTCGTCAACAAGCTGATGAAGAAGCAATACGGCATCGATTCCATGCCGGAAACAGCGGAGAATGTTGCCGAGGATTGGCAGATCAGCCGCGAGGATCAGGACAAATTCGCGCTCCGCTCGCAGGAAAAGGCGGCGGCAGCGCAGGCCAACGGGCGGCTCGCAAAAGAAATCACGCCGGTCTCGATCCCCCAGCGCAAAGGCGACCCGGTCGTTGTTGAGGCTGACGAGCATCCGCGCCTTTCCAGCCTTGAGAAACTTGCCGCGCTCGGCACCCCGTTCCGCGACGGCGGGACAGTCACAGCTGGTAACGCATCCGGCGTAAACGATGGCGCGTGCGCGGCACTGATTGCCAGCGAAGACGCGGCCAAAGAGCACGGGCTTGAACCCCACGCCCGCATCCTCGGCATGGCGTCGGCAGGCCTGATGCCCCGCGTGATGGGCTACGGCCCGGTGCCGGCGACCAGGAAGCTGCTGGAGCGCCTCGGCCTGAAAATTGAAAATATGGATGTGATCGAACTCAACGAAGCGTTCGCCTCGCAAGGCCTCGCCGTGGTGCGCGATCTCGGGCTTGCCGACGACGACCCCAGGGTCAACCCCAACGGCGGTGCCATCGCCCTCGGCCACCCCCTCGGCATGTCCGGCGCCCGTCTTGTTATGACCGCCACGCAGGAACTCCAGAATACCGGCGGCCGCTACGGCTTGTGCACGATGTGTATCGGCGTGGGGCAGGGCATCGCGATGGTGATCGAGCGGGTTTGACGGGGAAGGCTAATCCGCAGTTGGCGGTCATGCTGTGTAACCAGCGCTAACTTCCACTTTGTGCCAAAAATAGTCATTCATGGAATTTGTAGCGAACGGCAACTCGGAGCCCTTTTTGACGAATTCTGCGGAGAGTTCGAATGGTAGCTATATGGCTATATGGAATGAGTCATGCCGTCCCGGTTAAATCTTCTGCAAGCATGAGAGCATTACCATCGGGATCAAAAAAAGTTGCTGTTTTGACCATGCCCTCGACCACGTCAGTTTCGCCATCAAATCTCACATTGGCCTGTTCCAGCTTCTGCCTTGCGGCATCTAAGTCAGCGATCCCAAAAACAGGAACACAGTTGCCGGGTGCGGGCTTTGTATGCTCGCCAAGGCCAATTGTTACTCCGACTGTATTCGTTTGAAGTTCCGACCAACCTGCGTCGTCCGCGTGGTAGATTGTCTCAAACCCCAGGATACCTCCATACCACTCGGCGCTTGCGTGCCGGTCATTGACCGATAATGCGATAGTGATGGTCTCATCCAGCGAAATAAGTGACATGGTCTTCCCTTTCGATTAAAAATATACTAACTATA
This sequence comes from Hyphomicrobiales bacterium, assembly GCA_021775855.1. GTDB lineage: Bacteria > Pseudomonadota > Alphaproteobacteria > Rhizobiales > NORP267 > NORP267. The sequence continues at coordinate 18,701 of JAJFGZ010000059.1, forward strand.
TTTTATGTACATTAAATCGTTTGTCAACATCACCTCAAGGGCTTGGGCGTTAGCCATTTTATCGAACTTGCATGCAGGTATCCCTGGACGGCAGGCAGCACTTTTGTCCGCAACTGGTGCGAGTAGAACCGCTTTCGCGCAAAGTTTGGATCATCTGATTAAGATGGGTTTGCTGGAACGAAACCCTGGCTACGGCCATCCGCTGCGTCCAGAATTTAGGCTTACGCAGTTCGGCATTACTGCGGCTGCAATTGCCAGCAAAATTCAAGATGTATCTACCGATGAAGATCAGGACTTGCTTCGTCGGTCATGGACGTTACCGGTGCTGACGTCACTGCACACACCAAGTCAATTTAATGAAATCAAGCGAAAACTGCAGACAATTACAGATCGCGCTTTGTCGCAATCGTTGAAATCGATGGAAGTCCGAAACTGGGTGTGCCGCAGCGTTGACGGGTCCGCTCGCCCACCCAGGTCGATCTACAGGGCTGTTAACGCTGGCGACGTGATAAGTAAAATAACGGCACCTGAAATTAGCTTTGTGTAGCAAAACCAGCCGTTCGTTTAGACGTAGTGAACGGCAGAAACGTCCGCACTGGCGCCGTTCCACATGAGCGATGTGAATGGCTGCTTCGGGTCAAATTGAGACCTTTCTCGCTACCAATGTGAGAAGTCCCAATTCCACAGTAGAACACTCAGCGCGCGTACAAAAAGCGAGCGAGCTCTCCCTCAAAACGCCTTGAAACATATAATTGTGTGGGTGTTCCCGATGCCCTCGAAACCCTCAATGTTCTCAGACACGACATAGCCGATATCGGTTTCGTCGTCGACGTAGAATTTTACCAGCAGGTCATAGTCACCGGCGGTTGAATAAATTTCGGAGGCGATTTCGGCGTCGGCGATCTGGTTTGCGGCGTCGTAGCATTTGCCGAATTTGCAAGCCCAGCGAACACCACAACGCGCTCCGTAAAATTTGGAAAGATTCAGTTTGGAATTTCCGGTAGGTTACGCTGTACTGGACATAGTCAGCCTTTGGTCAGGCCCGCTCAAGTTAAGGATTGGGACCGATGTCAGAGCTTCCAGATCAAGCCAATGTCGTCATCATCGGTGGCGGTGTCATTGGCGCGAGTGTTGCCTGGCACCTCACCCAGCTTGGCTGCGAAGGCGTGTTGATCCTGGAGCGTGGGCAACTGGGTTGCGGGACCACCTGGCATTCGGCCGGCAACATCCTGCGCATGAGTTCTGACCCGAGAGAGGTTGAACTTTACACCTATGGCGTGGAATTGCTCTCATCCCTCCAGGAACGTCGCGATATTGGCTGGAAAAAATGCGGCCGTGTGATGATCGCGCGAACAGAGAAGAGGGTTGCCGAGTTCGATGCGATTGCAAGAACCTTGCAGGCGTGCGGCGTCCCGGTTGATCGAATACAGGCAGACGCAGTCCACGATAAAGTTCCCGTTTTGCGTACAGACGATATCGTCGGTGCTTTATGGAGCCCGGATGACGGGCGGGTCAATCCGACTGATCTGGTCGATGCCCTCGTCCGCGAGGCCAAAAACCGCGGCGCCCGGGTTTGCGAGGGTGTGGCTGTCGACCAGGTGTTGACCTCCAACGGGCAGGTCACGGGGATTTCCACCGATCGCGGGGATATTAGATGCGAGGCCGTTGTCAATTGCGCCGGTCTTTGGGCCCGGGATCTGGGTCTGCGCAACGACATCGATATCCCTGTATACCCGGTCGAGCATTTTTACGTGTTGACCGATGTGGTCGAGGGCGTTGCCCCTGACATGCCGACATTTCGCGATCCCGACGGTCTGATCTATGGACGTGAAGAAACAGGCGGGCTGTTGTTTGGATGCTTTGACCGAAATGCAATTCCCGTCCGGCCTTCGGATCTGCCTGAACCCTTTGTCTTCTCGCTCCTGAACGAGAACTGGGATCAGTTCATGCCCTATATGGAAGAGGGACTACATCGCATTCCGGCACTAAAACACACGGGTATTCGGACCCTGTTGAACGGACCGGAGGCTTTTACACCCGACACCGAGCCGGTGTTTGGCGAGGCACCGGGCCTGAAAAATTATTTCGTGCTGGCGGGTATGAGTTCAGCAGGTATCAGCCGATCCGCCGGGATGGGCCGGGCGCTTGCTAATTTGATTGTTGAGGGTGACGCGGGTTGTGATACGAGCAATTTCGACATCAGCCGATTTGGCCAGGAGAGCAATGACGAGGCCTATCTGCGTAAATGCGTCCGCGATGCGCCCAGTCGGCACTTCAATTTGGAGCATTGAATTTCCAATCCGTCCCCTCAAAACGCCTTGAAACAAATAATTGTGTGGGTGTTCTCGATGCCCTTGAAGCCCTGGATGTTCTCAGACACGAAATGGCCGATATCGGTTTCGTCGTCGACGTAGAACTTCACCAGAAGATCATAGTCGCCGGCGGTTGAATATATCTCGGAGGCGATTTCGGCGTCGGCGATCTGGTTTGCCACGTCGTAGCATTTGCCGAGTTTGCATTTGAACTGGACGAAAAACGGAACCATTGGGCTTTCCTGTCGCGGTTATTGTTTGGCGGTCTTATCGCTATGATAATCGATGATGGTCGTCAATTTCTATAGCCATTCCGTCATTGCCGAAATGGTTATAGGTCGATTTCGCTCGCGGCTATTCCGCGTTTTCAAAGCGGGCCTGCGCGAGCACCGCGTGCGGGGGTTCGATCCGTGCCGGGCAGGGCTTGCTTAGCTCTCGTCGCGGGCGATCACCGCCATGTCCGCGAATTGCTTGGTCATTTTGCTGTCCGGGTCGGACAACGCCTCGATGACCGTGAAGTGGTTCTTGCCCTTGGCGGAATGATATTTTGTCTGCAGCCCGGATTTTTTCCAGCGTTTCACCAATTGCTTGCTCTGCCAGTGGAATGCCTCGCTCTCATCGCCACCAACCCATGCCTGCAACGTGCCGCTTGTTGGGGCGTCCCCCAGCAATGGGCTCCATGCAGTTGCCGTCTCCACGGTCATGCCCACCTTGTCGTTGATGCTGGTTGCCACCAGATCGCGCAAATCGAACAGGCCGGAAATCGGCAAGCCATTGGTCACCAGATTTGATGGTGCGCCCGACGCGGCGAAGTCACGGGCCATCATGGCACCGGTTAAATGTCCGCCCGCTGAGTGTCCGCCAACAGCGATGCGGCGCCCGTAATTGCGCCAGATCCAGGTGCATGCAGCAGCCATCTGATCGGTGATCGCGCCGACATTGGTATCCGGGCAGAGGTCGTAGGACGGCATAAACAACGCAACCCCTCGCTGGTTCAGTCCGTTCGCCATATGGCTGAAACTTTTCCGGTCCTGGGCCTGCCAATAACCGCCATGGATAAAGACAGCGATGGGGCAATTCTGCCGATCGGTATTGGTCGGCCAGAAAATATCGAGCAGGGTCCGGACAGAGCCGCCGGCATGAGATTCCAGATAGGCGATATCGAGAGCGCATTCCGCGGTCTCCCGGTAGGCGGCGGCCTCGCCGATCCATTTCTCGCCGATCTTGGGATAGTCCGGCACCGCCGCGCGGGCGTTGTAGGCCTTTTCACAAAGATCTGCGAAATCAGATTCGTCTGCTTTTCCAGCTACCGTATACATGAGGTCCCCCGTTGACTGCCCCGGATTCTAACCCATGCCTGGATTGCTGCCTAGATTGTCATGCTGCGAAAATTCCTGTAGCAAGAGGCATCTCGTTGGGGTGCCCGAAATGATCCGGGCTGAGAGGTGCGTCGTGTCAACCCATTGAACCTGATCCGGATTGTACCGGCGGAGGAAACTGAGATGGATGGCCCTACAAAAGAAACAATAATTCAGGACGTGTTAGGCGAGCAGGGGGACGTCATTGCCCGGCTGCGCGAACTAAATCCCAAGGTCCATTGTGTCACCAATCTCGCTGCCAATAATTTTACGGCCAATGTTATGCTGGCGCTTGGCGCGGTCCCCAGCCTGACATCGTCGCCGGAAGAAATACCGGATTTTGTTGCCCGCGCTGACGCGTTGCTGATCAATCTCGGGACACTCGATTCTGAGCGCAAGGATGCCATTAAAACCGGCGTTGAAGTAGCCACTGAATATGGCAAGCCCTGGGTGCTGGATGCAACTTACGCCAATGCGTCGACTGTCAGGCTTGAATTTGCCGCTTATCTGCTCGGGCTGCGGCCTCAGGTTATCAGGGCCAACCAGGTGGAAATCGCTTCGCTTTGTCAGGCACTTGAAGCTGACAATGCAGCCCGCGCACTCGCATTGGCGACCGGGAGCTGCGTCGCCGCGACGGGCGAAACCGATATTGTGACTGACGGTGTTCTGGATTTCCATGTCGATGGAGGCGACGCCATCATGACCCAGGTGACGGCTGTTGGGTGCGTGACCAGCGCGATCATAACCGCCATGCTGACGGTCGAACCAGACCCCGTCAAAGCCGCGCTTGTAGGCCTGATCATTGCAAGCAGCGCGGGCGAGATAGCGGCCAAGCGTGCCCGTGGTCCCGGATCGTTTCAGGTCGAATTTCTGGACGCCCTTTATGCATTGGATGACACCACACTTCGCCAAAGGAAACGCGTGTCGTGAAAAAACCGGATATACGGCTTTACGGATTGATCGACCCGGACAATTCAGGCGGGCATGACCTTCTGTGGCTTACCGAGGGCATCGCCAGGGGCGGTGTTACGATGATTCAGTTACGCGATAAGAAAAGCGAAACGGCAGACTTTATTCGCCTTGCCAAGGATATCAAGGCCATCCTCAATCCGCTTCACGTGCCATTGCTAATCAACGACCGGGTCGACGTCGCGTTTGCCGCCGGTGCCGACGGTGTGCATCTCGGGCAGAACGATCTGGATCCAGAAAGCGCCCGCCGGATCCTTGGCCGAGATGCGATTATCGGGCTGACCGTCCGGGACCAGGCCGAGGCCGATGCCGCGCCGCTGGACATAATCGACTATGTCGGGCTTGGCGGCGTATTCGACACGGCGAGCAAGGTCAACCAAGCGCCGCCGATTGGTCTTGAGGGCCTGCAATCTTTGTCTGAATCTCTCAGGGCGCGGAGGCCCGGTCTGACGATTTGTGCCATTGCCGGGATTTCAATTGGAAATACGCCGAGCGTTCTCGACGCCGGGGCTGACGGCGTGGCAGTAATTTCGGCGCTGTCCGGCGTCGCGGATCCGACCGGGGCGGCTCGCGATTTCAGGGCGGCGATCGATACCGCGCTTACGGTCAGGGGGGCGGCATGACCGCGATCGCCGTTACCATTGCGGGGTCCGATTCATCCGGTGGCGCCGGGATCCAGGCAGATTTGAAAACCTTCTCCGCGCTCAATGTTTATGGCGCGAGCGTCATCACCTCGCTGACCGCGCAAAATACGCATGGTGTGCAGGGCGTCCATGACGTACCGCCAGAATTTGTCGAACAGCAAATGGAATCGGTTTTTTCCGATCTCGCCGTCAGCGCTGTGAAAATCGGCATGATCGGGTTTGCGGAAACCGCCGAGATCGTGGCTGAAAATCTGGATCGCTTCGATCAACGCCGGGTCGTGCTTGATCCAGTCATGATCGCGACCAGCGGTGACCCGTTGATCGATGAAGATGCGATTGCCGCAGTGCGCGATATCCTGATCCCGCGGGCCATGCTGATCACCCCGAACCTGGCGGAAGCAGCCAGTCTGCTGGAAACCGGGATTGCGGAAACGGTAGAGGAAATGGCCGAGCAGGCAGAGGCGTTGTTTGATTATGGGCCGCAGGCCGTGCTGATAAAAGGCGGCCACCAGATCAACGCCGAAGAGGCGGTCGATATTTATTTCGACGGCTCCGAACCCGCCCGGCTGAGCGCCGATCTGATATCGACTGAGAATACCCATGGCACAGGGTGTACGCTCTCGTCAGCAATTGCCGCGGCGCTCGCCCATGATTTTACCCTGCCCAAGGCGCTGGCCCATGCCAAGGCGTATATCACCGAAGCGATTCGTCACGCCGACGAGATCATTGTCGGGTCTGGTTCCGGCCCGGTTCACCATTTCCATGCGGTTTGGGGATACCTTCCGGTGCTCGGCGAGCCCGCGTCAAAATCCGTGGAATCGGCCGACGACACCGAGGAATAAGAATATTCCCGGCAAAAGGTGAAAAGACTGATCAGTCGTTATTTAAATCCGAATGGTTGATCGCGGCGCGGTCACCGGGCTCTGTTTCGGCTGGCCGTTCTGGGTCCAGTGGATACCGCATTCTTTTTTACCAGTCCCACGCCAGCGTCCGGCACGGACATCTTCACCGGGTTGAACTGGGGTTGTGCACGGCAGACATCCGATCGACGGATAGCCCATCTCGACCAGTGGGTGACGGGGCAGGGCGTGTTGCTCGAAATAGCGATCCACGTCCGGGCGGCTCCATCCGGCAAGGGGGTTGACCTTGAGCCGCCAGTCGACCTCTTCCAGCATTGCGATGCTTGCACGGGTCTCGCCGTGCATCTGTTTGCGGCCGGTGATCAGCGCCTGATAGCCGCGCAAGGCACGTTCCAGAGGTTCGATCTTGCGGATATGGCAGCAGGCATCAGGATCGCTCGCGTTGAGGTTCTCGTCGGGATCATAGGTCCCGATAACGGCTTCATCAGGTTGGATGGACACCACATTTTTTAGGCCAAGCGTTTCCGTTAGTTGATCCCTGTAGGCGAGGGTCTCGGGAAACAGACGACCTGTATCGACCATGATGACTGGGGTTTCGGGATCAATGCGTGCAACCATATGGGCAAGAATCGCGGCCTCTGCGCCAAACGAAGAGACAAGCGCGATCCGACCCGGGAAGACTTTGCGGATCATAATTTTGAGAAGTTTTTCTCCTTCAAGATGGCCAAAGTCTGCGATGGCTTTTCGGTATCCGTTCATGAACCAGCATACCTCCGCTTGTTAAAAATCTCGGCTGGAGCAAATCCCTGCCGTGCGACAAAGTCTGGCTGGTACGTAAGCGACATGGCGGTTGCCGTGCGTTGCCAAATATCCAGGGGTTGGTAGTCCGAGCGGATTTCAAAGGCGTCGAACCCGACCTGACGCATGAAAGCGACCTGATCGGCGAGCACATCGCCGGTTGCGCGGAGTTCCCCGGTAAAACCCAATTGTGTGCGGATGACGCGGGCAAGCGAATAGGCGCGCCCGTCGGTATAGGCCGCAAATTCCAGTGCGATGACTTGAAGGCCGCTGACAAACGGCGTCAAGGTAGCAGGATCGGAATCTACCGGAAAACGCACGCCCAACCGCCCGGTGTCTGCAGCGAGCAGGGCGTAATCCTGCCGCAACCGATCCCAGGATACAATCACCGACGCGCCTTCAGGAAAGGACGCCCCGTCTTCCAGATCGAGGAAGGAATCGTCCTCGATTATTCCGCCTTTAAGCAGTGGCATAGAGCGCCTCCTTGAATGGGTCCGCGCCAACCCGGCGATAGGTATCCAGAAACCGTTCGTCGCCGGTCCTGATCGATTGGTAGGTATCTACTAGTGTCTCAACCGCTCCATCGATTTTGTCGTAGGAAAATCCCGGCCCGAGGATCTCCCCGATAGAGGCGTTCTCGTCGCCCGATCCGCCAAGAGTGATCTGGTAATATTCCTTGCCCGCCTTATCGAGCCCAAGGATACCGATATGGCCTACGTGATGGTGGCCGCAGGCATTGATGCAGCCGGAGATTTTGATTTTCAACGGACCCACGTCGTTCTCGCGGGCTTCCAGCCGCTTCGAGATGTTCTGCGCAACAGGGATCGAACGGGCCGTCGCCAACGAACAATAATCCAAGCCGGGGCAAGCGATGATATCGCTCGCAAGCCCGGCATTGGCGGTGCCGAGACCGGCATCCGCAAGGGCTTTGTAAAGATGGTGCAGGTCCGCCTTTCGCACATGAGGCAGCACGATATTCTGTTCATGGGTCGTGCGGATTTCATCATGGCTGTAGAGCGTGGCCAGGTTGGCAATCAGGTGCATCTGATCGGACGTGGCGTCGCCGGGGATGCCGCCGATGGGTTTCAGCGAGATGGTGACAATGGTATGGCCGGGGACTTTGTGATCTACACTATTGTTCTGAATCCAACGGGCAAACGCCTGATTTTCCGCCAAGTCGGATTGTAGCGTCCCTTCATCTGCGCTTTCCTCAAGCGGGGGCGGCGCAAAGAAAGCCCGGATCCGGTCAAGTTCGCTGCGCACATTGTCTGGATCGATATGGTCGATCTTGGCGAATTCGGCATCGACCTGACGGGTCAGCTCCTCGAGCCCGAGTGCCTGGAGCAGGATTTTGATCCGCGCCTTGTATTTGTTGTCGCGCCGGCCGTGGCGGTTATAGACGCGCATTAGGGCTTCAAGATACCCGAGCAGATCGCCAAGCGGCAGCCAGTCCCGGATAACGGATGCGATCAGCGGCGTACGGCCGAGCCCACCACCGACCCATACCCGGACGCCCGCTTCTCCGGCGTCATTCTCGCAAAGCTGCAAGCCCACATCGTGCACCTTGATGGCGGCACGGTCGCCTTCGGATGCCGTGATCGCGACCTTGAATTTGCGCGGCAGGAATGAGAATTCCGGGTGAAGTGACGACCATTGGCGGATCAATTCAGCGACCGCGCGCGGGTCCTCGGCTTCTCCCGCGATGGCGCCCGCATACGGGTCCGTGGTGACGTTGCGGATGCAGTTTCCCGAGGTCTGGATGGCGTGCATCTCGACGGATGCCAGTTCCTCGAGGATATCGGGAATGTTGCTCAACCCCATCCAGTTCAGCTGGATATTCTGGCGGGTTGTGAAATGGCCATAAGAGCGGTCAAACCGGTCTGCTATATCGGCGAGTTTGTGCATCTGGGCCCCCGACAGGGTCCCGTACGGGATCGCAATCCGCAGCATATAGGCGTGGAGCTGGAGATAGACGCCGTTCATCAGGCGCAAAGGGCGGAACTGTTCTTCGCTCAATTCGCCCTTGAGCCGCCGCGCGATCTGGTCGCGGAACTGGTTGGTACGTTCGCTGACAAACCGAGCGTCAAAATTGTCATATCTGTACAATTTCTTCTCCCGTGTATGCGTAAGTATCCGGTTTCCAGGTGCCGCTCTGATAGCCAAGGTCCAGGCGAACCGTTGGGCCCAGTGTACGCATGCGCTCCCGCGTCTTGATTGGGATGTTCGTGTTTTCGTTTGCTTCCACCTCGACAAGGTAGGGTTCAATCACAAGGCTTGCGGCCTTTGCCGCGCTCCCCGACTGGTCGAGGCGGGTTTTGTCTTCAGGCGAGGACGCGCGAACGGCATGGTTGGCGTTCGAGACCCAGATGCCGTTTTCACCAAGGAATACAACATGGCCTTCGGCTAGATGATTTGCGGTCAGGATGTGGGTGGTCATTTGGAGTTCCCGGAGTTCGAATGTTGGTCAATAATGACGGGAGGGGCGATGTATGCCGGCGGGCACCCGTGCATATCGTACTCGGTACGGGGAATGGTGCGCCGGTCCGCCTGTGGGAGCGAGGCGGACGCGGCGCAGGCCATGTCGGCGGAGATTCCGGGAATCAGAGTAACCTCGATCCCGGCTTGCTCGAGGGCAGCAAGGTCTTCGCCGACATGGTCATTGTCACACGGATCCCTATTCACGAGACGGACGACAACGTTGCCGGCACAGGCTTCGCGAATGAGGATCCCGGTAATTTCGTTGTGCTGGATCAGCGGTTTGCCCAGATCGATGAAGCGTGCGTCGCGGCGGGCGCCATCGAGAATCGCTTTGTGCACACGCTGGTCGTGGACAACCACATCGGCATTCTGGAGCAGGCGGTGGGCCTTCAGGGTGAGAAGTTCGGGGTCACCGGACCCGGCGCCGACCAGCCAGACGTGGCCATTTGCCGCTTTTGGTTGCCCCTGCGCTTTTTGCGTATGGCTGGCAAGAAGGGTCATTGCCTCGATCTTCGCCGCTTCCGTTTCGTCGGCTAGTAACTTTCTGCCAGGCGGCCCGCTGAGAAATTGCCGCCAGAATGACCGCCGGGCATTGCGGGGCAGGGCGTTGGCGACGGTCTTGCGCCAGGCACCAGCAAACCGCGCCGTCGCACCAAGCCGGGCCGGCAATTCACGATCAATTTTTGCCTGGACGTCGCGTGCCAGTAGAGGGGCATTGCCTTCGGTACCTATCGCTACAACAAGCGGGTCGCGGTCGACAATGGCCGGCATCAGGAAATCACACAGGTCTTGCTGATCAATGGCATTGACCAGGATACCCTCCGCACGAGCCATCTCCGAGATCTGCCGGTCGGACGCGGGATCACCTGAAGCGGCAAAAACATAATCTACGCCGAGCATGTCGACTGGCTCGGGTGCTCGGGCGATGACCTCAACATCCTGCTCCAGAGCCAAACCGGCAAGCTCCTCTGTGATCGTCTTTCCTACCAGCTTAATTCTGGCTTCCGATTTGGCCAGAAGACGCAACCGGGTCAGAGCCTGATGGCCGCCGCCGGTGATCAGGATGGTTTTGCCTCTAAGGTCAATAAAGAGTGGAAAATATTTCATAATTACCGGGTCTGTCTGTTATTCGTCCATTGGTTCTGTAATCAGAACGATTGGGGTGGGACTTTCCCTCACTCAAAAACTGAGGAAATTGGCCAATAAAACCATGTTGTGAAAATGTTCTTCAGGTTGTATCATCCTATACACGCCATTTGGTAAATAAAAAGTACGTTCGTACTATATAACATACGATTGAAAAATGTCAAAGAAACCTCAGGACCTTTCTGGCGCCAGCGTTGTTTCCGGCCAGCTCGGCCAAACCATCCAGCGGCTGCGGAAGGCTTACAATCTATCGCTTGGGGAATTGTCGGAACAATCCGGCGTAGCGAAATCGATCATTTCCTCGATCGAGCGCAACGAGACCAACCCCACCCTGTCGACCATCTGGCGGCTCAGTCAGGCGCTGGATACGACTATAGACAAGGTTCTGGCCGAGACTGACAACGCACCGTTTATTGAACACGTTTTACCCAAGGCGATCCCGGTCCTCACCTCCGAAGACGGCAAATGTACGTTGACGATTGTCGGTTGGATCGAAACCGTGGATTGGGTGCAGTGGTACGACTTTTTTGCAGCGCCCGACGGGGTGCTGGAATCGGAGGGTCACCAGCGCGGATCGGTCGAACATCTAAGCGTCCTGGAAGGCGAGCTTGAAGTCGAGGTTGATGGCGAAGTGCGGCGCGCCCGGGCTGGCGAGATTTTGCGTTACCGGTGCGACCGCGAACACGTCATCCGCAATCTTGGGCCAGAGCCGGCGCGGGCGACAATGGTGTTAATCGTGCAGGCAAGCGTTATGTCCTGAGCGGAATCGGTTGATTCCCGGACGCACAAAAATGACGCCCTTCGGTCTGGTAATTACCGCTAAAATTCCCTAGTCATAATCATCCGGATTCTCATATCCCTCACCGAATCGATCAGGCGCGCTCATTGGCCGGAGAAGTTGACAAGACGAGACGCGGTCGCCAAATCGGTTTTGGCCTCGAGAAGATCGGGCTTGTCTGCGCGCACTGGCCACGCATAGCGGCACTTTTAATTGTTATCGCTTTTGCGATCGGCGTGTTCGGCGCCCTGAAAGTCGAGAACGACAATCAGTTGAGTGCGCTGTTCCGGTCCGACCGGATTGAATTTCAAAAATTTGACGCCGTCAGGCAATTGTTTCGCGAAAGCGAAAACGATGTCGCGATCATGCTTGAGGCGGATGACGTTCTCACAAGGGAGCACCTCCAGGCGGCACTTGATACCTATCTGGACGTTTTCCTTCTGGACGGTGTTGCAAGTGTTTTCTCGTTATTCACATTACGCGAACCGCCTGACGCAGAGGGCAATTCCGACCCGATATTTCCCTCGCCTTTGCCACGTGGCGACGAGTATCAGGATCTACGTAATCTGATCGAAGACCATCCCCTGATTATGGGCCGCACCGTATCGCAGGACAAAACGCTGATCCTGATTATTGCAGCACTGGATTCGGATCCTGATATGGGGCTGCACGAGTTGGTAACGTCGATCCGGGAAACGGCGGAGGGTATTGCCGAACCCGCCGGGATGACCGTGTATATGGCCGGGGTGCCGGCGCTGCGCGATCAAGTCAACACGGCGCGCGATCAGGATCGCATCGTATTCAATATCGCGGGTTTTGTCCTCGGTATTTTGATCTGCGCGATCTTTCTGCGCAGCGTGCGGTATACGGCCCTGGCGGCCATTCCACCGATGATCGCGGTAGCGCTTTCACTCGGAGTTTTGGGGTATACAGGCTTTCCCCTGAACGCCCTTTCCAACGTGTTGCCGGCTTTGGTTATGGTGCTCTGTTTCTCGGATTCATTGCATATGGCGTTTGCTGTCCGGGACGGCATTTCGCAGGGCATGACCGGGCCCGAGGCCGCTGCGTATTCTGTCCGCCGCGTCGGCCCGGCATGTGTACTGACATCGCTAACGACAGCCGTCGCCCTAATGGCCGTGACCGTCACATCATCTGAACTGATTTCGTCGTTCGGTATATCCGCATCCATCGGCGCAGTTATGGCATTCATATCCGTGATCACCGTGGTGCCGACAATTGCGGCATTGTTTATCAAACCGTCGACCGACGGTGTGCGGGTTGCCGTACCCCTGGTCGATGGATTGTCCCGGAATTGCGAGCGGCTTGGATTAGTTGTAGCCGGTCGTCCGAAAATTTTTGCCAGTTTGGGGGTAATACTTGTAGCGCTTGGGCTATGGGCTTCATTCCTGCTCCAGCCCTACTACCGGATTTCCAGCTACCTGCCGGACAATGACGCGATTTATAACGGGGTTGACCGGATGGATCGCTATTTCGGGGGTGCCGTCGACATACTTGCCGTCGTTCGCTGGGAGGGACAGGGCGAGGAGCGGATGCAGGAAGTGGTGGCTGCTGTGCGCGATGTGCACAACGCAATGGATGGGCATCCAGATATCACCAACGCGTGGTCGATCGAGGCCATCCGGCTCTGGCTGACGGATAGCGCGTCGACCGGCGGTGTTACTGAATTGGCTAAATTTATTGCCAGTCTGCCACCGCACTGGCTCGATCGTTTGCTGGCGCCGGGCGGTAATGCGGCGCTCGTCGCCGGCCGGGTGCCCGATCTCGAAGCGAGGGGGTACCGCCGGATCGCCGATGAACTTGAACAATTGACGGCGGAGGCCATACGTCCCTATTCGGGAATGACTGTCGAAATTACCGGGATCAGCGCCCTTTCGGCTCGCGAAAGTGGTCCCATGATCCGCCAGCTGGGGTACGGTTTGATATCCGCAGTTGTCGTTATTATCCTGCTTCTGGGGTTCAGCTTCCGGTCGGTCAAAGCGGCTGCCTACAGTTTTATTCCGAACCTGTTGCCCGTGGTGCTGGGAACCGGGTGTTTGTGGCTGGCAGGCGTCGGTCTGCGCTACGAAACTGTTATTGCACTCACCGTGGCGTTCGGTATCGCGGTCGACGATACCGTTCATTTTCTCTATCATCTAGGACGCGACGGGTGGCATAACTCTAATCAACGCGAGGCGGTTATCGGGACTTTGCGCGAAATCGGCCCGATCCTGGTATTAACGACGTTGGTCCTGGCGGTCGGGTTTTCGGTTACGCTTTCAAGTGCGTTGCCACAGCTCAGGGCCTTCGGCTTAGTGTCGATTGCAGTCTTATTCTTCGCGCTTTTAGCGGATATGCTTTTTCTTCCAGGTTTACTATTATGGAAAAACAAGCGGCAGGCTAAATAGAAAGGGAACGGCAATGCTGCAGACATTTTCCCCAGGGTTGAAGGCGATAGGCCTATCGGGAGCGCTGGCAACGGCACTCTTGTTTGGAATGCCAGTATATTCCTATGCCGCTGAATTACCAGCCACGCTGGCCTCGCTGGTGGGCTCGTGGCGCGGCGGCGGGACCGCACGGGCCCGCTCTGGCGGTGATAATGAGGACGTCAGTTGCAAGGCCAGATACTCGAATATCGAGGCCGACGAAGCCATTAAGGTTGAAGTCACCTGCGCTGCATTGAACGCGAAGGGGACCATGGTCGGGTTTATCCAATATGGCGGCAATTCCGCTGATATTGATGGCAACTGGTACCAGAGCTGGAGCACGTCTGAAGGCGAAGAACACGGGACTTTTGCCGGTACGCTGACAACCAATAGTGTCAATCTGAATGTTTCTGCCGCTGGCACGTTGCGGGCGCGTTTGACTATGAGCGTCAGGGGTGAAAACGAGCACAATGTCAGCGTGACTGGAATTGTTGACGGTCAGGAAGAGCAAGGTATGGACGTCACATTCCGTCGATGATTCAAAGACTTGGGGCTTCTTTTCAATTGGAAATATAAGCATGCTTCGGACTGTTGGTCTCGACCGGCTTGGCGATGAGAACGCGTTTGCGGTTCTTGCCCGGGCGGGCGAATTGCAGGCGCAGGGCCGGGATATTATCAATCTTGGTATCGGCCAGCCTGATTTCCGTACGCCGGATCATATTGTCGAGGCCGCGATCAAAGCCCTCAAAGACGGCCATCACGGCTATACCCCGGCGCTGGGGATCGCGCCGCTCCGGGACGCCGTGGCCGAGGATATCCACAATCGCCTGGGGGTGAGTATCGATCCGGAAAACGTCATGATCGTCCCGGGCGGCAAGGTCACGATGTTCTTCGCGATTTCCATGTTTGGGGAACCGGGCGCGGAAATTATCTGTCCCGACCCGGCATTTCCGATTTACCGCTCGATGATCGACTATACGGGCGCCAAGGCCGTTGTTCTGCCGATCCGTGAACAGGCGGGTTTCGGGTTTCTGGCGGACGAATTACTGGCTCTCATCACGCCTCAAACCCGACTGATCATTGTCAACAGCCCCGCAAACCCTACCGGCGGTGTGACGCCCAAATCCGAGACCGAAAAGCTCGTTGCGGGTCTTGCCGATCGGCCAGACATTGCGATCCTCTCGGACGAGATTTACGGACAAATGACTTATGACGGGGAACAGCATGCAAGCTTCCTGAATTACCCGGAAATCCGCGACCGGCTGATTTTGCTGGATGGCTGGAGCAAAACCTACGCGATGACCGGGTGGCGGCTGGGATACGGCGTCTGGCCTGATGCGCTGATTGACGGCGCCCGCAAGATGGCGGTCAACGCGCATTCCTGCGTCAACGCGGCGGCGCAATATGCCGGGATTGCCGCGTTGCAGGGGCCACAGGACGCGGTCCACGACATGATTGCCGAATTCGACCGGCGACGGATCGGGATAGTCGAAGGCCTGAACAAGATAACCGGTGTGAGTTGTGTGCGGCCCAAAGGGGCTTTTTATGCTTTCCCGAATATTTCGGACACAGGCTGGTCGTCCAGGGAACTGGCAAGCGCGTTGCTTGAGACCGCCGGGGTTGCGACCATATCAGGCACTGATTTTGGCGCATACGGGGAAGGGTATATCCGCTTCTCCTACGCCAACAGCCTTGAGAATATTCTCGCGGCCGTTGACCGGTTTGGCGCGTTCCTTGATGACAATCCGAAGTCAGTGTGAACCAGCCGCTTTTGGCTTGCCCTCACTATTGCGCGTATTCCTCCACCGCTTTCTGATCCCAATCCATGCCAAGGCCCGGTCCGGTTGGCGTCAGCTCGCCATCAATGATTTGTGGGGGATTGCTGACGACCGCGCTCGCGACATCGAGGTATTCCAGGTAATGGGCGTTTGCGGTCACAGCCAACACATGGGCACTGGCCTCGACGAAGATATGGCTGGAGACCGGTAATGACGCGCTTTTGGCCTGCGCGACCGCCTGATTCCACCCCGTGATCCCGCCGATCTTCATAAGGTCGGGCATGGCATAATCGCTGGCACCCGCCGCGATCGCACGGGAAGCGTCTTCCGGAAACCACCAGTTTTCTCCGGTCTGTATCGCGACGTTGCAGTTTGAGCGAACCTGAGCATGGCCTGCAAGGTCTTCCGCCGGCACCGGCTCTTCGACCCATTCGAGGTCGAATTCGGCGAGGCGGTTGATGCGCCGGATCGCCTCGGGAACGGTGAGCGACTGATTGTAATCGATCATCAGCCGCAGATCGTTGCCGATGACATTGCGCACGGCGGCCAGGGTATCAATATCCAACTGCAAATCACCGGCGCCGACTTTGATTTTGACGGCGTTGAAGCCCTGCTCAAGAGTATTTTCAAGCAGTGCCAAATCCTTCACCGGATCGATCACACCGAGACTGTCGTACGCTGGGAGAGGCTTGCATTCGCCACCGAGTAGCTGCGCAACCGGTTGATCAGCCGCGCGACCGAGTGCATCCCAGAACGCCATATCCAGCCCCGAAATTGCCATGCCAAGAAGTCCCTGTCGGCCCAGCAGGCGGAATGTTGCCTCGAATTCCCGAAAACGCGCAAACGGCGAAACAGATTTGCCTTGCAATAGCGGAGCAAGGTTCGCGATCAACTGTACCAGCGGGCGCAAGGTCAGGGGGGTGTATCCGAAAATGTAGGAGCGCCCGATAATGCCCTGATCGGTGGTTACATCGATCAACACCAGAGGCGCCGCCGGAATGATTCCGGCCGACGTTGTGATCGGGTTCTTCAACGGCGCCGACACGGCTCTAGCGGTTATATCCTTGATTGTGAGTTCAGTTTTACTCATTGCAAAGGTCCTTCAAATTTCGAATTTGGCCCAAGCTAGACGACGTTCGGATTTATTTATACCCACTAGTCAGTATACATTGAGCCATGGCGCGTTCGGGACAAAAGACAAAGGACACGATCCTCACCAAGGCGTACGTCCTTTTCTACAGGGAAGGCTTTGCCCGGGTGAGTATGGATGCCATCGCGGAGGCGGCGGGGACTACCAAGCGCACGCTTTATTATCATTTTGAAAGCAAAGACGCCCTGGTCGCGGCGGTTCTGGACCACCAGCACATCCACGCCTTTGCCCGATTCAAGAGCTGGAGCAATCAGGCCTCCAATACACCCGAAAAGGTTCTGGCTGATCTTTTTGGAAACCTTGAAATGTGGGCCAGATCGCCGCGATGGCTTGGGTCCGGTTTTACGCGTCTCACAATGGAGTTGGCCGACCTGCCGGGGCATCCGGCGCGCCGAGCGGCCCAGCAACACAAGGCGGCGGTCGAACATTGGCTTGCCGGGGAACTGGCCCGCGTGGGCGTTGACGACCCGGACGAACTGGCACAACAGGTCATGTTGCTTGTTGAAGGTTGCCTGTCATTGATGCTTATTCATAACGAAACGGGGTACGCCAAAATCGCCGCATCGGCTGCACACCAATTGATCAAAGCTCAAGCCGGTCAACGGCCATCCTGATTGTCGGCTTGTTACGAGGATTTGCCATGCCAGCTAAAATGCAACGCGAGAAGATAACGGCCAGCATTGATGCGCGACGGCGCTATGCCGGACCGGCATTTCTGCAACAGGGCTTCCGGCCGTTTTTCATGGCGGCCGGCCTGTGGTCGGCTCTGGCTATGGGGCTCTGGCTGTTCGAGTTGCGCTGGGGCGGGATTCTGCCCGGCGAGGTTTCGCCGGTATTCTGGCACGCCCACGAAATGTTGTTCGGGTACGGCGCTGCTGTCGTGACCGGCTTTTTGCTGACCGCGGTGCCCAACTGGACCGGGCGGTTGCCGGTGCGCGGCTTGCCTTTGGCGGGACTGGCGCTGTTGTGGCTGGCGGGCCGGGCCGCTTTCAGCATGATGGACCCCGCCTGGCTTGTGGCCACGTCATTAATCGAGGGCTCGTACTTTCCTGTCCTGTTTGCATTTCTGATCCGCGAGATCGTGATCGGCAAGAATTGGCGCAATCTCATTGTGGCGGCGCTCGTCGCCGGATTGGCGGTCGCCAACGGGCTGTACCATTTGGAGCGCGTTGGTTTCTCCAACAGCGCCGATACCGGAATTCGTCTCGGTATTGCGGTCTTTGTCATGCTGATCTCGCTGATTGGCGGGCGCATTGTGCCGAGCTTTACAACAAACTGGCTGCGCAAGCAGGGCGTGGAGAAGATGCCGGCGCCGCTTGGGCGGTTCGACAAGATCGCGATTGTCGGTAGTCTCATAGGTTTGGTCGGCTGGGTGGTGTCACCCGCTGCGGTCTGGTCCGGCGTTCTGATTCTACTGGCGGCAACGCTCCAGGCCATCCGCTTATCGCGCTGGCAGGGGCACCGCTGTTTTAAGGAGCCACTCATCCTGATGCTGCATATCGGCTATGGGTGGCTGGTGGTGGGTCTGTATTGCCTCGGTGCTTCCATTCTCTATGACGGCTTTCCGCAGTCCGCCGCCGTGCACGGCCTGACCGCCGGGATGATCGGGTCCATGACCCTGGTGGTGATGACCCGCGCCAGCCTCGGACATGCTGGCAGAGCGCTGAAAGCCGATTTCACGATCACTGCGATCTTTACGCTGGTCTTTCTGGCGGCATTAACGCGGGTGCTAGCGCCGGTCATCGCGGACGATTATATGTTCAACCTGATGCTGTCGGGCGGGTTCTGGATTGCCGCATTTGCGCTCTTCGTTGTCCGCTATCTGCCGCTCTGGGTCAGCAAATAACCGCGGCCACTAGAACGCCCCGTTGAACAATCCGCCATCGATCAGGAAATTCTGTCCGGTAATATATCCGGCATGTTCGCTGGTGAGGAAGGCGCACAGTTTCCCGAATTCGGCCGGATCGCCGAGCCGTTTTGCCGGCACATTCGCCGCCCGTTCTGCAACGAACTCTTCGATCGATTTTCCGCTGCTCGCATCGTGCCCGCCGCGTATGCGATCGGTGTTGAATACGCCAGGCAGGATATTGTTGATGGTCACGTTCCTGTTGGCGACCGGGCGGCAGATGCCGGCGAGAAAGGCCGTCAATCCGGCACGCGCGCCGCTAGAGAGATCGAGCCCGGTCAAAGGCATTTTGACGGATATGGATGTGATGTTGACGATCCGCCCGAACCCGCGCTCGGTCATGCCGTCGATCACGGCCTGGATCAACTCGATCGGTGTAATCATGTTCATGGTTACGCCGGCCAACATATCGGCGCGGTCAAGCTCTCGAAAATCCCTGAACGGCGGGCCGCCGTTGTTGTTGATCAGGATATCAGGGTCCGGGCAGGCGCTGAGTAACGCGGCCTGTCCATCAGGGCTCGCGAGGTCCGCTGCGACAGGCGTTACCGTCACCGACCATTTATCGCTGATTTCCTGTGCAGTCTGCTTGAGCCTGGTCTCGTCCAGCCCGTTTATGACGATATCAACGCCTGCTTCAGCGAGCGCTTCGGCGCAGCCCCGTCCGAGCCCACGGCTCGACGCGCAAACGATGGCCTTACGGCCCCTGATGCCTAAATCCATCTTAAACTCCCAAATTTGTTTGGCCTAATGTGTCAGCCCTGACAGGTTTGGCAAGGAAAATTGTGTATCGTAATTTCGAACTTCAGGTATATGAATTTCATCACGACCCCATTGTGACGGCTGGAAAAGGTCACCCAACCATGCTCCCTGGATTCTCCGACATTGCCGCTGCCCGGCAACGCCTCAATGGCCATGCAATCCGCACGCCGCTTCTCGAGAATGCAGCGTTGAACGAGCGCGCTGGCGGCAGGGTGTTGATCAAGCCTGAAGTGTTGCAGCGCACCGGATCTTTTAAATTTCGCGGGGCATATAACCGGATCACGCAAATCCAGGACGAAAATCCGGGAACCCCGATTGTTGCCTTTTCGTCCGGCAACCACGCCCAGGGCGTTGCCGCTGCCGCGCACATCCACGGCGTCAAGAGTACGATTGTTATGCCGTCTGATGCTCCTGATGCCAAATTGGATCGGACCAGGGCGTATGGCGCGAAGGTGGTGCTGTATGAGCGAAAGGACGGCGACCGGAACATTATCGCGCAACAGATTGCTCATGAATCTAACGCCGTTATTGTGCCGCCCTACGATGATCCGGGCGTCATTGCCGGGCAAGGCACAGTCGGGCTCGAAATTCTCGAAGACTGCAAGCGGCTCGAACTCGACCCGGGCGCCGTGTTGGTGCCGTGCTCCGGTGGCGGGTTAGCAGCCGGGATCGTGTTGTCGGTTCAGGAATTGGCCCCTGATATGTCGGTCTATACAGTGGAGCCGGAAAATTTCGATGACCATGCACGCTCGCTTGCAAGCGGGAAGATTGAGCGCAACGCCACCCTGTCCGGGTCCATCTGTGACGCCCTGATGTCGTCTCAACCTGGCAAAATTACGTTCGACATAAATGGCACTGGTCTTGCGGGCGGGCTCGTTGTTACTGACGCCATGGTACTTGAGGCTGTGGCGTTTGCCACGCGCGAACTGAAGCTGGTTGTGGAGCCGGGTGGCGTGGTTGCACTTGCGGCACTATTGTCGGGCGTATTTTCGCTTGATGGGAGGCCGGTAGTGATTGTGCTCTCCGGCGGGAATATCGATCCAGATATATTGAAACAGGCGCTTGCGTTAGCTGAATAGCGCCATTTTGTGGCTATCGCTTAGATCTGCGATCTCCTCGTCGGGCGCAGCTTCGATTGCACTGGCACCTGTGTCGCCTCCGGACGCGGAAATATCAGGCAGGTCTGGAGAAACATCGTCGTCGGCAATTGCAGGCATCGTAATTGAAAAATCTTCCGTGTCTGCATCGGTGGTGTCGGTAACCGGCGCAGG
This sequence comes from Hyphomicrobiales bacterium, assembly GCA_021775855.1. GTDB lineage: Bacteria > Pseudomonadota > Alphaproteobacteria > Rhizobiales > NORP267 > NORP267. Next base: position 39,331 of record JAJFGZ010000059.1, read on the forward strand.
GACCCCGATGTCGGCCTGTGGTGCCGGGTCGCCAGCATCCTCAAGCTTCGGATCGAAAATCTCGACTTCGTCTTCAACAGCGAACGTTTCAACATATATTTCGTCGGCCAATACACCGTCGATTTCGTCTTGGTCGGCCGCTTTTGTGTCGATCTGGGGTCCGTTGAGAAGATGGGCATCGGGGCGCGTATCTTCAATCAATTCGCCCGGAGCTATTTTGGGCGCATACGTGTCTGACTGACCAGCCGGATTCCAGATATCGGTCATGGCTTCGATGCGCTGATCAATAAAGGCCAGGATCTTGATGATCTTCTGGGTACGCTGGCCGGTCAAGTCCTGGAATGAGCAGGCGGTGTAGATTTCGGTCGCGAGGTTGTCCAGCGCGGCGCAGGAACTTTCGTCGATCCCGTTTTCCCTGAGTGTCCAGGCGATTTCCTGAATTTGCTCGGCATGGTTCAAAATATCACCCGTCGCTTTTTCGGCGGTGGTGACGATTGCATCAAGCTCGATCGAGGCAGTTGTAATTCTGTCGTCCCCGCCATCCTGCGCACCCATCGCAGCGATTTCCTGCTTGGTGTTAGCGATCGCGCTGGCAATGTCCATCAATTCGTTTTTTATCCGCGGTGCGTCTGTTGATTCCTCTTGCTGGACAAGCGTGCCGTGGAGTTTCTCGATGGCACCCAACAGCATTTCGGTGTCAGCGGTGCGGTTATGCCGGGCATATTCCGTGAGGAACCATCGTCCGCGAGCCGTTTCCATAACGGCTGCCTGGATAGCCTCATAGTCTTCCGTACAGATCGGAGAAGGAGGTTCTGATTTTACCATATCGGCATTCTCGTCTAATGATCCCCTACGGGCGAATCCTTGTGCGCCTATATGACACTATCATTCGTTAGGCTTCCGTTAACTGATGCGAGAAAATTTGACCGGCCCGGGCAATGACCAGGCAGAATCAACTGGAACCTTTTTTGCCCTGCGGATGAGCCTCGTTTATGGCGGCATCTTCCTGGTGATCGGGCTTTACATTCCGTTTTTCCCGGTTTGGCTGGATTCCCGTGGATTGTCTCCACAGGAGATTTCACTGGTTTTGGCGGTATCCCTGTTTGCCAAACTCTTCACCAGCCCCATGATCGCCGCCTTTGCAGATCGGGTCGGCAATCGCCGGATGGTCATGACGGTGCTGGCAGCCGGTTCGACGCTGACCGCGATGTCGTTGTTCCTCGCCTCCGGATTTTTCACGATTCTGATAATAGTCGGGATTTTGACAATATTCTCGAACCCGCTTTTGCCGCTAACCGAATCCGTTGCGATGGGTGGGGCTAGGGCGCGTGGCGTTGATTATGGCCGGATCCGGCTTTGGGGGTCGCTGAGCTTTATCGCAGCAAACCTGATCGGCGGATATCTGCTTGCGAGGTACGGCGTTGTGGCCGGATTGCCGCTGATTGTCGGGGCCTATCTGTTGACCTTTTTCACAACCCTTGGCTTGCCCGCGCCCGGGGGCCGGCGCGAGAATACGCTTAATTTCTCGGGTATATTTTCCGGATTTCGGATATTGGCGCGAGCGGATATCCTCGTGTTCCTGCTGCTCGCGGCCATATTGCAATCCAGTCACGCGGTCTATTATTTGTTCAGCACGCTTGCCTGGACCGCGCAGGGGATGTCGACACTGACAGTTGGTGCCCTGTGGGCCATCGGCGTCGTTGCTGAAATCATTCTTTTCAACTGGTCGCGGCCGATTCTGACCAGGCTTGGCACCCACGGTCTGATGACAGTGTCTGCTCTTGCCGTCATTCTGCGTTGGGCTCTGACCAGTCTGGAGCCATCGGTAACCTGGCTTTTCCCAATTCAGTTGCTGCATGGCATTACGTTTGGCGCGGCGCATTTAGCAGCGATCAATTTCATCGCAGACCGGGTCCGCCCCGACCTCGCGGCAACCGCGCAAACGGTCAATTTTGCGATCAGCGGCATATTCATGTCGCTGGTGACAATCGCAGCGGGGCCAATTTATGCTGCGTTAGGAAGTGACGCCTATCTGGTCATGAGTGGTCTTGGCGGGTTTGTACTGATTTTCCTGGTATTGCAGACTTTGACAGGAAAAAGCTCCTAACCCCATAAATCCGGGCCGGGCGGCTGGATCGAACTGCCGTCGAATTCCAATCCCGGGCTGCGGTCCTGCGCCAGCAGCAGCGGGCCGTCGAGATCAACGTAGTCGGCTAATCCCGCGATATACATAGCCGGAGCCATGGAAAGCGAAGTGGCGACCATGCACCCGACCATGACGGCTAACCCGCGTTGCCGCGCTTGGCTGATCATCAGCACGGCTTCGGTCAGGCCACCGGTCTTGTCGAGCTTGACGTTGATGGCGTCATATTTTCCGGAAATCGCACGCAAGCTTGCCAGCCCATGGACGCTTTCGTCGGCGCAGAGCGGGACCGTGTGAGGGAGACCGAGAAGCATTTCGTCCTGATCCGCGGGCAGGGGCTGTTCGATCAGTTCAACCCCGGCAACGGCACAGGCCTCGATCAGGGTTGTAAAATTGTCTGGCGACCAGGATTCATTGGCGTCCACGATCAAGCGCGACCTTGGGGCGGCGGCACGCACCGCCGCAATCCGTTTCACATCGCCGTCCCCGCCAAGTTTTATCTTTAATAGCGGTCGGCTTGCTGCGCGCGCCGTTGCCGCGGCCATCATATCCGGCGTATCCAGGCTGATCGTGTATGCGGTCAGGACCGGGCCAGGCACGGGCACTTCCAGAATATCGCTGGCGGACCGTCCGGTGGATTTTGCTTCAAGATCGATCAGCGCGCAATCGATGGCATTGCGAGCTGCGCCGGTCGGCATGGCCTGCCTCAAAGCATGCCGGTCCATACCCTTTTCGATCGATTGGGTTTGGTCGCCAATTGAGCCGATTACACCGCTAACGGTCTCCTCGTATCGGGGATAGGGTACGCATTCCCCACGACCGGTCTTTCCCATTTCGATGATTTTGACGACGACAACACGAGCCTCGGCCTTGGTGCCGCGTGCAATGGTGAAACTGCCTGCGATTGGCCAGCTTTCGGTCGCGACTGAAATTGTGCGCATTTGTTGACCTGTGACCTCAAGCCAAACAAAACATTTCGGTTTAGTCGAAACGGCCGCTTGCATGAGCGAGCATCAAATAGACCTTGCCGGTATCCGACGTCATGTAGGTTTGGGTCAGCATGTTGTCGCGGTCCTTGTCTTCGACGTCTTTGATCATGACCTCGAATTCGTCCACGTAGCGGTCGACGGCACTGCGGAACTCATTTTCGCTGGTGTACTTGCGCCGGATGTCGTCGAAAGTGCGCTGGCCACGAATGTTATATAGACGGCGCGTGAAGACGTTTCGTTCGCCCGACTTGTAGCGGTTCCAGAGGTCCCCCGGCGCTTCGTGGTCGAGTGCCCGGGCCAGGTCCACAGAAATCGAATTCAGAGATTCCATCGTGTGCAAGCGAAATCGATCATCGCCGTTGCCCTGGTCGCGCTCGTTCGGGTGCGAATCCTTGTCTCGTTCAGAGGCGCGGGCGAGAAGTTCCTGCATCGACCAGTCGCTACCCTGCTCGCCTGGTCGTCCGGACTCTTCCGGGAGGGCTGATACAACCCGGCGGGCGGCTTCGAGGCGCGACGAGGTGTTTCCTTGCGCAGGCTGTTGCTGGCGCAGAGGCGGCCGCGGAGTTGGCTCAGCTGTTTGTATCGGTTGGGCTGGTGCGGCCCGGCTGGTGTCCAGGCCACCACCGTGGCGGGTTACGATTGTAGACAGCTCGTCCAAGGCTCGGATCTGGTCGGAGACCATGCGCCGCATGGCGTTGGCTTGCTCTTCCGTTTCCCGGGGCAATTCGATCGCGTTGCGTCGCAATTCTTCGCGGGTCGAATCCAGGTCCTGGGAAATCTGCCGGACGGCATTGTGCATTTCCCGGGTCATGTCCTCGAAACCGGCCCGGGTATCCCCGATCACCTGGGCGATTTCATCGCGCATGGTGATATGCTGGGTACGGATGGCGGAGAGGGCGGATTCGTTTTCGGCTCCGGTTGTGGAGTTCATTCGCTCAAATTCGTCGCGGATAGTTTGCGACGATTGCGCTGCGCTGTCGCCGAGCAAAGCACCGATTTCCCGGGCGCGAGCTTCGGCGGTCGCGAGTGAATCTTCAACGATGCCGGTATAGGTCCGCATCATCGTATCCACGTCTTCGGCCTTTTGAGACAGTGACGTTGTCAGGTTCGCAAGGGACTCGTGACGCTCCCGGAGGGCCGTATCCATTCGGCTATTGGAATCGGAAACGGCTTCAGCTGCTGCACTGAGAGCTTTGCCCTGGTCCTCGAACCGCGACGATAGTTGCGAAATATCCTTTAAAACGATCCCGGATACTTCCTGCAGGGCCAGAACCTGGGTTTCCATGCGGGCGCTGGTGCTGGCGGTCTCGTTGGTGGCGGATTCGATCGTCGTGCGGAAGGTATCGGCGCGATCGCCAAGACCCTGCTCGATCGCGGTCAGATGATCACCAGCGGATGCCAGAACGTCCTGCAAATCCTTGTTGGCACCAGAGAGCCGTGAAACAACCTCGGTAAAATTCTTGGCGACGCCCTGGTCTGTCGTCATCATGGCTTCGACCACTTGCTCACCATGTTCAACCATTTTGCGAGTCAGCTCGGCACCGGTGGAGGTCAAATGTTGACTGATATCGCCGGTTTTTGCGGAAATATTCTGTACGATTTCTGCACCTGCTAGGGCGAGACCTTTGGAAGCTTCGCTGCCCTTCTGCTCAATTGCCCGGGCAACGGCATCGCCGGTCTTGCTGATCGTCGATATGCGGGCGCCAAGGGCTTCAGCGTGGTTGACCAGGGTCTGATCCAACTCGCCGGTTTTTGCAGTAAGCAACGCGGTCAATTCACTGCTGTTAGACGCGAGCGATGCGGTCAATTCACTGCTGTTGGACGCAAGGGATGCAGTCAATTCACCGCTCTTGGAAGCAAAGGTTTTGCTGATTTCTTCGGTCTTTGCGCTAAGAGAATTGACCAGCCCGGAACCGCCAGAATCGATCACCTGGCTCATTTCCCCGATGCGCGAAAGAAGGAGGTTGTTCATCTCACCGGCGCGGTCGGAAAGAGTAGTCCCGACCGATTCAATCTGCCGGGACATGGAGTCTTCGAGCTGGCTGGCCTGGCTCGCGAAACGATCGGCAACTTCGACCCCGCGTGTCGCCAGGGTATTGTCAATAGAGCCCAGCGATTGGGTGAGGTTGGCATTGATTTCGTTACCACGGCTATTCAGGTTGTTCAGCAATTCACCTCCCGCGCGGGCCAGGGTGTGGCTGATTTCGGTCGAGCGTTCCCCAAGCACCTCGTTGATCCGCCCGGCCTGGGCGTCAAGCCGGTTGTTCAATTCTTCAGAATGGGCGCCTAGGGTCTCGCCAACCTTGGCATTGTGCTGCACGAGCATCTCTTGTGCTTTGCCCATCGTGTTGCTCAGTGCGTTGCCAACTTCGGCGCCGGCGTTGCTAATCGTGCCAACGACTTCGGCTGAATATTGCTGCAGCTGTTGACCCATCTCGGATGTGCGGGCAATCAGGGTTTCGCTCAATTCGACGTTCCGCGTACCCATTATTTCGGCGATCGCGGTTCCAGCCTGGCTCAGATCTTCAGTCAGCTCCGCTTTGCGGGACTCGAAACTTTCAAAGATATCGGTCGTTGATTTATCCAGCGTTTCGGAAATTTCGTTTGCTTTACCGGCAAGAGATTCGACAAGGTTGGTGCCTCGCGCCAAAAGAGTTTCGGACACATTATCGCCGGTTGAAGAAATTGCGGACGTAATTTGGGCTGCGCGCAATTCCATCGTTTCGGTTAGCTGGTCACCGGCGGTGGTGATCGCAGCCGCAATGCGCTGGGTGACATTATCGATGTCTGTGTTGAACCCTTCGTGGGATGTTGAAATCTGTTCGCGCAGGGCCTGCGAATGGGTCTTGATGGTCTCGCGCTCTGAGACAAGTTCTTCGACCAGGCCCTTGATACGGATTTCGTTGTCGCCGTAGGCGCGCTCAAGGGCGGAGACTTCGCCATGGACCAGGGCTTCGAGCTCCCCGGCGCGTGCGAGCGCACGCTCGACACCATCACCCATCGCGGCAACTTCGCGGCGTACAGCCTGTCCGACAGAAGCGACCGCATCCTTGGCAACGCCTTCGGGTTCAGCAAGTCGGGCGGCGACTTCGGTCATTGACTGGGCGACCAGGCGCAATCCCTGCGCACGCCGGACCAGAACGGCCAGTACAAAGAAAAACAGAATTGGGACGATGACTACCGTCGTCAGTGTCAGCAGAGCAGGCGACGCGAGGTAGTCGCGCAAACTGGATATAGCCGTCATTTCGTCGCGCAATATCACCCAGCCATAGGTCAGACCGGAAATCAGCCAGACCGACGAGATCAAAAGAGCCGCCCAATAGGGGGTCTTGGCAGGTTGGCGCTGGAGCGAATAGATCATGCTGCCGACCGAGGCGCGGTCGTCATTTGCCGGTCCGCTCCGGGGCAAGGGAGATTCAACATTCGCTCCGGGCTCGTCGGGTACGGAAATGGCGGCCTGGGTGACGGCTTCGCTCAGGGAGGAAGCTATCGCGGAGTCGAGATCAGTCGAATTACTGGGTAGTTCAACACCAGAATCCCTGGCGTCAGATGTCGTGCCACTGGTGTTTTCCCTTGCGTCCATCTCGGCCTGCATCTCGACCTGGACTTCGGTAATCGCCGATTCGATCTGATCTTCGGCTAATTCCGTTTCACTCTTGTCCGACTTTGGTAAATTACGCGCCATGCTATATTCCCACCGCTGTTTGCATGTTTGTATTCCAAAAAACCGTATTATATCAATCGATTATATGTATAATCAAAGGTAAATTCTCCGCAATTCTCGTGTCCGCGCGTTGATCAAGATTGGGCCTGACGCCGGTGCTTGGTATCCTAGTCACGTAAATGACGCAGGAAAACCTAATTCTGAACAAATCATTAACGGTAGATTGCGGCTGGAATAGGCCTGAACCGGATCAGCCTCTTAACCAGATGTTATGGCGTTTGTGCGACCCTAAATTCGGGTGTAGTGGGACTGCAAACTGTTGCCCCGCTACGGAATGTGTTTGTTCTTTTGTTGGGGTACCAAAATGGTTTCCGCGCGTACCGCATCGGCTCGGAAAGCCGGTCATTCACCTGATCCTGTCGTTCGTCCCGTGGATCTGGTTCATCTCTCCCATTATACACTTGGTGATACGGAACTTGAGCGTGAAGTGCTGCAATTGTTCCAGGCACAGTCCAGTATCTATCTGGAACGCCTGAAATCGGCCGCTAAAGCTCAAGACTGGCGTGATGCTGCACACACCATCAAGGGGTCTGCAAAGGGCATAGGCGCCTGGCGCGTGGCCGAGACCGCTGAGGTCGCTGAACTGGCCCGCTCCTGCCCAAAAGGCAAGGCTGCCGTGAAAGCGCTCAACGAGCTGGAACAATGCGTTGAAGAAACCAACTCGTTCATCTCCAGCCTACTGTCCCAGGGTTCAGTCTAGTTCCGGATTGGCTTAATTCAGCCTTGCACACCGGCTTTGGCGGTGAGCAGGATGTCCGCGAATTCGGCGAAGCCGTCGCCGCCACCACCTTTGGTCACGAATGCGGGACCGGTATTTAGTCTGTCGCGGAATTCCATGATATTCGCGACCCCGATGCTGAGATCGAAAAATTCAAACATCGGGTCGTCGTTCGGAGAATCGCCGAGAAAAACGATTGTCTCATTGGCAGTATCGATATCGATCCTGAATTCTTCGCTCAGCAGAAGCCGGGTCATGGCGAGCTTGTTGTAGTCGCCAAACCAGCCATTGACGTGGATCGAACTGACCTTGGCTTGGGCGCCATGAGCTTCAAATATCCCGACAATCCCGTCAATATCTGCGGCCGACAGTGGTGCGACATCCTCGCGGAAATCGATTGCCAGATCAGCGTCCCGATAGGTTTGGTCGGACGCCAAAGCCGTGCCTGGGATTTTTGCTAAAATTTCGTCACGGATTTTATCGAGCTTTTGCCTGTCGGCAACGCGTTCGGCTTCGGACTTCCAGAAAGCGCGGATCAGCTTGCCCCTGTCGGTATCGTAGCGGAAATAGAGCGCGCCGTTTTCCCCGACAATCCCGTCGACTGGCCACATCCGCGCAATATGGTCACACCATCCACCCGGCCGGCCAGTTACAGGGATGACCATGAAACCGGCCCGCTTAAGATTTTCCAGCGCCGAATACGCAACCGCTGGCAGCCGGCCATCGTGCGTCAGGGTATCGTCGATGTCGGTCAAAACCACCCGCACGGATTGAAGCCGCTCCGCGCCAAGTTGATCTATCGGCTGAAAACGTGCTGGCATACCGGGTATCGTCTCCGCTATCGAATGGCCGTCACGAGACGAACCCATTTTTCCTGATTTTCCAAGCTAAAATTCCTTGATATCAAATTCTAGTCTCTGGACTTGGTGGGAAACGAACGATACGACAGTTCGCTTGAAAACTCGTAAGCGGGTTGCACAACTTTTCTTCGCTGGACCTGAATTAATGGCAAAAATTACATACGTACAAACCGACGGCAGCAAGCAGACGATTGATGCCGAAAATGATTCCACGGTCATGGAAACCGCGGTTAAAAACCAGGTGGCGGGGATCGATGCCGATTGCGGCGGGGCGTGCGCCTGCGCAACCTGCCATGTCTATGTCGCGGATGAGTGGATCAAGATCACCGGCGCGCCGTCTGAAATGGAAGAGGACATGCTTGATTTCGCCTACGACATTCGCGATTCAAGCCGACTGTCGTGCCAGCTCAAGGTGAGCGATGAACTTGATGGACTAGTTGTTCATATTCCCGAGCAACAGGGATAGTCTCAATACCAGGATATAAAACGAGGGTTCTACGTCATGGTTGCCGAAGGTGTTGAAACATTTGATCCCATTGTCACGGATGCGGTGATTGTCGGGGCCGGTCCGGTTGGCCTCTTTGCGGTATTCGAACTCGGCCTTCTCGACATCAAATGCTGCGTAGTGGACATCCTCGATAAACCCGGTGGGCAGTGCGCCGAGTTGTACCCCGAAAAACCGATTTACGACATTCCCGGAATGCCGGAGATTACCGGGCACGATCTTGCGGATCAATTGGTCAAGCAGGGCGCGCCGTTTGAGCCGCTAATGATCTTCGGGCACATGGTGTCGAACCTCGAGCGGCTTGAAAATTCGTTCAAACTGACTACGGATCGGGGCCAGGTAATCAACGCCAAGGTGGTTGTGATCGCTGCCGGTGGCGGGAGCTTCCAACCGAAGCGGCCGCCCATTCCGGGGCTCGAAGATTATGAGGATATTTCGGTCTTTTTTGCTGTCCGCCGGATCGAAGATTTCCGCGACCGCAATATCCTGATCGTTGGCGGTGGCGATTCCGCGCTCGACTGGTCGATCGCGCTGCAACCGGTCGCCAAAAAAATTACCCTGTTGCACCGCCGGCCGGATTTTCGTGGCGCGCCGGATTCAGTCAAAAAGATGCGCGCGCTTGTTGATGCCGGTAAAATCGATCTTGTAGTCGGCCAGGTGACCGGACTGAATGGCGAGGACGGCAGGCTATCGGGAGCTTCGATCCGCTCCGACGATGGCCCGCCGGAGATCTTATGCGATACCATGCTGCCATTCTTTGGATTGACCATGAAACTTGGACCGGTTGCCGATTGGGGGTTTGATCTGGAGAACAACCGAATTCCGGTCAACAACGAAACATTTGCGACCAGCGAACCGGGCATTTTCGCCATCGGGGATATCAACACCTATCCTGGCAAACTAAAACTCATTCTGTGCGGGTTCCATGAAGCCGCGCTGATGTCCCACGGCGCGCACCATTATGTCTATCCAGAGCGAACGATAAAATTCCAGTATTCGACCACCTCCAAAGACTTGAAGACCAAGCTCGGTGTGATCTGATCCGGTCTGCTCAGAAATCCTTGCAGAGCCGTAATGCGTCGTAGATCGCGGCGTGGATGTTGCGGGAGGATATGGCGTCACCGATCCGGTACAACCGGAAATTACCGTCCTCATTTCCAACCAGTTCTTGTGGCTGTCCGTTGATCAGGGCGCGGTAATCTACGGCGCCTTTATTGATCGACGTATCTTTCAGTTCAAAATACAGATCGTCCAGGGGCAGGGTACCGTGTTCGACCACGATCTGGTCGGCCAGACGGTTCGAATTTTTAACATCGCCATAATCGCTCGATAGCTTGGCCACCAATTTATTGCCGTCTTGCGCGACCGATCGGACCCGGGTGTTGATGGTGATCCGGGTGCCGCATTCCTGGAAGGCGCGGGCATAGTGGACATGGTTCAGGCCGCCGATTTCCGGAGCAAAGAAGCGCTCTGGCGTGACGACTTCAAGATCGGACCCGGCGCGGGCGATCATCTCCGCCGTTTGCATACCGGAATGAGCCCCGTTATCGTCATAGAGGATAACCGTCTCGCCGGGTTTGATGTCGCCGGACAGAATGTCCCAGCTGCTCACAACATGCTCGTTGCCGTTCTTGAGGATATCCGTATTAGGCAAACCGCCCGTAGCGATGACGACGATGTCGGGACCCGTTCCCTGAACATCGGTGGCTTCGGCAAAGACGTTGTAGCGGAAGTCGACGCCGAGCCTTGCGCATTCCGCGAGCCGCCAGTCGATAATGCCCGCCATGGCCGACCGCCGGGGGAGCCGCGTGATCAGGTTGATCTGGCCGCCCGCCCGGTCGCCGGCTTCAAACACGATCACCTCGTGGCCGCGCTCGGCTGAGACTCTTGCGGCTTCCAGCCCGCCTGGGCCAGCTCCGATGATCGTCACCCGTTTCCGGGGACCGGTTGTCTTTTCAATAAATTGCGGCATTGAGGCCTCGCGCCCCGTGGCCGCGTTATGGATGCAGGCCGTGTCGCGGCCCTCGTAAATGCGGTCGAGGCAGTAGGTCGCACCAACGCACGGCCGGATTTCTGTTTCACGGCCCGCCCGGGTTTTGCTGGCGATATGAGGATCGGCGATATGCGCCCGGGTCATCCCGACCATATCCAGCTTGCCGGACGCAATCGCATGGCGCGCGGTTGCGATATCATCGATCTTGGCGGCATGGAATACCGGGAACTTGGTCTCGGTGCGGATTGCACCCGAAAAATCCAGATGGGGCGCAGATGCCATGCCCTGTACGGGGATTACTCCCGTCAACGCAGCGTCAGTGTCGATATGGCCACGGATCACGTTGAGAAAGTCAATTTGCCCAGTGGCGGTCAGTCGCCGTGCAATTTCCAGTCCGGTTTCAGTGTCGAAGCCTTCATCCCAGGCTTCATCAAGCGCCAGACGGATACCGACAATGAAATCGGGGCCAACGCGGTCACGCACGGCATTGAGAACGCGGAAGGTGAAGCGCAACCGGTTGTCGAGGCTGCCGCCAAATTCGTCGTCGCGCCGGTTGGTGGCGGGAGACCAGAATCCGTCCAACAGATGACCATAGGCTTCTATTTCGAGGCCGTCGAGACCGGCAGCCTTCATGCGTTCAGCAGCGCAAGCATAGTCCGATATAATACGCTCGATATCCCAATCCTCGATCTCCTTCGGGAAGGCCCGGTGGGCGGGTTCGCGTATCGGCGAGGGGGCAACCACAGGGAGCCAGTCACCATAGTTCCAACCGGTACGCCGTCCGAGATGCGTGATCTGGATCATCACGGCGGCACCATGCTCGTGACACTGGTCAGTCAGGTCGCGGAGCGCGGGCACGATCTCATCACGGTAAGCGTGAAGGTTACCGAACGAGGGCGGTGAATCCTGGGAAACAATCGCGGATCCGGCGGTCATGGTCAGGGCAATGCCGCCCTTCGCTTTCTCTACATGATAAAGCCGATATCGTTCCCCCGGCAGGCCGTCCTCGGAATAATTTGGTTCGTGGGCCGTAGACATCAGGCGGTTTTTAAGCGTCAGATGCTTTAGCTGGTAAGGCTGGAATAGCGGATCGGTCTCAGCGGAATATGTAGACATGGAACTTGCTCGAGTTGGATTTGCTCCAATCAGACTAGTTCACACCCGCGCTATTGCGCAATCGATTGATCGCCGGAACACGGAGGGTCTTGAACCTATTCGGCTGGGTGACTGATTTCGCCGCGCTGCCAAACAAATTCTCTGCCGGGTGCGGGGGTTGAGGGCACGAACATGGCCAAAATGAACGATATGACCGCCATGCCTGCGCCGCACAGGAACACGAGCGCCGGGCTCCATAGCCAGATCAAGCCGAACACGACTGGGATGAAAACGGCCGCGATATGGTTGATCGAGAAGGCCACGCCCGCCGTCGGGGCGATATCGGCCGGGTCGGCGATTTTCTGGAAGTAGGTTTTCATGGCGATCGCCATGGCGAAGAAAACATGATCAAGAATATACAACGCCATCGCGATCCAGGCATTGTCGACAAAGGCGTAGGCCGTAAAGATGATCACCAGGCCGATATATTCGACACCGAGTGCGCGGCGCTCTCCCCATCTGCCAATCAGCCAGCCGATCATGGGAGCCAGGAACATGTTCAGAACCATGTTGGCCAGAAACAGCAGGGACATGGCGGCGACCGATAGGCCGAATTTCTCGACCATGAGGAAACCCGCGAAGACGAAGAATATCTGTCGGCGCGCGCCGCTCATGAATGTGAGCGCGTAATAAAGCCAATAGCGTTTTCTGAAAACCAGTTTGCGGCGTTGTTCGACTTTGCTCGTGAATTGCGGGAAGACGATTATAAGGGCAATCGCGACAACAACTGCCAGCCCGCCGCCTATCAGGTAAATCGTTTCGAACCCGACCCCGGCCATTTCCCAAAGCACGTAGACCATTCCGTAGCCCAGGACCGCCGCGAATGACCCGATTCCGATGATCTTCCCCATCGAATGAGCGGCCTTGTCTTTTTCGAGCCATTGTAGTGACAGGGACTGGTGCACGGTTTCGTAATAATGGAAGCCAGTCGACATAAGTAATGTCGTGATCCAGAAGCCGGTAAATGTCGGGAAAAAGCCTGTCAGCGCGGTGCCAACTCCGAGAATGATCAGGGCGAGCAGCCCAAAAAACTGTTCCTTGAAGAGCAGAAGCGCGAAAACAATAGTAAAGGCCAGAAAGCCGGGGATTTCACGGATGGATTGAAGAATTCCCATATCCGCGCCGGAGAAATTCACCGCTTCGACGGCGAAATTGTTGAGCAAAGCGCGCCATACGGAAAACGTCAGATGCATGGTTGCGGCCATGATCATCAGAAGTGCGATTGGTGAATTCCAGCCCGTGCTGGGGTGCGCCGCTTTCTTGTTCATGCCATTGGCGTATCAGCCGGATTGGGCGGGCGCAAACAGATTTCGTGGTTGACAGAATATGCGGCGTTGCCGGTACTCAGGCGCTTTCCGCAAACCCGTTGAGGCGATTGCGCAGAGGTGTCGGCAGGTTTTCGTAAATGCTTTTCATACCTGGGCGGATCACTTTTAGATAAACCCCCATATGGGTTACGCCCCGCAGGGTCACTGGCAGAGCATGGTCGCGGACGTCAACTTCGATATTTGACCATTCGTACTTATAGTGGTCAGCCGGGGCAAGCAGATCGTAGGTCTCGAAACCGCGCGCCATTAGCGCCTGGACAGCCTCTTCCATTAATAGTCTGCCCGGGCCGAATTTGCTGAACCATGGATTGTAAGTCCCGATATGAGCATAATAATGCTTTTTCCAGCCGAAACCTATCTCGACGGCAATCGGCTCGCGGTCAAGGTAGAGAACCGAGACGAGGCATTGGACAGGTTTTGGGCCACCCCGTGCCAATTGCAATACCAGGTCTTCGGCCGAGGCATTTACAAGCGTGCTGGTATACCCGTATTTCTTCAGCCATGTCTTCTTGAACAATAGTGCCTGTCGGGCGCATTGCTGGGCAACGATGCCAGGTTCAAACATCTCGAATTGCAGGCTTCCGATTTCTTGAAACCGCCGTCGGTACCGCGCCCGATCTTTTCTGTGTTTTCGTTTTGCAGAGGCGTCCAGGTCTTGCCAATTCTTGAACCGTGTTAAATCAATCGCGGGGGCCGATTGCGGGGCCGGGAGATTGTAGGCCTGGGCGTCAAGGAATGATGCGATTGCCGCATCGGCCCGCACTTTGCGCAAATAAAGGAGATCGATATCCGGCTGGGCGAGGAAAACTTTCCACGCTTCCACAATCCAGGCATCGCTTGCCGGATTTTGGGCGACAATGATATCGCCATACTGGGTCAGCGGGGCTCCCAGCCAGTGGGCTTCGCGAACATTCAGGAACCCAGGTTCAGTTAGCGCCAGGGGCCAGATAAGTACCAGTTGACCATCGTTCCAGCCTGTCAAAATCGTGATCGACCAAGGCGACTCTGGATCCGTTTTTTGGGCCGAACACCAATTCCAGCACCAGTCAAATGTTTGAAAAAGACTGGTTTTCCTTGATGCCGCGTTTTCCAAATCACGCCAATTGCGTTCGATATCACTCAGGTCGTCCAGAGACCGGAGAATACGAAATTTGAGTAGGGAGCCAGACGTACCGGTAGGCAAATCCGTGGGCATAGGGGACTTGCTCATGTGAGGATCACCAGGATGTTCGAATATTATATTCGACGCTAATGGCAGAAGTTTAAGTTTTTACAAAAGAGAGCGAAAAATTTGAACCAGGTGATGGTGTTCGTTCGGACTTATTTTGTTCTTATTCCGTACCGAGTCATTCAGTACACGGATTAAAAAGTTAAGACGAGAAAATTGCGCGTTAGCGCACGAGATTGCGCATGGCTTTGTCCAGTCCTTCGATGGTCAGGGGGTACATGCGGTCCTCGAAAACCTGACCGATCATTTTGATCGAAGGGGTGTATTGCCAAAATTTTTCAGGCACCGGATTTAACCAGGCACAATTCTCGTAGATCTCCGTTACACGCTGCAGCCAGAGCGCACCGGGTTCCTGGTTCATATGTTCAACCGCGCCGCCGGGAACGGTGATCTCGTAGGGGCTCATGGAAGCGTCGCCGACAAAGATTACCTTATAGTCCGAGCCATATCTGTGCAGGACATCCCAGGTGCTGGTGGTTTCCGTCCAGCGCCGCCGGTTGTCCTTCCAGACACCTTCATACAGGCAATTGTGGAAGTAGAAATACTCCATGCTCTTGAATTCCGTGCGGGCAGCAGAAAACAGCTCCTCGCAAATCCTGATATGACCGTCCATCGATCCGCCCACATCGAAGAAGAGCAGGACCTTGATCGCGTTGCGTCGCTCGGGGCGAAATTGCAGGTCGAGATAACCGCGATCCGCCGTGTGCTTGATTGTATTGTCCAGATCGAGTTCGTCGAGGGCGCCGTGGCGGGCGAATTTGCGCAGGCGGCGAAGCGCGACCTTGATATTCCGGGTGCCGAGTTCAACCGTATCGTCGAGATCCTTGTAGTCGCGCTTGTCCCAAACCTTGACCGCGCGGCCGTGGCGGCCCTTATCCTGTCCGATGCGAACGCCTTCGGGGTTGTAGCCATACGCGCCGAACGGTGAACGGCCGGCGGTTCCAATCCATTTGTTGCCGCCCTGGTGACGCTTTTCCTGTTCTTCGAGGCGCTTTTTCAGGGTCTCCATGAGCTTGTCCCAGCCCATTGCCTCCAGCTCGGCTTTTTCCTCGTCTGACAGATATAGTTCGGCCATCTTGCGCAGCCATTCTTCGGGGATATCCTCGGCGATATCCTCGGGCATCAGGTCGAGCCCTTTGAATACGTGGCCGAAGACCTTGTCGAAGCGGTCCAGGTTGCGCTCGTCTTTCACCAGCGCCGAGCGGGACAGGTAATAAAAATTCTCGACCCGGCGTTCAGCAACGTCGCTTTCCAGCGCTTCCATCAGGGTCAAGTATTCCCGCAGCGATACCGGCAGGCGGGCATTCTTCAGTTCCTGGAAAAATTCAACAAACATTACGTCTATCCGGATTTTACAACTTCGCTCATCAAGTCCTTGATAGCCGGTGCGGGGAGGTGGCGAAAGGGCATAGGACGGCAAACTTCCAGCGCCGCCATGCCAATCCGTGATGTGAACAGGCCATTGAGGACACCTTCACCCAGGCGAGCCGATAATTTGGCCGCGACGCTGTGACCGAATACTTGCTGCAAAAGGTTGTCGCCGAGCGCTATCCCACCCGTCAGAGTGAGGTGGGTCAGGACCATCCGGGCAAGTTTCAGCATGCCGAGGGTACCGGGCCGTCCGCCATAGAGAACCGCGAGCTTGCGCATTAAGGACAGGTTGGCGACCAGCACGAAGCCGATATCGATCAGGGCAGCCGGGCTGACGGCGGTGACGATGGAGACGCGTTTCGCAGCGCGCGCGATTTCGGCACGCGCCTGCAAATCCAGGTCTTTCATAAGGATCTGCTCCGCGACCTTCATAAGGTCGTCTGCGTCAAATATATCGGGTTCTGCATCCGCCAAGCGGGCCAATTGCCATTTACAGTCGTCGCGGCCGCGATAGAGGGCTTTTAACTTAACCAGCACGTCGCGGGCGGCGCGCTCATTCTTGCTGCGTTCGGCCCGCGCGACCTCATCGCGGATGCGGCCAAGTTTTCGCAAACGGGCAAGCGACGTAATCTCCCGGGTCACAATCGCAATCAGCGCCAGTGCTGCGAGCGATGCCAGACCGAGAGCCAGCCAGCCCAACCAATCGGCGCGGGAAAACAGGTTTTCCACCAACGAGGCCGCGGCAAGTCCCGCAGCCATGGTGACCAGCGCTCCAATGCTCGAGAGCAATATCCCGCCCCATCGGCTGAACCCGCTTGTGAACCGCGCGGTTGCGCCGGGGGTGGACGTTGAAGGGGCGACAGCATTGGTGCCATCCGTGGTTTCTTCGTTTCCTTTGGTTTTCTTACGGCGCGTCTTATTTGCCGGCTCGGGCTCAACCGCGATCTCCAGATCCAAGTCCAGTGGCGTCGCCTCGGCAACGCGCAAGGCGGGATCATCGAGATCGAAGCTGGCCGGTTTTCTGCTGGTGCTGCAGGTCATGAAAATTGCTCGCTATTGAAGCCGGTCGCCGATGAGAAAATTGATCGCCCGATCGAGCCGGATATGCGGAAGGATGGCCCTCCCGCCTGGCCCCTTGTTGGGTTTTGGCGGCCGGAAGCGCACGAACCGGACAGGGTTCTGTCCGGCCTTTGGTGTTGCAGCATCAAACAGGCTTTCTGGATCGTCTGGCAGGTCGCCGGGAAAAATCGCAGTATCCTTCTTACCGTCAAACGCACTGCGGCCGATTTTTTCCCCGTCCACCGGGGTGCCGGTCACCAGCCCGAGGTCCATGCCTTCTTGGTGGACGCTCGCCTCGCGTGTTGCGCGGATCCCCGAGAGCGCAATTGCATCCACGTGCGCGCCGGCGAGTTCGGCGCGTTCCATGGCCTGTTCGGTCAGGCGCATGGCGACGGCTTCAAGTTGGTCATGGTTGTCATGGTGCAGGTGATCGGCCTTCGTGGCGGCAATGAGGATGCGCTCGACCCGGTGCGCGAGGATAGAGGACAACCAGTTATTTGCTCCGGTCCGGAAGCATTTCAGGATATCGGCCAGCGCCGTTTCCAGGTCCTGCACGGCGTCGGTCCCGGCGTTCAGAGCCGCTAGGGCGTCGACCAGAATGATTTGCCGATCGAGGCGGGCAAAATGATCACGGAAAAACGGTTTGACGACGACGGATTTATAACTTTCGAAGCGCCGTTCCATCATCCCGGCAAGGGACTCGCGGGGATAGATTGTCCCCGCTACCAGACTTAACGGTGAAAATGTGAGGGCAGGGGACCCCTCCAGATCACCCGGCATCAGAAATCGCCCTGGCGGCAAGGCGCTAAGAGAGAGGCGTTCGTTGCGGCAACTCTGCAGATAGGCGGTGAATTGTTCCGCGTGATCCCGGGCGAGGGGCTCGTCGGCCTTGGCCGCGGGGTCGGCCTTTTTCAATATTCTGTGCCACGATTTTGCCACCTGGGATCGGGGTGATTTGCGGCTCGCTTCGATCGTCTGCGCTGACCATTCGGCGTAGGTCAAATTGAGCAGCGGCAGATCCAGCAGCCATTCGCCGGGGTAATCGACAATGTCAAGGTTGAGTTTGCCACCCCGGACGTTGCGGTCCCAGAAACCGGTCGGCTCAAATTCGATTGTAAGTCGCAATTGGCTGATGCGCCGGGTGCTTTCGGGCCAGACACGCCGTTTCAGAATGTCCGTGATATGACGCTCATAGTCGAAGCGGGGCACGTCGTCATCGGGCTGGGGCCTGAGGTAAGCGCGTTTGAACCGGCCTTCGGTGACCACGTCAAAAAGCGGTAGTTTCCCGCCGGACACAAGGTTGTGGATCAATGAGGTAATGAAAACCGTTTTGCCCGCGCCCGACAGGCCGGTGACACCAAGCCGGATGGTCGGCTCAAAGGTTTCGCTGGCATAGGTCGCCAATCCCTCGACGGCGAAGCGAGTTTCGTCCCAGATGTCAGACAATTTCACGCAACAGGTCTCCTGCCTCCCAGTTAGGGAGCCTGGAGAAATATGCAAGTTGTGGGGGTGGCTGTAAACGAAAAGAGCCCGGAGCGCGAAGCCCCGGGCCGTCAGTTTACTGAACCATTAAAGATTGTTTGTCAGTTGGGCGATTGGCAGCCGGCCATCAATCGATCCACCTGTCAGGGAGTTGACGAGCAGGTCGTTGGTGCCGGGAGACACCCGCCCCAATTCAGTGCTGGCAAAGGCTGCCGGCACAGAGAGTGCCAGCAGCGTTACCGTTGTGAGAAGGAGGTTTCTCATTTTTATCACCCGATTATTAGAGGGTTTTGTGGTTCGACAGACCTAGAAGTTGTGGCCGTCGTTGGTCAGGAATGCATCACCAGCGGCAGGAACCGTTGACGTCATCTGATCAGTGATACCAAGGTCTTCGTTGACCTGATATCCGGTTTCGGCCTGTGCCGTGACGATGCCAGTTCCAAGTGCTGCGATAGCGGCGACTGCCATAAGGGTCTTTTTCATTTTAAATTCTCCTTATGCCTCTGTTTGGCGAGGCGTTTTAAAAATTCGCGTCCGGTTGGTTCGCGTCTGGGTTAGAGATAGGGAAACGGAAATCAGAAAAAAGTACCTGTACTGATCATGTGAAACGACGTGAAAAATGCGTGATTTGGCGCGATGAATTGCGAGTTTCAGAGCACAAAAAAAGTGATCAATTGACGGTTTGTCGTGGGTTTCCGCCGACCCGCTGGTAACGCAGGATCACTTTATTCGTGATCACACCGTGTAGGCGATTTGGAAGGCGACCAGCGCAGCCGGAAAACGGCAGGATTTCTGATATCAGAAATGCGTGAGATCGGTTTTCAAGATCCATGCTCGCGAATTTGTTCCAGAAAATTCGCGGCATTTGATGTCGACCCGAGATCCCAGCAGGGTCCGACAAGATGTACAAATGTTTTGGGAGCCTAAATAAGGAAAGGGCCCGGGATATAAATCCCGGACCCTAGGTACGACGCTCTTCTAGAGAGTGTGCGTCAACCGGAGAATTAGCGGACAACCTGCGATCGGGGCGCCAGTCTGGGAGTTGACTAGGACGCGGTTAGTGATCGGGGTTGCCTGCCCTGTTTCGGTTCCGGCGAATGCTGCTGGCGCGGAGAGCGCCAGCAGGGTTACCAGAGTGAGGACTAGACTTTTCATAATATGTCCTCCGCTGTTTGGGTTGTTCCTGGTGAACGACCTAGTAGTTGTGGCCGTCGTTGGTCAGGAGGTTGTCGGGGTTGCCAGCGGAAGCAGTGGTTTCCAGCTGGGTCTTGAATGCAACGCTTTCGTTGGCGTTGTAACCGGTCTCGGCTTGTGCCGCGATGATGCCGGTGCCAAGAGCTGCAATAGCGGCGATTGCTGTGAGGGTCTTTTTCATTTTCTTCTCTCCTTTTGCGCCTCGGAAGGGTGAGGCGATCTCCAAATTTCGCGTCCGGTTGGTCCGCGTCTGGGTTAGAGATAGTCGGGAGAAACAAGGAAAAAAGAGGCTATCCTGTGCATGTGAGACAGTGTGAAAACGACGTGATCGGGCGCGATGAAAAGCGAGTTTCAGGGCCCTGAAAAAGTGATCATTGGACGGATTGAAGAGCTATTCCGCCGGTTTTCCACTCACTGGGGAATCACAATTTGCGTGATGACGCGCTGTTGGCGATCAGGTTCGCAATCAGGAAAGCGCGGAAAAGTCCGGGTTTCTTTTTTCAATAAACGCCGAGAATGCTTCGCGCGCCTCTGGTGACGTGAGCTGCTGGCCAAATATTCTGGCCTCTTCGGCTATAATAGCGTCCATCCTGGCTTGTTCGCCCTTCAACATGCGTTTAGCCATACGCACGGCTTTGGGCGGCTTTGCGGTGAATTTGTCCGCAACCGTTTTGGCTTCCTCGTGGATTTTGCCGGATTTGACGGTTTTGCTGGCGATACCCAGTTCGACAGCGCGGGCGCCGGAAAATTCCTCTGCCAGCAAGGTCAGCTCGGCTGCCCGCGTATAGCCCAGAAGACGCGGCAGGAGGCGCGTCGAACCGGCTTCCGGTAACAGGGCGAGATTGATGAACGGGAATTGCAGGCGCGCATCCTCGGTGACCAGGACATAATCGCAATGCAGCAGCATAGTCGTGCCGACCCCTACGGAGACCCCTTCGATTGCTGCGACGATGGGAACTGTCGCGCGGGCAATCGCGGAAATAAACTGGAGCGCAGGGGCTGATTCATCGATGGGCGGTTTTGATAGGAAGTCGTTGACATCGTTGCCCGAGGTATAATTCCCGCCGGCACCGTGAA
The DNA here is from genome assembly GCA_021775855.1 of Hyphomicrobiales bacterium. Classification (GTDB taxonomy): domain Bacteria; phylum Pseudomonadota; class Alphaproteobacteria; order Rhizobiales; family NORP267; genus NORP267. Next base: position 60,157 of record JAJFGZ010000059.1, read on the forward strand.
ACAGGACCACGCGCACATCCAGGTCCTTTTCGGCGGCCGCCAGCGCCTCCGTCATGGCAGAGTACATTTTCAGGGTCAGGGCGTTTTTCTTATCCGGACGGTTGAACCGGATATCCAGAATATGCCCGTCGCGGGTGATGATCACATCGTCTGACATGTTGCATCCTTTATGCTTGGTTGATGGTCTTTGGCGTGGCGAATTCGATCAGGTCTCCGTCCCCTTGACTGATGTCCGACCACTTGCCCACCGCGAACCGGATCACCGCTAACCCCGAGGTCGGGTATTTTCTTGACAATCTCTCGACGTCATTTGGCCCGCCGCGGCCGGATAGTTCCAGCGCCAATTGGTGGATGGTCGGGTTGTGCGCCAACAGCATCGCCGATGTGCTGGTATCCGGCAATTCGCGGATGAGATTGAAATAGGCCTGGACACCCCCGCTATAGAGTTCGTCCGAAAAGCGGATGTCGATCTTCTGGTCCCAGTTTTGTCTGGCCAGATCGAGGGTTTGCCGGGTTCTGGCGGCGCTGGAACAAAGGACCGTATCCGGTAGATGACCAGACGAGCGCATGTAACCCCCCATCGCGCTGGCGTCCTTAATGCCGCGCGGGGCCAGAACGCGATCGCGGTCGGGACCTCCTTCAGACGGCCAGTCAGATTTGGAGTGACGAAATAGATAGAGGTCAACCATTCAGCTATTCGTTTCTCCATTCCCGATATCGTCGAGGGTAAAGGGCGTTGATTGATACATTTCGTTGATCCAGTTGCCGAAAAACAAATGGGCCTGGCTGCGCCAGCGATTGACCGGTGTTGCGTGGTTATCGTCCCCGGGGAAATAATTTGCGGGCATCTGGACGGGGTTTTCGCTATCCCGATCCCGCCAGAATTCTTCGCCGAGCGTGCTGCTGTCATATTCGATATGGTTGAACATATAGAGATAGCGCCGCTGGGGGTCGTGCACCAGGCAGAGACCGGCTTCGTCGGATTCCATCAGGATTTCCAGACCCTGGTCCTGGGGTAAATCTTCGGAATGGACTTCTGTCCAGCGCGACACGGGGATCGAGAAATTATCGCTGAAACCGCGCAAGAACGGCGACGCCGGGTTGCGGTTACGGTGTCGGTAAACGCCAAAGGATTTTTGCGGCAGGGTGTATTTCGGAACACCGTGAAAATGCTGTATAGCCGCCTGTGCTCCCCAGCAAATACTCATCGTTGAATGGACATTCTCCTGGGACCAGTCGAGAATCCGGGTCATTTCGTCCCAGTAAGTCACCTCGGAAAAATCATACAATTCGACCGGTGCGCCCGTGATGATCAGGCCGTCGAACTTTTCATCCCGAATTTCCTCCCACGGCCGGTAAAAGGCCAGCATGTGTTCCTGCGGGGTGTTCTTGGTCAGGTGATTGGTCATCCTGACCAGGGTCATCTCGACCTGAAGCGGTGTCGCACCGATCAGCCGGGCCATTTGGGTTTCAGTGCGAATCTTGTCCGGCATCAGGTTCAGGAGGGCGATCCGCATCGGCCGGATGTCCTGTCGCGTAGCGGCATCCTCGGTCAAGACCATGACGCCTTCTTCGGCGAGGGTTTCGCGGGCAGGCAGATTATTGGGAATTTTGATCGGCAAGGCGATGCTCCGGGTTCAAGGATCGAAATCTATGCGTAATTGAAAATTGCCGCAAGACGGGTTTCGTCATTGCAGTTCCGGCGCCTCGAGGGTAGTTCCTTGAAGAATGAATACCCAATCAGACACTTGGTACGCGGCAACCGTTGCGGCGAGGACCGTCTATCCCGCATTTGCGGGCCGGGCCGAATTCGACGTTGTTGTTGTTGGCGGCGGGTTTGCGGGGCTGACAATTGCACTCGAACTTGCCCGGCGAGGTAAATCGGTCGGGTTATTTGAAGCCCGGGAGATTGCTTGCGGCGCGTCAGGCCGGAATGGCGGGTTTGTTTCAGCCGGGTTTGCTGAAAGTATCGAAAAAATTGCCGCGCGCGTAGGACCTGAGAACGCACGGTCCCTGATGGGGCTCTCCCTGGAGGGGGTTGAATACGTTCGCTCGGCAATTGCCGAGTACGGAATGAAGGGGGTGGATCCAGTACCCGGTGGACTGGATGTCCAGCGTTTTGATGACGCACCCGCGATGCAGCAGCGTGTCGAGCGGTCAACAGAGCAGTTCGGGCGTCCATTGGAATATTGGGATACAGGACAGGTGCGCGAGAAGCTCAAATCCGAGCGGTATTTTCAAGGTGTCTACGACGCCGATGCTTTTCACATCAATCCATTGAAATATGCGCTTCAACTGGCTGAAGTTACAGAGAAAAAAGGCGTTTCGATCTTTGAAAACAGTCAAGTCGTCTCTGCGCAAAACCACGCCGCTGGCTTCGAGATTACTACGTCCCGCGGCACCGCCCGTGCCGGCCAGATTGTGGTTACGGGGAGCGCTTATCTCGGGCGCACGTTCCCGGCTGTTCGCCGGGCCATCCTGCCAGTTGCGACCCATGTGGTGGTTAGCGCACCGTTTGCCCAAACGCCGGATGACGCAATTAGCTTTGCCGGTGCGGTCTCAGACACGAGGCGGGCCGGCGATTACTACCGGCTTTTGCCGGATAGCGGATCGGGGCGGCGTCTCCTGTGGGGCGGAAAGATAACGACCCGCACGGCTCCGCCTCACAACCTGATTGCTACAACACAGGCTGATATAGCAAATATCTACCCTCAACTCGGTCGCGTCCCGCTGGAGCATGCCTGGTCGGGATTGATGGGGTACGCGGTCCACAAAATGCCACTTATCGGTGAGATCAGGCCTGGCCTTTGGGTTTGTACCGCTTTCGGCGGTCATGGGCTGAATACAACGGCCATGGGCGGGCTGGTCGTGGCGCGGGCGATCTGCGGTGAAGATGACCAGGTAAAGTTGCTTGCGCCTTACCACCGGCAGTGGGGTGGTGGTATCTTTGCAAGGATGCTAGTTCAGGGAGCCTACTGGTTTATGCAGGCCAGGGATCGGCGGGATGAGAACTGACAGGGCCCACTGGTAGAGCCTATTGAGGCTGCCGCGCCGGTTTTTGGCCATGATTTGGTCACAATTCGACTCCCACTATTTTACACGTGTTTAGAGGGAGGATTATGATGCCTTACAATCTCAAAATTTCGCGAAAATCTCAGCGGGCGATCCGTCGGTTTTTGACCGGGTCGGCGATCGCTGCTCTAGCGGTGTCACCAATCACTTTGATGAACTCGCCAGGTTCGGTCGCGCATGGTCAAACGGTTTTCCAGCGCTCAATTGATAGTATCGATACGGTATCTCGTATTTCTCTGACTAAACTGCTGCATGTAGGTGAAAGGAGCGAAAAATCACATATCACGTATCATTCCGATGATGGCGGGGATGGTGAAGATCCGAAAGCAAGGGACGGCGCGGCAACAGATTCGGAAGCTGCTCCGGATGCCGGCGTTGATAAGAGCACCGATCCAAAAGATGAGACAGACAAATCAGCGGATGCAGACGGAAACGCAGACTCGGACGCTGAACCAAAGGATGGCGATGGTGATGACAAGGGATCAGCATCTGACGTTGAACCGGGTGCAGACGACAGCAAGGGAGCGACTGCTGAAGCTGTGCCAAAAGCTGATGACGAAAAGGACACAACCGCTGAGGCCGCACCACATCCGGAAAATGGCAAGGGCACGACCACCGATGCCGCGCCAAAGGACGATGACGACAGGGGCGCCGAGAGGGATGCTGCACCAAAGGCTGGCGATGACGGCAAGGGTGTAGATGCCGACGATGCACCAGCGGCTGAGCATGAGGATAAATCCCCGGCAGATGATGACGCGCCGAAGGCAGATGAAGACAAAGCGCCGGCCGAAGATGGCGCGCCAAAGGCTGAGCACGAGGATAAAGACTCAACAGACGATGAAGCTCCAGATGCCGGGCGCGATGACAAGTCGGGTGATACCGGTGAATCTACCGAAGAAACTCCCGATGAGGAATCGTCATCGGAGGATACCGGTGGGTCTGTTGACAGTCAGTCCAGCGACGATGGCGCTACCGATGAGAGTGCGGAGGGCACAGATTCCGAATAGGGCGTTAACGCCTGACTTTGGTCAGAACCAGGCTGTCCCCGTGAGAGTCATTGGTTGTTGTTGCGCCGGTTCATGAATGCCAGGCGCTCGAAGAGATGAACGTCCTGTTCGTTTTTCAGAAGTGCGCCGTGAAGTGGCGGGATCAGATTGTTGGGATCCCGCTCTCGCAATGTGTTGTCGTCGATATCCTCGTTTAGCAATAGCTTGATCCAATCGAGCAATTCCGATGTCGACGGTTTTTTCTTGATCCCGGGAACGTCGCGAACTTCGTAGAAGACCGACAGGGCTTCGCGCAACATCCGGTCCTTCAGTTTTGGAAAATGCACATCGACAATGTCGCGCATTGTCTCGTTGTCGGGGAACTTGATGTAGTGGAAAAAGCAGCGGCGCAGAAATGCATCCGGCAATTCTTTCTCATTGTTGGACGTTATGATAACGATCGGCCGATTGACGGCTTTGATTGTTTCTCCGGTTTCGTAAACGAAAAATTCCATTCGATCGAGTTCCAGAAGTAGATCGTTGGGAAACTCGATATCGGCCTTGTCGATTTCGTCGATGAGGAGCACGACCCTCTCGTCGGCCGCAAACGCATCCCACAATTTTCCGCGCTTGATGTAATTGCGGACGTCCTTGACCCGCTCGTCGCCCAACTGGGAATCACGAAGACGGGTCACCGCGTCGTATTCGTACAGGCCTTGCTGTGCTTTCGTGGTTGACTTGATGTGCCATGTTATCAGTTCGCGACCGAGCGCGCCGGCGATCTCATGGGCCAGCACTGTCTTGCCGGTTCCCGGTTCGCCTTTGACCAGCAATGGGCGCTCCAGCGTAATGGCGGCATTGACCGCGATGCGCAGATCCTTGGTGGCGATATAATCCTTGGTGCCTTCAAACTTCATGCCGGTTTCCGTGATCATGTTGTCTCAAAGTCCGCAACCTACAGGCGGTTCGCGGCAATCGCAATACGGTGCAGTTGAAGATCATGGTCTGGGCAAAAATTGCCGGTGGTCACGCCCTTGTTGCCGGGCTGTGGGCAAATATCTGCTACAAGAAACCTCTAACTATTTGATAAAAAACAGATAAATATCTTGGCACAGTCATTGCTCCTGATACCAGGATTCTTGGGAGCCGCGTGCGCGCTCCATTTGTATTTAGCGAGGAGAGACTGAATGGGTATTTTCGGGGCAATGACCACGGCGATTAGCGGCCTACGAGCGCAGTCGTTCGCACTTGAACATATTTCCGGGAATATCGCGAATTCCCAAACCACCGGGTTCAAGCGGACAGAAACCGGCTTTTCCGATCTGGTTCCGAATTCGCCACCCAGACGTCAGGCGGCCGGAAGCGTCGACGCCTTTGCCCGGGCGACCAATACGTCACAGGGTGATGTAGTCAATTCCGATACCGAAACACATATGGCGATTACCGGAGATGGATATTTTGTCGTCGAGCCGAGGAGCGGGCAAGCCGATGGCGCTCCGTTATTCTCGGGTGTTGACAATTATACCCGGCGTGGAGATTTTCAACTTGATCGCAACGGCTTCCTGGTCAACGGGACAGGGTACTACCTCAAAGGTGTTGCCATCGATCCGCAAACCGGGAATCCCAATGGCAGCCTGCCGGCGATCGTGCGGGTAACAAATGATTTTCTCCCGGCCAAGGCCACTTCAGAAATTGATTACCGTGCCAATCTGGCTGCCTTCCCGTTGACCAGTCTGGCAGACCCGCAAATTCCCAACAGCGAATTGCTAAGCGTGGCGTCGTTCAACAATGATCCGCGCGCTAGTGGTGCCGGGTTCGTGCGGGCTGACGATGTCAACGATCTGTTGGCTCAATCCATTTCAGGCGGGGCAGTGACGGCGTTTGATGCGACCGGCGCGCCAATCAATGTCCAGTTACGTTGGGCGAAAATTGATAACGCGAGCGGCACTGCAGATACCTGGAACCTGTTTTACCAGGAGGATTCAGCGGCCACGGGGGCAGCGCCGGCATGGCGCAATGTTGGCACGGACTATGTGTTCGGTACCAACGGCCAGCTAAACCCGGCGGTCCCAACAGTTACGATTACCGGCCTGACCGTCAACGGCAATAATCTCGGCAATATTACACTGGACCACGGAGCCAACGGGATCACCCAGTTTGCTGATCCGAATGGGATTACCAAGGTCACGAATCTGTCGCAGAACGGTTTTGCGGCTGGTGAACTAGTTGGCGTATCGCTTGGCGAAGGTGGCCGGCTGGCGGCCTCCTATACCAATGGTCAGACCCTTGCGATCGCTGAAGTCAGTATTGTTAGTTTCAATGCGGACGGTGCTTTGAAAAAACTCGACGGCGGTGCATTTGCGACGACTCAGGATAGTGGCGCGGCAATTTCAGGCGCTCTGGGCACCATAATCGGGCAATCGCTCGAAAGCTCGAACACCGACATAGCCGACGAGTTCACCAAATTGATCATAACTCAGCAGGCTTATTCGGCAGGTACCCGTATCATTTCGACGAGCGACGAGATGCTCCAGGAAGCACTAAATATGATCCGGTAGTTTGACGGATTCCTGATGCGGTGAAGAACTCATCGCACAGCCTGCCTGGAGACAGAGTGGCGTCTTCAGGCAGGCGCCGGAGGTGAGATCTGAACAGGATGTTCAGACCGCTCCTGGATATAGGAATAATTAAATGGGTTTAGGCGGCGTTCTCAGTACTTCCCTATCCGGATTGAAAACGACTGAAGCCGCGCTCGAATTGGTGGCGCGAAACGTCGCTAATGCGGATACTCCCGGGTATACAAAAAAGTCTCTACTTCGTGAATCCACGGTGGCCAATGGTCAATCCAATGGTGTGCGCGAGGTAGCAATTACGCGCGAACTGGATGCATTGTTACAGCGCGAGGCGCGGCTTTCCAATTCAGCGTTCGCCAATTCTTCGGTCCTTCAGAGTTTCCTTAGCCGGGTAGATCAGCTGTTTGGTGAGCCGGGTTCCGATTTTGCTGCTGATGCGATCTACAACCAGTTTACGGCATCGCTGTCCGAACTTGCAGCGACCCCCGATTCCACCATCCTGCAACAAACCGTTCTGCGCGATGCCCAGACCCTTGTGCAGATGCTGAACCAGACAACGAACGACATCCAGGGCCTTCGATCGCAAGCCGATAGCGCACTGTCCGGGATCGTAAATGATATGAACGAAGCGTTGAGCCAGATCGAGCGGATCAATTCGCAAATTATAGCGCTCGGCGCGAGCGGGAATTTGCCGCCCGACTTGCTAGACGAGCGAGACCGTCAGATCGATACTTTGGCAAACTTCATGGATATCCGCGTACTACCCCGGGAAAACGGCTCCATATCGATTTTTACCGAGAGTGGGACATCACTGTTTGATGGAACGGCGACCAAATTCCAGTTTGACGGGCGTGGTGCAATTACTGCCGATGCGTTGTATTCCATCGATCCCGCCCAGCGCGGCGTTGGAACAATTGTTGCGACCGCCCAGAACGGTTTTACATTTGATTTATTGCAGGACGGTGTGATCCGGTCCGGGGAAATTGCTGCTTACACGGCTTTGAGGGATGACATACTGGTCGAAGCTCAGACCCAGCTGGACGAATTTGCAAGCTCTCTGGCGCTGGCTCTTTCGAGCATCAATACAGCGGGAACTGCCGCAACTTCCGGCGCCGCTACCGGCCTGGAGGCTGATATCAGTACGATGATTTCCGGTGACCGGATTTCACTCGATGTGGTCGACACAGTGTCTGGGAATACCCAGACCTACACGTTCATCCGGGTAGATGATCCCACCCAATTGCCCCTTCAGGCAAGCGCCACTACCAATCCAAATGACCTTGTTTTCGGAATAGATTTCTCCGGCGGGTTGGCAGCAGCCGTTGCCGCAATGGATACCATTGTTGGGGCAAATGTCGTGTTGTCTTTGTCCGGAACAAACCTTGTCGCGCTTGATGACGGCGCGCCTGACCTCACCGATATCGGCGCGTTAAGTGTGCGCACAATCGCGAGCGGATTGACTGGTCAGGGACTGGCCATGTCGTTCTTTACCGATTTTAACGGTGGTGATTTAGCTTATTCCGAAAGTTTTGATGGGGGACCTCAGAAACGGGGGTTTGCGGGCCGGATCGCAATCAGCAGCGCTCTCAAGGCCGATCCTACGGGCTTGATTGTTAGTTCTACCTCGCCACAAACCGGAAGCGGAGATGCGACGCGGCCGTTGTTCCTCCTCGACCAGCTGACGGATACGAACTCGCAGTTTTCACCGGCAGGCAGCATTGGCGGGGTCAATGCACCGTTTGAAGGCACCCCCGGAGATTATCTGGTACGGATAATCGATTTCCAGGCCGCGCAGTCGTCAGACATTTCGCGGGTCCACGAATCCCGGACGATAGTTGCGACATCCTTGAACGAGCGCCTCAACAAAGAAACCGGGGTCAACCTTGATGAGGAATTGTCGAATTTGCTGGTGTTGCAAAACGCCTATGCCGCCAACGCCAGGATTCTCCAGGCGGTTGATGAGATCATAAAAACGCTGTTGCGGGTATAAGGGCTAACCGATGGCAATTTCACCCCTGAATCTCTCCTCTTCGCTAGTTCAAAATCTCACAAATTCCAGGTTCCAACTCCAGGACCTTCAGCGCCAGCTCGGTACCGGTAAAATTGCTCAAACGTATGGCGGGTTGGACGGCACGGCACGTCTTACAGTCCTGTCGATGAGGGCAGAAACGAGTTCAATTTCTGGGTACCAGCGCGCGATCCAGAATGTGGATGTACAATTGCAGGTCACGCTACAAACGGTCCAGCGGTTTGCCGACGTGTCATCGTTTACAAAAACCGACTTTTTCAACTCATCCTTCGATCTTGTCGATGGCAAGCAGACGATTCCCCAACGTACGGCGCAAACGTCTCTGGATGAGGTTTTTGCGTTGCTTAATTCCGACGTCAATGGCCGGTTTATTTTTGCCGGCCTGGATTCGGGTAGCAAACCAGTCGAGACGGTCGAGAAAGTATTGAATGGCGATGGGGCAAAAGCCGGTCTGAAACAGTTGATTTCTGAACGTAGGTCCGCGGACCTTGGTACAAGCGGTCGAGGCCGGGTAGACATCATCCTTGCGGGCTCCACGGTTGCCTTGTCCGAAGAATCAGCAGGCCTTCCATTTGGGATGAAGCTTGCGGGCGTATCGAATGATTTCCCGCCAGGTCAGGTGACTGGACCGACCGGGGCTCCGCAGACTATCAGCGTCGCGTTTGGCACCCCCTTGCCAGCCGACGGTGACAAAATCACCTATACGTTTGACTTGCCCGACGGTAGCCAGGAAAGCCTGGTCATGACTGCCAGGGCCGCGGGTCCAGTTGGTGACGGTGAATTTTTGATCGGTGCCAATGCGACAGCGACGGCTACCAATTTCGAAGCCGCACTCGGTACCGCTGTTGATAAACTCGCGGCATCCAGTCTTGAAGCGTCGTCGGTGCTTGCTGCTTCGAAAGGGTTTTTTGCTGGTAGCAATACGTCGCCACCGCAGCGGGTTTCCGGACCACCATTTGATTCCGCAAGCGCGTTCACACCGGGAACCGCGGCCAACACAGTAATTTGGTATACGGGTGACGATAGTTCCTCGCCACCGCGCGAGAGTGCGCGCGCCAGGATCGACGATTCCATCACTATCAATTACGGAACACGCGCCGACGAAGAGGGGATTGTGAACCTCATTGAAAACCTCGCGGTACTGGCTGCCACAAATTTCGATGAGACCGATCCAAATGCGCGTGCACGCTACGACGCGCTGACCCAACGGACCGGACAGGCGCTTGGTTTTCCGGCAGGAGACCAAAGCCCGGCTGACATCGCCGCGGACCTGGCCGTGACGGCACGAACACTGGAATTAACAGCCGAACGTCATACGGTTGCACTCAATCTTGCTCAGACACTTATCAGCGAGCGTGAAGATGCGGATCTGGAGGAGGTGGCGATCAAGATTTTGTCCCTTCAGACGCAGCTACAAGCAAGCCTGCAGGCGACCAGCCTGATCTCCCAGCTCTCGCTGGTGAACTTCATCTAGACAGATAATCTGCAACTGGAATGAAGAGATAGTTTTCAGCAAATAAAAGTTTACGACTAGATTTCGACCTGAAGTCCTGCCGCGATCTCGCGGTTTATCGAAATCAGGATATCAAAGGAGTCATCTGTCGGATGGAGCTGCACCTGAACCGTGCGGTCGAATATAAATATCCCCAGATTGAGAATATTCTGCTTGATCATGTCGGGCAGGGGATTTTCTTCCTTGGCGACCGAGGTGGTCAGAACCGTCCAAAGTTTGCGGTTGAAATAAAGCGCTTCGTACAGCTCCGTACTTGATGCCGGCCACTGGTCCTTGACCATTTGCAATTTGGCCGCCGCCTTGATCAGAAGGGACGCCTCAAGTTGCCGCGGTGATATTGTCGCCCGCGCGACGCGGTCATACGCTTCTGCTGCCTGATGCATTTTCTATGAGTTCCCTTTCATACGCGACGAGCGCCTTTGCCTCTTTTAATGCCTTGTAAAGGGTATCGGTTAATATCTTGTTATTGATGCGCTCGATGTGAGGCAACGTACTGGGCGCCGCCGCGATCAAATCATTGATCAGCTTGAAATAAGTCTGGTGGTGTTGTTCGGGATGTTTGTCGAGATACATCATCTGGACAACCATGTAGACCTTTTTGGCCGGGGAATCGGCCGCTTCCGGCGTCATGATGTCCTTTTCGCGCAAGATTGGCGCGCTGCCCTTGATGTACAGCCGCGTGCGCTGGTCGTCGTTGGTAATAACGCTCTCGCCGATGATCATCCGCTCACCGGGTTTTAATTCAACTTTCAATGCCATTATCGCCGTCCCAGGACCCATTCCGAATCACCATGGAAGCATAGCATTGAATGATCCTAGAGACTTGCGCCGGAAAATTTGCACAAAAAAACGGCGGGGCCTGGACCCCGCCGCTGTGTTTCCAAGTCTACCGGAATTAACCGATGAGACGAAGTACGTTCTGGTCTGCCTGAGACGCGAGTGACAGGGCAACTGACGAGAGCTGCTGACGGGTCTGCAGGGCCAACAGGTTGGCGCCTTCCAGGTTCGTGTCAGCCAGCGTCAGATTACCTGCCCCAGTTTCAAGGGTATTGATCAGGCCCTTGGTGAAGTCCTGACGGACCTCAACAACCGACAGGTTTGAACCGAAGGTCGAGGACTGTGACCGCAGGGTGCTGATCGCACCATCCAGCTCGGTCAGGGTCGTGTTGATGACC
>JAJFGZ010000060.1 GCA_021775855.1 Hyphomicrobiales bacterium
GAATCAGCTTATTATTTCAGCCTTGCAATTCTGATCTGGTGGGTGATCCCAAACATCGAGCGGCAGACAACATTGTTCCGCATCATCATTGGCGGGCTCTTTCTCGGCGGGCTGGCGCGGGTCTACTCGTACATGACCGTGGGCCCGCCGCCGCCGGCCATGCTTGCCGGGATGGCGCTTGAACTCGCGCTTCCGCTGCTGATTATCTGGCAAAGCAAAATCGCAAAAAGAGATCGGTGAGAAAGTGTCACCTGGTGGCGCAATGCTTTCCGGTTTTCGCAGCAATGCTTGTCATGCGCAAGAAACGGGTCGCATTGAAGGTTGCCGGGGGCGATAAATCAGTATGAAACATGCACAAACCCCGACGATAAACCTGACTTCTGGATTGCTCCTGCTTGGTTTGGCAACGGTTTGGGGCGGCTCATTCTTTTTTGCGGAAATTGCGCTTCGGGAAGTGCCCCCACTCACAATTGCCCTTCACCGCGTATTCTGGGCTGTTCCAGCGCTCTTTCTTGTTGTTTTGATAAAAAAAATCGAAATTCCGAGGTCAGCAAAGGCCTGGGTTTGCTACTTAATCATGGGAGCATTGAACAACGCTATCCCGTTTTCTCTCATATTTTGGGGTCAAACGAATATCGGGAGCGGCCTGGCTTCAATCTTGAATGGCACCACTGCGGTTTTTGGTGCAGTTGTTGCTGGTATCCTGCTCGTTGACGAGCCTCTAACAGCCCGCAAAATCATCGGTGCACTTTTCGGTATTCTGGGTGTTGCCGTGATCATGGGGCTTGATGCACTTACCAATTTCGATCCCAGAAACCTTGGCCAGCTTGCCATCCTCGGGGCAGCGTTGTCCTACTCGTTTGCGGGTGTTTGGGGAAAGCGCTATTTGTCAGATTACCCACCGATCATGAACGCGTTTGGAATGCTGGTTGGTGGCACCGTTCTGATGATTCCAGTTGCCTTCTATGTGGAGGGGATACCGTCTTTCGCACTGTCATTGGAGGTTTGGGCCAGCTTGTTGGCCGTGGCGCTGCTATCAACGGCAGTAGCCTACCTATTTTACTTTGAAATCCTTGTAAGAGCAGGGTCGGCAAATCTCATGCTTGTTACTTTACTGATTCCACCAGTGGCCGTTGGACTGAGCTACACGTTCCTTGGCGAACGGTTGGGCAGCGAAGCGGGATACGGATTTGCTCTTATTGCCATTGGCCTGGCGACAACTGATGGCCGAATAATGAAACTTATTTTGGGAAAGCGAAAAGCCAAAGCGTAGTGCGATGCCAGCATTAACAGTGCGGTCACATGGTCATTGAGGGCTCGAAATTGATATTTCTTGAGACGATAGATTTCCGGGTAGAATTATCGAGCCACTTTCCAGGAATGGATTGAAATTTCGCACCATTATTTTGGTAACTTGGTGGAGCCGAGGGGAATCGAACCCCTGACCTCGTCATTGCGAACGACGCGCTCTCCCAACTGAGCTACGGCCCCGGAAATTTACCCCCGGTGATTGCCGGGTGGCGGCAATATAGGCGGGCGCCGGATTGCTGACAATCTGGAAAATTATCAGGTCCGGATTCAGGGCTTACGTTGTTGCTCTTGCGGTCTGATTGCGCCGGGGTTACATGTCTGGCACACCAACGCCCAAGAATCGGAACGGCCATGAATTCTATTATTTTTCTCGTCCTCCAGGTTATCCAGATCTATGTCTGGGTGATCATCGCCAGTGCCATTCTCAGCTGGCTGATCGCGTTTAACGTCGTCAACACCCAAAACCGCTTTGTCTATATGGTCGCGGATACATTGCGACGGTTGACAGACCCTGTCCTGCGCCCGATCCGGCAGTTCATGCCCAATCTAGGCGGCATCGATGTCTCGCCCGTCATTCTGATCCTGTTGCTGATTTTTGCCCAGAACCTCATCATCGAATACGCATTCTAAATCCTTGCCGGACGGTCCCTTTGAGGTCGTTGCCGAGGGTCTGATCGTGCATGTGCGGCTGACCCCGAAAGCGGCCCATGACCGGGTCGCGGGGGTCGAAGTGCGGGACAATGGATTGTCGGTCTTGAAGGCGCGGGTGCGGGCAGTTCCCGAGAACGGCAGGGCCAACAGCGCGCTCCTAAAACTTTTGTCGAAAGACCTGTCGCAACCAGTCGGCAATCTGTCGCTGGTCGCGGGCCACAAATCTCGGATCAAGCGAATTTTAATCACCGGGGATGGTCGCTGTCTGGCCAAACAAATAAGAAAACTTCTAGATCAGGATTGAGGAATAAATTTCATGGCGACACTCATCGATGGCAAAGCGGTTGCGGTTGAAATCAGGGGGGTTGTCCGTGACGCGATCACCAAATTGCGCGCTGACAACGATCTCCAGCCCGGTCTCGCGGTGGTGCTGGTTGGCAGCGATCCGGCAAGCGAGGTGTATGTCCGGAACAAGGGCAAACAGACCGTCGAAGCGGGGATGCAATCGTTCGAATACAAGCTCGATGCCGGTACCGATGAAGCCACCGTTCTGGCTCTGGTCGAGCGGTTAAATGCAGACGGAAAAGTTCATGGGATTCTGGTCCAGCTTCCGCTGCCGCCGCAGATTGACGCCGACAAGGTGATCAATGCAGTCAACCCCGACAAGGATGTCGACGGGTTCCATGTGATCAATGCGGGCCGGTTGGCAACGGGGCAGAAATGCCTGGTGCCGTGTACACCTGCTGGTTGCGTTATCCTTGCGCGCCGGGCGCTCGGGGATTTATCCGGCCTTGATGCAGTGATCGTCGGGCGCTCGAATATTGTTGGCAAGCCACTGGTGCAACTTCTTCTCAACGAAAATTGTACGGTAACCGTCGCGCATTCACGGACCCGGGACCTGGCTGAGAAATGCCGGCGGGCGGACCTGCTGGTGGCGGCCGTCGGGCGGCCCGAGATGATCCCGGGGGCCTGGGTCAAGCCGGGGGCTTGTGTTATCGATGTTGGAATCAACCGGATTGCGGGGGAAGGCAAGACCCGGTTGGTCGGGGATGTGGAATTTGCCTCGGCTGAAAAAATCGCCGGCTCGATCACCCCGGTGCCGGGCGGCGTCGGCCCGATGACGATCGCGCTGTTGCTCGCCAATACGGTTACGGCGGCCTGCGCAATCCATGGCGTTGAGGCGCCCGATCTGTTTAAGTAAGATCCGGCCGCAACGGTATCAGGTGTAAAATGCGCGTCCTTTTGATTGCTCTCGCTTCCTTATCCTTTGGCGCCGTTCCGGCGTTGGCATTCGAGAGCGCGTATACAGATATCGATATCGAGAATTGCCGGGTCATCGCGCAGGACCGGGAAAGCGGGTCGATCGCCTGGACGTGCCCTGGCTATCAGGACATGGAATTGTATGTCGCCGAGGGCGACCTCAGGTTTTTTGTCTCGGCTGGCCGAAATGCCGGGCAGCGTGTGGCGGCACGCCAGACCTTGCCGCCGTTCAATTATACCCACAACGTGCTGGAATGGCGGCTTGATGATGGCCGGCCGTTTGCGACGATCCTGCGCTATTTTATTTCGGTCGACGACGAAGGGGGCGAGGAGCAAGTGCTTGTTGTTACCAAGATCGGTAAAACCGATTCCTGTCAGATCGCCCATGTGAATGCGAGCCGTAACCAGAATGCCAATATTCTGGCCCGCGAGGCAGCCGACAACCTGGCGCAGGATTTTGATTGCGAAGATGATGAAGTCGTTGTGGTTGGAAACGATTAATTCGGTGCTGGGTCAGCGCCACAAATAAGCGATCTTCTCCAGCGAAGTGCCGCCCAGATTTTCCCGGGTCCGGGCCACCTCCTCGCCGCCGCGGGCTTCGTAAAACCGGCAGCCGACTTCGTTGTCTCCGAGCGCCCACACAATGCACCCTTTGCCGTATTTGGCCCTTGCATCAATGCGGGTTTCCTCAAACAGGCGGGTTCCAAGACCGATACCGTGATATTCGGGCAGAATATAGCATTCGTATATTTCGGCCTTGGCGGGCAATTTCCGGGCGCGGCACGGGCCCCAGGTCGTGTAGCCGGCAACGATATCAGCGACTTCAACGACATGGATTTTGCAATCCACGGTGAGCGCCCAGCGCCACCATGAATCGAGCCGCACATGTACCATTTTATCGAGGGCTGGACCGGGAATGATACCGGTATAGGCGAACCGCCAGGCAATTTCCCGGATATTGCTGAGCGCCATCGCGTCTTTTCGTTTGCCGCGGCGCACCGATATGGAGACGGTTTTCATAAACCCTAATGTAAGAGTTGGCTTAGCTTGCTTCCAGGCTTTTCTGCTGGCGCTCGTTGCGTTTGCGCTCGTGGGGGTCAAGGATGGCTTTCCTGAGCCGGATCGAATTCGGCGTCACCTCGACAAGCTCATCTTCTGCAATGAATGCTAGCGCCTGATCGAGGCTGAGCTTGACCGGCGGCGACAGGGCAACGGCGTCGTCCTTGCCTGCGGCGCGGATGTTGGTCAGTTTTTTGGATTTCATAGGGTTGACCTCGAGGTCGTTGCCCCGGGTATGTTCGCCGATAATCATGCCGGGGTAAATCGGTGTGCCGGGTTCGATCATCATCGGTCCGCGATCTTCGAGGTTCCACAACGCAAACGCGACCGCTTTGCCTAGCGCATTGGAGATAAGTACGCCTGTGTGACGGAACGGGACCGGGCCGAGAAACGGGGTGTATTTCAGGAAGGCGCGGTTGAGAATGGCCGTGCCCCGCGTATCGGTCATCAATTCGCCGTGGTACCCGATCAGGCCCCTTGTCGGGGAATGGAACACGAGGCGTTGGCGGCCGGACCCTGACGGCGACATATCGACAAGTTCGCTACGCCGTTCGGAAAGCTTTTTCACGACCGCGCCGCTATATTCGTCATCGACGTCGATTGTAACCTCTTCCAATGGCTCTAGGGTGGCGCCGGTTTCTTCGTCGATATGGGAGACGATCCGGGGACGGCCGATGCACATCTCGAACCCTTCCCGGCGCATGGTCTCGATCAGGACCGCGAGTTGCAGTTCGCCGCGCCCCGCCACCTCAAACGCGTCGCCGCCCGCGACTTCGGTGATCTGGAGGGCGATGTTGCCCTCGGCTTCGCGCAATAGCCGATCGCGGATCACGCGGCTCTGGACCTTGTCCCCCTCGTTGCCGGCGAGCGGTCCGTTATTGATGCGGAACGTCATGGCGAGAGTTGGCGGATCGATCGGCTGGGCGGGTACGGCTTCAGCTTCCAGGTCGATGCAAATGGTGTCGGATACGGTAGCGTCGGTCAGCCCTGCGATTGCGACAATATCACCGGCTTCTGCTACTTCGACCGGAACCCGCTCAAGTCCGCGAAAGGCAAGGACCTTCGATATCCGTCCCCGTTCAACGATCTTGCCGTCGCGTGATTTTGCTATCACCTGGGCATTGGCCGTGATCGACCCGGACAGGATGCGTCCGGTCAGAATTCTGCCCAGATAGGGGTTGGCTTCCAGCGTGGTTGCAAGCATGCGGAACGTTCCCTGAACCACTTCAGGTTCCGGAACATGCGCGAGGACCAGGTTGAACAGGGCGTTGAGATCGCCTTTGGGGCCTTCTGGCTCGGTTGCCATCCAGCCTTCTTTTGCCGAACCGTAAAGGATCGGGAAATCCAGCTGGTCTTCATCGGCGCCGAGTGCAGCGAACAAATCAAAGGTGGCGTCAACCACGTCGGAATGGCGTTCGTCCGGCTTGTCGATCTTGTTGATGGCGACGATTGGCCGGATGCCGAGTTTGAGGGCCTTTGAGACCACAAATTTGGTCTGAGGCATCGGGCCTTCGGCGGCGTCGATCAACACGACGACGCCATCGACCATGTTGAGGATACGTTCAACCTCGCCACCAAAATCGGCATGGCCCGGTGTATCGACGATGTTGATCCGGGTCTGCTCCCATTCGATCGAGGTGACTTTGGCAAGGATGGTGATGCCGCGCTCGCGCTCCAAGTCGTTGGAATCCATCGCCCGTTCCTCGACGCGCTGGTTGTCGCGAAACGTGCCGGATTGCGCCAGCATGCGGTCGACCAGCGTGGTCTTGCCATGGTCCACATGGGCAATGATTGCGATGTTGCGAATAGTCATATTTATCTACCGGGAATGATTATTGGCGAACTCCCTATCACGCTTTGCTGCATTGCAACAGGAGTCTTCTGGTCACAATATTAATTGTTGGCCCCACGCCGGCGGGCGGGTTCGACAGAAGATCGGGAAACTTAATATTAATAGCCATGGTGCTAGACAATTGCCCTAAACGGCAGCCTGCCTTAGTGTGTTTGCGGGTTTGGGGGACCTGGAGATAAAAATGCCATTGTCTTGCCTGCTCAAACCCTATTCCTCCATCGCTATGGCAATCGTTTTTGCCTTGCTGGCAACAGTCGATCAAGCAGCCGCGGTCGAACGCCGGGTTCGGATCATCAACGAAACCTCATTTGATTTGATCGAATTTTACGGATCGAACGTTGGTACCGATTCGTGGGAGGAAGACCTTCTGGGGAACGATGTTCTGCCCGCAGGACGGTTCTTTGACGTCAATTTTGACGACGGGTCCGGCTATTGCATATTCGACTTCCTAGGGGTCTTTGAAGACGGCGACGAGGTGGTCAAGCGTCGCGTCAATGTCTGCCAGATCGGGACATTCCGATTCGCGGAATAGGGCGGCCTTCCGCAATTTCTTTCAATAAAATATATACTTTGTCCGTCCTGGGGCCAGCCGCAACGCGCACCTGACGGATGACCCTCGCGGTACTCGACATGTAGATGTAACCAAAGGCGGCTGCGACCAGCAACACAACAAGCGTCAGAACGCCCCAGTTCGCCCGTGTCATCCGCCGGTGCTGCCACGCCAGATTTTATTCACTGCCGCCGGTTCCGGTTGGCAAGCAGTTTCAACCGCAACGCATTGAGTTTGATAAACCCCTTGGCGTCTTCCTGATCGTATTGACCGGCATCGTCCTCGAACGTGACAATTTCCTCGGAATAGAGCGAGCGCGCGCTTTCGCGGCCAAGGACAGCGACGTTGCCCTTATACAACCGGAGGCGCACGTTGCCTTCCACATGCTGCTGACTAAGATCGATCGCGGCCTGAAGCATTTCTCGTTCCGGTGAGAACCAGAATCCGAAATAGATCAGTTCGGCGTAGCGCGGCATCAACTCGTCTTTCAGGTGCGCGGCCCCCCTATCGAGGGTGATGGATTCGATGGCGCGGTGGGCGGTCAGTAAAATTGTCCCCCCGGGGGTTTCGTATATGCCGCGTGATTTCATGCCGACAAACCGGTTTTCCACCAGATCAATCCGGCCGATGCCGTTGTCGCGACCAAGTTCGTTGAGGCGCGTCAGCAGGTTGGCGGGTGACAGGTGTTCGCCGTCGATGGCGATCGCATCGCCCTTCTCGAAACTAATTTCGATATCGGTCGGCTGGTCGGGCGCGGCTTCAGGCGAAATCGTGCGTTGGAAGACATATTCGGGCGCCGGCTGCCAGGGGTCTTCAAGCACCTTGCCTTCGGACGACGAATGCAAAAGATTTGCGTCGACTGAGAACGGTGCTTCGCCGCGTTTGTCGGTCGGGACCGGGATGTCGTTTTCTTCGGCATAGGCGATCAGGTCGGTGCGGGACTTAAACTCCCATTCCCGCCAGGGGGCGATGATGCGGATTTCGGGATCGAGCGCGTAGCACGACAATTCAAACCGGACCTGATCGTTGCCTTTCCCCGTCGCCCCGTGGGCAACGGCGTCGGCGCCGACCTTGTGGGCGATTTCGATCTGGCGTTTGGCGATCAGGGGCCGGGCGATCGCGGTGCCGAGCAGGTAGACACCTTCATAGAGGGCATTGGCGCGGAACATCGGGAATACGTAATTGGCAACGAAGTCTTCGCGAACATCTTCAATGAATATATCCTTGCAACCCATTTTCTCGGCTTTGGCCCGCGCCGGCTCTATCTCCTCCCCCTGGCCGAGATCGGCGGTGAATGTCACCACCTCGCATTGGTAGGTGTTTTGCAGCCATTTCAGAATGATCGAGGTGTCGAGACCTCCGGAATAGGCTAGGACGACTTTTTTGACAGACGGCATTGAAACGCTTTCTATGGACAACCCAGACGGGGATAAACTCGGCGCCGCAATATAAACGGCTCCGGACTTTGGGCAAGCCGTATCCCCGGACCTTGGTTGAGGCAAGAGACAAATTTGGTGATTGGCATGGCACGCATCGATTTCTGGTACGAATTTGCTTCGACCTATTCCTATTTGACGGCGATGCGGATTGAGACCGTCGCGGAGAGGGCGGGCGTCGACGTATGTTGGCGGCCCTTCTTGCTGGGACCGGTCTTCCATGCCCAGAAAATGGACGATTCACCGTTTAATATATACCCCGTAAAAGGCGCCTATATGTGGCGCGATATGGCGCGCCAGGCAGCGGCGATGGGGATCGCTTTCAGGAAACCTGAACAATTTCCGCAGTCGGGACTTTTGGCAGCGCGGGTCGCCATTGCCGGCGGCGATGCGTCCTGGGTCAAGGACTTCTCGAAGAAAGTCTATGAAGCGGAATTCGGAGCAAGTCGTATCATCTCAGACAAAACCGTAATCGCGGACGCGCTTGTGGCGTGCGGGCAGAACCCCGAGGCCCTGTTTGAGCAGGCCGCAAGGGATGATGTGAAGACAAAATTGCGCACCCAGACTGAGAACGCCATGGCCAAGGGTATTTTTGGCGCGCCCAGTTTCGTTGCCCGGGACGGAGAATTATTCTGGGGGAACGACCGGCTGGAGGCAGCGATTTCCTGGGCTGCGGAGAATCCCTAGTTGCCGGGATTGTCGTCTGGAACACGGATCACTGAACCAGCGGTTTTTCCGGAGGCCAGCCAGTAAACCAGACCTGCCACAAGGCCCGATGCGGAGACAGAAATCAATGCCCGCTCGCCCCGGAAAATTTTCTGAAATGCCTCGCCGAGATTCTGACTGAAATTTCGGGACATCCCGGTCTGGTCGAACCAGGAAAAATCGACGCTCATATTGTTCAGTATTGGCAGATCAAAAAACGACCAGGTGCCGAGCGCGATCAGGGCACCTGCACCCGCGTAGAAGACCCATGAGCGGAATTGAAACAATTCGCCGACGAGAATGGCGACGAAGGCCGGGGCGGCGGCCGAAAATCCGATAAAGCCGCCAAGGATTGATCCGAATAACAATATCTCGACGCCAGACAGGTTACCCCCAAACGCCGTGACGAAAGCGACACTGAGGGTCGCACCCGCGGCAGCGGCAGCAAGTAGATAGGCGAACGCGATCTGGATCAGTCGGGCGACAAAGCGGAGGATCATGGTGGCAGGTTCTCTTAAGCCGCTTGCCTAGGCTGGCGATGAAGCGAGATCACGGCGCTCTTTGGCCGACAGGCGGGTGGAGGCGGATTTAAGTTGGCCGCAAGCGGCCATGATGTCGCGCCCGCGTGGCGTCCGGACCGGGCTTGCGTACCCGGCGCGGTTGACGATATCGGCGAATGTTTCGATCTCGCCCCAGTCCGAACATTCGTATTCCGACCCGGGCCACGGGTTGAACGGGATCAGGTTGATCTTGGCGGGGATACCCTTCAATAGCCGTACAAGTTCGCGGGCATCGGCGGTCGAATCGTTGATGCCCTTGAGCATCACGTACTCGAAGGTGATGCGCCTGGAGTTGGAAAGTCCGGGGTAGTTCCGGCAAGCTTCCAGCAATTGCGCGATCGGGTATTTCCGGTTGATTGGCACCAGTTCGTCGCGCAAGCCATCGCGCACTGCGTGCAGCGAAATGGCGAGCATGGTGGCTGCCTCATTGCCCCAGCGAGGGATTTCCGGCACTACACCGGAAGTAGACAGGGTTATCCGGCGGCGGGAATGGCTGAGGCCTTCATTATCGTTGGCGATTGCCATGGCGTCACGCACCGCATCGAAATTATACAACGGTTCGCCCATCCCCATCAGGACGATATTTGTGATCTTGCGATCCCCATCCGGCAGGTTGTCCGGCGACCCGGGCTCAAGGCCAGGCCAGTCGCCAAGTTCGTCCCGGGCGAGCATGATCTGGCCGGCAATCTCGCCAGCCGTCAGATTGCGCACCAACCGCTGGGTTCCCGTATGGCAGAAGGTGCAGGTCAGGGTGCAACCGATCTGGCTTGAGATGCAGAGCGTGCCGCGGCTCTCTTCGGGGATATAGACGGTCTCGATTTCGCTCGCCTTCGCGAGGCCGTTGGAGGGGACCTTGAGCAGCCATTTGCGGGTGCCGTCCTTGGATACCTGACCTGTGACGATCTCCGGCCGATCGAGGGTAAACCGTCCTATCAATTCGGCGCGCAGGCTTTTCGGCACATTCGGCATGGCATCAAATTCGCGCACACCGTGGGCGTAAACCCAGCGCCATATCTGCGCTGCGCGCATCCGCACCTGCCGCGAAGGGACATCCATTTCGCCCAATACAGACTGCAATTCAGCCCGGGTCAGACCGACCAGAGACGGGCGTATGTCAGCATTGTCTGCGTCAGATGGCTGCACTGTTCGAGTCACTTGGTCCTGCTTTAGGCTATGGCCATAGTCGGGAGGATCGGCTTCGGCCTATTGATATGATCCAATATCACGAGAAATCAACCTCAGACCCAAAGATCGTCCCGGTAGATATCGATGATCCATTGGGGCAGCTGTTCGGCCACGAAGCTGACAATACCGTCGGTAAAGGTGACCATCCGGGCCGGGGGCTGGTTGAGTTTTGAATTATCAAATATGTGGGCAACGTCTGCCAGCAGAACGGCCTCGCGGATGATCGGGCCGTTTCGCGCCGCCCGGTCCCGGATTTTGTTCTCTGGGACATCGTGACCGCCTTCCCTGACCCTCTCCGCCACGCGGGCAACGGACAGGTCGGGATGTTCAACGCCGATATGGAGGATCATGACGCGGAAACCAGCGGTCTTGGCGGCCTTGATCAGATCAAGCTTTGAAGTGTGCGAGAATACAGTCTCGGTGACAAAGCTTCTTTTTAAGACCAGAAAATCACGGCGGCGCTGTTCAGCGATCTTTGCAGCCTTGTATGACGCGTCGGGTGCCGGATCTTTCAGTTCGTCGCGCTGGATAATATCTGCATTGATGAACGGGGCGTTCAACCGTGGCGCGACGCGCTGCTTGTACAAGGTGGATTTGCCGGCACCGTTTGGCCCGGCCAATACCACGAGTATCGGCTGCTGGGCGGGGGACACCCCTATCTGGTCGGTTCTTGATAGACCAGATTGCCCGCGTCACTCAGCCCGACACCGCGGCCCAGTTTTCGGCGCTGGCTATAGAATGCGGTTTCGCCCTTCGCCGGTTCAGCCAAAGCGTCCGCGAATTGCGCAAACCAGACTTCCTGCTCTTCGGGGGATAGATCGTCAGGTGACAATGCCGCCTGCAATACAGCGTTGATCCGCTGATGGTCAAAGTTCTCTGAATCCTCAATTGCGCGGCCGATATTGATCCAGTGCGTGATTTGTCCGGCAACAGAGCGGCTTTGGAGTTTGGATTCGCGGCGCACGTAGGCCATGACATCGTCAGCTAATTTGACAGATTGGGCCATTTGTCTTCGGCTCCATAAAAGGTGGCATTTTGCTACCTTAATATATGAAACCCAAGTCTGAATGTCCAGTTAAGATGAAATCACTATTGATGGGGCCAGCCGGCCAGTGACTGCGCCGACCAATCGAGTGGTGCTGGTCAAATATTCCCGTTTGCTCGCGACAGGCTTTAACTGCAGGCGCTGCTGAGGCGGGCAAGCGAAGCGGTGACACCGGACAGGGAATAGGTGTCGGTGGTTTGCGTCCCGCGCGACGACGTGCCGCGAACGATCATGGTGGAGCCGCGCTTCATCGCGTCAATCAGGCGTACCTGTTCTTCGAGGTTTTCGATCCAGGCTTTGTCGCCGCGGGTGAACAGCGTGAAGGTATCGGATCCGATCTGGACAATGGTCTTGCTGTCTTCCTGGTAAGGGTAACCGGTCACGATCGATACCTGGCTGGCGATATCGTCGGACGGGCGCCGGGTGACATAGAAATAGACTGGGTCGCGGCTGACGTTTGTCGGTTCCATATTCTTTGGCTGGGAGACAACGAAACAGGTCTTGCTACCGTCCACGGTGGCGGAAAAGGCCGCCCAATCCCGGTCCTGTCCGACCGGTTGGATGCTTTGCGCCTGTGCAGTGCCGATGGCCAGCAAAAGGATCGCCGGGAATGCCAGCTTGGTGATTAGTTTGTTCAGCACTTAAATTCTCCAGATATCGCTCAAAAATCCCCGGTTCAAAAACTGGTCAGGGTCCATTTTAGTTTGATTTGTTAACACGGCGTTAACTGACGCAACTTTGCGGAACAACACCACCTTGCCGAGCCGGTATATGACAGGGCTGTTCCTGCTGCAACCTGAAGAAGAATGACGGCAAGAATTTGGCACGCAGCAGCATTTTTTCACTGTGCGGAATCAGTGTCCCGAGCCGGGGGCATCACCGCTGGTCCCGACCGGGCGGGGCTGAAAATTTCCCCGGGATTTGAGCCGGTCGTACATCACGATGGCGCCGGCCATCGCCACATTGATGCAGAAGCTGGTGGGAATTTTCACCATATGATCGCACCGAGCCGTCATTTCTGGAGATAGATCGCCGCGTTCGGGCCCAAGGATATAGGCCGCCCGGACAGGGTGGTGGAAACTCGGCAGTTCGGTGGCGTTGTCGGTCAGCTCGATCCCCACAAGCTGGCAATTTGCCGGGAAAACCATGTCGTCGACCTTGTCCCAGGCATAATAGGGCAGGTTCTGACCGGCTTGCGAGGTGTCGGATGCCAGGCCGTCGACCTTGTAATGGGCGCGCACGGTGAAAATGAAGCTGGCGCCGAATGCGTGAGCCGAGCGCATCAGGTTCCCCAAATTCATCTGCTTCGAGATGCCCTCGGCACCAATAGCAAAAAACCCGCGCGACATATCTCCCATCCAAAGCCTTTCTTGTTGACGGGGTAAACGCGAATGGGTCAATTGTCTATGGATCAGGGAAAACGGGGATAGAAGGAAAAAGCGGGCATGAAGGCAGTATTGTGCAAATCGTTCGGGCCACCGGAAAGCCTGGTGGTAGAGGAGCAGCCCGATCCGGTTGCGGGCGCGGGCGAAATCCTCGCGGAAGTTCGCGCGGTCTCGCTGAATTTTTTCGACACCCTGTTGATCGAGAACAAATACCAGTTCAAGCCGCCATTACCGTTTGCGCCGGGCGCGGAATTTGCCGGACGGGTCATTTCCGTTGGCAACGGGGTTGCCGGGTTCCTGCCGGGTGACCGGATAATGGCCTATCCGGGGTATGACGCATGCCGGGAAAAGGTCGCGGTGAAGGCGGACCTGGCCGTCCATGTGCCAGACGATGTGCCGGACGAGATCGCCGCCGGACTGATCGTTACCTACGGCACCTCGCTGTATGCTTTGAAGGATCGGGCAAATTTGCAACCAGGCGAAACGCTCGCAGTGCTCGGCGCGTCGGGCGGGGTCGGCATCGCGGCGATCGAGATCGGCAAGGCCATGGGTGCGCGTGTGATCGCCTGCGCGTCGTCGGACGACAAACTGGATTTTTGCAAGGCGCACGGCGCCGATGACGGCATCAATTACGCAAAATCCGATCTGAAGGATGCACTCAAGGCGGCCACCGATGGCAAGGGCGCGGATGTAGTTTACGATCCCGTGGGTGGTGATTT
Source organism: Hyphomicrobiales bacterium (assembly GCA_021775855.1). Taxonomy (GTDB): domain Bacteria; phylum Pseudomonadota; class Alphaproteobacteria; order Rhizobiales; family NORP267; genus NORP267. The sequence continues at coordinate 13,719 of JAJFGZ010000060.1, forward strand.
TTCCGAAGCCGCCCTGCGCGCCACGGCCTGGGGCGGGCGGTTTCTGGTGATCGGGTTCGCCACCGGTGAAATTCCGCGCATCCCCCTCAATCTCACATTGCTGAAGAGCTGCGCCATTGTCGGGGTGTTCTGGGGTTCGTTCCTTGCCCGCGATCCCGAGGGATCGAACGCCAACAATCTGCAAATTCTTGACTGGGTCCAGCAGGGTAAATTGAATCCCCATGTGCACGCGGTCTATCCGCTTGAGGATACGGCCGATGCGCTTGGCGCTATCGCCCGGCGCGAGGTGATGGGGAAAGTGGTGATCAAACCTTAAGCCGGGTGCGGGATCAGATTCCTTAGAATATCCGCTGCGCCTCGATCGTGGGCGGGCAGGATTACAAGGTCCGGTAATTGGTTTTTCAGGGCCCGGACCTTGGCGAAGGAAGATCTCAGTTGCGTCTTGTCGCCGGTCCCGGGGACCTGGTCTTTCATCAACATGTCAACTTCATAGGTCAGATCGCCGACCAGCAGAAGCGGTGGAAACCCTGCGGATCGCACCAGCATGGACAGCGACCCCGGCGTGTGACCGGGGGTGGCCAGCAGGGTCATGGTGCTATCCCCCATGAGGTCAAAGCTGCCGCCGAAAGGCGCCAACAACGGATCGTCGGTTGGTGTGAAATCGATCTGGCGCCATTTGGCCCCCGGCAGTTCGATATGCTCGCGCAGGATGAAATCCCGCTCAGGATGCGGACCCGACAGCTGGCGCCATTCGTCGCCGCTGACCAGCAATTCGGCTTGGCAGACCTCCGCGATGCCGCCGACATGGTCGAAATGCAGGTGCGAGACGACAACCTTGCGGACATCGTGCGCTGCGTATCCCAGCCCATTCAGCTTGTTGGTCAATGTATCCTCCGGCTCGATTTGGAGGCGGAATAACCGGCGCATGAAGAATCTGCCGACTGGGCTGGATATATAGTTTGGGTCGGTTCCGATAGCTGGGTTCAGGCCGGCATCGAAAAGTACGAGACCATCGCGATGGTCGAGCACGTAGACATTTATTGGAACCTCGATCCAGCTTCGTGATGTCAAAACCCACCACAGAGATGGCATTCGGCTGCCGCGCCGATGCTCTTTATGCTGTTTCCCGGACCCGGTCGAAAAGACTTGGACAGACCGGATGGGAGTGTTGGAATTTGCCGGTGGCATCCGCTGTCTCCTTCAATGCGCACCTCCCGCCTGAGGGTCAATTGGAGGATATCGACAGGCTTGGGCGCCGCATTGACGCGGATCAAGTGTGGGCGGAATTGGGGTTGCGGGAGCGGAGAGGATGCGCAGAGGGCGCTATGTTTGTTCCAAATGCAGGCCGGGCAATTCACTTTTCAGTTCCGCAATGATCGGATTCAGCGCAATCACCTGCTCGCTGTGGAAAATACCCGGTTGGAATTTCCGGGTGAGGAGTTGGCGCACCGTCTCCGCCGTGATGATGGCGGTCATCAGAGATTGTTTGCGGCCGGTCAGCGCGATGGTCAGGTCATCGGCGCCCTGTTTACTCCGGCCGGTTGCGCGGACAGCAACGATCACGATATCCGAACCCATATGCACATTCATGAATAGCCAGATCATGGTATTGCGCAACCAGCCTCGTCTCAGAAGCCGGCCAAAGCCGATCCGCGACAGGCCTGCAAACGCCCAGGTCGAGAGGCGATCGTCAAAGCGGATCCAGGTGGACACTGTGGCCAGACCGAGACTTTTCGCCACTACCTGCTGATCCGAGAAATTGAAGCGCCAGGCGGGTCGGCCGGTTTGTTGGCCGGGCAACGGGATAACAATGCTTTCGCCGAAACTACGCACTTTTTTGGGCTGCCCATTCCACATTACGTCATATTCTGTGTCGAGATTGTCGAGCATCCATTCGACGGCTGCCCTTCCGTGATGATCACCAAGACCCAATTCGACCAGAATATCGAGCCGGTCGATACTCGCCATTTTCTCTTGCAGCCGCGCCGCCAGCAGGTTGGTCAGCCCCGGCGCGCTGCCGACACTGAGGATGGCTGTCGCACCGCCTTTCCCGGCCAGATCTGCCAGTTTTTCTATTTGGGACAGGAAGCTGTAGTCGGCGCTGATATCCACATAATGGATGCCACTGGACAGGCATTGTTCGGCGAAACGGGTATCGTGCTGGTCAAGGCATAGAAGCGCCAGCGCCACCCCGTCCAGAGCGTCCCCGCTATCCCCGGTAAATATATCGATCACCCGCGCGCTGGTGCCGTGGCCGATCCCGGCGGCGGCGGCTTGGGCCTTGTCGAGATTGCGCCCGGCGATCGTGACCCGGCCGGGAAACATTGGCGCGAGTCTCTCGGCGATGGCCAGCCCGACTTTGCCGTATCCGCCGACGATTAAAATCAAGCCGTTGGCAGACGGGGTAATTGCACCGGTTGTGGCCGCGGGCTTAACTTCGTGAGCTCGGTTCATCGCGATTTCTCCAGACCCGCATCTCTGTCCGCCCAGTCATGCGCTGCCGGTAAGGTCCGGGTCGCGTACAGTAACGTTCCCGTCCAGAGCCTTCTTGGCGGCGTCGCGATGTTCAGCCGTGATATGGTTGCGCACCAGCGCGATCGCGGTTGCGATCACCGCCGCGTCGTCGGTAAAGCCGAAGCCCAGAATAATGTCCGGGATGAGGTCCGTTGGCAGGATGAAGTAAGCCAGGGCGGCCAGCAGCGTGCCGCGGACCCGGAACGGGGTTTTGGAATCGAAAGCGCAATAATACGCCGCGACGACATCTTCCGAAAACGGGATCCAGCGCGCGACGCGGGCGATTTTCGCCCAAAATCCAAGCCTGACTTTGGATTCGTTGCGGGCCATAACCTGCGGTAGATGGCTGTCCGCCAACGCGGTGTCGGCGTTTTCTCCAAGATCAAATTGGCCCCGTGCAGTGCCTTTCATGGCGGATACCCTTTTCCCTCGTGCTCCAGCCTGCTCAATCCAAGATGGGGTATGTGGCCGGGTTGCGCAAGTTTTACCCCGTATCCCAGGGCCCAGTATTGCCTTCATCCACCAATCGGGTATGACCAATCGAGAGAGATTATAAAAATACCAGGCAGGAGAAGACCATGGAACTTGGATCAAATATATCGGCGATTGTGACAGGCGGCGCATCGGGCCTTGGCGAAGCTACGGCGCGCAACCTTTCGGGATCTGGCGTCAAGGTCGCTATCCTGGACTTGTCCGACGAGCGCGGTGAAAAGGTGGCGTCTGAAACCGGAGGGGTTTTCTGCCATTGCGATGTCACGGATCCGGCGAGCGTCGACGCGGCGCTGGAAAAAGCCCGCGCCGCCCATGGTCAGGAAAGGGTTCTGGTCAATTGCGCGGGGATCGCGCATGGCGAGAAAACCGCCAGCCGGAAACGCGATTCCGACGCGATCGCCCCCCACAATCTCGAAGCCTTCACCAGGGTCGTCACGATCAACCTGATTGGCACCTTCCATATGGTGTCGAAATGCTCGGCAGGTATGATGGGTTCCGATCCGATCACGGACGATGGTGGGCGCGGGGTGATTGTCTCTACATCGTCGGTAGCTGCTGTGGAGGGACAAATCGGGCAAGCAGCCTATTCAGCCTCCAAAGGCGGCGTTGCAGCGCTGACCATGCCGATGGCGCGGGACCTATCGCGGGATGGCATCCGGGTCATGGCTATCCTGCCGGGCCTGTTCTATACCCCGATGTTCGACACCCTGCCGAAGGACGTGCAGGACGCTTTGGGAGCCAGCGTTCCGTTTCCGTCTCGCCTTGGCAAACCGAGCGAATATGCGGCGTTGGTTCGCCATATCTGCGAAAACGATATGCTGAATGGCACCAATATCCGGCTCGACGGTGCGCTCCGCATGGCACCGCGCTAGCACCGGTCCTAACCCGCCAATTGATCCATTTGGCGGGCGAGGCTAATATCTTTCATGGTCAGTCCGCCGGCATCGTGGGTCGAGAGAGTCACATCGACGGTGGCGTAGACGTTGAACCATTCGGGGTGATGGTCCATTTTTTCCGCCGCCAGAGCCGCTCGGGTCATCCATCCAAAGGCGTCGCTGAAATTTTCGAAGCGGAAGGATTTGGAAATGGCGTCCCGGTTGTCTACTTCGGTCCAGCCGTCCAGGGTTGCGAGTGCGTCCTGGCGTTCATTTCCCGCAAGTTTATTGGTCATGGGTCGATCTCCCGCTGTTGAATTGGTCGACGCAATCAAACCAGCCGGCCCAAGGGGATACAAATGAAAAATTCGGTCCTGTTTGTCTGCCTTGGCAATATCTGCCGGTCGTCGCTTGCCGAAGGTGTCTTGCGCGATCTGGTGGGCAAAGCCGGATTGGCGGGATCGATTGAAATCGAATCGGCTGGAACCGGCAATTGGCATGTGGGTGATGCCCCTGATTCCCGCGCAATCAATATCGCGCGCCTGAACGGGATCGATATTTCGCGGCAACGGGCGCGGCAATTTGGAGCCAACGATCTGGACCGTTTTGACCTCGTGCTGGCGATGGACCGCGATAACCTAAAATCGATCGCGGGACTTGCCGATGGTCGGCATACTGTGCCCCGTCTGTTTCTTGACTATGCAGGGATGGCTGGGCAGCAAGATGTGCCGGATCCCTATTTTGGTGGCGAAGAGGGATTTCATGACGTGTACGAACTAATCGCAATCGGGTGTGAACAGGTTTTAAAACGGATGCGAAACGACCCCTGAAAATCTGAAATTAGCTCACTATTCGAATGGGAAAGTTTGCTCAGTCAAGTACGGTCCGCCACCACGTGACGGTTTGGCGGAAAACAACGCGAAGCGGTCAACGGTAAACGGGCTGCTCGAGAAATCACCGAAATTCTGCAACCAGGCGGCAATGGTTTCCTTGCGGATGCTTTTAATACGCGCGATCGTGATGTGGGGTCGGAATTGCCGGGCTTCGGGATCGCACCCGGCCTTCCGGGATTTCTGCTCGATTGTATATTGCAGCGCGTTCAGCTCGGTATTGGGTACCAAGCGTGCAAAAAGCGCACGGGGCTTGTTGCCACCAAATACATCCAGTCCGTCGATTTTCAGGGTCAGGGGTGTGTGGCGAATGCTGGCAAGCTGGTCGGCAATTTCGCCAGCCAGTTCATTGTCAATATCTCCAAAAAACCGGAGTGTGACATGATAATCACCGGGCTCGATCCAGCGCGCCCTACGCAAGCCGCTGCGCAATTCTGACAGCTGATCCGAGATCGGATCCGGAATTTCAAGACCGGCAAACAGGCGGGGCATGGCGGATCACGGGCAGGGGTTGGTGTATTTCAGGTGGATCGCGTTGACGCGTTTCTCGACTTCATCGCTCCAGGAAAAATCCCGGCTGGCAAGCGCGGTTTTCAGTTGGTCGAGGCTGGTGGCGCCGATAATGGTTGAAGCAACAAATGACCGGCTGGTGACGAATTGCAGCGCCAGATGGACCGGGTCGATACCAAATTCCCCGGCAAGCTTCACATAGGCTGCGATTGCCGGGTCCGCATTCGGGGTCTGGTAGCGGGCGAGGCGATCGAACAAGTGTTTGCGCGATCCCCTCGGCAGGGCGCCATTCAAGTACTTTCCTGTCAACGCCCCCTGGCCGAGGGGGGAGTAAGCCAGCAGGCTCACCTCTTCGCGGGTCGCTGCTTCTGCCAGATTGGTCTCGAACGTGCGGTTCAATAGATTGTAGCCGTTCTGAATCGTGGCGATCCGGGACAGGTTATGGGTTTCGGCCGCGTGGACAAATTCCATTACCCCCCAGGTGCTTTCGTTGGAAATACCGATATGGCGGATCTTGCCGGCCTTGACCAGTTCAGCGAAGGTCTCGAGCTGTTCCAGGATAGGGTGCTCCGGGCTGGATTCCTGGTTGAATATGACAGGATTGGCACCGAATTGGCCGACCGCGCGGTCAGGCCAATGGATCTGGTAGAGATCGATATAGTCAGTCTGCAGGCGTTTCAGGCTGGCGTCTACGGCTTCCACTATCTGGCTGCGGGAGACTTCCCCCCGGGCGCCGTCGGCGCGGAACCAGTCCATCACACTGCGCCCGACGATCTTGGTCGCCACGATTATACCGCTGCGGTTGTTGCGGGCTTGCAGCCAGGTGCCGATAATCTCCTCGGTGCGGCCCATGGTCTCGGGCTTTGGCGGGATCGGGTATAATTCGGCGCAATCGAGGAAATTAACGCCTGCGCCCACCGCATAGTCCATCTGCGCGTGGCCCTCGGCCTCGCTATTCTGTTCGCCCCAGGTCATGCTGCCAAGGCAGATTTCACTGACGCTAAGGCCGGTCTGGCCGAGTTTGACCATCTTCATATTTGATGCCCCTGCTTAAGACCCTGATCTACCGTTGCGCCTCGATTTCTGCAATCAGCTTTTCAACGCTTGGCAAAATCCGCGCGACGATCATATCGATACCTTCCGCCGTTGGGTGCAGGCCGTCGGGTTGGTTGAGACGGGGGCTGCCGGCAACGCCATCCAGAAAGAACGGATAGAGCAGGATGTTGTGGGCTTGTGACAGTTCGGGATAGATCGCGTTGAATTCGGCGCCGTATTCCGGTCCCATATTTGGCGGTGCCAGCATGCCGGTCAGCAGGATCGAAATTTCGCGGGCCTTCAACCGGGTGGTGATCTCGTCCAGCGCCGCACGCGCGATAGCAGGGTCGATCCCGCGCAGTGCGTCGTTGGCGCCAAGTTCGAGAATAACACCGTCTACCGGCCCGCCCAGCGTCCAGTCGAGCCGGGCCAGACCGCCGGTCGTGGTATCCCCTGATACGCCGGCGTTGGTGATCGCAACGTCCATGCCTTTTTCCCGAAGCGCCGTTTCCAGCTTTGCCGGAAACGCGTCATCTGCCGATAGTCCGAGCCCGGCAGTGAGGCTGTCGCCGAAGGCCACGATCCGGATTGGCTCACCGCCCCGGCTCGCAATTGGCAACGCCAGGCTCAGCAGAAGAATCGCCATGAAGTAAAAAAATCGGGTGATTGGCTGGAAAAACGACATTCAAGGCCTATCTTTGATCGAATGGGCAAGCGGCCCGGATGTTTGATTTGGGGTCTCGTCTTGCTGAAGTCCAGTCACGTTATTGAACTTGAAAATATTCACCTCGCCCTTGGGCGCGGCGCGCGCCGGGTCGAAATATTGCGCGGACTTGATCTCAACGTCAAATCCGGCGAGGCGGTGGCGCTGACCGGGCCGAGCGGGTCCGGCAAATCAAGCATGTTGTCGGTCGCCGGCGGGCTGGAACACCCAGACCAGGGACGGGTGGTGATTGCAGGCCAGGACCTGACCGTCTTGAGCGAAGACCAGCTGGCGCTATTTCGCCGGGACAATGTGGGCTTTGTATTTCAGTCGTTCCATTTGATCCCCAATATGACAGCCGTTGAGAATGTCGCCGTCCCGATGGAGTTTGCCGGGCGCAAGGACGCGTTCGAGCGGGCGAAAGCCATGCTGACCCGGGTCGGGCTTGGGGACCGGACCGGGCATTACCCGACCGAATTGTCCGGTGGTGAGCAGCAGCGGGTAGCTCTGTCGCGAGCGTTGGTGGTTGAACCCAGGGTCCTGTTTGCCGACGAGCCGACCGGCAATCTGGATGCCACGACCGGCGCCGATATCGCCGATTTAATTTTCGAATTGCGCAAGGAACACGATACCAGCCTGATCCTGGTCACCCACGATCCGGCGCTTGCGGCGCGCTGTGACCGGGTGTTCGGGCTTGAGGATGGCCGCGCGGTTCTGCAAAAAACGCCGCGTAGACGAACGGCGAAAGTTTCATGATCCGGGATATCGTCCTCGCCTTAAGACTGGCCGCGCGGGAATTGCGCGGCGGCGTCCGTGGTTTTGTGGTGTTCCTTGCCTGTATTTCCCTCGGTGTCGCGTCGATCGCCGGTGTCGGCTCAGTGTCGCGCGCGCTCCTCGACGGCCTCGCCCAGCAGGGCCAGGCAATCCTCGGCGGCGATATTTCCCTGTCGCTGATCCACAGATCGATCGACGAACAGGAGCGGGCCTGGTTAACGGACGCCGGTGAATTGTCTGAAATTTCGACGCTCCGGGCGATGGTGCGCACCGGCGACGATCGCCAGGCGCTTGCCGAGATCAAGGCGGTTGATGGTGCGTACCCGCTTTACGGCGAGGTCGTGCTGGCAGGCGGAGCGGTGGTTGGTGACGTGCTGGATGCGCGACCGACTGGGGCCGGCGGCCGCGCATTTGGTCTTGTCGCCGAAAGCATCCTGCTCGCCAGATTGGAGCTGGTGGTCGGTGATATTGTGCGGATCGGCGACGCCGATTTTGAAATCCGGGATCAGATTGATGGCGAACCGGACAAGCTTTCCTCGGGGCTGATTTTCGGCCCCCGGGTGATGATGAGCCTTGCTGGTCTAGAGGCCACCGGGTTGATCCGTCCGGGGAGCCTGATCCACCGCTTCTACCGCCTGAAACTTGACGAAACCGCCGGGTCGACGGCCGCTCTCACGGTATTTCAGGACAACCTTATAGCCGCCCAGCCTGATGCCGGGTGGCAGATCACCAACCGTCTCAACGCGTCGCCGCGGGTAGCAACCGCGATCGAACGGTTCACCCAAATCCTGACCTTGGTGGGATTGACCGCTTTGATCGTCGGTGGGGTCGGCGTCGCTAACGGGGTCCAGGCGCATCTCAATTCAAAACGGAACGTGATCGCCATTCTCAAGTGCCTTGGTGCTCCGGGGCAGATGGTGTTCATGATCTATCTTTTCCAAATCATGATGCTGGCGGCCGTGGGGACAATTGTAGGGCTGACCGTAGGTGCGATTATTCCCGTTGCGGCGTCCGGCCTGCTTGAAGGCGTGCTGCCGCTTGCAGGCGGTGTGGCGCTCTACCCCGGCCCCCTGGCGCTTGCGGCTTTTTACGGCATCCTGGTAGCCCTGGCGTTTTCGCTGTGGCCGCTCGGGCGGGCGCAGGATGTCTCGGTCGCCGGCCTGATCCGGGATCTTGTAAGCGACAAACGCCGCTGGCCGCGCCTGGGCTATATTGTGACGGCCGTTGCCCTGATAGGCGTCATCGCGACCCTTGCGGTCATAACATCCTCGAGCAGCCGGATCGCGCTGACCTTTGTCGTCGCGTCGGCGGCGGTGCTGGTGGTGTTGCGGTTGCTGGCCATCGGGATCATGGCGCTTGCCCGCCGTTTGCCGCCCACTGCTTCTCCCGAATGGCGGCTCGCGGTTGCCAATATCCACCGGCCAGGATCGCTCACCGGGTCTGTGGTTCTCTCGCTCGGTCTTGGATTGACGCTGCTGGTCTCGCTCGCCTTGATTGATGGCAACATGACCCGGCAACTGACCAGCCAGATCCCTGAAAACGCCCCGAATTTCTTTTTTGTCGATGTCCAGCGTAGCGAGGCCGACGCGTTCGGTGGATTGATATCCGAAATCGCACCGGACGCCGAATACACGACAGTGCCCATGTTGCGGGGCCGGATCCTCGCCCTCAACGGGGTGCGGACCGAAGATATGGTGGTCGACCCGGACAAGCGTTGGGCCTTGACCGGTGATCGGGGGGTGACCTATTCGGCTGTCCTGCCGGAAAATTCCGAGCTTGTCGCGGGTGAATGGTGGGGGCCCGATTATTCCGGCCCGCCGCTGGTCTCGTTCGAAGCGGAGCTGGCGGAGGCGTTCGGCCTGTCGATCGGTGATCCGATTATAGTCAACGTGTTGGGGCGGGAAATCACGGCTCGGATTGGCAATTTGCGCGGTGTCAGCTGGGGCAGCATGAGCATCAATTTCGTCATGGTGTTTTCACCAAACACCTTTGCCGGCGCGCCGCACATGCTGCTCGCAACCCTCGGGCTTGAAAGCGCGGCGTCCGGCGGGGATCTGGACCAGCAGGAAATCAACGTCATGAACCTGGTGGGCAAGGACTACCCGCACGTCACGATCATCCGCGTCAAAGAGGCACTGGACGCCGCGAATGCGCTGCTCTCCCAGGTTATGTGGGGGATCCGGGCTGCCAGCAGCGTGACCCTGATTGCCAGTATTCTCGTCTTGGGCGGGGCACTCGCCGCCGGACACCGGCACCGGCTTTACGACGCGGTTATCCTGAAAACCTTTGGCGCGACCCGGAACCGTATTCTCTCGGCATTTGGCCTTGAATTCCTGATGCTCGGGCTCGTTACTGCTTTGCTGGCGCTGTTCGCCGGTAGTCTGGCGGCGCAATTCGTCATGACCAGGCTTATGGATGTGGATTATGAATTCATCCCATTGGTAGCGGGAACGGCGCTGGCTGGTGCGGTCGCGTTCACCGTCATCCTCGGCCTCGTCGGCACCTGGCGTATTCTGGGTGAAAAACCCGCCCGGGTATTGCGCGACCTTTAAATTATCTATTTTGTGTTCTCTCAAGTTGATTGTGCTGTTGGGAGATTGTGATGAGAATGATCGTGAAATCGGCGTTCTCTGCTTTGGCCTTTTTATTGTTGTTGTCCGCACCTGCATCCGCGCAAGCGCTGGACTGCATCGAGTATGTGGATGATACGCTCCGACTGCGCCTGGCAAACGGGAAACTCACGCCCGTTGAGCGAATTGCGGAATATATAGCCGTAATTGGCGAGCGGGATCTCAGGAATTCCAGTGGTACCCGTCTGGCTGATTATCGTGCGATCCTCCAGCAGGATCGGGCCAATGTCCACCGTAACGGAAAACTGGACCAGTTTGACGATGTGCAGGAGGGGGTGGACGATTACTTTACGACCCTTGATCGCCGAAAGCTGCTTTCCACCGGGCCGTATTATTTCGATTGCTGGATGACGTCAGAAACGATTACGAGCATTCAAAACGATATTCAGTCAGGCCAGCTTGCCGGTGTTGTATCTGTCATGGTTATTCGTCTTCCCGATGGCCGTCCTGCTGTTACGATTACGGTTGCGGGCTGACAGAAGCGGCGTTTACCGATATTTGGGGCTGCATCTTGCCAGTAAGGGGTTTCACACCCATATTGGGGTAACAGGCGTTTTCGCCTGAAATGATTTATATTGCCGGATTCCAGGCGGACCGGCAAAATCCAAGGGGATCAGTGAATGGCTGAATTTGAACGACAATTTGCCCGATCGGACAATGTTGCCCAGACCGGTGCAATCGATGAGGGCCTCAGGTCCTACATGCTCCGGGTTTACAATTACATGGCGATTGGCCTTGGGATTACCGGGCTTGCCGCTATCGGTGCCTATATGATGGCCGTTGTGGACGGGGCTGCCGGACTGCAACTGACCAATTTTGGTGTGATGCTGTATACCAGCCCGCTCAAATGGGTGGTCATGCTTGCTCCGTTGGCTATGGTTTTCTTCCTGAGTGCACGCATCAGCAAGATGAGTGTATCGGCAGCGCAGATTAGTTTTTGGGCGTTTGCCGCCCTTATGGGTGTGTCGCTATCATCGATTTTTCTCGTCTACACGTCGAATTCAATCGGCCACGTTTTCTTTGTGACAGCAGCAGCATTTGGCGCGCTTAGCCTGTTTGGCTATACCACAAAACGGGATATTTCCGGTTGGGGCTCGTTCCTGTTCATGGGACTGATCGGGATCATTATCGCGTCGGTTGTCAATATTTTTGTAGGCTCAAGCGCACTGCAATTTGCCGTGTCCGTGATCGGCGTGCTCGTGTTTGCAGGCCTCACCGCCTACGACACCCAGCAGATCAAGGAAATGTACCACGCCCAGGATGACGGTACCGTAGCCGGTCGCAAGGCGATTATGGGTGCGCTCAGGCTCTATCTCGACTTCATCAACCTGTTTTTGATGTTGTTGAGACTGTTCGGCAATCGCCAATAGTCACATCGTCTGGTAAGAATACCAAACCCCGGCCATTGTGCCGGGGTTTTTCTTTGCGTGATGGAATTTCAGACCAGGCGCAGTTTACGGTCCAGAACGCGCATAACCTGGGCCAGGTCGTGGCCGCGGCGGAGAATATGGCCTGATGCTGCGATAATGCTGAACGCACCTTGCTGGCGGGCCAGTTTCGGGTTCTTTTCGATGCGGTAAAGAGGGACTTCGCTGGCGCGGCGAAAAATCGAGAAAACGGCGCGGTCTTTGAGGATATCGATGGCGTAGTCACGCCATTCGCCTTCGGCGACCTTGCGCCCATAGAGCGACAGGATCTGATTCAATTCGTGCCGGTTGAAGGAAAGCAAAGCCGCAGATTTTGTTTTCTTAGCGCCCCGCATTCCGTTTGGCACGGGTGCGCCACCAAATATTGCTATGGGTTCACTTTCGCTCATGGCGCCTCCTTATGGTCTCGCTCGATTTTCAACTGGTTGGGGTTTGAATGCAACCCCAACTCCCGCCGGTTCGCCAAAATCAGACCTTTGTATTATCACATTGTTGTCGCAATTCTGTCGCGGACGGGCCGCAATAAATCTGGATAGTCTGATCGTTGCCTCTTGGCCCGGTTCTCGTGGGTTTCGGTTTTCGCAGCCCCCCAGCCCCCCGAAACCAGTTTTGAGAATCGGGCCAAACTTCAAAGTTAGTAGAGTAGCGTACTGCGTAACCTCAGGCCGGATTAGTCCGGCCTTTTTTTTACCTGTTCATGGATTGCTGCGGGACTTGAAATTGAGGCCCAATTACCGATATTTCAGATCGACTGGGCTTCGTGGCGGTGCCCAACTGACAAATGGTCAAGGGGCAGAGAATGAGCAAGAAGAGCGATACGCAAAAAGCAGATTCGGGCGATAACCACACCTTCCAGGCGGATACCGCGAAGCTCCTCCATCTGCTGATCCATTCGGTCTATTCGGACAAGGATATATTCCTGCGCGAACTGGTGTCGAACGCGGCCGACGCGTGCGACAAGCT
>JAJFGZ010000007.1 GCA_021775855.1 Hyphomicrobiales bacterium
ATCGATCTGGTTATTGTGGTTCTGCTGACGACGCTCGTCTATATCATGACGTTCTTTCTCGGGTTCCTGACATTCGGTCTGGCCTGGCTGGCGTTTGGCCTGATTTATCCGGGCGTTGCCCTGGTTTATGCCGGTCTGACGCTCTCCGGCCTGCGCGCCGCGACCATCGGAATGCGCGTTATGGACATCCACATGATCACCTGGAGCGGCAGACGGGTAGACTTTATCCTCGGGGTCCTGCACGCGCTTGGATTTTATTTTTCCATCGTTGCATTGACCCCGTTCAGCCTGGCAGTGGCGCTGTTTGAACCGCGCGGGCGGCTCGTCCATGACCTGGTGTTTGGCACGGTGATTGTGGATACACAGGCTGAGAGACAAAATTTCTGAGTAGCAATGTGTTGAATTCCGGCTTGATATATTGACCTTGTCGGTCACAATGATCAGGATTCGAGCAACAAACGGGTAGCGCATTGCACGACCTCCAGATGTGGCTGACATTTGCCGTGATCGCGGCGACAGTCCTTCTGCTTGCAACGGAACGGGTCCGGCTCGAAGTCACCTGCGTCGGCGCGATCGTTACCTTCCTGCTGATTTTTCATTTTCTCCCGGTCCTAGATCCATCCGGCCGAAACCTGATCGAGCCGTATCAATTGCTCGCAGGGTTGGCAGACCCGTCTCTGATCACCATCATCGCGCTCCTCGTCATCGGCCAGGGATTGTTCCATACCGGCGCACTTGAGGGTCCGGCGCGATATTTAGCGGGGCATTCGGCGAAACGCGGCGGCATGATGCTGCTGCTGGTCCTGGTGTTTGCGAGCTTGATGAGCGGGTTCATGAACAACACACCTGTGGTGGTGATGTTCATCCCGATTGTCAGCGCCATGGCAACGCGGCTTGGCCACACGACAACCAACGTCCTCATGCCGCTCAGCTTCATTTGCATCCTGGGGGGCATGACAACACTTATCGGGTCTTCAACGAACCTGCTTGTCGCGGGGCAGGCAACGCGCAACGGCCTACCAAAAATCGGCTTTTTTGATTTTACAATCCCAGGCCTGATCCTGGCCGGCGTCGGCGCAATCTACGTGTTGTTCTTGATGCCGCGGCTCATGAAACCCCGGGCGACAATGGCCGACGAGGTCGTGTCCCACGGTGGAAAACAGTATATCGCGCAAATCGACATTACCCACGATCACCCGCTGATTGGCGTCAAATCAGTTGCCGGGATGTTCCCAGACTTGAAACAAATGACCGTCCGATTGGTGCAACGGGGCGAACGCCCCTACCTACCGCCGTTCGAAAATATCTCACTCGAGGTCGGTGACGAAGTCGTGGTTGCCGCTACACGGAACGTCTTGACCGAAGCCCTAAAGGCGCGGCGCGCCATCCTCCGGGTTAATCCAGGTGATCAGGAAAATACTGAATCCGGTACAAATCCGGATCAGAGCGAGCTGGTATTAGCCGAGGCCATCGTCGCGCCCGGATCACGGATGATCGGCCGCACGGTTGAAACATCAGGACTGCATTCCGACACCGGCTGCATCGTCCTTGGCGTCCAGCGCCGCAGCCGGATGATCCGCCTCGGACTTAACGAAATCCGTCTCGAGGCCGGTGATGTTCTGCTTATCATGGGTCAAACGAAAAGCGTTTATAAACTGCGCTTTAACCGCGACATCCTGTTGCTCGAATGGTCAGCAACGGAATTGCCGCGAACGGCGCTTGCGATGCGCGCCCTGCTTATTTTTGCGGTTGTCATTCTGGCGGCGGCCACGAGCGTCGTGCCGATCGTCGTGGCGGCGCTTACCGGGGCTCTCCTCATGATCCCCATGGGTTGCCTGAACGTGCGCCAGGCCGCGCGCGCTTTCGATCAGCGTATATACCTGCTGGTCGGAGCATCGCTTGCAATGGCAGTGCCCTTGCAGGCGACCGGCGGGGCCGGTTTTCTGGCCAGCAGCCTATTCGACGCTCTAAGCGGCGCATCGCCCGCAATCATGCTCTCGGCCATGTTCGGCCTGGTTGCGGTTCTCACAAATTTCATCAGCAACAACGCCACAGCGGTATTGTTTACCCCGATCGCGATCGGCTTGGCGCAACGCATGGGGGTCGACCCGATGCCCTTTGTAGTGGCGGTGATTTTTGCGGCGAATTGTTCTTTCGCAACGCCCTTTGGGTACCAAACCAACCTGCTGGTCATGGCGCCCGGCCATTACCGGTTTTCGGATTTTGTTCGCGCCGGGCTTCCTCTAGCCTTTATCGTATGGTTGACCTTTTCACTTGTAGCCCCCTGGTATTACAATATCGCTGGATAACTTCTTTTCGGATTTTCAGATTGGACATGCCTACTTGACCAAACACAGCCGAGACCTGCCCCAGTTTTTCATGACGCGGCCCTCCCCGTGCCCGTATGTAGTGGGGCAGATGGAGCGGAAAATTTTTACGCATCTCGGGGGCAGCGATGCTGCCGGCCTCAACGATATATTGACCCAGTCCGGATTTCGCCGCAGCCAGAGCATCGCCTATCGGCCATCCTGCGAGACCTGCCAGGCCTGTATATCGGTCCGGGTTCTGGTCGATGAATTTCGCCCAACGCGGAATATGAAGCGGGTCCGCAAAGCCAATACCGATCTCGTCCCTACCCGGGTATCACCTGAACCTTCGAGCGACCAATATTCCATTTTTCGCGCCTATCTCGACGCCCGTCACAGCGATGGCGGCATGGCCGACATGACCATTTTTGATTACGCGTTGATGGTCGAAGACACATCGATCGACACGCATCTGATCGAATACCGCCTTAGAGAACCGATCATGTTGGAAAACGAGGTCCGCAAATCCGGCGAGCTGCTGGGCGTATCCCTGACCGACCAGCTCGAGGATGGCCTCTCGATGGTCTATTCATTTTTCGAGCCGGAATGCCCCGAACGTAGCTTGGGGACATACATGATCCTGGATCATATCGAGCGAACCCGTCGGCTCGGCCTGCCGTATCTTTATCTTGGATTCTGGGTCGAGGGATCCGACAAAATGGATTACAAAACGCGCTTCCGCCCGCAACAACACCTAACACCGTCTGGATGGGCAAAGGCTTAAACCCCGCTGATCAAAAGCCGGCCGGACCGAACTTGTTATTTTTTGGAAATCCTTTTGGAGGCAAGCGGCCTGCCTGGGCACGGGCGCCGCGCCAATCGTTTAAATCAGCTTCCTTGACCGTCCAGGTTCGCCCGGAACTATCTTGCCAGGTCAAGCCTTCACCCATTGCGAAGACCCGCGCGTCTGACAGCCCGCCGTCCTTGTAGCGTTGCAGCAGCACACCCCGTCCGCGGGTCATCTCCGACAATTCCGAGAGTTTGAAGATCAGCAATTTACGGTTTTCGCCAATGCACGCCACGCTATCTCCATTGGCAGGTACACAGACACAGGCTTCCTCGCCGTCCGGCACGTTGAGTACCTGTTTGCCCTTGCGGGTCATCGCCACTACGTCTTTTTCCGCGACGACAAATCCCCGCCCATCCGATGCCGCGACAAGGAGTTTCCGCCCTGCATCGTGTCGCGCCAGGGCAATCACGTCGCTATTATCCTCCAGATCAATCATGAGGCGGACCGGCTCACCGTGTCCGCGCCCGCCGGGTAACTTGTCAGCTGCAAAAGTGAAAAACCGTCCGTCCGTCGCGAACAGGACGATCTTGTCGGTGGTCTCGGCTTTGACGGCAAACCGCAACCGGTCGCCGGATTTGAACTGGACCTTGGACATATCGTCGAGATGCCCGCGCATGGCCCGGATCCAGCCCTTGTCCGAGAAGACAATGGTCACTGGCTCACGTTCGATCATCGCTTCGGCAATATCCGCGTCATTGGCTTCCGGCGCATCGGCAAAATCGGTCCGGCGTTTTCCAAGGGGCGTCTTGACACCGAATTTCTCACGGATGTCCCTGATCTGGCCGGAAATTCTGTCCCATTGCTCGTCTTCGCACGCGAGCAACGCCTCCAGTTCCAATTTCTCGATCAGGAGCGCATCATTTTCCTTGCGGATTTCAACTTCCTCGAGTTTGCGCAGTGACCGCAATCGCATATTGAGGATGGCCTCGGCCTGAACATCGGTCAGATCAAACGTCGCAATCAGAGTCTTTTTGACCTCGTCCTCGTACCGGATGATCCGGATAACTTCATCCAGATTGAGATACGCGATCAGGTACCCTGCCAGGACTTCAAGCCGGTTGTTGATTTTACCGAGCCTGAAACGAGCGCTGCGCCCAAGCACTTCTTTTCGATGGTCGAGCCATTCGCGCAAGACCTCGGCAAGGTTCATGACCTTGGGAATTTTACCCTGGCTCAGCACGTTCATGTTGAGCGAGACGCGCGTCTCAAGGTCGGTCAGCCGGAACAGGCTTTCCATCAGGACGACCGGATCGACGGTGCGGCTGCGCGGTTCCAGCACGATCCGTACATCGTCCGCCGATTCGTCCCGGATATCAGCGAGCAGAGGCAGCTTCTTGGTCTGCAACAGCTCCGCGATTTTCTCGATCAAACGTGATTTCTGTACCTGATACGGGATTTCGGTGAGGACCAGCACGTAACCCCCGCGCCCGGTCTCTTCCCTGTCCCACCGCGCGCGCAAGCGGAACCCGCCACGACCAGTTTTGTAGGACTCGATGATGCTGGTGCGGTCTTCGACAATGATCCCGCCTGTGGGGAAATCCGGCCCCGGCACGAAATCAACCAGCTTGCCGATTGTGGCGTTCGGGAACTTGATCAGATGCAGCGCTGCGTCGCACAATTCTCCGGCATTGTGCGGCGGAATGCTGGTCGCCATCCCAACTGCGATGCCGGCCGAGCCATTTGCGAGCAAATTCGGGAAATTACCGGGAAGGACAACAGGTTCTTCCTCGACGCCATCATACGTCTCGCGAAAATCAACAGTATCCTGGTCGATGCCTTCGAGGAGAGCGGTGGCTACGTCTGTCAGCCTTGCTTCGGTGTAGCGCATGGCAGCGGCGTTATCACCGTCGATATTGCCGAAGTTCCCCTGCCCGTCCACTAGCGGGTAGCGCACCGCGAATTCCTGTGCGAGCCGTACCAGTGCATCATAGATTGCCTGGTCGCCATGGGGATGAAATTTGCCCATCACGTCGCCCACAACCCGGGCGCACTTCTTGAAACCCGCATCCGGGTCGAGCTTGAGGATGCGCATGGCATAGAGCAGACGCCGGTGAACTGGCTTCAACCCATCACGCGCATCCGGCAATGCCCGGTGCATGATCGTCGAAAGGGCATAGGCGAGATACCGCTCTTCAAGCGCTTCGCGCAGGCCGACGGGCTCTATATCCCCCGAATCAACTGGTGGTGCCGCTTTGCTCATGGTGTTTTGGGTTACTCCAACCGCGCGCCCCGCTCAAGGTTTCCCGTCAAAATTCAGTAAGGCGTGCGCCCGGTACGTTTGAGCCAGGCCTGGTAGCATTCGCGCGCTTCATCAACGCATTCAACAACCTGTTCCGCCGGTAAATCGCGTTTGTCCAGCGGCTTTTCCAATTCGCGATAAAACGCATCGTCGTCGAATCCGATGGCCTCGGTGTCTTCCGGCAGGCAGGCATAATAGAGCTTTGATATCCGGGACCAAAAGATGGCGCTCATGCACATCGGACACGGCACCCCGTTGACGTAAATTTCGCACCCCGAAAGATCAAACTGTTCGAGCGCTGAGCTGGCGCGGCGGATCGCCGTCATTTCCGCGTGCGCAGTCGGGTCGTTGCTGCTCAACACCTCGTTGTGGCCTGTCGCGATAACGTCATTATCTTTGACGATGACCGCGCCGAAAGGACCGCCATGGCCAGTATTCATGCCCGTATACGCCGCCTCGATAGCCAGTTTCATCAATTCAATTTTCCTGGAATGGCTGGTCTCACCGGTCATCTCGGATATCCCCCTCATAGTGTTTTGCCAGTAGCCGGGTCATCCGCTCACCCGATTCCGGCGGTTCTATTCCCCGCGGCTCATAGACCTGTCGGGTCAAAAAATACCCCGTGAGCTGCAGCCCTTTCTTCACATCGCGCCATTGCGGATTTACGTGTTGATCCTGGACCAGGAATTGCGGCAGCGGTAATAATTTGTCCTTATAGGGTTCCCCGGCAACGGCACCGATCGCGCGCCCGGTTTTGGGTGAAACATAAACGAGATTGTCGACTTCCCCGCTGGCTGCGCAACAGGTCAGATCCAGACCAAACCCGAGTTCCTGCAACAACAGCAATTGCCAGCGCACGAACTGGTCGGCCCATTCTTCATCGCCTTGAATGTAATCGAGGATATGGATGTAGGCCGCGTAGAGATGATCGTGTGAATCCCGCTCGGGCAACAACCTCACCAATTCGTTGATTGAATTCAAGGCCGCCAGACGTAAAGGATCGGCCATGTAATGGGCTGCATCAAGCCGGTCGGGCTCAACCCGAAAATACCCCAGGTGATCCGACAAGCGCGCCCGCCAGGTCGCAAAAACCCGGTTTCCGGGCTGCAGGACACTGCGCATACGGCGTCCCCGCCCACCACGCACAAGGCCCATATGACGACCATGTTCGGCCGTGAAAACCTCGACAATGACGCTGCCTTCGCCGTGCCTGCGCGTGCCGATGATGGTGCCGGGTTCGCTCCATTCCATGATGCAGGGTCCCATTTGGCTGCGTGCGCATCAACCGTGATTTCAGCGCCGCCCAGCCGCAACGCTCAATCGCGTGGAAAATCCAGCCCCATCGCCTTGTAGCGGGCCGGGTCGTCGCCCCACTTGCCGCGTACCTTGACGAACAGAAACAGGTGCACCTTGCAATCGAGTATCTCGGACAATTCGGCCCGCGCCTGGGACCCTATATCCTTGATCGTCTGCCCGTTCTTGCCAATCACGATGGGCTTCTGGCTATCCCGCATGACAAAAACAACCTGTTCGATCCGGATGGATCCGTCCTTCTGGTCGACCCAGCTCTCGGTTTCAACGGTGGAGGCGTAAGGCAATTCATCGTGCAGCCGGTGATAGAGTTTTTCCCGGGTGATTTCGGCCGCGATATAATATTTCGGCGCGTCTGATATTTGATCCGCCGGGAAGTGCCAATGCCCAGGTGCACATTTTTCCGCCAGAAAGCTTCTTAGATCGTCAACACCATCGCCTTTCAGCGCGGATATCATGAAGGTCTCGCTGAATGCGTGTAATTCATTGAGATCATTGGTCAATTGTAAAAGGGAATCGCGCGCAACAAGATCGATCTTGTTGAGAACAAGAACTACATCCTGTTGCAACCCGGACAATCCCTTGGCGATCTTGCGGACCTCCTCGTCGATCCCTTTCCGCGCATCAACCAATAGCAGCACCAGATCGGCGTCGCCGGCGCCACTCCAGGCCCGATCAACCATGGCACGGTCCAAGCGGCGTTTGGGCAGAAATATGCCAGGAGTGTCGATAAAGACGATCTGCGCATTTCCCTCAATTGCAATGCCGCGCAACGTGCTCCGCGTGGTCTGGACTTTGTGGCTCACGATCGAAACTTTACTGCCGATCATCAAATTGACCAGAGTGGATTTGCCGGCATTCGGTGCACCGATCACCGCGACAAAGCCACAGCGCATATCTTCCACAGATGGCGTTGCCGGCTGATCACTCATTGCTTGTCGCTTCCTGCCACATGCCTGCTTTGATGAGAGTATTCTCGGCTGCACCTTGTTCGGCGTCGCGCTTGGAACGGCCTTTGGCAAACACTGGTTCAAGGCCGGAAATTACCACGCGGACGGTGAAGACAGGTTCGTGGTCGGGTCCGGACCGGTCCTTTTCTTCGTACACCGGGGGTGGTAATCCCTGTCCCTGCGCCCATTCCTGTAACGCAGATTTGGCGTCGCGTTTTGGTTTGTCGGCAGCCTCCATCCGGGGCCGCCAGTGCCGATCCACAATGACCGCCGCCTGTTCGTATCCGGCATCCAGGTAAACGGCCGCCAAAACCGCCTCGCATGCATCCCCCAATATCGCCTGCTTGGTGCGCCCGCCGGATTTGATTTCGCTTTTCCCCAAGATCAGAAACTTTCCAAGATTGATCTCGCGCGCGATATCCGCACAAGTCCCCTTACGGATAAGCGCTCTCTGGCGGCGATGTAACTCGCCTTCATCGGCATCGGGGAAAGCCGCGCAGATCATTTGCGCCGTTACCAGCCCCAATACCCGGTCACCTAGAAACTCCAACCGCTCGTTGGTCACGGAAGTTGGATCATCATTGACGAAGCTTTTATGGGTCAATGCCTGGCGAAGCAGGTCAATATTTTTAAATTCGTAGCCGATCCTGCTGGAAAATGTGTCTAGGGCTTTTTTATCCGGAGATACCACTCAATCCACCGATGAAAACAGGCGGCCCCAGCGCACCGTCGACGGCCATTCCCAGATTTTCCAGGCGCTTGCATCTTCCTCGATCGAATAGAAAATCAGGTCAGCCCGGCCAACAAAATTCTCCAATGGTACGAAACCAACCCCGGACTGTACCCGGCTATCGGATGAATTATCCCGGTTATCCCCCATCATGAAATATTGCCCGGCAGGAACCTTGAACACACCCGTATTGTCGGCAAAACCATTTTCAACCAGATCCAGGGTCAGGTAACTGACGCCATTCGGCAAGGTTTCCCGATACCGCGGTCCCCTGATCTGCCGCCCGTTCCGATTGGTCGTGATAAAATCTTCGACCCGCTCACGTGGCACCGCTTCGCCATTGATATTGAGAATGCCGTCGATCATTTGAATTTCATCACCAGGCAATCCGATGACCCGCTTGATATAATCGATGCTGGGGTCACGCGGCAGGCGAAACACCGCCACATCCCCGCGTTCCGGCTCGTCACCCCAAATCCGCCCTGAAAACAGATCTGGGCTAAAGGGGATCGAATATCGGCTATATCCGTAGCTAAATTTGGAAACGAACAGATAATCACCAATCAGCAGGGTCGATTTCATCGAGCCAGAAGGGATGTTGAACGGCTGGAAGAAAAAAGTTCGCACGATCAACGCCAGTATCAAGGCATGGATAACGACCTTGATTGTATCGCGGTACCCGCCGTCTTTTTTCGTAGCCGCATCGTCCTGCATGGTACTCATGACCTGTTTCCTGAATAATTGTTGCGCACCCTATAGCCCTTTTCCAATCGGATTGAAAACCGTTGCTATCCGGAGCGATGAGCCTCGATAATCACAATCGCCTGGGCCATCGGCCAATCATCCGTGATTGTCAAATGTATTACGGCAGTGCTGTCGGGAGGTGTAATTTTATCAAGCTGCTCTTTCGCGCCCCCAGTCAGCAACATAGAAGGCTTTCCGGAGGGCAGGTTCCGGACCCCTAAATCGCGCCAGTAAACGCCTTTACGAAACCCGGTTCCAAGAGCTTTTGAACACGCTTCCTTCGAGGCGAATCTTTTAGCGTAGGATGCTGCCCGCATGCGCCGACGATCGGATTTCTCTTTTTCGAGGTCGGTAAAAATCCGGTCGGTAAACCGGGATCCAAAACGCTCGAGTGTCTTCTCAATCCGGCGAATATCGATAATGTCGTTGCCAATCCCGATAATCATAAGACAAGCCCCGCAATAGTTTCCTGACGGGCCGACAACATCAGTTCGCGCATCCGGGTTACGGCATTCTCCAAACCGTCAAAAATCGCCTCGCCAATCAGAAAATGCCCGATATTTAGTTCAACAATTTCGGCGATCGCAGCAACCGGAGCGACTGTGGCGTAGGTCAGGCCATGCCCGGCATGGACTTCCAACCCGAGACTATCGGCCTGAACCGCGCCGCTGCTTATGCGCTGCAACTGTTTATCCACGGCGCCGGTGTCCGTTCCGAGCGCCGCTTCGCAATATTGCCCGGTATGCAGCTCGACGATATCCGCCCCGATTTCTGCAGCGGCTGCGATCTGCTTTTCCGCCGGATCAATAAACAGCGAAACGCGAATGTCGGCCGCCTTCAATGTTTCTACGAAATCGAGCAGGAAAACCCGATTTTTCGAGATATTCAATCCGCCTTCGGTGGTCAACTCCTGACGGCGTTCCGGAACCAGACATACAGCATTTGGCAAATGCCGCAGCGCGATCGCCAGCATCTCTTCGGTCGCCGCCATTTCAAGATTGAGCGGCAGGTTTACACTTGCCCGCAGCCGCGCGATATCGTCGTCGCTAATATGTCGACGGTCTTCGCGCAGGTGTGCTGTGACCCCGTCAGCGCCGGCGTCGGCTGCCAACAATGCGGCGCGTACCGGATCGGGATGATCGCCACCCCGCGCGTTTCGTATGGTCGCGACATGATCTATATTGACCCCGAGGCGCAAATATTTCGGCACGGCCGTCAAACGTTTGAACCCCGGTTATCTTTTGCAACTTTCTCTTGCAACCTGTTACGGCGGCGCTGCTGGTATAAATCGATCCCCGACCTGACCGGGTAGTAGAATGCAAGCCCAGCGACTATGCCCATCGGGACGCCGCTTATCAGCATCGGCTTAACGATCGGCAACAGCGTATCGTAGGAATGCAACATGAGCCCCGGACGCAAATCAAACTCCAACGCGTTGCCCGTCTCGATACCAAGAATACGGTTTCCCAGCGCAAAAGTACTGGCCCAGATCACCGGGAACGTTAGAGGATTTCCGACAAAGGTGCCCATCGCCGAGGCCAGTAGATTTCCACCGATCAACCACGCGACCAGGCCTGCCAGAACAAAGTGAAATCCGATAAACGGCGTGAAGGATGCGAACACGCCAGCCCCGACCCCGAGCGCGATAGCGTGCGGCGTCCCAGACAATCTAAGGACACGTTTGAGGACATACCGGCTCGAGCGCACCCATCCCCGACGCGGCCAAAAGAAGACACGAACGCGCTCTGCAAAATCTGGTTTATCGCGGCGTCCGAAAAGCATGAGTGAGCATTGTCAACTGGTTGAGCTACATTCGATAATTCTACTATGCGTACAAAATAATGATTGAATTGTGAATTCGCAACTGGGGAAACGGTGAAATACACTCACAATTCCGAGATTTACATGACCACCCGCTCCGCATCCGTGACCGCCGGCATCTTGCGCAAATGGGAAATAATGCCGTTGAGATGTTTGTTGTCCCAGACCTCGATATCGATGATCATTTCCCTGAAATCTCTGGTCCTCCCGATCAGGTCAATACTGTCGATATTGCCGTCCTGCTCGCCGATCAGCGTGGCGATATCCCCGAGAGCTCCGGGTTCGTTCATCACCATGACCCGGATCCGGGTCGGAAAGCGGTCGGTATTTTCAGGATCGATATCCCACATCACGTCGAGCCAGGCGTCTGACTGGTCGTCAAATTGCCTTAACGAAGGCGAATCGATCGGATAAATTGTTATGCCCTTGTCTGGTTCGAGAATACCGACGATCCGGTCGCCGGGGACCGCTCCCTTGCTGGCAAAATCCACCGGCAGATCTCCATGCAGACCATGGATCGGGATATTTTGCCGGATTTTCATGGCGTCCGATTTTGCCGATCGTGACTTTCCCCGACCGGGAATTTTGAATTTCAACCCCATGACACGGCGAATACCGAACCAGCCTTCATCTACCTTGCCCGATCGCTTCTGGGCCGCCCGCACCTCTTGATAATCGGGATAGACGGCGCGCAAGACATCGTTGGAACTTGTTTCACCACGCCCGACGGCCACCAGTGCATCGTCTAGACGGTCGAACGCAAGGCGGCCTAATACGGCTTCCAGCCGTTCTTTCGAATAGGTGCGCCCGGCACGTTCAAATGCCCGTTCCAATATTTTTTGCCCCAAACTGGTATATTGGGCGCGCGCGGCCTCGCGGGTCGCCCGCCGGACGGCAGCCTTAGCTTTCCCTGTAACCGCCATATCGGCCCAAACCAGCGGCGGGGTCTGCGTATCCGAGCAGATTATTTCAACCTCGTCGCCATTGTGTAATTCGTCGAATAGCGGCGCGACCTTGCCGTTGACCTTGCAGCCGACACAGGTATTGCCGATGTCGGTATGCACTGCGTAAGCAAAATCGATCGGCTTCGCCCCCATCGGCAGTGCGATCAACCGGCCTTTCGGTGTAAAACAAAAGACCTGATCGTGAAATAGATCGAGCTTGGTATGCTCCAGAAATTCTTCCGGGTGATCACCCTCTTCCAAACTGTCCACCAATTGGCGCAACCAGCGATAGGCCTTGGTTTCCTGGACAAGCGATTTTGAATACGCGCCCTTGCCGTCGACGTAATCCTTATAAAAGGCGTGAGCTGCGATCCCGTATTCGGCGATATCGTCCATCTCGCGGGTTCGGATTTGAAGTTCGACACGCTGCCGGCCGGGTCCGATAACGGTGGTGTGGATCGATTGATAGTCGTTCTGTTTGGGTGTCGAGATATAATCCTTGAATCGGGTCGGTACCATCGGCCAGGTGGTATGGACGATACCGAGCACGTGGTAGGCATCGGCAACTTTATTCACCGTGATACGGAACCCGTAAATATCCGACAATTGCTCGAACGATACAGATTTTCGCTCAAGTTTCCGCCAGATCGAATAGGGCCGTTTTTCGCGTCCTGCGACAGTTGCTTTGATCCCCGCGTCGGCCAGGCGATGCCCCAGTTCGTCGGTAATTTCACTGATAAGGCCGCTATTTTCCCTGTGCAACTCCGCGAGCCGCTCGCTGACCATCTGGAACCCTTCCGGCGTAAGGTACCGGAACGCCAGATCTTCGAGTTCGCTGCGGATTTCCTGCATCCCCATGCGTCCTGCAAGCGGGGCATAGATATCCATTGTCTCCCGCGCAATCCGCTCCCGCTTGTCGATCGCGACGTGATCAAGGGTCCGCATATTGTGGAGCCTGTCGGCGAGTTTGATCAGCAACACCCGCACATCATCGGAAACGGACAGGAGGAGCTTGCGAAAGTTCTCGGCCTGCTTGGCGCGGCGTGAAACCAGATCGAGCTTGTTGATTTTAGTCAGGCCCTGAACAATATCGGCGATCTCGGTGCCAAACAATTCCTCGATCTCGACCTGGGTAGCCGTCGTGTCTTCGATCGTGTCGTGCAATAAAGCGGCCGCAATTGATGCATCGTCCAGGCGCAAATCGGCGAGGATACCGGCAACTTCAAGGGGGTGGGTAATATAGGCCTCGCCGGATGCCCGCTTCTGGCTGCCATGGGCTTTCATTGCGTAGTCATAGGCACGGCTAAGCATTGCCTGATCCGTTTCCGGATTATAGGCACCAACCTTATCGATCAATTCGATGTGCCGGGTCATGCATTCTCCGCTATGCGCAAAGAAAGCATACATCTAAGCGCGCAGATAGGCGCCAAAATAATCGTGATGGACTTAACGGCGGTCGCTTTCACCTTCGGCGGCGAGCATACTTTCCAGGCCTTTTAGCAGGTCTGCTTCCGACATCCGATCCATCGAATCTCCGGCCTCGGTGCTTTCGGATTCTTCGTTGGTGATGGCCGGAACCGGATCGTCGTCTGGCTCGTCAACTTCCACATATTTCTGCAGCGAATGGATCAATTCCTCACGCACATCGCCAGGGAGAATGGTCTCTTCCGCAATTTCGCGCAGCGCGACAACCGGATTCTTATCCCGATCTCGTTCAATGGTCAGCGGTTCTCCGCCCGAAATCTCGCGTGCCCGGTGGGCTGCAAGCAAAACGAGCTCGAAACGGCTTTCTACCTTGTCGATACAATCTTCGACAGTTACGCGGGCCATGGGCACCGGCTCCTTCGGTTCCGAAATACTGGATTAGCGCGGTATGTATGCCGAGACAGGCTATAAGGCAAGTATTTCCTTTCGAAAGGGTCGATTTTCAATAGGAGAATCCTGCACCTGGCTCACTTCATTCGATCCAGTCAGACCCAGCGATTTTCACAATTTTTTTAGCGTCCCGGGTTTGCCGGACAGAATTCCAGAGCTGGATAGCCTTCTTACCACTAACCGGATGGCGCCATTGGGGTGCGATATCAATCAGGGGTCGCAGCACAAAGGGACGAAAATCCATGCGCGGATGGGGGATTACCAATCCTGGAACCGCCTTGTCTCCTGAGCGCAATACGGTGATATTTCCGCGCCACCCGGCAACCATCCGCCCGTACGCCAATAGATCCAGATCAAGCACCCGCGCCGACCAGCGCGGCCCGGTACGCCGACCGCAGCTGATCTCAATGTGCGACAATTTGCGCAAAAGCACAGCCGGTCCATCTTCCGAACTGACCGAAGCTACCGCATTGACATAATTTTGCTGTCGCCCCGGGCCGACTGGAGGCGTTTCGTAGATCCCCGATACCGCTTCCAGAACGATCCCGCGATCAGGCAGCAGACCGACTGCTGCACGTAGGATGTCGATGGAATCACCTGAAGCGCTGGAAAGATTGCTCCCAAATGCGATTAAAATCATGTCCGGGAAGCGCCAGTGACCGGGCCAAAAAGGAAATTTCCCTTGCGACAAGCAAAATAATATAGTTTACACGTTACTTTTCCACTGTTGGACCGAAAATCATCGTTTTTGGGACACAGTATGGTTGTAAATACGCGGTACCCGTCATAAGCCTGAGCAGTCGAATTTCCTTTTAACTCATGTGTAGAAAATTTGTTTTTCATGTCAGATCTTGAAACTCTATTTAAGCCCAGCGAACGTATCGCGCTTTTCCTGGACGGCGCAAATATGTACGCCGCCGCAAAGGCACTTTCGCTCGAAATCGATTACAAACAGCTGCTTTCTTTTTTCCGGAGCCGAGCCTATCTGGTTCGCGCGCTCTATTACACGGCCATCATCGAAGATCAGGAATATTCGTCGATCCGCCCGTTGATCGATTGGCTC
Organism: Hyphomicrobiales bacterium; assembly: GCA_021775855.1. Lineage (GTDB taxonomy): Bacteria > Pseudomonadota > Alphaproteobacteria > Rhizobiales > NORP267 > NORP267. The sequence continues at coordinate 14,834 of JAJFGZ010000007.1, forward strand.
GATTATAACGGCTACAAGATGGTGACCAAGCCAGCCAAGGAATTTTACGACGATACCGGGCGCCGCAAAATAAAAGGCAATATGGATATCGAGATCGCCGTGGATGCCCTGGAAATGGCCCCGCATCTCGATCATCTGGTCTTGTTTTCTGGTGACGGTGATTTCCGCTCGCTGGTAGAGGCCGTCCAGAATATGGGACGCAAAGTCACTGTCATTTCTACAACATCGACACAGCCATCAATGATTGCCGACGAACTACGTCGTCAGGCCGACCATTTCATCGATTTGACTGAGTTCGACAAGTCGATCGCACGCCCCTCCAATCGCACCCACTTTTCCGATCATTGCGATCCCCAGGACGTTGATGACGAGGATTCTAGCGATCGCCAAGATGAGGTCATTGAGACCTAGCCCAAATCCCGGCTATCCTGCAGAACAATGGCCTTAGAAAATATACCAAGCCGCAATTGCGGCCTTTGCCCGAGGCTTGTCGAATTCCGTAACAAGCAACGGCAGAAATTTCCCGATTGGCACAATGCCCCGGTGCCCTCCTTTGGGGCGCTGGATGCCCGGCTTTTGATCGTCGGCCTGGCGCCGGGACTGCGTGGCGCAAACCGGACTGGCAGGCCCTTCACAGGCGATCACGCAGGGAATCTGCTTTACCCAACTATGATGAAATTCGGCTTCGCGACCGGCAAATTTGATGCTGATCCCGACGACAGCCTGGCGTTAGAAGATTGCCGGATTTGCAATGCGGTGCGGTGTGTACCCCCCGCCAATAAACCGGTCGCGTTTGAGATGAATGCCTGCCGTCCGTATCTCGTGTCCGAGATTTCCGCGATGCCACGCCTTCGCGCCATTCTTGCGCTAGGCCGTATCGCCCACGACAATATATTGCGGACCATGAATTTACGTCTCGCCGCGCATCCATTCGGGCACGCGGCCGTGCACGATATAAGTCCAAAAATTCAGCTCTACGACAGCTACCACTGCTCGCGCTACAACACCAACACCGGTCGCCTGACCGAAAAAATGTTCGAAAACGTGTTCGAGAAAGTCCGAGCAGACCTGGAATAAATAGCTAGGGATTTAACTCAGCCACGATCGCGTAAAAGCCGTTGTTTTTCGCGTTGCCAACTCCGGTCCTTCTCGGTCTGACGCTTATCATGGAGTTTCTTGCCCCGAGCCAATGCGATCTGGAGTTTTGCGAGCCCGCGATCGTTGAAATATAGTCTCAGCGGAACGATGGTCATGCCGTCGCGCTCGATGCTACCGATGAGTTTGTTCATTTCTTTCTTGTGTAGCAGCAGTTTGCGGTGCCGACGTGGTTCATGGTTGTCGCGCCCGGCCTGGGCGTAAGCCGGGAAATTCGAGTTGATCAACCACAATTCACCGCCCTCGACGCTGCCGTATGATTCCGCGATATTGGCTTTACCCAGCCGTAACGCCTTGACCTCCGAGCCTGTCAGCTGCAGGCCGGCTTCAAAAGTATCCAGCAATTCGTAATTGAACCGTGCCTTGCGGTTTTCAGCGACCGCGCGGGATTTGGGCTTTGCTGTGGCCATGGCGCATCACGGCCTCAGCCGTTTAGGATCCGGGCGTGGATCATGGCGTCACGAACCACGGTCTTGGTGGTTTCGCTCACGGGCACCAGGGGCAATCGGGTCATGGCACTGCATTTCCCAAGCAATTCTGCTGCGTATTTGACAGGTCCCGGACTGGCTTCCACAAACAGTGCGTCGTGAAGAGGCATCAGGAGGTCCTGAATTTCAAGCGCCCGTCCATACTCGCCCGCCGAACAATGATTCTGGAATTCGGCGCAAAGTGCCGGAGCGATGTTCGACGTGACCGAAATACAACCGTGCCCACCATGGGCGCGATATGCCAGTGCTGTTACGTCTTCGCCTGAAAACTGGATGAATTCCGGGCCCATTGCGTGGCGCTGCTGGCTTGGGCGCGCTAGATCAGCCGTGGCGTCCTTAACACCCACAATATTGGGTAATTTGAACAGTCGGGCCATAGTCTCGACGCTCATATTCACCACCGACCGGCCAGGAATATTGTATATGATAATTGGTATGTCAGCGGTGTCATTCAACGCCTTGTAATGCTGGTACAGGCCCTCTTGTGTCGGCTTGTTGTAATAAGGGCAAACAACCAGCGCGCCATCCGCACCAGACGCTTTTGCGTGCAACAATAATTCGACAGCTTCGGCGGTGCTGTTCGAACCGGCACCCGCAATGACGGGCACCCTTCCGCCAGCCGCTTCAATGCATAGATCGACAACGCGCCGGTGTTCAGCATGGGTCAGCGTCGGCGATTCCCCCGTCGTACCCGTCGGTACGAGACCGTGGGTCCCTTCCGAAATCTGCCATTCGACCAATTCCTGGAGCGCTTTCTCGTCCACCGCACCATTGGCAAATGGCGTGATAAGCGCGGTATAGGAACCCGAATACATGACGATCACTCCAAATATGGCAGCGAGACGAGGCTTGCCACCTTCCGACGAACCGGACAATAATCATTCCCGGATACGGACACAAGGCGCGCGATCAGCAGCGAACCAGAAAGCACAAAATTAGTTAAATAAATTGTCCAGGCGACTATCTTCGAAATGCCATTATCGCTGCTTATGCCGCACGGACCGATTTAGTATAGGATACCAGACCAGGCGGGCAACATATGTATACGGCAACACCTTCAAATGTGCCACGGAGCGGCCCGTTTATTCTCAATAAACGCGGAATCCTGTTGGAATTTTTGACCCTGTCGGCAATTATTTTAGTCTTTGCCAATGGTGCCTTTGCCAAAGAAACCGGGGCACCCTACCCGTCCCTCCGCCCCGATATTTCGTCCGACGCACCGATCCCGGAAATTAGACCGGAGCAAACCACGTCGGCAGCAGGCGAAATTCCTGACGAGACCCTCGAGCCGGAAACAACCGATGCGGAGTTGGGCGACAACGAGACCGTGGCAATGTTGATCCCTGTCATCCGGCCGTCAGACCCGCCTCCGCCGACCCGGGTTGTCGCGCCAGACGATTATTATGCCGTGCAAAAATTTATCGCACTCCTTGAGGAGGATGCCATTTTGGCGGCCTTATCGGTCCAGGCCACCATTCTGGACCCCCTCGCCCGCGACCTGACGGAATGGCTTTATGTGCGCAGCGCATCGATTCACGCAACGCCGGATCGCATCGGAGAGTTTATCGCATCCAACCAGGGCTGGCCCGATCTGGAGTTGATCAACGTTCGCCAGGAAGGCGCATATTATATTCAGAATATTACACCTGAGAAAATTGACGAGATATTTGAAGATGGTCAACCAATCTCTGGCGTCGGCAAGATAGTTCTGGCGCGTTGGAATGTAGCCGAAGGCAATACGGAGGCCGCATCCGAATTGATCAAGCAAGTCTGGCATCAGGCAATGTTGAGCCGCGCCCAGGAAGACCGGGTTCTATCCGAGTTTCCCGATTTTCTTGATGCGAACGATCATAGAATCAGGGCCCGGCGGCTTTATTATCAGGGCCGAAGTTCAGGCGCGGCGCGGATCGCCCGCCTGTCAGGCAGTTTCGGCACCCAGCTGGTGCGAGCCTATGGTGCGGCCGGAAAGCAAACCGGCAGCGCCCGCAATATCATGGCAAATTTACCGATTGCAGTCCGCAGCGACCCCATCATCGTATTGCGCGAGGCCCAGGCCCAGCGCCAACGCGGCAATCCCGCTGCGGCTGCGGCAAAGCTTCTTGCCACCGGCTCTGACACCCAACACCTAATTGACGCCCGCGGTTGGTGGCCCGAACGCCGCCTGCTGGTCCGTCTAGTCCTGCTGGAGGGGCGCCCGGACCTGGCATTCCGCCTTGCTGCTGGTCACAACAACCCGCCCGGGCTGTATTTCGCACAGGCCGAGTTCCTGGCCGGTTGGGTCGCCCTACGGCACCAATTTGACGCCGATTTAGCGCTGGATCATTTTTCGCTGTTGAGAAGCGGCGTCACCCGCCCGCTCAGTGTTTCGCGTGCTGAATATTGGTTGGGCCGCACCCAACAGGTTCTCGGCGACTTGCCAGCGGCCGCAAGGCACTTTGCCAACGCTGCTGAATATCAGCATACCTATTACGGCCAGCTGGCGGCATTGGAGACCGGGCAGGCTGATATCGATCTTGGAGAGGAAACCGAACCTGTTCCAGCTGACCGGGAAACCTTTGAATCCGGCAACGTCGCACGGGCCGCTACGTTGCTTGCCGACCTTGGCGAATATTCACTGATGCAAAAATTCCTGGTCCAGATAGGGTCAACGAGCAGTTTTGACCCGGAAATTATCCTTGCCGCCCGTTTTGCCCAGGGCAACGGCCGTGCCGATATCGCCCTTCGAGTAGGCAAAGCGGCGCTCAATCGTGGTCGAGATCATTATCCAGCCGCTTTCACGCTGAGCGGATTGCCAGAAGGATTTGAGGACAACCATACCGTCGAACCGGCGTTGGTCTATGCCGTATCGCGGCAGGAAAGCGCTTTCCTGCAAACGGCAGTCAGCAGATCGGGAGCCCGGGGCCTGCTGCAGCTCATGCCCGCCACAGCAAGGGAAGTCGCGACCGATTTAGAGCTTCCCTATAATCTCGCCCGGCTCACCGAGGATCCTTCTTACAATGTGGTTCTTGGCGCAACCTATCTGGAGGGATTGCTGGAACGTTTTACAGGTTCCTACATCATGACGATTGCAGGGTATAATGCCGGCGGTGGAAGGGTCACCCAATGGGTCGAGAGCTTTGGGGATCCCCGCAACGAAAATATCGATCCGATCGACTGGATCGAGATGATCCCGTTCAACGAAACGCGAAATTATGTTCAACGCGTTCTGGCCAATCTTCAGGTTTATCGCGCCCGACTGAACAATAACAGGCATGTTCTCGGTCTCGAAAACGATCTAACGAGAATCGACAATTGAAGAAATCCCGGTTCCGGTCTGGCTGGATTGCGCGTAAAAGGGCTTGTATGATCCACAGCTCCCAAAGGGCTAGATTGCTGGACACCTGAATGACACCCACCGACACATCCCCACATCAAAGCTGGCGCGACGTTTTTGTATCCACCGATGACGGGTTGAAGTTACACGCCCGCGATTACGGACCGAAAACCAGCAGCGCCCTCCCCGTGCTCTGCCTGCCAGGGTTGACCCGGAACGCGCGCGATTTTCATATACTCGCAAATTTTTTATCGACACATGACAAAAACCCGCGCCGGGTTGTCGCGCTCGAAAGCAGAGGCCGGGGGCGGTCTGAATGGGACAAGAATTGGCAAAATTACGACGCGCAGGTCGAAGCCCGGGATGTTCTTAGTGTTATGCCGGCGCTCGGTCTCAATCATGTGGGCATCGTCGGCACGTCACGCGGCGGGATCCTGACCATGATTCTTGCTGTGACCCGTCCGGGTATATTGGCTGGCGTGGTTCTCAACGATATTGGACCGGTTCTCGGCGGCAAGGGTTTGGCGCGCATCAAGGGGTATGTTGGAAAAACGCCAAAGGTCCATAGTTGGGAGGAAGCTGCCCAAGTCAGTAAGAATCTCAACAAAGGACAATTCCCTGACCTGGATGACCAGGCCTGGATGGCGTTTGCCCGGCAAACATATATCGAGGAAAATGGGAAGATCCGGCCGGACTACGATCCAGCGCTCAGCCGCCCCTTTGAAAGTCTAGATTTGACCAAACCAGTGATCACTCTGTGGCCGCAATTCGAAGCCCTGCGCAACATCGAAACACTTGTTATACATGGAGAAAATTCGGATTTGCTGGAACCAGAGACGCTCGCCGAAATGGAACGGCGTCACAATAAAATGGACATCCTCGAAAGCCCTGGTGAAGGCCATGCTCCGCTATTGGAAGACGCCAATAGCACGAACAAAATATATAATTTTTTCAGTAAATTACATCGCTAGTGCCGTCACTGTAGTGACTCAGGAACTGCTGGCAACACCGCCCTTATCGACGCGCGTGGAAAAATCCGTATCGCCGCCGCTGGCCAGCGTTTTGGCTTGATTAATCCAGTCTTCTCGCTCGATCCGCCCCTTGAAACTCAAATGCTCATCGACCCAATCAATCTCCCTCGATCCCCATCCGGCTATCTGGTCAAAATGATAAATGCCCAATTCATTGAGGCGTCCCTCGTTTACCGGGCCGATCCCTTTTATGCGTTTGAGGTTGTCCTTCGCGCCCCCACGCGGTGCCGCCAGCTTTTCGGGGCGACCATCGACGGACAATGAAGTATCGATTGCAGCGGCGGGCGGAGGCGGCGGTGTAGCGGATTGAGGCGTAACTGTATCAACCCCGTTTGGTCCAAAAGCGCGCTTCAACAAACAGCCGATGATGCAACCAATAACAAAGGCGATCAACAGCAAGATCAGTGTTTGAAAAATCAAATAACCCATTGCGGTAATCCTATTTGATCCGTGTTCCGGCCTAAGGCCAAATTGATTACGAACGTCGTGGTGATACCGACAGCCATCCCGTGACGACCCCGATTACCAGGGCCGCGATCAGGAATGGCCACAATTGCGCGACTAGATATCCCATGTTGATCTCCTAATATTGAATCCGGATAACCCGGAATTCGATCCGCCTGTTGGCGGCTTTACCCTCAGGTGTATCGTTGCCGGCAACCGGGCGCGATTCTCCATACCCGATCGCGGTGAGACGGTTCCCGTCGATGCCGAATGCAACCATTGTGTCACGCACAGCGCCTGCCCGGGCTTCACTCAACCGCCGATTGAGATCGGCTTCACCGTCTGAGTCGGTATGCCCGAGAATGGCAATTTTTCCGGCCGGACACCGCAAGGCTACGGATACAATCGCATCAAGCACGCGCAAACTGTCTCCGCTGATCCTCTCCGAACCCACGTCGAATAGAATGACTTCGCGTTCCATGACACCATTGAACAGGTCCTGACAAGCGAACAGATCGGCAGGCTCGCCAGGAACAGCGATCCCGATCTCCGCGCTACCTGCATATCCTTGCGGTAGAGCGTTGTTCAGATTCTGGAGAACGCTGTCGGCAGCAGCTTGATGCACGGCTTCCCCGCTAATTTCTATATTAGTGTCCGTGAGAGTTGCCTCGCCTTCAACCAGGCGGCTGAGCTGGCTCAGAATTGCGGCCACAGCAGACGACCAGTTGCCGGGCTCACCGCCAGCAATAGCGGTCTGGTCATCGATCTGAGACGTTGGAAATTTTTCTGTTGCGAGCTCCAGAATTTCTGCTTGAAGCGCGTCGCTCGGTGCATGCCCGGTTAGAACAATCGTGTCGCCGTTCAGTTTAGCAGACCAGATAAATGGGTTCGCGATTGGTCGCGAAACATTGCTGTCGTCACTCATCGTATATCCGACTGGCAATTCCGGATATTGCATGACGGCCTGTGCGGCATCGTAATTTTCCATGTCGCTGGCCGCGCCCTGAATAGACAACACATTGCCGTTCAAGGTCATGACGCCGTTGCTCATCCGGGCAAGCTGACCGATACCATTCTCAACCGCGTCGGCAAAATTCTCCGGTGCGCCGCGTCCAAATTCCATCTCGTTTTTGACCCGCCAATCCGGATTAGCTGCCTTGGCGGTATCAACGATCCGCTTTTGGATCGCGCTATTGGGTACGAAGCCCGTCAAAACGAGATTTTTTTCATCCCGTTCTGCGGACAGGACGTACGGATCGGCTATGGCCAATATTTCGGTATTATCGACAATGGTGCGGACGCCCCACACAGATCGAGCGATTTCAACCATTTGATCGCTATCCGCCTCGGTCGGCGCAATGCCGGTCAGGGTAAGCTCCCGCCCATCCATTTTTACCCGGGCCCAACGATGGCCTTCGTCCCGGCGCTCGGCATTGGTACGCGACGCCAGATCATCTTCAATGGCGCCTGATTTTACCCAAAAAATAATCAGCCCCAGGAAAAGAAGCGGCAGCAATCCCCAGATCCATTTGGAAAGTCGGCACATGACGATACCCCTGCGTTTCCGCCGTTGATCCCAAGTGATAGTCTATTACCCCTCATCGATAAAGACCCAATAGACGTATTCAACCAATATTGGAAATACGCTATCTCTTTAAATTTACGGGGAATTTCGGATCAAGCTCAAAAAAAGGCGCAGTCATAATTCATAGAATTTCTGACCACGCCCGTAAAGGATAAGGAGGTTTTTTGTTATCAAATCGCCTATCCATGAAAAATGCCGGACAAGCTGTAATTACATTAATTATAAGTCCCCGTTTGGGTGTCCCGGTGGTCCGAAAACCACCGGGACTTGTCAGAAAAAACTGACGGTTTGGTTCAGATCAAGCGAGCTTTAGAAGCTGCGCGAGATACCAAACTGCAAGCGAACCCAATCAGCGTTAAAGCCGTTCAGGAGTTCAACTTCCTGGTACCAGACTTCAACACCCATATCGACACGCGGAACAGGCGACCAGATCAGGTTACCAAGGATCGACCATGCGGTCTCAGCCGAGGTAGCAGCCGTTAGGTTCTCAATCTCGATATAGTCACCGACGATGGATGTACGCAGGTTGTCAGACCAGAAATGGCGGTATGCAACCGAAACGCCCCAGGATTCGATCAACTGACCGAGAGCATTCCATTCACGAAGGCCTTCTGTGCCGGCATTACCAAGAGAGGTAAGCGCTGCGCCAAGGGAATAACGGGTGCCGCCATCGCTATAAATAGCGTTGAAGCGGATGTCATCCTTGCCGTTTGCAACCGGAACATTGATCCGACCGGAGAGCATAACGGCCCAACCAGCGGTATCTTCCAGAGCAACACCAATACCAGATGCGAGACCAGCAGCAAGACCACCGCGCATGTCGCGAACGACACCGCCGAGCTCAACATGGCCCCATGCCTGGCTAACTACCAGTTTGGCGATGAAATCCGGGAACTCATCGCTGCCGAAACCGCCAGCTAGGATACCTGCATTACGAGTTGCATCCATGTTCTCTGGGTTTTCAATCGCGACAACAAAGCTGACGCCGTTGCCCAAAGGCTGGGTCCAGCGAAGCTGCACTGCACGGGTAAAGCTCAGAGCACCTGCACCACCAAAGTCGATGGTATCAGGAAGAGCTGGCAGATCCATGAAGGCGCCCCAGGACTGACCGGCAAGCAGGTTGCCGAACTGAACAAAGGCATGACGCAGGCGAAGCGGCGACGAGTTTGAAATCGTTTCGTTGCCGCCACCACCGTAAAAGTCACCTTCGATGAATGCGCGAACGGTACCGTAAGAGGTGTTCGTGCGGGCATCGAAATTGACGCGGGTCTGACGAGCTGTGAAGCGAACCTTGTCACCAGTACCATTGCCGGTACCGTTCAACAGGAGGCCAGCAGATGCAGCGCGTGCATTTGCCACGAGGTCGAGAGCACTGTTGTTCAGTTCTTCGACGTTACCACCAGCACCCATGTTGCCGGAATTGAAATCTTCGAACGTGAAGATAAAGTCGGCTTTGGCATAGCCACCGACCTTGAAGCAGATATCGGTGCCGGGAAGTTCCCAGAAACCGGTGATATCGCAAGCCCAGACCGGAGTGCGCTCAGGCGCCCGCGGCGGGTCAGCTGCAAGAGCCGCACCGCTACCCAGCACAATGGCTGCGGCGACCGACCCAAGAAGCAGATTTTTGGTCATTTTCATAATTGACCTCCACTAAGGTTTTAAGTCGGGCCCCGATTTCCATTTGCCTGAACGGCGCTTGGATATCTGCGGACCCCCCATCTAAACAGGAATTTGCCCTGTCCGGAACGCGATAACTTATTCGATTAAGCAAAGGTCACCTTGTTCCGTGTTCGAATAGACAGCACACTGAGTGTGATTTCAACGGAAAGAAACGCATTCAGATGATCTGTGCGAGGATTTTCTGCACACTGTGGCATTTTGATCACAGTTCGGTGATCAAAACCGGGATTTTGTGGACTGAAACGTAGAGAAGCGTTAATTCGGGAGCAAAATTGTGGTCGAGCGACGCAATAGCCGGACAATTTACCCGAATCAAACACCGTCATTCCTGCGAAAGCCAAAATCCAGATTTTGTTTGACAAAAAAAACCATTCCTTAGGCTTCTACGTGTAAGATTTTCCTCATTATATCAGTGAGATAGGCACACAATATCGACCTGCAGACCGGCAAACTGTATCAATTATATGGTGCCGGAGACATTTTCAAAAATTACAAACCACACCGGTTAAGAGTGTGCCGTTCTGCATACTTGCGAACATATACGTGCTGGGCTTCAGACCTCTAACCACCGTCGCCGTGGATTCCGGCTTTCGCAGGAATGGCGGTGTGAGATTTTGACAGGATTTATTTAAGTTACAAAAAACCCGGTGGTCCGAAAACCACCGGGACTTGTCAGAAAAAACTGACGTTTTGGTTCAGATCAAGCGAGCTTTAGAAGCTGCGCGAGATACCGACCTGCAAGCGAACCCAATCAGCGTTAAAGCCGTTCAGGAGTTCAACTTCCTGGTACCAGACTTCAACACCCATATCGACACGCGGTACAGGCGACCAGATCAGGTTGCCAAGGATCGACCAGTTCGTCTCAATCGACGTTGCGCCCGTTACATTATCCAGTTGGATATAGTCACCGACGAGGGAGGAACGCAGATTATCGGACCAGAAATGACGGTAAGCAACCGAAACGCCCCAGGATTCGATCAACTGACCGAGAGCATTCCATTCACGAACGCCACCTTCTGTGCCGGCATTACCTAAGGAAGCAACTGCTGCACCAAGGAATTGACGGGTGCCGCCATCGCTATAAATAGCGTTGAAGCGGATGTCATCCTTGCCGTTTGCAACCGGAACATTGATCCGACCGGAGAGCATAACGGCCCAACCAGCGGTATCTTCCAGAGCAACACCAACACCAGATGCGAGACCAGCAGCAAGACCACCGCGCATGTCGCGAACGACACCAGCGAGCTCAACATGGCCCCATGCCTGGCTAACTACCAGTTTCGCCACAAAATCCGGGAACTCATCGCTGACGAAACCGCCAGCAGCAAGACCTGCATTCCGAACATCCATGTTTTCTGCGTTTTCAATCGCAACAACCAGGCTGATACCGTTGCCAAAAGGCTGGGTCCAGCGAAGCTGGGTTGCGCGGGTGAAGCTCAGAGCACCGGGACCACCAAAGTCGATGGTATCGGCAAGCGAAGGCAGATCCATGAAGGTGCCCCAGGTCTGACCGGCAAGCAGGTTGCCGAACTGAACAAAGGCATGACGCAGGCGAAGCGGCGACGAGTTTGAAATCGTTTCATTGCCGCCACCACCGAAAAAGTCACCTTCGATGAATGCGCGAACGGTGCCGTACGCGGTGTTCGTGCGCGCATCAAAATTGATGCGGGTTTGACGTGCGGTGAAACGAACCTGGTCACCAGTACCATTGCCGGTACCGTTCAATTGAAGGCCAGCAGATGCAGCGCGTGCATTTGCTACAAGGTTGAGGGCGCCATTGTTCAGTTCTTCGTTATTGCCGCCAGCGCTCATATTGGCGGAATTGAAGTCTTCGAACGTGAACACAAAGTCGGCTTTGGCATAGCCACCGACCTTGAAGCAGATATCGGTGCCGGGAAGTTCCCAGAAACCGGTGATATCACAAGCCCAGACCGGGGTGCGCTCAGGCGCCCGCGGCGGGTCGGCTGCCAGTGCCGCGCCTGAGGAAAGCAATACAGCCCCCGCAGTACCCAGCAATAGGCCTTTAAGTTTAGTCATTGATAGGACCTCCTTATCCTTCAAAAAGATCCTGCTTCCACCTTCCGGGTGTGCCCGGATAACCTGGTTGCAGGGCTCGAACTTAGACGCAACCGCGAATAAGCATGGGTCATTGATACCGAATGATGATGTGCAATCAACCATATCTGCCATGCATCTGGTGGCCGATTGATGTTTTAATTTCAGGTGTGACCTAAATGACACAAAAATGGCTGTTTTCAGCCGTTTTTGCTCAGCATACGTCATATTAAATCGTGCAAAATTCGGTGTTCTTCGCGCTTCAGTCGAAATTTCCGAATCCTGATTTATTTGGAATTTGCGGTTCGAAATCGAACCCTATTTAGCCACCTGAGGCGCACTGAAAAAGGCAGCGCCAATCCACCCGTACTTATTCACGCAAGAGGAAACATTGCCGTGAAATATCCATAATCAGGCTCGAACGGTCAAACTGGACTTGAAATGCGGGACAATCCCGGTTATTCGCCGTCTCGGAGAGGTGGCCGAGTGGTTGAAGGCGCTCCCCTGCTAAGGGAGTATGTACACTTTGGAACACCCAATTATTCCAATTACTTGCCGTTATGCAATAAATCCACTGCACGGATATTGCACACTTTTTCCGATTCCGGACACAAAAAAGACCCGCCAGCCATAAGACCAGCGGGTGATTTGGTCGACAATATCAATACATTGATTTCATTAAAGTTTTATCGTCTCGGGCGTTAAAATACGCCATTTGGTCGACACCGCATGAGGATCACCACCCTACGGTAGCGGTTCCGGTATCTTGCGCTCGACGCGGTTTAGGATTTCTTCAAGCACCGCCAATTTGGTCTCGATCGACGACAACCGGCTGATACCCTGGATTTTGAATTCCAGAATGTTTATGCGGCGATCATACCCGCTCATTGCGGCAATGTCGGCTTCGACCTCACCAACGCGATAAACAGCCACGTAGGACGTGCCAATCGCGCCACCAAGCGCCATAACCAGGCTGGCAATGACGCCAATTGTTTTGAGTGTGTCGCTCATGGTTTCGGCTTGCTAATCAATTCACGGATAAGCCGGTTCGTTTCTCGTTGATCTTCGCGAAGCTCTTTCATGCTGTTGTGGATCGGCTGCAAATGGGAGTTAAGGTCACCTTTCTTAACGGCCATCTCGTTCAACCTGTTTACCCGGCTGTGCAGTTCCTTGTCTCCTGAATCAATCGCCTTCATGGTTCTCCTGTCCAACCCGATAAGGCTGATAACAAACCCGCCAACGGCGATTGCAGCGCCGATAAGCCACTTAATTTCCTCACTCATTGCCCGCGCCTTGCGGCCTTTGTGTCGGACACAGATCATCATAAACCGCGTTGCGCTCCCGCACCTGAACGATGGTTCCAGTCGTGTCCCGGCTTGACCATTCAATCGGTGTGTAGACTTCACAGTACGTATCGATCACGCGCGGGGTGTCCTGTTGAGGGTCCCGGCATAGAATCCCGGTGCCAAGCACCATAACGAGGCAAAATCCCATCAGTCCCTCCTATGGCCGTCATCATCCCGAATCCGGTCCGGGAACTCTTTCTGCGATTTGGCGACTTCACGCCTGATCTTGTGGGCGCGTGCTATGCGCCCCTGCTGTTCGGTAAGGGACGCGGACAAAGCCTTTGCCTCGCCCGCATCCATCAGCCGCTTGTCCCGGGCGATCTCGGTCAGCCGGGCTGCAACCTGCAGGACCAGCTTGAGAATAGCCAGCCAGTTCATTCAGGCCGACCAACTGCCGTTGTTGTGACAAATCGCAGTCCGATATTGATTGCGCCTGCGACAATGAGGGCAACCGTCGGGCTGACATATTCCGTCCAGTCGATCCCGGCGAGGTAGGGCAACAGCGCCCCGGCGACAACGAGCAGGCCATTGAATAGAATTGTTTTGAAACCTTTCATGGTCTCATTCCTTTCATGAAAAAACCGCCTCAATTGACGGCGGGGGTAATTAGTTGATTGAATATTTTCGGAGTGCGGCCCATGTTTTTGAGCCAACGATCCCGTCCGGCTTTAAACCCTTGGACCGTTGAAATCTGACAACCGCGTAATGAGTTT
>JAJFGZ010000061.1 GCA_021775855.1 Hyphomicrobiales bacterium
ATCATCCAGCGCCGTTCAGACATTCGCCCAACTCCAAAATTGTGTGATCGCGGCCCAGGCCGCCGGACAGCCCTTATCCCACGTCAGCGCGGATTTGCAAGATGGGGACAAGCTTTCGAGGACCTTCATCGCCTGTCGTCATTCCGGCGAAAGCCGGAATCCAGTACAGACGTGCCAAACGCGAATCCGCCAAAGCTGGACCCCGGATCGCGCGGCGGGTGAGCATCGGGGTATGCAAACCATCATGGCCACCGCTTGTCCGGGATGACGGCGAGGAATTCTCAGTTAAAATTGCTAAGGTAATTCCCCCAAACTTCCTGAATATAACCAATCAGAAACACCCAAAGGCCTCTCTGGAGTTCCAGGTTCTTCCCTAACGGTTCGCTTAGCTCGTTCCGCGTCATACGCCAAATCGCTGCCAATTGTATTATCATATTTCATGGCATTTCTGGAAATTCCGATATTGCCGTTATAATTGCAAAACCAAATTCGGCGCTCGCCCAATTGTGGAGCGAGTGAATCGGGCGAATCCAACCCCAAAAGTTCGCAGTTTGTCTGAGCAAACGCAAAACCGCAGAAGTACAATTCCTGAGCATAGGCAATCGCTGCCTTCGCTCTATCCCGATTTACTTTTACCTTCTCGGGTACGTTGGATTCATTGACCACAAAAATCCCGCTTGCCCAGTCGAGACACACTTTGGCGGGGTTATTCCCAATTGCAACTTTGAGCTCTCCGCATTCTCCGTGCACATGAATAATGTCGATAAACTCCGAATAATGCCCGTATCCCTCTTCGGTGTTTGAAAATTGCTCCTCCAAAACATGTTCAAGAATCTTGTCGTAGTTAAACGTAATTATCGTTACTTTTCTTTCCTCGGAGACGGTCTTCAAGCGAATACCTTGCCGTACGATATCTATGAGTAAATGCACCCAGTTTCTCTCAGCAGTATCAAAATTTCCCGGCTTGGATAAATTGAGTTTGGGTGGATGAAACCGCCCGGAAAGTGGCTTTAGTGTGTGCCCATCACTTCCAAAATCGTAGCACGGTTTCATAAATGAAGCGGCGATTCCTATCTTGGTTAGTCGCGCGTAGGATGGATTCTCAACAATAAAATCATCGATTGTTTCACTTGCTTGATTGTCTAACCGCTTTTCAAGGTTTCGGATTTTTTCCAACTCATTGTTCAGATTGTCGACATCGAACTCGTTCGTACCGTCATCCATATGTATTTTTGCGACAGTGCCATGAATTGGAATTTTAAAAAAATATTTCTAGACCTCTTGCAGCATGCCGAAGTTTTGATTCAAACTGACTTGGTTGGTCGTTATCCGCTGGATTCAAAAACACCAATTCTTGTTTTATTGCCTCCGAAAGATCAGAAATCATTCCTCCACCTAGAGGTAACCCGAAAGGCACTGACGTTCCTGCACCGAGTACCAAGACAGTAATTTTTTCATCGGTAATTGCCATATACGCCCCCTCAAAACGGCCGCCGCGACTTAACCGCTGCTGCAAGCGTTCCCTCGTCGAGATAGTCCAGTTCGCCGCCGACGGGGACGCCGTGGGCGAGCCTTGAGACGGCGACGTTGGCATTTTCCAGGTGATCGGTGATGTAGTGGGCGGTGGTCTGGCCATCGACCGTGGCGTTTACGGCGAGCAAAATCTCGGTGACATTTGGCGCGCGCGCGCGTTCGATCAGCGATGCGATGTTGAGGTCATCGGGGCCGATGCCGTCCAGGGGTGACAGGGTGCCGCCGAGCACGTGATAGCGGCTCGAAATGGCGCTGGCGCGCTCCAGCGCCCAGAGGTCGGCGACGCTCTCGACGACGCAGATGACGCCGGGATCGCGGCGCGGGTCTGTACAGATGCTGCACGGATTAGCGGCGTCGATATTGCCGCACTGGCCACAAACCGAAACTTTATCAGCCGCCGTGCGGATGGCGCTGGCCAGCGGTTCCAGCAGCTTGTCGCGGTTCTGGATCAGGTGCAGCGCGGCGCGGCGCGCCGAGCGAGGGCCGAGGCCGGGCAAGCGGGCCAGCAACTGGATCAGGCGTTCGATTTCCGGCGCTGAGACATTTTTCGACACGGCGAGCGCGGCCTACATGCCGGGCATGAGGCCGGGCGGTAATTGCAGTCCGCCGGTCACGTCCTTCATTTTCTCGGCAACCGCTTCTTCGAGTTTGGCCTTGGCGTTATTATGGGCGGTCACGATCAGGTCTTCGACGATCTCGGCATCTTCGGACTTGAAGATCGACGGGTCTATGAAAACGCTTTTCATATCGCCCTTGCCGGACATGACCACCTTGACCATGCCGGCGCCGGCTTCGCCTGAAATCTCGATCGCCTCCAATTCGGTCTGCACATTTTCCATGCGCGCCTGCATTTCCTGGGCCTGTTTGAGCATGCCGGTAAAACCCTTCATGATTGCGCTACTCCTTTTGTCTCGTCAGAAATTTGAGGGGTCTCAGGCCCGTCGCCGGCCAACCTGTTCTCTCGCACGTCGGTAATTTCGGCGCCGGAGAATTTCTCCAGAATGGCCTTCACAACCGGTTCTTTGCGGGCATCTTCAAACAGCTTGTCACGTTTCAACGCGACGCGCTCGGACACCGTCATCTCGCCCTTGCCGCTGGCGATCCCGATCATCCAGCGCTGGCCGGTCCAGTCTTGCAACGCTGCCGCTAACCGGTTGGCGAGGTCGCGCGGGGCGTTGGCCACGGGATCGATCTCGATCCGGCCCGGCTCGAAACTGACAAGACGCACCTGGGTTTCAAGCGCCTCTTTCAGAATCAATTCGCGGTTCGATCGCGCCAATTCAATAACCTCGTCAAACGATTGCGGGCGCGCCGTCGAATGCCCAGCGCCTGACAAGGGCTCAGGATTTTCGCGCTCCGGGATTTCGGGCGGCGGCGGGCTGGCGAGCGGGGCGGCTTTTGCTTGCGCGGTCGCGCCGTTGCCCGATGGCGCGGTTGACGGAGCAGGGTTGGTTGCAGCCCCCGGTTTATCGCGGATCGAGCGGATCAATTCGTCGGGCGTCGGCAGGTCCGACATATGGGCGAGACGGATCAACACCATTTCGGCAGCGTCCAGCGGCGCACCCGCATTGCGCACCTCTGCCAGGCCTTTCAGCAAGGCCTGCCAGGCACGGGCAAGGAACCGCAGATCGAGCGCGGCGGCGTATTTTATACCCGCATCCCGCTCTGCTTCTGACAAAGCGGGATCTTCAGCTGCGGCGGGCACGTATTTAACGCGCGTAACAAAATGGGTGAACGCCGCCAGATCGCTCAGCACAAGGGCCGGGTCAGCGCCGCCATCATATTGCTCTTTCAACTCGTCGAGGGCAGCCGCCACGTTGCCGGTTACAACCGCCTTGAACAGGTCGATAATCCGGCTGCGGTCGGCCAGTCCAAGCATCGAACGCACGGCGTCTGCCGTCACCTGCCCGTCGCCATGGGCGATTGCCTGGTCGAGGATCGAGAGCCCATCACGGACCGATCCTTCGGCCGCGCGGGCGATCACCGCGAGCGCGCCGTCATCGATATCGGCGTTTTCTTTCTTAGCGATCCCGGCAAAATGCTCAGCCAGCAGGGTGGCATCGACCCGGCGCAGATCGAAGCGCTGGCAGCGCGATAGGACGGTCACCGGGACTTTGCGGATCTCGGTCGTGGCGAAAATGAATTTCACATGTTCCGGCGGCTCTTCGAGCGTTTTCAGCAGGCCGTTAAAGGCCTGGGTCGAAAGCATGTGGACTTCGTCGATGATGTACACCTTGTAGCGTGCCGACAAGGGCTTGTAGCGCACGCTTTCGATGATTTCGCGGATATCGCCGATCCCGGTGCGCGACGCAGCGTCCATTTCGAGCACGTCCACGTGACGCGATTCCATGATCTCGGCGCAGTGGATGCCGGGGGCATCGAAATCGATCCGGGGACCGGTATCGTCTTCACTGTCTTTTGCATAATTGAGCGCGCGGCCGAGGATCCGCGCGGTCGTTGTTTTGCCGACACCGCGCACACCGGTGAGGATATAGGCCTGCGCGATGCGGCCCGTGGAAAAGGCGTTCTCAAGCGTGCGGACCATCGCCCCCTGGCCGATCAGGTCGGCGAGGGATTGCGGGCGGTATTTGCGTGCCAAAACCCGGTAGCCGCTTTTACCGCCGCCGTCCGACTGGTTGTTGCCGCTATCACTCATTAGGGTCTGAACCCATTGATTCCATCCATATGCATGGAGGCCGGTGGGAGGCCGAACGATAACCCGCATCGAACCCGTTAGGGCTGCTTCCTTCCGGATCTGACCCGGTTGGCGGGCGATACGTCCACCGCCAACCTCCCGAACGCACTATATCAAGGTCCGGACCCCGAATGGCAAGCGCTTTGGCGGATTCTTACACCGGTTTCATGGCCCTTACACAAAAGTGACAGGATAATTCGTGACGGGCCGCGCCGCGGCAGATACAACGCACGGGTTCAGTCGCGGGAATCTTAATGAAAAACATTGTCCATGCCTTTGCCGGATCGCCCCTCGACAGGGCCGGGGTCAAGCGACCCGATGCCGCGTGGATCGCCGAGCAGGCCCATTCGGATGCCGCGCGTTTTCTGCCATTTGTCGACCTGTCGGCGGTCATCCACGCTCAGGATGATGCCGCCGACCGGCTATTGTGGCTGAGCGGCGCGGATTTGACCGGCAACAATATCGCAACCCTTGAAGACGCATTGTTTCTCGGGCTCAACGAACAGAACGCAGCGCGGTTCGCGGTATCGCTTGACAGCGCCAAGGACTGGACCGATCTCGGCCGCGCAATGGACCTTCGAACGCTCGCCGTCAACGGCACCATCGACGCTAGCGAGCTGGCAATCGCAGGCCAGGCCAAATCGATGCTTGAATGGCACAAGCAACACGGCTTCTGCGCCCGCTGCGGGACGGCGGATAACGTCGCCGATGGCGGGTACAAGCGGGTCTGTCCCAAATGCGAGCGGATGCACTTCCCGCGCGTCGACCCGGTCGCGATCATGTTGGTGACAAGGGGCGACAAATGCCTGCTCGGGCGCTCACCGCATTTCGTGCCTGGCATGTATTCCACGCTGGCGGGTTTTATGGAACCCGGCGAATCGATCGAAGAGACCGTGCGCCGCGAGGTGATGGAAGAGTCCGGCATAAGTTGCGGCCATGTGGCCTATCATTCGAGCCAGCCTTGGCCGTTTGCGTCCTCGATCATGATCGGCTGCATCGCGCGGGCAACTTCAGACGAGATCAATATTGACCCAGCTGAAATCGAGGATGCCCGGTGGTTCGACAGAGACGAAATTCAATCGATGCGCGAGCGCAAACACCCGGAGGAATTGACCATCCCGTTCCGGTTTGCGATCGCCCGGCATCTGATCAGGGCATTCCTTGATGGCTGGGAGGGGTAGGTCACTTATGCGCGGCCTGGCGATCCTGATAACCACCGCCTTCCTTGTGGCGCTGCATATCCTTCCAGCGGCAACGCAGACAAGACAGACGGTCGATCTGGAACTGGTACTGGCGATCGACACGTCGACCAGCGTTGACCCGCAAGAATTTGACCTGCAATGGCGTGGGCTCGCCAATGCTTTCCTTCACCCGGACGTCGTCGGCGCCATCGAAGCGGTTGGTGATCTCGGGATCGCGGTCACCATGGTGCAATGGGCCGGACAGGGACAGACCCGCACCGTGGTGGACTGGTTCCATGTCAACGACGCGCTGAGCGCGGCGCAGTTCTCCGCACAAATCTCGGCCGCCCCGCGCCTGCTCCGCGGGTTTACCGATATCGGCGGGGCGATCCGCTATTCGGTCGGGTCCATCGAAGGCAACGGCTATGAAGGGTCGCGCCAGGTGATCGACGTGTCCGGCGACGGCGCATCAAGCGGCAACAATACCGAACTCCCGGACCGCGCCCGCGATATCGCCGTCTCACGCGGCATGATCGTCAACGGGCTGGTGATCTACAACGAAGAATACGATCTTGGTGAGCTGGCCCATATCAGCGTTCGGGAACATTACGAAGACTACGTGATCGGCGGCGCGGCGGCGTTCCTGATGGTCGCCAATGATTTCGAGGACTTTGCCCGCGCGATCCGCGAAAAGCTGATCCGCGAAATCATCGGCCCCCCGATCGCGAGGTTGGAATCCGACGGGGATAAAAATTTGGCCTACTAAATTATCTATGGGCGTTGGACAAACTTTCCAGGATCACACGGGTGCCTATCGCTCGTTAGGAAATGGATCGGCCAAGATTTTTGTCCAGGTGGAGTGTAGATCAATTGCTAGGATTGATGGCCGAAAGGCCCCGCCAATGGCCAGCATTTCGGCTTTTTAGAGTTTTCCGTTAACGTTGGAGAAACAGTCGATAGTCGGGGGTTGGTCGTGTTGGCACTGAGAGCCTGGGCAGCTTTGACGATTGCGTGGACAGTCCTGGCGGCTGCGATCCTGCCATTACCGGCATGGGCACAGGCGCGGCGGGCGGTGGATCTGGAACTTGTGTTGGCGATCGACACGTCGACCAGCATCGACGCCGAGGAATTCGAATTGCAGTGGCGCGGGCTGGCAAACGCGTTCCTGCACGAGGATGTTGTTGGGGCGATCGAATCGGTCAGCGACATTGGAATCGCGGTTACCATGGTGCAATGGGCCGGTCGCGGGGAAAGCCGTATTTCGGTCGACTGGTCGTTCATCAATGACCGCTTAAGCGCGGCGCGATTCTCAGCCAAAATCGCCACAGCACCGCGCGTGCTCCACGGGTTCACCGATATCGGCGGGGCGATCCGTTTTTCAGTCGCCAGCATCGAAGGGAATGACTATGAGGGGTCGCGGCAGGTGATCGACGTATCCGGCGACGGGACATCCAGTGAACTCAATAGTCCCGAACCCGACCGGCAACGCGATATCGCAATTTCCCGCGGCATAATCATCAACGGATTGGTGATCTATAACGACGATTCCGATATCGACGAAATTGCCCACATCAACCTGCGCCAGCATTACCAGAATCGTGTCATTGGCGGCCCGGCCGCGTTTCTGATGTCTGCAAACGGTTTCGAGGATTTTGCCCGGGCGATCCGCGAAAAACTAATCCGGGAAATCATCGGCCCGCCGCTCGCGGGGTTGCAGTAGGGGCGGGGCGATGTTGCAAATTCCGTCATTCCCGACAAGCGGCGGCCCCGGAGATTCAGTACGCCCCGGTATTCCGCCGCCGTGCGATATGGAATCGAGTCTAAAAGACGTTCGGCAACGCACCATCGCACTGGATTCAGGCTTTCGCCGGAAAGACGAATGGGATGGATGTGGGTCCGGCTAGTCCCGTGCCGCGCCCGCGAACAACCCGTGGTCTTTCTGCAACTTCCCACTAACTTCAGAAAACGCATCTAAAATCGGAAGAAAGTCGTGGCCGATTTCGGTCAGGGTATATTCCACCATGGGTGGGTTTGTGGGGATCACCTTGCGCGAGACAATCCCTTTATCCTCAAGTTCGCGCAGGCGGGTGGTCAGGACCTTGGAGGACACCTTGCCGAGTTCGCGGCGCAATTCCCCGAACCGCAATGTGCCGGCGCGAAGATGATAAATGATTTCGAGCGTCCAGGCGCCTGACAGCAATCTGATGCAGGGCGTCAGGGGGCAATTGTCTGACGGTGAGAGCATATTCCCGGTCCCGAACCAGGTAGTTACCGTTTGGTACCTACTTCTTTTTTGTTACCATCATGACTATACCTCTTGTCAACGATAGAACAAGCAAATTTTGATCGGAGATATCTCATGAGTAAAATCATCCATCGGGCAGATTCACGCGGCACAGCAGCGCACGGCTGGCTGCATTCTTTTCATACTTTCAGTTTCGCCGGCTACCACAATCCGGAACGGATGGGATTTGGCACGCTGCGGGTCTTGAACGATGACGTAGTGCAGCCGAGCCAGGGATTCGGCACCCACCCCCACGAAAACATGGAGATTATTTCGATCCCGCTTGCCGGGTCGCTTCGCCACAAGGACAGCATGGGCAATGTCCACGTGATCCGCACGGGAGAAGTCCAGGTGATGTCGGCGGGGACTGGCATTACCCATTCGGAATACAATAATTCCGATGAGGATCCGGTCAACTTCCTGCAAATCTGGGTTTTGCCGAAGTTGAACAATATCGAGCCGCGCTATGACCAGGATATTTTCGAGAAGGCAGACCGGCAAAACAAGTTCCAGCTGGTTGTGTCGCCGGATGGTCGTGGTGATTCACTCGCAATCAACCAGGATGCCTATTTTTCACTCGCTGAAATTGATGCTGGAAAGTCCGTTCAATATTCCCCGCACCAGACCGGAAACGGGACCTATCTATTTGTCCTTGAAGGACAAATCGAAGTCGACGGTGAGCAATTGAGCAAGCGGGATGCGCTCGGGCTTTGGGTCAACGCACCTATGGATATCAATGCTAGCGAAGACACCCAACTGTTGAGCATCGAAGTCACTGATATCTAAATTCGCTATAGTTTGCGGGCGATCAGTTCCACAGGCGCGATCCGGTGCGCCACGTTATTGGCAACCATATTCTTGACTTTTTCAGGAGTACTTTTGCCCATTAACACGTGGAGACCAAGCGGCGGCGGCCCCCCGGCTGCCGCCGAATTGGCTTGCAGTGCTTCAAAAAACGAAAGTGCAAAATCCCCGCGATTGCGTTCAGCGGTCAATTCCAGTCCAGCGGCCTCAAAAGCGGTTTTATACTGCTCCGCAGTGACGACAAAACTGGTCTCGGTATTGGCCGCCCATGGCAACGGAAAGGCCAACTCGCCGGGACCGGTACGCATTACATCGTACACGCCAAGTAGCCCGCCGGGGCGCAAGGTGCGGGCGATCTCCGCGAACAGGTCCGCCTTGGCCTCTATATTCATGCCCACATGGAGCATGTAGGCTGCATCGAAACTGTTGTCATCAAACGGCATTGCGAGGGCGCTGCCGTGATGCAGTGAGATATTGTCCTCGAGACCGACCCATTGGCAAAGTGCCTGGCCGGTTTTGATAAATTCTTCCGTCAGATCGATCCCGGTCACTTTGCAACCGAACCCATCGGCGCAGAACCGCGCCGCGCCGCCAAGGCCGCACCCCACATCCAGAACGTTTGACTCCGGCGATAGAGACAATTGGGACAGCAGCTCTTCCGACGCGAGGCGGCCACCGATATGAAACTCGTCGACAGGTGCCAGGTCATCCACCGTGATGGTATCGATCGATTTGCCCAGTTTCGCGATGGCTGCTTCGATTGTGCCGAGGAGATCACCGTGGGCATAATGTTTTTCAACATCCTGTGGGTCAGTCATTTTTTTCTCCTGCGAAGACTTTGTTGGCGAGAGATTACAGGTTTGCCGCCAACCGCACGCCTTGGTCGAAAGCGCGCTTGGCGTCCAGCTCGCCCGCCTCCTTCGCGCCGCCAATTAAATGAACCGGGACACCATCAGCAAGGAGACCGGCATACGGCCCGGTCTCCGACACCTGCCCGGCGCAGAGCACGATGGTGTCGGCTGCAAGTATTTGTGCCTCCCCACCGATCTCGATGTGCAGACCGGCATCGTCGATTTTCCTGTAATCCACGCCCGACAATTGTTTTACCCCGGCATGGGCCAGCTCCATGCGGTGGACCCAGCCTGTGGTTTTACCGAGCCTTTTGCCCATAGCGCCCGGTGATCTTTGCAACATTGTCACCTCGCGACCCGAAAAGGTTCGCACCGGTTCCTGACCAAGGCCCCAGCGTGCGGCGAAAGCTTCCGGGTCGAGGTGGGATTTATCGCCGCCATAGGTCAGGTAGACCGCCACATCGAAACCGATCCCGCCAGCGCCAACAATTACCACCCTGTCGCCAGCGGTTCGCGCACCCGAGAGGATGTCCACGTAGCTGGCGACCGACGGGTGGTCTTCGCCTTCGATCACCGAGCGGCGCGGGGTGACCCCGGTTGCGACGATAACTTCGTCGAAATCGGCGAGGTCGGCTGGTTCCGCCCGCTTGTTCAATCGCAGATCGGCGTTGAATTCCTCGAGGCGGTTGGTGAAATAACGCAGGGTCTCGTTGAATTCTTCCTTGCCGGGGATCATCCGGGCGTAATTGAACTGCCCGCCGATCCGATCCGACGCTTCAAACAGCGTGACGCGATGGCCGCGCTCGGCCAGTGTGCTGGCGGCGGCCAGGCCGGCAGGTCCCGCACCAACGACCGCAACATTCCGGGTCGACGGGGCAGGTAAAATTTTAATCTCGGTCTCGTATCCCGCACGGGGATTGACCAGGCAACTCGAGACCTGGTGGGAAAAATAATGGTCAAGGCAGGCCTGATTGCAGGCGATGCACACATTGACCTTTTCCGGTGTGCCCATCTCGGCCTTGACGACAAAATCCGGGTCAGCCAGCAGAGGCCGGGCCAGCGACACCATATCGGCGTCGCCTGCCGCCAGCACCGCTTCGGCGACATCCGGGGTATTGATCCGGTTGGTGGCGACTACCGGGATATTGACCGCATCGGTGATCGCGCGCACGTGTTTGGTGAATGCCGCCCGCGGCGCAGCGGCGGCAATCGTCGGCACCTGCACTTCGTGCCAGCCGATGCCGGTATCGAAGCAATCGACACCCAATTTTTCCGCCTCGCGGGCGAGCCACACGACCTCATCGGGTTCGAGCCCGCCTTCAACGATATCGAGTGCGGAAATCCGGTACATCAGAATTTTATCTGGCCCGTTGGCTGCCCGCGTCCGGCGGATGATTTCGAACACAAATCGGGCGCGGTTTTCCAGCGACCCACCCCATTCGTCGGTCCGCTGGTTGGTTCGGGTGCAGAGAAACTGGGTAAGCAGATACCCCTCCGACCCCATCAGTTCGATGCCGTCGTAACCGGCCTCCACGCTCAACGCCGCTGCGATCTCAAAATCGGTAATGATCTGTTCAATCTGTGCGCCCGTCAGTTCCACCGGTACGTGGCGGTTGATGGGGGATTTGATAGCCGACGGAGCGACGGGAAAATCATGAAACGCGTAGCGCCCGCAATGCACGAGCTGGAGTAAAATTCGTCCACCCGCCTCGTGGACCGCATCGGTGACCACACGATGATCTGGCAGAATATCGCTGCCCTGAAACGAGATCGGTTCCTGCGACAGGCGTCCTACCAGATTGGGTGACCAGCCGCCGGTAATGATCAGGGGCACGCCGCCGCGCGCACGCTCAGAATAAAACGCCGCCAACCGTTCCGGCCCATCGGCGCGGCCATCGAGGCCGGTATGCATCGAGCCCATCATGACCCGATTAGGCAACTCAACCTTGCCGACACGGATCGGCGTAAAAATGTGTGGATACATGGTCACCTAGATGCAACGCCCGCCGTCGACTTCGAGCGCCACGCCGGTCAGGAATTCGGCTTCGTCGGAACAGAGAAACAGCGCCGCATTGGCGAGATCGCGGGGCGTCGACAGCCGACCCAAAGGAACTGTCTCAACGAATTTGGCGTAGGCCTGGTTTGTCACCTCGCCGCCGAGAAATTCCGCCAGCATGGGGGTATCGCCGGCGACCGGGCAGAGCGCGTTGACGCGGATTTGGTCAGCGGCGAACTCGATCGCCATGGCTTTTGTGAGCGTCAGCACCGCGCCCTTGCTGCCATTGTACCAGACAAGCCCCGGTCGGGGCCGGATCGCGGCGCTTGAGGCTGTGTTCAGGATCACCCCGCCGCCGCGTTCGCGCATTGCCGGCACTCCGTGGATCGTGCCCAGGTAAATGCTTTTGCAATTGACTGAAAAAATCGCATCGAACGTCTCTTCGTCCACATCCAGCGCTGGTTGATTGCGCTGGGGCATGCCGGCATTGTTGACCAGAATATCCAGCCCGCCAAATTCGCTGACTGCGCAGGCGACCATCGCGGCCACCTGATCGTTGGCCGAGACATCTGCATGAACATAACGCGCTTTGGCGCCATCATCCCTAATGTTGTTGGCCAGGGTTTCGCCTGCTTCATCCGCGATATCGGCTAGAACCACACTTGCACCCTCATTGGCGAAGCGGCGTGCAATCCCTTCGCCAAAGCCCGACGCAGCGCCGGTTACAATCGCGACCTTCCCCTCTAAACGCATGACGACCCCCTCAACAGGTTTTTACGAAATACTCAACCGGGCCCGCGAGGGGCTTTGGCGATACGCCCCGAGGACGCGCAATTTGTTGGTGAAAAACTGAATTTCCTCCATGGCAAATTGCACCCCACGGTCCTGGGGGTGGCCTTCAATATCGGCATAGAATTGTGTCGCGTTGAACGAGCCGCCGATCTGATAGGATTCGAGCTTGGTCATGTTGACGCCGTTGGTGGCAAACCCGCCCATAGCTTTGTACAAAGCGGCGGGTACGTTGCGCACGCGGAAGATGAAACTAGTAATCACGTCAGGCGTGCCTGGGGGCGGATCGTCGCGCTCCCGTGACATGATCAGGAACCGGGTCGTGTTGTGATCCTCATCCTCGATATCGGCTTTCAAAATATCCAGCCCGTAAATTTCAGCCGCCAATTCCGACGCTATGGCGCCCTGACTTTTGTCGCCCAGTTCGGCAATGGCGCGTGCGGCCCCCGCGGTATCGGCGGCGGGCATCGGCTCGATCCCCATGGAACGCAGGCTGACCCTGCACTGGCCAAGGGCCTGGGTATGGCTGTGGACGGTTTTCAAGTCACCCAGCTTTGTGCCCTTCAGGCCAAGCAACGCATGCCGGACGCGGAGGAAATGTTCGCCCACGATAAACAGGCTCGATTCGGGGATCAGATGATGCAGGTCTGCGACCCGGCCTGCGAGCGAATTTTCGATCGGCAACATGCCGTATTGCGCAGTGCCGTCCTCGACGGCTTTTAGGGCGTCCTCGAATGTCGGGCACGGCAGTATTTCCAGGTCCGGGAAAACCTCGTGACAGGCAATGTGGGAATTTGCGCCGGGTTCACCCTGGAAGGCAATTTTTTGAATTTTACCACTCATTACGGGTCACCAACTTCAAGACCCGGCAAGAATGTTACGGGCAAGTTCAAGATCGGCCGGAGTATCAACCCCAACGGGGCACCCGTCAACGATGGCCACGTCAATTCGCATCCCTGCCTCCAGCGCCCGCAATTGCTCCAGCCGCTCGCGTTGTTCCAGAACCGAAGGAGGCAAGGCAACAAATTTTTCGAGCGCCGTCCGGCGGTAGGCGTAAATCCCGATATGGTGGTAATAAGGCCCGTCCCCGCCAGGCGCCAGGGATCGCGTGAAATATAATGCGCGCAGACGCCCGCTATCGGGCATTGGCGTCCCGACCACCTTGACCATGTTGGGATCGGACGCCGCATCCGCATCAGGTTCGATCGCCGCGAGTGTTGAGATGTCGGCGTTGCCGCTCTCCAGGATTTCGATGCAGGCCCGCAGACATGCGGGGTCGAGCGCCGGCAGGTCGCCCTGAAGGTTTATAACAAATTCGGCTTCTTTATCCGGGTCTGCGATTTGCAGCGCTTCCGCTATCCGGTCGGAACCAGATGCATGATCGGCGCGGGTCAAAATGGCCTCACCACCGACGGCCTTTATTGCGCCAGCAATTGCGACGCTATCTGTCGCAACAATGACCCGTCCGATATTGGCTTCAATCGCGCAATTCCGGACATGGACGATCATCGGCTGACCGCCAATATCGGCCAGCGGTTTGCCGGGCAGACGGGTCGCCGCCATGCGCGCCGGAATGATTGTGATTGTGGTCGCGGAATCCCTGGCCAAAGCTCTATTCGATCCCTGATGGTTCAATAAATCGCAACCCAAAACGGGTTCGGTCTGGCGACGGTTATACGAGTTACGGTCAGGCCTGAAAAGCAATCAGTGCAATCGAAGCCAAACACCGTTCCCGGTAGTTTACTTGGCCTGTCCGGTGTTGTATCCAACAAAGATATTGCCGGGTAAGTCATCCTGGCCTGATTGAATGCGACCGGAGTGGGGCATGCTAGATTCTTTCGAGATCAACAAGATCATTGGTGCGGTTCTTTTTACCGTGCTGGTGGCACTGGGGCTAGGCATTGTGACCGACATTATTTTTGATCGCGAGCCACTTGAAGAGATGGGTTACGCCATCACAGTACCTGATGAAAATACCAGCACGGAAACTACCGAAGTTGAAGAACCGACGATGTCTCTTGCCCAGTTGCTGGCAGCGGGTGACGCAGATGCCGGCGCCTCGGTTGCACGGAAATGTGCTGCATGCCACACGTTTGAAGAAGGCGGCGCTAACAAGGTCGGTCCAAATCTCTACGGCATTTTAGGCCGCGAAATTGCCGGATTTCCCGGCTTCGCCTATTCGGACGCCATGAATGCGATCGGCGGCACATGGACTTTCGAAAATCTTGGCGCTTTTCTGGCCAATCCGCGTGAAGCCATGCCCGGCACCGCCATGGGGTTTGCCGGTATCAGCCGCGATAACCAGCGCGCCGACCTGCTCATTTACCTCCAGAGCATCAGCCCGAATTCTCCGCCGCTACCACAATAATCAACCGGCCAGGCAAACCATCTTTGCCGGTTGTTCCATTGCAATTGTGCAGATGCCTATTATTGTCTCATTTAGAACCTATATTGGTTTGCGAGGGTGTGGCGGATTAAGGCAGCCCAGTTAGATCGTAAGTCGATCGCGCTGATGGTTTGCCCGTAAAGGAGTGCCTCCTAAAAGTATCATACTGAATTTGCGGGTGGCAAAATGAGGGAGCTTGATTCGCACGTGTTCTTGAAGCCGGAAAAATTTGCCTGGAGCAGAGTGCTCCTGGTCATCTCGTTTGTGTTCCTAGTCGCGTTTGTTGCACCATCCCGCGCCGAAACCCATTGGCGCCACGGTCTGTCGCTATTTGGTGATCTAAAATACCCGGCGGATTTCGAGTATTTCGATTACGTCAATCCGGATGCACCAAAAGGCGGACGCGCGCGGCTATCCTCGTTAGGCTCGTTCGACAGCCTCAATCCATTTACCTTCAAGGGCCAGCCCGCGGGTTCAGTGCAGCTAATCTATGATTCGCTCCTGTCTTCCAGCCTGGATGAACCAAGTGCGGAATACGGGCTGCTGGCCGATGCCGTTTCCTATCCCGATGACTATTCGTCCGTGACCTACCGGTTGCGCGAAGGCGCGCGCTGGCACGACGGCGTCCCAATTACGCCTGAAGATGTCGAGTTCAGCCTGGAGGAGCTGCGCAAATCCCATCCGTTCTATGCCGCATATTACCAGAATGTCTCAAGCGTCGAAATTACCGGAGAACGCGAAATTACGTTTAATTTCGACGTTACGGGAAACCGCGAATTGCCCCAGATTATCGGCCAATTGCCAATTCTGCCAAAGCATTGGTGGACGGCAGAAGGCCCTGATGGCCCGCGCTCGATCAGCGAATCGACGCTTGAAATTCCCCTCGGTAGCGGCCCCTACCGGATCCGTGAGATTGATACCGGGCGGTCCCTGGTGCTTGAGCGCGTAGAAGACTATTGGGGTGCCGATCTGCCAGTCAATGTGGGCCAGAATAATTTCGACGAAATCCGCGTCGAGTATTTCAGGGATACCACCATTGCGCTCGAAGGCTTCAAGGCCGGGCAATATGATTGGCGGCTTGAGAACAGCTCCAAGGACTGGGCAACCGCATATGAATTCCCGGCGGTCGCTGACGGTCGAGTCATTCGCGAGGAAATTCCGAACCGCAATGGTTCTGGCATGCAGTCGTTTGCGTTCAATATTAGACGCGGGAAATTTGAGGATTCGCTGGTGCGCCAGGCCTTCAACCTAGCGTTCGATTTCGAATGGTCCAACCGGAATCTTTTTTACAGCCAGTATCAACGATCCAACAGTTTTTTCTCCAACTCAGACCTGGCGGCGACTGGCCTGCCAAGCCCTGAAGAACTCGCCATTCTTGAACCTATCCGGGGCCTTGTTCCGGAAGAGGTGTTCACAAGCGAATACGCCAACCCGGTCAACGAAACCTCCCGGGACCTGCGCACAAATCTGCGCGAGGCGACCCGGTTGCTGAGGGAAGCCGGCTGGGTGATCCAGGACGGGGTTCTGATCAGCGAAGATTCCGGCGAGGAAATGATCGTCGAGTTTTTGCTTGTCTCTCCGTTGTTCGAGCGGATCGTGCTGCCCTATATCGCCAATCTGGATCGGCTCGGTGTGCAGTCTACGATCCGTACCGTCGATCCGTCTCAGTACCGCAACCGGCTCGACAAATTCGAATTCGATATCGTTGTCGGCAGTTGGGGCCAGTCCCTCTCGCCCGGCAACGAGCAGCGGGAATTTTGGGGGAGCGAAGCTGCGTCAACTGAAGGTGGCCGCAACATCGTTGGTATAGAGAACGAAGCGGTCGATTTTCTAATCGATAAAATCATTCTCGCAGCTGATCGCGAGCAACTTATCGCCGCAACACGTGCCCTCGACAGAGTTTTACTCTGGAATCATTATGTTGTTCCGCAGTGGAATACAGCGGTTAATCGGACGGCGCGCTGGGACCGTTTCGGTCGCCCTGACCCGTTACCTGAATTCAGCGTGGGTTTCCCAACCATCTGGTGGTGGGATGAATCAAGATCGGAGAAGGTCGATGGCAACTAGGTATTTATTGGCAGCTTTGGTGTGGGTTGCCTTTGCGACCAACGCCTGGTCTGAACCAAGACACGGGCTGTCGGCATTCGGAGAGTTGAAATACCCCGCCGACTTTACCAATTTTGATTATGTCAATCCGGACGCACCGAAAGGCGGCCTGCTATCCATGATTGGCACCGGAAACCTGATCACTTTTGACAGTTTTAACGGCTTTATCCTGAAGGGAAACCCGGTCCAGGGGCTTACATATCTGTTCGATACTCTGATGACCCGGGCCGACGACGAGCCGGATTCGATCTATGGTCTCGTAGCGCATAGCGCCGAAGTCGCCGAAGACGGAATGTCGGTAACGTTCTTCCTCCGCCCGGAGGCTGAATTTTCCGACGGTACCCCGGTTCGGGCCGTCGATATAGTGCGCTCCTTTGATATTATCAAAGCCGACGGACACCCGTTTCTGGCAATGCCGCTGCGCGATGTTGAAAGCGCCGAGGCGGTCGACAAGTTGACTGTGCGCTACACCTTTACCGGATCCCTGACACGCGACCTGCCTCTGCTGGTGGCGCAATTACCGGTTCTCTCGAGCGTCTGGTATGAAGCCAACGATTTCACGACTACCAGCCTTACCCCGCCGTTGGGGTCCGGTCCCTATGTGATCGACGATTACCAGCTTGGGCGCTCGGTCACTTACCGGCTGCGCGAGGATTATTGGGCGCGAGACCTTCCGGTCAACCGGGGTCGGTTCAATTTTGGTGAGTTGCGGTACGAATTTTACCGCGATCCGACGGCGGAATTCGAGGCGCTGAAGGCGGGCGAGTATGATCTTCGCGAAGAATTTACGTCGCGCAACTGGGCCACAGGATACGACGTCGCGTCGGTCCGCGATGGCCTCTTGAACCGCGTTATAATCCCGGACGAGCGGGTCTCTGGGGCACAGGGTTTTTTCCTCAATACCCGGCTTGAAAAGTTTTCCGACCCCGTCGTTCGCGAAGCGCTGGCGCTGGCGTTCGATTTCGAATGGACAAACCGCAATCAGTTTTATGATCTGTATGTGCGGACCGAAAGCTTTTTCGAGAATTCTTCCATGAAGGCCGAGGGTCTACCCGGGCCCGGCGAGCTGGCACTGCTGGAACCATGGCGCGGGCAAATCCCGGATTCTGTTTTCGGCGAAGTTGTTATTCCGCCGGTATCGGACGGGTCCGGTCAGGATCGTTCGCTCCTTCGGCAAGCGTCGAACTTGCTCAACCAGGCCGGCTGGACAATTGTCGACGGCAAACGCCAAAACAGCGCCGGTGAAGTTTTTGAAATTGAGTTCATAATTATTTCCCCAACCTGGGAGCGCGTGGTCGCGCCGTACGTGAAAAACCTGGTATTGCTCGGCATCGATGCAACGATCCGACGGATTGACCCCTCGCAATTCGAAGAAAGAATCAAAACCTTTGATTTCGATGTCGTGACCCAGCGCTACATAATCGATAATACACCAGGCGCCGAATTGCGGAATTATTGGTCGAGCGATGCCGCCAACACCCAGGGCAGCCGGAATCTTTCAGGCATCTCCAACCCGGCGATCGACGCAATGATTGAAGCGATGATCGGAGCGACGTCGCGGGTCGAACTGGAGACCTCCGCACGGGCCCTCGACCGGCTGCTTCGGGCCGGGCATTATTGGGTGCCACATTGGTTCAAAAATATTCACACCATCGCCTTTTGGGACAGGTTTTCATGGCCCGATGTCAAACCGCAATTCGAGCGCGGCGTGATCGAGACCTGGTGGTTCGATGCGGACAAAGCGGCCCGTCTTGAATCGCTGAGATAGAGGCGCGCAGTTGGCTGCCTATATTCTGAGACGCCTTTTGCTCATCATCCCGACGATTATCGGGATCATGCTGATTTCGTTCGCCGTCATCCAATGGGCGCCGGGAGGGCCGGTCGAGCGGGTCATCGCCCAGTTATCCGGAACGGACGTCTCCGCCACATCGCGGATTGGCGGTTCGGCGGGCGGCGATGCCGGGGTCGGTGCCGGTGCCCAGACGCCCGGCGGCGGTGGTAGCGCAATGCCGTCGAAATATCGCGGCGCGCAGGGGCTTGATCCGGAATTTATCCGTCAGCTGGAAGTCCAGTTCGGCTTCGACAAACCGCCCACCGAGCGCTTTCTGCTGATGATGGGTAATTATATCCGGTTTGATTTCGGCGACAGTTACTTCCGCGATATTTCTGTCATTGAATTGGTCATCGAGAAAATGCCTGTCTCGATCTCGCTCGGGCTATGGATGACGCTCCTTACTTACATAATTTCGATCCCGCTCGGGATCGCGAAGGCCGTTCGTGACGGCTCCCGCTTCGACGTCTGGACCAGCGGCGTGATCATTGTCGGTTACGCCATCCCGGGTTTCCTGTTTGCGGTCTTGCTGATCGTCCTGTTTTCAGGCGGCACGTTCCTCGACTTGTTCCCTTTGCGTGGATTGACTTCAGAGAATTTTGATGAATTGTCGCTGTTTGGCAAGATTATCGACTATTTCTGGCACCTCACGCTGCCGCTCATCTCGATGGCGCTTGGGGCATTCGCGACGACGTCACTGCTCACAAAAAATTCGTTCCTCGACGAAATTCGCAAACAATATGTCGTGACCGCGCGCTCGAAAGGGCTCAGCGAGCGCGACGTGCTGTATGGACATGTGTTCCGGAATGCCATGCTGATCATTATTGCGGGATTTCCCGGCGCTTTTATCGGTGCATTTTTCGCCGGAAGCCTGTTGATCGAAACGATTTTTTCGCTCGATGGGCTCGGATTGCTGTCGTTTGAATCGATTATAAGCCGAGATTATCCGGTTGTTTTCGCAACCCTCTACATATTTTCTTTGATGGGACTGGTAGTCAATCTCATTTCAGACTTGGCCTATACCTGGATCGACCCGCGGATCGATTTCGAGCGCCGGGAAAACTGATGCCATGAATATGGCCAGCCCACATACCGAAGCAGAAACCGTACGCACGCAGCGGAAACGATTTCTGTCGCCGATCAATCAGCGCCGGTGGGACAGTTTTAGAGCAAACCGGCGCGGCTATTGGAGCCTGTGGATTTTTCTATTTCTTTTCTTCGCGACCCTCGGTGCGGAATTTATCGCTAACGATAAACCGTTGCTGATCCGCTATAACGACGCCTTCTACTATCCAATTTTTGAAGCCTATCCCGAAACTGCCTATGGCGGCGAATTTGAGACCGAAGCCGATTACCGCGACCCCTTTGTGCAGGAGTTGATCGTAGATAGCGGCGGATGGATGGTCTGGCCGGTCATTCGATATTCGTACAACACGATTAACCTTGACCTTCCCGTCCCGGCGCCGGCGCCGCCATCAGCCGAGAACTGGCTTGGCACCGATGATCAGGGTCGCGACGTGGTCGCACGGATGATTTACGGTTTCCGGATATCGATCCTGTTCGGGCTGACCTTGACGATCATTTCGTCCGTGATCGGGATTATGGCCGGGGCGGTCCAGGGCTATTTTGGCGGCTGGGTCGATCTCCTGTTTCAACGCTTTATCGAGATATGGACGTCGATCCCGGCGCTCTATTTGCTGATCATCATTGCCGCCGTCATCGAGCCGACATTCTGGATCCTGCTCGGCATGCTGTTGCTGTTTTCCTGGGTTGCTTTGGTCGGCGTGGTCCGGGCGGAATTTTTACGCGGGCGGAATTTCGAATATGTCAACGCGGCGCGCGCACTGGGCGTCTCAAGCATCTCGATCATGTTCAAACATTTGCTCCCCAACGCGATGGTGGCGACCCTGACCTTCATGCCGTTTATTCTGAATGGTTCGATCGCGACGCTCACATCGCTCGATTTTCTGGGCTTTGGTCTTCCCCCCGGCTCTCCTTCGCTTGGCGAAATGCTGGCCCAGGGCAAGGCCAACCTGCAGGCCCCGTGGCTCGGGATTACGGGATTCATGGTGATCGCAATCATGCTGAGCCTGCTGATATTTATCGGCGAAGCCGTCCGCGACGGCTTCGACCCCCGCAAGACATTCGCGCCGGAAGGGTAGATGGTCAAACACACGCCCCTGATCGAAATCAGAGACCTATCGGTCGCGTTCCGGGCCGGGTCGCGTGATACGTTGGCGGTCGACCGGGTATCATTTGATATCCGGTCCGGCGAAACGGTAGCTCTGGTGGGTGAATCGGGTTCCGGCAAATCGGTTAGTGCCCTTTCGTTGATGCAGTTACTGCCCTACCCGGCCGCTAGCCACCCCTCCGGCTCCATCCGTTTCAATGGCGAAGAATTGATGGGTGCCGGCGAAAAAGCCATGTCGAAAGTGCGCGGCAACGATATCTCGATGATCTTTCAGGAGCCGATGACGTCGCTCAATCCGTTGCATACGGTCGAGCAACAGATCGGGGAGATGCTGAAAATCCATCACGGCATGGGCGAGAGCCAGGCGCGGGCGCGGATCCTGGACCTGCTCAACAAAGTCGGCATCCGCGA
Organism: Hyphomicrobiales bacterium; assembly: GCA_021775855.1. GTDB lineage: Bacteria > Pseudomonadota > Alphaproteobacteria > Rhizobiales > NORP267 > NORP267. The sequence continues at coordinate 21,059 of JAJFGZ010000061.1, forward strand.
TCCTGAACAGCGGCTTGCGAGCTACCCGCATCAATTGTCCGGCGGCCAGCGCCAGCGCGTCATGATCGCCATGGCGCTCGCCAATGAACCAGACCTTTTGATCGCCGACGAGCCGACAACCGCGCTCGATGTCACGGTGCAGGCGCAAATCCTGGAATTGTTGCACGACTTACAACGCGCGGAGGGTATGGCCATCCTGTTGATTACCCACGATCTCGGAATCGTGCGCCGGATGGCCAACCGGGTGAATGTCATGACCAACGGGCAAATTGTCGAGACCGGTGCAACCAAACAGATTTTCGAGAGCCCGAAGCACGCCTACACCAAACACTTGCTGGCGGCAGAGCCCAAGGGCGATCCGCCGAATGTGGACGATACCGCGAAAACCGTGATCAAGACCGAAGACCTGAAAGTATGGTTCCCAATCAAGCGCGGGTTCCTGCGCCGCACGGTCGGTCACATCAAGGCCGTAGACGGGATCGACGTCCGGGTGCGCGACGGCCAGACGCTTGGAATTGTCGGAGAATCCGGGTCCGGTAAAACGACGCTTGGGCTTGCCCTGATGCGGATGATTTCGAGCAAGGGTAGAATTGAATATGACGACAAGACGATTTCGAATTTCTCGTTTCGCCGCATGCGGGCCTTGCGCAAGGAAATGCAGATCGTGTTCCAGGACCCGTACGGGTCACTAAGCCCGCGCATGTCGGTCGTCCAGATTGTCGAAGAAGGCCTGATCGTTCATGGCCAGGGTATGGGTTACGACGAGCGCCGGGCGCTGGTAAAATCCGCACTCGACGAAGTCGGCATGACCGGAGATATCCTGGACCGCTACCCGCACGAATTTTCCGGCGGCCAGCGCCAGCGCATTGCAATCGCCCGGGCCATGGTATTGAAACCGAAATTCCTGATGCTGGACGAGCCTACCAGCGCACTTGATATGTCGGTGCAGGCGCAGATCGTCGACCTGTTGCGGGACCTGCAGCAACGCAACGACCTCGCCTACCTGTTTATCAGCCACGACCTCAAAGTTGTGCGGGCGCTGGCTGGCGAAGTGATTGTCATGCGCGAGGGCAAGGCAGTTGAATTCGGCACTGCCAGGCAGATTTTCGACGCACCAAAGACCGACTATACCAAAGCCCTGATCGCAGCGGCTTTCGACTTGCGCGCGGTTCCGGGCGGGATAGTGGCGCAATGACTGCGGCGGCACTCGCGCTTCTGATCAGCGACTGGGATGTGGAGCCCTGGGCGCGGTCGCTCATGCAACTTGCGCCAAACCGCCAAATATTGGCCGCACCAGATATTTCCAACCCTGAAGACGTCGCCTACGCGCTATGTTGGAAACCCCGGCCGGGCCTTCTTGGGACCATGCCCAATCTCCAGGTGATCTACTCGCTTGGCGCGGGGGTCGATCATATTTACGAGGACCATGCCCTGCCGGACGTGCCGGTTGTGCGCATTATAGATCCGGATCTGAGCATGCGGATGAGTGAATATGTTGTCCTGCACGTGCTGATGCATCACCGTAAACAGAGGGCCTATGACACATTGCAGGCAAAGTCAGAATGGCGTGAATTCGCCCAGGCGCCTGCCAGCGCCATGCGCGTTGGAATCATGGGTCTCGGCGTGCTCGGCATGGACGCCGCCAATAAACTCAAAATCCTCGGGTTCCAGGTCAATGGCTGGAGCCGGACCGCGAAAAATCTGGACGGTGTGAATTGCTTTTCCGGTGAAGACGGACTGGGCGACTTTCTAGCCCGGACCGACATTCTGGTCTGTCTGTTGCCGCATACCCCGGCGACCGACGGGATTCTCAATCGCGCGTTGTTTGAAAAGCTCAGCCATGACGGTCCGCTTGGCAAGCCCGTCCTCATCAATGCCGGACGCGGCGGGTTGCAGCGCGAAGCGGATATCCTCAGCGCGCTTGATGACCAAATTCTCGGCGCAGCAACGCTGGATGTGTTCGAGACCGAGCCGTTGCCCGCATCAAGTCAGCTCTGGGGGCATGAAAGCGTCACGATCACCCCGCACAACGCGTCGGCGAGTGAT
>JAJFGZ010000062.1 GCA_021775855.1 Hyphomicrobiales bacterium
GATGGCGCAGCAGCACTTGTATTGATGCGGTTGTCGCAAGCAGAGCAGCGCGAACTCAACCCCTTGGCAAAAATCGTGGGCGTATCCAGCCACGCCCAGGCCCCTGCCTGGTTCACGACCGCGCCAATCAGGGCGATTGAAAAGCTGTGCGCGCAAACCGGGTGGGATAAGGATGACGTTGATCTATACGAGATCAACGAGGCTTTCGCCGTTGTGACCATGGCCGCCATGCGCGATCTGGACCTTCCCCACGACAAGGTTAATATCCATGGTGGTGCCTGCGCGCTTGGTCACCCGATCGGTGCGTCCGGCGCGCGGATCCTGGTTACCCTGCTGCATGCCTTGCAGAAGAATGATCTCAACAAGGGGATTGCTTCATTGTGCATTGGCGGTGGCGAAGCGACCGCCGTTGGAATCGAACGCCTGTAAATTTGACCTGATATCGAGAGAGATGGAATTTTGACACAGAATATTACCACCGGGATCAAACAACTCTGCGATGACGCGTTCACGCGCATTGATTCTGTATCCGCAAAAGACGCGATTTCGATGCTCGATCGCGACGATGTTACTTTTGTGGATATCCGTGATATCCGGGAATTGAAGCGGGAAGGGCGGGTGCCCGGTGCGTTTCATTGTCCGCGCGGCATGCTGGAATTCTGGATCGATCCGGAAAGCCCGTATCACAAGGAAGCTTTTGCGACTGACAACACGTTCGTTGTGTTTTGCGCGGGCGGACTGCGATCGGCGCTCGCGACCGATATTGCCCAGAAGATGGGTCTGTCACCCGTGATCAATCTGACCGACGGGTTTGGGGCGTGGCGGGACGCAGGCGGGCCTATTGAGACCGAATAATTCGATAACCGTAAACTATCCAGGAGACGCGTGTGTCTGATCTGACCCTGATTATCGGGAACAAGAATTATTCATCCTGGTCGTTCCGGCCCTGGATTATGATGAGGCATGCCGGGATTTCGTTTACCGAGTCGCTCGTTGTGCTGTTTAGCGAAGACTTCAGGGACAAGGTTCGCGCGCATACCGGTGCCGGCCATGTGCCGGGCCAGGTGCCGGTTTTGCTGGATAGCGGCGAAGCGGTTTGGGGTTCACTCGCCATTTTCGAATACCTGGCGGACAAATTCCCGGAGAAGGGATTGTGGCCCGCCGATATGATGATGCGCGCAAAGGCGCGTTCGGGCGCCGGCGAGATGCATTCAGGGTTTGGGGCCCTAAGAAGCGCCTTGCCCATGAATATCCGCCTGGAGCCGAACGCCGTTCCGCTTTCCGACGAAGTTTTAGCAGATGTCGAGAGGATCGAAGCCCTGTGGGCCGAATGTCTGGCGCGCAAATTGGACGGGGGTCCGTTTCTGTTCGGCGCATTCGGTAATATCGATGCGATGTATGCCCCTATTGTGAACCGGTTTCACGTCTACCAGGTGCCGGTATCGCAGACCTCCCGTAATTACATGGACGCGGTCATGGCGCTGCCCGCGTGGCAGGAATGGGCGGCGGCAGCGCGCGACGAGCCGTGGGAATTTGATACCTATATCCGGTAGCGTTTCATTCCGCTGGATGGCATCGTGGAAACGGGGATATCGGTGGTTTCAATCGGGTTTGCACCCTGCCATATTGCGCCATGAATGAAATTAAAAAGGGCGCTATCAATGCCGGTTCTTGAATCCATAATCGATACAAGTTCAGCCACCTTCGCCGCCAACCGTGCGGCGATGACGTCGCTTGTTGCGGAATTGAACGACAAGCGCGCCGAGGCGGCGTTGGGCGGAAACGAGCGTTCACGCGCGCGGCATTTATCGCGTGGAAAATTGCTGCCCCGTGAGCGGGTCCTGCGGCTTGTGGATCCCGGCTCGCCGTTTCTTGAATTGTCGCCCCTCGCGGCCAACGGCATGTACGATTCCGCTATCCATGGGGGCGGCGTGATTACCGGGATTGGCCGGATCGAGGGTGTGGAATGCATCATTGTCTGCAACGATGCGACCATCAAGGGCGGCACTTATTATCCGATGACCGTGAAGAAGCATTTGCGGGCCCAGGAAATTGCGCTGCAGAATAATTTGCCGTGCATTTATCTGGTCGATTCAGGTGGCGGAAATTTGCCAAATCAGGCCGAAATTTTTCCCGATAGAGAACATTTCGGGCGAATTTTCTATAACCAGGCGAATATGTCGGCGGCAGGAATTCCGCAGATCGCGGTGGTGATGGGTTCCTGTACGGCGGGCGGCGCGTATGTCCCGGCTATGTCGGACGAAACCATCATCGTGCGCAAACAGGGCACGATTTTCCTGGCCGGTCCGCCATTGGTCAAAGCGGCCACGGGGGAAGAGGTTTTAGCTGAAGATCTGGGTGGCGGCGACATACATACGCGAATTTCCGGTGTCGCCGACCATCTCGCCGTCAACGACGATCACGCGCTGCAGATCGCGCGCAATATCGTCCGTGGGCTAAACCGCGAGAAAATCCCGGACATCCTGCTCCAGGAACCCATGGATCCTGTTTACGATCCATCCGAACTCGATGGTGTAATCCCGGAAAGCCTTGCCACACATTACGATGCGCGCGAAATCATCGCGCGGATTGTTGACGGCTCGGAATTTGATGAGTTCAAACAATTGTTCGGGTCCACACTCGTCACCGGGTTTGCCAGAATTTGGGGTATTCCAGTCGGTATCCTCGCCAACAATGGCATTCTCTTCTCAGAATCCGCACAAAAGGGCGCGCATTTCATCGAGTTATGCTGCCAGCGGCGCATCCCGCTGCTGTTTTTGCAAAATATCACCGGGTTCATGGTGGGCCGGGACGCGGAAGCAGGCGGAATCGCCCGCAACGGCGCGAAAATGGTGATGGCGGTGGCCTGCGCCCAGGTGCCCAAGATCACACTGGTCACGGGTGGGTCCTACGGGGCCGGCAATTACGGTATGTGCGGGAGGGCCTATTCACCGCGTTTTCTCTATACTTGGCCGAACGCCCGGGTTTCGATCATGGGCGGGATCCAGGCAGCAAGCGTATTGGCAACCGTAAAGCGCGATAATATAGAAGCCGACGGCGATAGCTGGAGCGACGAAGAAGAAGCCGATTTTAAGAATCCGATTCTCGAAAAGTTCGAGACTGAAGGCAATCCCCTGTTTGCCACCGCGCGGATCTGGGATGACGGAATCATAACGCCGGCCGAGACCCGCCGGGTTCTAGGCCTGAGTTTCTCGACAACGCTCAACGCGCCAGTGACTGAAACCAAGTTTGGCGTCTTTCGTATGTAACACGAAAAATCGCCGAATTCCGCGGTTCCTGCCGCATTTTCAAATTTGCTTGTCGTATTCAGGAGGCGCTTGCCTGGTAACAGCGTGCAATGATCGATGTCAAAGGCGCTATACTGAAAAACGTTTTTGAAAAGGCGGGTAAATGTTTCTCAGCGTATTTGACATATTCAAGATCGGGATCGGACCCTCTTCGTCCCATACGGTCGGCCCGATGGTCGCCGCGTACAGGTTTCTGTCTGAATTGTCACCGGAAACGTTGTCCGATACGGCGCGCATAAGTGTCGCGCTTCTCGGGTCTCTGGCGTTTACCGGCAAAGGGCATGGTACCGACCGTGCCGTATTTTTAGGCTTGCTTGGCGAAATTCCAGATCAGGTGGACCCTGACAAGGTGGATGATCTGATTGAGAGGCTTGAAGCGGCAAAGGCACTTTCCGTCCAGGGAAAGGCAATTGCATTCGATCCCGCTATCGATCTCGTATTCGACTACGACACGCGACACAAAAGACACCCCAATGAAATGATCTTCAGGGCGCTCGATAACGCTGGCGGTGTGCTGGTGGAGGAAACGTTCTGTTCGGTCGGTGGTGGTTTTATCGCGATGCTACGGGAACTAGACGCGGTCGAAGACGGGTCCACTGTACCGGTCTCGGACATACGCGTTTTATACCCGTTTGAAAACGCTAAAACCATGCTCGAGATGGGCCAGGCGTCAGGCCTGACGATTGCCGGTATGAAGCGGGAAAACGAGATATTCAGCATCCCCGAGACAGAGTTGGACGAGGGCCTCGATAATATCTGGAAGGCCATGAAAGCCTGTATGGAAAGAGGCATGTCGCAGTCAGGCGAATTGCCGGGCGGATTGAAAATCAAGCGGCGCGCCGGGGAAATCCACAAACAGCTCGTCGCCGAGCGGGGGAAGAACCGCCCCAAAGATCATACAGTCATGGACTGGCTTGGCATTTACGCCATGGCGATCAACGAAGAAAACGCCGCAGGCGGGCGGGTGGTGACTGCGCCGACCAATGGCGCTGCCGGGGTGATCCCCGCCGTGATCCGGTATTATCTCGATCATTGCGACGAAGCCTGTGTTGCAGGTACGCGCATCTTTCTCCTGACCGCTGCGGCGATTGGCGGCATCATCAAGCACAACGCTTCGATTTCCGGTGCCGAGGTTGGGTGTCAGGGCGAAGTCGGGGCGGCGTCGGCCATGGCTGCGGCGGGTTTGTGCGCGGCCCTTGGCGGGACTAATGAGCAGGTCGAGAATGCCGCCGAAATTGCGCTTGAGCATCATCTGGGGATGACCTGCGACCCCGTTGGCGGGCTAGTGCAGGTGCCGTGTATCGAGCGCAATGCCCTTGGGACGGTCAAAGCCGTGACGGCTGCATCGCTCGCGCTACGCGGTGACGGGACACATTATGTGCCACTCGATAGTTGCATTGAGACAATGCGCCAAACCGGCCTTGATATGAGCGATAAATACAAGGAAACCTCAAAAGGGGGCCTCGCCGTCAGTATCGTTGCCTGTTGAATTTCACCAGTGGATTTCCGTATTGGGCGTATGGTCTTTGGACGAGGATACGGCTATTCATAGGCCATGTTTTCTTCCCTCCTGATCGCAAATCGCGGTGAAATTGCCTGCCGAATCATACGCACAGCCAACCGGCTTGGCGTTCGCACCATCGCGGTTTATTCAGATGTTGATCGCGAAGCGCTGCATGTGGAAATGGCTGACGAGGCCTGGCATCTTGGCGGGGCTGCGGCGGCAGACTCTTATCTTGTCGTCGACAAGATTATCGGGGCAGCTAAAGAGGCTGGCGCCGATGCGATCCATCCCGGATACGGGTTTCTCTCAGAAAATGCCGACTTCGCCGAAACATGCGCCAGGGAAGGCATTGTCTTCGTTGGTCCTTCGGCGGATGCGATCCGGGCGATGGGCTTAAAGGGGGCCGCCAAGTCTTTGATGGAAAAGGCAGGCGTGCCCGTCGTGCCCGGCTATCATGGTTCAAAGCAGGCCGGCGATTTTCTGAAACAAAAGGCCTACGAGATCGGATATCCGATCCTGATCAAGGCGGTTGCCGGCGGCGGCGGCAAGGGCATGCGGCTCGTTGAGAAGGCCAAAGATTTCGACGCCTCGCTGGAAAGCGCGAAGCGCGAAGCCCTGTCCGCCTTTGGCAATGATGACGTGCTGATCGAGAAATTTATCGGATCGCCACGGCACGTGGAAATTCAAATATTTGCCGATGGCCAGGGAAACGCGGTGCATTTGTTTGAGCGCGATTGTTCGCTCCAGCGTCGCCACCAGAAAGTGATTGAGGAGGCGCCAGCGCCAGGCATGACGGACGAGGTCCGCAAGGCCATGGGCGAAGCTGCCGTCAACGCAGCAAAAGCGGTTAAATATTCCGGCGCCGGCACCGTTGAGTTTATTGCCGACGGGTCGAAAGGGTTGAAGACTGACGGGTTCTATTTCATGGAAATGAACACCCGGCTTCAGGTCGAGCACCCGGTTACCGAGGAAATTACCGGGCTGGATCTGGTGGAAATGCAACTCAGGGTGGCCTCAGGCGAAGCGCTTGGTATCAGCCAGGGCGATCTGACCATTAACGGGCACAGCGTCGAAGCGCGGATTTATGCCGAAGACCCGGAAAACGGGTTTCTGCCGTCTACCGGACTGTTGGAAATCCTGTCTTTTCCAAATGGGTCGGCGATCAGAATTGAAACTGGAGTCAAGGAAGGGGACACGGTCTCACCGTTCTACGACCCCATGATCGCAAAACTGGTGGCGCACGGCGAGACCCGTTCCGAAGCTCTGGATTTGCTTTATTCCGCCCTGGACGAGACCCAGATTGCCGGGCCGCAGACCAACATTGCCTTTTTGAAAGCGCTATGCAGCGCGGAGGGTTTTCGCGAAAATAGGTTCAATACAGGGTTTATCGACGCCAATATCGATGACCTTACCATCCCGCCGTTGGGTCAGCGTGACGCGATGGCGGCACTAGGAGCGATCCGTCTGATCGAACGCCGTTTTGAATTGCGCGAGGGAGCCGAGATGCACGACACGCCCTGGACCCTGACGGACGGGTTCCAACTGGGTGCTGTTCGGGAAACTGGCATCGATATTCTGGCGAACGGCAAGCCTGTCAGTTTGCTGACCGAATGGGTCGATGGTGCACCGGCTATCATACTCGGACCCGAGGCCGACGATTGGCCGGAAGTCGACGCCGTTCTCGTCGACGTGGGCGACGCCGTGATTGTTCTCGCCGATGGGAGGCAGGTTCGCGTCTCCCGGCCGGACTATTCCGCCGCCGGGTTCGAAGACGATGAGGATGGTGCGATCATTCGCTCACCGATGCATGGCAAGTTGTTGGATCTGTTCGTTGCTACTGGCGATTCCGTCTCCAAGGGCAAGCGGTTGGCGATAGTGGAAGCCATGAAAATGGAACACAGTTTGATGGCCAGCGGCGATGGAGTAGTAGCCGAAATCCTCGCCGTCCCTGGCGACCAGGTAGGCGAAGGCCAGCGGCTGATAGTTATCAATAGTGAGGACGACTAGTCTTTGTAAGCAAATAGTCCGCTATTGGTATGTGACGTGATCGACGAGATTCTCTTGGCGCGATAGAAGCGAATGACCCAGCATTTGATCAAATTGTCGGTTGGCAGCGAGTCGGTGGAATCGCTTGGTGTCTGGCAGGGGATCCGCCTTGCCGAAAAACGCAAAAAGGGCGAGGTACCCGAACTTTTTCACACCACCCGCATGACACCGACGCGGCGGTCAGAAATCCTGCGCACAGGCGGATCGATCTATTGGGTCATCAAGGGATTAATCCAGGCGCGCCAGAGACTTACAGATATACGCCCGTTCAAAGATGATCAGGGGATCAAACGATGCCATCTGGTTCTCGATCCGGTGTTGGTGCCGACGGTCCCGCGCCGCTCCAGGCCGTTCCAGGGGTGGCGCTATTATTCGGCGAGCGACGCGCCGGCTGATCTTGATGAACGCGCCGGAATTGATGCCGGTATGCCGCCCGAAATGCGCCGGGAACTTGCAGATCTCGGGTTGATTTGAAGCACTATATTTTTAGCGCGATATTGTCGATCAGACGGGTCTTGCCGAGCCAGGCCGCCGCCAATAGGCGGGCATTGCCCGTAAATCCTCTGGCCAGGGGTTGCAACGTCTTGCGGTCCCGGGCTTCGAGATAATCGAGCCGGAATCCTGACCGCCCCAGCTTTGTTTTCGCGGTTCCGAGTACCCGGTTGACCTCGCCGCCGCGCGCGACCTTGTGAGCCACATCTTTCAGTATCGCGTGGAGCATTGGTGCTATCAGGCGCTCGTCCGGGCTAAGATAAGCGTTGCGCGACGAAAGCGCCAAACCGTCCGGTTCCCGGATCGTGCTCCCAGAAATGATTTTCACCGGAATATTCAAATCCCGTGCCATCTGCCGGATGACTAGAAATTGTTGATAATCTTTCTCGCCGAATATCGCCATGTGGGGTTGGCAGAGGATGAGCAGTTTCGCGACCACAGTTGCAACGCCGTCAAAAAAATGTGGTCGGAATTGGTCTTCGAGGTCGGCGCTTGCCGGACCCAGCAATATCACTTTGGTAGCAAAATCATGGGGATAGATCATCTCGACTGAGGGTGCGAAAACCAGGTCGACGTCATAATTGGCGAGTTTGGCCATGTCAGATTTTTCGTCGCGGGGGTATTTACTAAAGTCTTCTTTGGGTGCGAACTGACCGGGGTTCACAAAAACCGAGACAATCGTCCGGTCGGCCTTTTTTGAAGCCAGATCGATCAGGTGAAGATGCCCTTCGTGCAGTGCCCCCATTGTGGGAACAAGCGCGACACTTTCTCCCGCATCGCGCCAACTGGACACTTTCGAGCGAAGGGCGCGCTCGGTCCGTACAATGTTCGGCTTCACAACCATGATATCGATTTAGCGGCCTGCATTGACAAGCGCAACCGGTCGATTGGTTTCAACAGGTATTTTTTCAATTTTATCGCATTCGGCCTGTCGGACAGTTAGCATTGGGGGCGCTCTTCGTCATACCAAATTGTACACGCAAAGGTTATCCTGCCATGGCCGATCAGGCTCTTTCCCGGGACAAGATTGCTGCAAGTTATTTTCGCGACGAGACCGAGTTGGTCCATGAACTTGCGGACTTGGCCCGGCTCTCGGATGTCGAAGCCCGGCAGGTCGACATGATTGCCCGAAAGCTGGTGGACGCAGCACGGACGGGCAGGCGGCAGCATGGCGGCGTCGACGCCTTGATGCATGAATATTCGTTGTCCAGCGAAGAGGGCGTGGTGCTGATGTGCCTGGCAGAAGCGCTGCTGCGGGTCCCCGACGCAGAGACTGCCGACCAGTTGATTGCCGATAAAATTGGGGGAGGAGACTGGGAAAAGCATCTCGGGTCCTCTGAATCGCTGTTCGTGAATGCATCGACCTGGGGGTTGATGCTGACAGGCCGGGTGATCGCGCTCGACGAGCCGGACGGTGTGAGGGGCCTGTTTGCCAGCGCTACCCGGCACCTTGGTAGGCTGGTCAACCGGAGCGGCGAACCGGTTATCCGCCAAGCCATGCGTCAGGCGATGCGAATTCTTGGGCGCCAGTTTGTGCTTGGACGCACAATCCAGGAGGCCATGCGCGCTGCCGACGACGAACCGGAATACCGCTTTTCCTTCGACATGCTCGGCGAAGCGGCGGTCACGGCGGCGGATGCCGATATCTATTTTAAATCCTATATGGACGCGCTCGCGGAACTGGGCGAATGGGCCGGACCAGGGGCCAGTGCCGACAGTGTTTTCGCCCGGGCCAGTCTTTCGGTAAAGCTGTCGGCTTTGCACCCGCGTTACGAACCGGCCAAGGAGGACCGGGTATTTGGAGAGCTGGTGCCGCGGGTCATGGAACTTGCGCGCAGAGCCAAAGACCTCAATCTGGGTCTGACGATTGATGCTGAAGAAGCCGACCGGCTGGATATCTCACTCGGGATATTTGAATCCCTGCTCAGACATCCGGACCTCGATGGCTGGGACGGGTTGGGTCTTGCGGTGCAGGCTTACGGCCGCCGCGCGATGCCGGTTCTTGATTGGCTCGGTTTACTCGCAAAGGCATCGGGGCATAAAATCCCGATCCGTCTGGTTAAAGGTGCCTACTGGGATACGGAAATCAAATTGGCGCAGGAGGGCGGGCACGACAGCTACCCGCTCTTTACCCGGAAGTCCGCGACCGATACGTCGTACATTGCCTGCGCCAGGTATCTGCTTGAAAACCGTGACGTGTTTTACCCGCAATTGGCGACCCATAACGCCCACACCATCGCCGCCGTGATAGCCATTGCGGGCGACACCGACGGGTTCGAGCTACAGCGTCTCCACGGCATGGGCAAGGCGATTTATGACGAGGTGTTGGGTCCGAACGTTGGCAAACCGTGCCGGATTTACGCGCCTGTGGGGAGCCACGAAGATCTGCTTGCATACCTCGTGCGGCGATTGTTGGAGAATGGAGCGAACACCTCCTTTGTTAACCGGCTTGGCGACGATGATGCACCAATTGAAGAGATTATTGCCGACCCGGTCGAGCGTGTGATCGGCCTGACGCACATCCCCCATCCGCGCATTCCTGCGCCCACCGATCTCTTCCTGCCGGAACGCGGGAATGCGCGCGGACTGGTTTTGAGCGAAACATCGGTGCGCACGCCTCTATTGGGTGAGATCAAAAAATATCTTGAAACCGGGCAAAAGGCCGGTCCACTCGTCGGCGGTAAGATGCTGGAGGGGGATGCAATGCCAATAAACTCTCCCCACGATACCAGTGTCGCGGTCGGGAGCGTGGTGGAGGCGAGCAAAACACAGGTTGAAGGCGCGATTGCCGGCGGGTCGGGCGCCGCCGACGGTTGGGACCGTCTTGGGGGCGACGCACGCGCCACATTGCTGGAAAAGACCGCCGACCTTTACGAGCAAAACATGTCGTATCTAATGGCGGTGATTATTCGGGAAGCCGGCAAGACCCTCGATAATGCCCTCGGAGACATCCGCGAAGCGGTTGATTTTCTGCGCTATTACGCAGCCCGTGCGCGGCTGGAATTTGCCGGTCCTGGTGGGCTGCCCGGGCCGACCGGGGAGCGCAACACCATCGCGCTCAATGGACGCGGCCTGTTTGCCTGCATCAGCCCTTGGAATTTCCCCCTTGCTATTTTTACCGGACAGGTGAGCGCCGCGCTTGCGGCCGGCAACGCGGTGATCGCGAAGCCGGCGGAACAAACTCCACTGGTAGCGGCAATCGCGGTGCGGTTATTCCATCAGGCAGGTGTGCCGGGTGATGTGCTGCAGCTTTTGCCAGGGAAAGGCGAGGTCGTCGGCGCCCAATTGGTGTCGGATCAGCGAATCGATGGAATTGTTTTCACCGGATCGAACCAGACGGCGGGACTTATCCACCGGGGGCTGGCCGGGCGCGACGGGCCGATTGTCCCGTTGATCGCCGAGACCGGCGGCATGAACGCGATGATCGTCGATTCGTCCGCTTTGCCGGAACAGGCGGTCAAAGATGCGGTGCGCTCGGCCTTCGATTCGGCCGGGCAGCGCTGCTCGGCATTACGGGTTCTGTTTCTCCAGGAAGACGGTGCCGCGCGGGTCGAGAAAATGCTGTTGGGCGCGATGGAGGAATTGCAGATCGGTGACCCGCTGGAATTTTCGACCGATGTCGGCCCGGTTATCGACGCGGAAGCCAAATCAACGCTGGACGCCCACAAGGCGGAGATGAAGCGCCAGCAAACGGAGTTGATCGATCTCCCGATTCCGGAATCCTGCGGGCGGGGCACCTATGTCAGCCCGGCCGCATATGCGATTGACTCGATTGATGTTTTGGAGCGCGAAGTCTTCGGCCCGGTCGTCCACGTGGTGCGCTATCAAGCCGGGAAACTGGACCAGGTTTGCGCGGCGATTAACAAGACCGGGTATGGACTGACGCTTGGCATCCACAGCCGGATCGATAGCCGGATCGAGGAGATAGTGGGGCAAGTAAAGGTCGGCAATATTTACGTCAACCGCAACCAGGTGGGTGCCGTTGTCGGATCCCAGCCTTTTGGCGGTGAGGGGCTTTCGGGGACTGGTCCCAAGGCCGGTGGGCCGCATTATCTGCCGGCTTTTGCGGTGGAGCGGGTGATCAGCGTGGATACGACTGCTTCAGGCGGTAATGCCGCCCTGATGTCGCTTGGAACGGGGCTGGACGAGACCTGAATTGCCTTGCAGATCGACACGGTTAACGACGTAAATTTACTGAATTACCCATTTAAAATCATATTTAGTTGATCACGCGCCCGCGACTGGTCAGAATAGACTGTGTTTTGTTGAGTCGGTGGTGGTGTAAATGTTAAATGGGGACGGCGTAAAAAAGTCCGCCCATGTCATTGTCTTTGGCAATGAAAAGGGGGGCACGGGAAAGTCGACCACATGTATGCATGTTCTGACGTCCTTATTGAAGGCCGGTCAGAATGTCGCGTCGATTGACCTCGATAGCCGTCAAGGAACCCTTACAAACTACATTGCAAACCGAAAAAGCTGGTCGGCGCGGACCGGCCTTGAACTTGAAGTTCCTCGTCATTTTTCCGTTTATCGTGGACAATCTGACACGGTCGCCGGACAGGAGGAATCTGAATTCTCGTCCTTCGCCGAAGCAATCGGCGAGGTCGAGCAAAATTACGATTTCGTCGTGATCGACACGCCGGCGGCGGACAGTTACCTGATGCGCCTGGCGCATTCCATGGCCGATACGCTGGTCACCCCACTCAATGACAGTTTCCTCGATCTAGACGTCCTTGCCAAAATCGACCCCGTCAGCCACGAAGTGACCGGCATCAGCCATTATTCCCGCATGGTGCGCGATGCGCGGCGTCAGCGCCGGCTTGTCGACAACGGGGTGATGGACTGGATCGTGGTCCGGAACCGGATGTCGACACTGGATTCGCGCAATCGTAGATTTATCGGGGAGGGCCTGCGCTCGCTTGGTAGGCAGCTTGGGTTCAGGATTTCCGACGGGATTGCCGAGCGGTTGATCTTCCGGGCTTTCTTCCCAAAAGGCCTGACCGCAGTCGATATGCTGGATGAAGCAACGCTCGGGTCAGAACCCACCTTGTCGCACCTGACCGCCCGGCAGGAAATCCGGGCGCTACTCGCGACCCTCAGCCTGCCCGTCGATGACCGGACCAAGATGCGCCGCGAGGCCCGCGAAATCTGGTCCCGCGCCAATGAAAAACCCCTCATTCTGCATGATATTCTCGGCAAATAGCCCGATTCCGGCAAGCAAGACTTGCCTTTGTGTGTGTATGCGCCATCTTTAGGTTATCTGACATCGCAAGCTATACGAGCTGATGACACGCAAATCTGATAAATTGGTGCAGGATCGCACCGGCGGTTCCGAAAAATCGCTGGAGGAGGCCGGGCAATCGAGCCATGCCGAGGTTGCTGCCTTTGTCGCCAAGGCGAAGGCACTGGGTCCAGGTCGGGCAGGGGCCAAGCGCGGCCGGTTGGTCTTTGCCCTGGACGCCACCATGAGCAGGCAGCCCACTTGGGACACCGCTTGTCACCTGCAAGCGGAAATGTTTCGCGAAACCGCACGCATCGGCGGCCTGGATATTCAGTTGGTATATTTTCGCGGTTTCGGCGAATGTCGGGCCAGCCGCTGGGTGCGCGATGGCGCGGAGCTGGCAGATCTCATGGGCGGAATTTACTGTCGGGGCGGGCAGACCCAGATCGGCAAGGTTCTGACCCACGCGATCAAGGAAACGGGGAAGGCAAAGGTCGATGCGCTGGTCTATGTGGGCGATTGCATGGAAGAGGAAATCGACCGGTTGTGTGCCAAGGCTGGAAAACTGGGGTTGCAGGGCGTCCCTGCGTTTATTTTCCAGGAGGGGTACGAGCCCTATGCGGAAAAAGGGTTTCGCGAAATTGCACGTTTGACAAAAGGCGCGTTCTGCAAATTCGATTCTGGCGCCACTGACCAGTTGCGCGCGCTTCTATCGGCTGTTGCTGTGTACGCTGCGGGCGGTCATACCGCGCTCGGTGATTTGAGCAAAAAAAGCAACAACGCGCGCCTGCTGCTTGAGCAAATGAAGTAGAGTAGGCCATGGGCTATTTTCTGATTGGCATCATCGTTCTGTCGCTCGGTCTGTTGTTTCTCAAACAACTGACCACGGCCAGCGTTGCGGATTTGGCGCGCGCGGCACACCGCTGGGGTGGCGTACTGGTTCTCCTGGTTGCAGGCTTGATGGCTGCGACGGGCCGGTGGGTGTTTGCGATCCCGATCGCCGGGTTCGGCTATTCGCTGTTGCGCGGCAGGATGCCAGGCCTTGGTGGTTTTTCCCGATCCGGGTCCAAAACCCGCGGCCAGACTTCGTCGGTCAAATCACATTTTCTGGAAATGGTGTTGGAACACGATTCAGGGGACATGTACGGCAAAATCCTGGAAGGCGATTTCAAGGGTGCTGCGCTGGAAGAGCTTTCGCTTGGAGAATTGCTGGATTTCATGCAGGAAATTTCGAGCAACGAGGAAAGCAGTGCGCTGTTGCTGACCTATATGGACCGGCGGTTTCCTGGTTGGCGGGAGGAGGAATCGACAGAGGAAAGTCCCACTGGCGGTTCACCACGGCGTGGGGCAATGCAGCGCAATGAAGCGCTCGCAATTCTAGGATTGAAGTCTGGAGCCAGTCCGGCGGATATCCGCAAAGCCCACCGCACGCTGATGAAAAAGCTTCACCCTGATCAGGGCGGATCCACATATTTCGCCACAAAATTAAACGAAGCGCGGGATTTGTTGCTTTAGGTGACTTATCTCTGCAACGGCAGGCAGGGGAAATCCGCGTTTTTCAAAACCCGACAGGCGGCAACAGCAGCTCCCCGGTCAAATCCACCAAAGCGTGCGCGGTACAGGGTTTGGTTATTGCTCTGCACGGATTCGGTATAGGCCTCACCACTTGCCAGCAGTGTAGACGCGGCGGAGCGGGCTTCGCTCAACCTGCCACGGGCAGCAGATTCGTCGCCATAGGCGCCGATCTGGATGACCCACTGGTTTTCAATCCGCGCCTCGACATTTTCACTGTCGTTGGGTGCAATTTGATCAGGAACTGGATTTGTCACGGCAGCCGTTACGATAGGATCTGGACTATTGACAATGGTCGTGCCCGGTACGGTGACCGAGGCTGCGAGTACACCGCGCGACGTGTCTATGACGGGTATGGGTGATGGCGTCGACGCCATCTGGACCCGGGCGCCGGACGGGCGGAGTTCCGGTGTTTGCATATTGGCAACATCGATTTCCAGCGGCGGGCGTGTCCGCGCCACGGCCTGGCTGTAATACCGGTCGAGCAGGTAGCGCATATGGGTGTCGCGGGACTGGCCTGTGGGACCGCCCATGACTACGGCGATGAGATGGCGGTTGTTCCTTCGAAGCGATGTGGTCAGGTTGAAGCCAGACGCCCGGGTATACCCTGTCTTGATACCGTCAACGCCAGCGACGTTACCGAGCAGGCGGTTATGGTTGCCGTATCGGCGGCCGTTATAGGTAAAAGACCGGGTGCTGAAATATCCGTACTCGCCAGGAAAATCACGCTGGATGGCGTATCCGAGCCGGGCCATATCGCGCGCGGTTGTGACTTGAGCGCTGTTTGGCAGGCCGGACGCATTCTTAAAGGTCGTGTTGGACATCCCCAACGTGCGTGCAGTGCTGGTCATTTGGGCGGCGAATTGACTTTCGGTACCACCCAGGTGTTCGGCAATTGCAGCTGCCACGTCGTTTGCAGATTTTGTCACAAGGGCTTTAATGGCATTTTCGACCGAGATCGTCTGGCCAACGGCAATACCAAGTTTTGATGGTGGTTGCGCTGCAGCGTAAGCCGAGAAGCGGATACGGGTTTCGCGTGTAATACGGCCCTCGCGAAGTGCTTCGAAAACCAAATACAGCGTCATGATTTTTGTAAGCGAAGCGGGGTATCGCGGGCGGTCTGCGCTCCGGGAATAGAGGACCGTATTCGAGTTTATATCGATAACAAAAGCGGCGTAGCGTGGATCAGAGCGGATGGACCTGGTTGCGTCCGCCGGCTGGATCGACGAAAAAACGATCACTGCCGCCAATAAACAGCAAAAACTCGACAAAATATGACTTTTAACGCAACCATACATTACGCGGGACACCCACCGTACTCAACCCAACTCTATTTTTGATGGCGTCGGAATATTGATTTCCGGTCACCACAATTTCCGATTTTACAGGGCTGGAGTTACGAAAGTTTTAAGCCCCAGTCCGGCGAAGAATTCATCTGGAAAAAATAAAATGGTGCAGTGCAATATTTTCTCTTGACAATTTTTGTGCACCGCATATATCTCGCTACATCAAGGCCATCACAACGGACACTGTCCGCTACGGCCAAGCGATTAACAACGAGATCTATCAGGAGAGATCAGATGCAGAACGGTTTTGAAGAATTCCAGAAAATTGGCAAGAACAATGTTGAAGCTGCTGTAAAGAGCTTCGGCGCCATGTCCAAGGGTTTCCAGGCAATCGCCACGGAAATTGCAGACTATTCCAAAAAGGCTTTCGAAGACGGCACAACTGCTGCAGAGCAGGTCATCTCCTCGAAGTCCATCGACAAGGCTGTTGAAGCCCAGTCGAGCTTCCTGCGTGCGTCCTACGAAGGCTATGTCGGCCAGGCATCCAAGATTGGTGAGCTCTATGTTGGCGCCGCCCAGGAAGCTTACAAGCCGATTGAAACTGTCGTTCAGGCAGCTCAGAAAGTTGCCAAGTAAGGCCACTCTCTGAAACATATACGTTTTTACGGGAAAGCCCGGCCATCTGGCCGGGCTTTTTCTGTTTTATGATAAAATTTCCGCGAGGCTCTGTATTTCTGCGCATCCCGCATTATCTAAATGACTGGTCAGTTCCGGCCTAGCCTCTTAAAATAAGCCAGATTCGGTGCTGTACCGCAGTTTACGCTATTTCTGACCGAGTATGTTTATGAGCCTTGTTCGATCAAATTATGTTTGTTTCTCCTCCCCGTTTGATGCGTTCTTTCAGGGTGCGTCGCGTCATGGTTTGAGGATGGCTGATGACGGCGACGATCGCGTCACTGGCGGTGGTAGCAATACCGGTACGGGCGTGGTGACCCAGACCCGCAAGAAAACCAAGAAGCCGAGCCTCTATAAGGTCATGCTGCTGAACGATGATTATACGCCGATGGAATTCGTAGTTTTAGTGCTCGAAAATTATTTCAACATGGGTCTGGAACAGGCGACCACGGTGATGCTGCATGTTCACAATAGCGGGGTCGGGGTGTGCGGCGTATTTACATATGAGGTTGCGGAGACCAAAGTGGCGCAAGTTATGGACTTTGCGCGCAAGCACCAACATCCGCTACAATGCGTCATGGAAAAAAACTGAGAGAGCAATTGCCAACATTTTCGCCAAGTCTAGAACAGGTTCTGCATCATGCGCTGGTGCTTGCCAACGAACGCAACCATGAATATGCGACGCTGGAGCATTTGCTGCTGGCGCTGACCGATGAGCGCGATGCCAGCGCGGTGATGCGGGCATGCAACGTCGACATTGAGGTCCTGCAGCGCAATCTGATTGACTATCTGGACAACGATCTCGATGAATTGGTCATTGACACCGGTGATGATTCCAAACCGACGGCCGGGTTCCAGCGGGTCATCCAGCGCGCAGTCATCCATGTGCAGACATCGGGCCGCGAAGAGGTGACTGGAGCCAACGTGCTTGTGGCGATTTTTGCGGAGCGCGAAAGTCATGCCGCCTATTTCCTGCAGGAGCAGGAGATGAACAGGTACGACGCAGTCAATTACATTTCACACGGCGTCGCCAAACAGATCGGCGCGACGAACAATTCGGGGCCTGTGCGCGGGGCGCAGGACCCATCCACCGATACCGAAAACGGCACGGATGGGATTACTCAAAACGATGCCCTTGAAGCCTATTGCATTGACCTGAACGCCAAGGCCGAAAGCGGCTTGATCGACCCGCTGATTGGTCGCGAAGCCGAGATCAAACGCACTATCCAGATCTTGTGCCGGCGGCGGAAAAATAATCCAATTTTCGTTGGCGATCCGGGTGTCGGCAAGACCGCAATCGCAGAAGGGCTGGCGTTCCGTATTGTCGAAGGCGATGTGCCGGAGGTGCTCGCGGATTCCACAATTCTTCAACTCGATATGGGCGCACTCTTGGCCGGAACCCGGTACCGGGGTGATTTTGAAGAGCGGTTGAAAGCGGTCGTTAACGAGATCGAAGCCTATCCCGGTGCGATCATGTTTATCGACGAGATCCACACCGTCATTGGCGCAGGCGCTACGTCGGGCGGCGCGATGGACGCGTCCAATCTGTTGAAGCCGGCCTTGCAGGGCGGGATCCTGCGCTGCATGGGGTCGACGACCTACAAGGAATACCGCCAGCATTTCGAGAAGGACCGGGCGCTTGCAAGGCGGTTCCAGAAAATTGATATTACGGAGCCTTCCGTCAAAGACACGATCAAAATCCTGCGCGGGTTGAAACCCTATTTCGAAGAGTTCCACGATATCCGCTACACCGATCAGGCGATCAAGACGGCGGTAGAATTATCGGCGCGGTATATTCACGATCGTAAATTACCGGATAAAGCGATCGATGTCATTGACGAATCCGGCGCGTCACAGCGGCTTATGGCACCGAGCCGGCGGAAAAAATCTATCGGCGTCAAGGAAGTCGAAGCGACTGTCGCGACCATGGCGCGGATTCCGCCAAAGACCGTTTCCAAAGACGATACCGAGGTGCTCAAGCATCTGGAGGTTCACTTGAAGCGCGTTGTATTTGGCCAGGAACAGGCCATCGAAGCGCTCGGTTCGGCTATCAAATTGTCTCGCGCGGGATTGCGCGAGCCGGAAAAACCCATTGGCAGCTATCTGTTCTCTGGTCCGACCGGGGTCGGTAAGACCGAAGTTGCCCGCCAGCTTGCCGAGTTGATGGGCATCGAGATCCTGCGTTTTGACATGTCGGAATATATGGAGCGTCATGCGGTCTCCCGTCTGATCGGCGCGCCGCCCGGGTATGTGGGCTTTGACCAGGGTGGATTGCTGACCGATCAGGTTGACCAGCATCCCCATTGCGTTTTGCTGATGGACGAAATCGAGAAGGCGCATCCCGATCTGTTCAACGTGTTGCTGCAGGTCATGGATCACGGCAAGCTGACCGATAATAATGGCAAGCAAGTTGATTTCAGGAACGTCATTCTGATCATGACCACCAATGCGGGCGCGGCCGATCTGGCCAAATCCCAGATCGGGTTCAGTCCGGATGACCGGCTTGGCGACAACGAAGAAGCCATCAGCCGGATGTTTTCGCCGGAATTCCGCAACCGGCTTGATTCGATCATCGGGTTTAGCTCCCTCAAACCGGCGGTAATTACCAAAATTGTCGAGAAATTCGTGCTCCAGCTTGAAGCCCAGCTGGCGGACCGAAATGTTACGATCGAATTGGCGCCCGCCGCCAACAATTGGGTTGCCAAGCGGGGATACGACGAAAAGTTCGGTGCCCGTCCGCTCGCCCGGGTTATCCAGGAACACATCAAAAAACCACTCGCCGAAGAATTGCTGTTCGGCAAGCTCAATAAGGGCGGGACCGTGCGGGTCGGGGTCAAAAAGGAAAAAGGTGAGAGCGTGCTCTCCTTCGACTATATCGAAGACCAGCCAGTCAAGCCCAAGCCGAAACGCGGCGGCAATACCAAGTCGGGCAAATCGGAAAAATCGGGCAAGGGCAAACGGGCAAGCGTGACAAAATCAGCCAAGCAACCCCGCAAGAAGGGTAGCGGTTCATCCGGCGGCGGAAGCCTTGTACCAAAAGTGCCATTGCTGACCGACTAGATCTCATAACTGATACGGGCGGGATTGCGTCGATGGGCGTCGCATATTGAGCACTTCCGGCGAAGAAGCAACGGCGCTCGCCGCGCGGCGCAAGTCTGCCTTTTCTCTCGGCATGAAGGCCTGCTATTCCCCGGCTGCGATAGTGCTCACTCTGTCATTTTTCGGGTTTGGCGCGTTTGCCCGCGAGGGCGGGTTATCGCTGGTATTCACGATGCTGATTTCGGTTTTTGTCTGGGCACTGCCCGGGCAGGTGGTCCTGGTTAGCGAAGTGGCGGCGGGTGCGACTATATTTGCCGCCGCTTTGGCTGTAACCCTGACGGCGGTGCGCCTGATGCCGCTCGTAGTCACCCTGATGCCGGTCCTGCGCGGACCACGCACCCCAAAATGGCAGCAATATCTGTTGTCGCATTTCCTGGCGATCACGGTCTGGGTCGAAGCGATGCGGAATTTGCCAGCAATGCCGCGTGACATGCGCATCCCGTTCTATGTGGGGTTTTGTCTGGTCCTGTTCACGCTGAACATTTTTGCGACCGGCGCCGGGTTTTTACTTGCGGGGATTCTATCGGCAAAACTTGCGGCGGGATTGCTGTTCCTCACCCCGATATATTTCGTGCTGTCGCTCATGTCGGTTTCGGTCGATTTGACGAACCGGCTTGCGCTCGGATTTGGGTTCGTCCTTGGGCCGGTCTTTTTTACCGCGTTCCCGGGGTATGAGCTTCTATTCTCCGGGGTGGTCGGGGGAACGGCAGCGTATTTCATCGCGCGATTGCATCGGGGCAGGGTATGAGCGGCTCCGATTTTTGGGTCCAGTTGGGTTTCTTGTTGATTGCCGGGTATCTGGCAACCGATATCTGGCGTTTGGCCGGTGTACTCGTGGCATCAAAGGTCGACGAGACTGGAGAGATTTTCAACTGGGTCCGCGCAGTCGCGACGGCATTGGTTGCGGCGTTGATCGCGCGCATCCTGTTTTTCCCGCTCGGAGAACTGGCAAATGTCTTGCCGCTGGTCCGCTATGGCGCGGTGGCCGTTGGAATTGCCGTTTATTTTTTGACGGCGCGAGCGATTGCGTGGGGCGTCCTTAGCGGCGAGTTGGCTTTGCTCGGCGGGCACTTTTATTTGGGCTAGAGCGCCGCGCGTAGTCTGTAGGCGTTGGACTGCAGGATTTCCTGATCCGCCATCTCGCTTGCAGGGGGTTTTAGTTTGACCCCTTCGTGGCGCGGGATTACGTGGAAATGCAGATGGTAAACTATCTGCCCGGCGGCCGGTTCGTTGAATTGCTGAATCAGGATGCCATCGGCATCGAAGGCCTGCACAAGCCCACGCGCTATTTTCTGGACACTGGTCATGACGGCGGCCAGATCGACACTGTCCACATCAAGGATATTGCGGGCCTGGTTTTTTGGGATGACCAGGGTATGACCATCTGCACGGGGCATGATGTCCATGAACGCGAAAGTGAGATCGTCCTCGTAGACCTTATTTGAGGGAATTTCGCCCTTCAGAATCTTGGCGAAAATATTTTCCGGATCGTAAGTTTCGGTCATATTGATTTCCTGTTTTTTACCTTGTCCAATGATTTTCAGGCCTGGCAGCCATGGTCAAGACCTGTCTTTCCGGAAGGGCGAATGCTGGCCGAGATACTGGACTTCGATTTCAAGATGTTCGCGCTCTCCCCGCAGATGCTGAGCGACCGCGTTGCGCAATCCCTCGTGAGCAATGTAGTGCGCGCTATAGGTCGTGACGGGCAAATAGCCGCGCGCCAATTTGTGGGGCCCCTGTGCGCCGGCCTCGACCCGGTTGAACTTGTTAGCAATAGCGTATTCGATCGCCTGGTAATAACAGGTCTCGAAGTGCAGGAAGGGGAGATCCTCAACGCATCCCCAATGGCGGCCGTATAAAGTTCCGCCGCCAAACAGATTGAGCGCGCCCGCAATATAGTCACCGTCTCGCCGCACCATGATCAGCAGGATGGATTGTTTGAGCTTCTCCCCGAGTAACGAGAAAAATGTCCGGTTTAGATAGGGCCGGCCCCATTTCCGTACGCCGGTATCCAGGTAAAATTGATAGAAGGCATCCCAGTGGGATTCCGTGATATCGTCGCCGGTCAACCATTCGAACGTGCAGCCGGATGCGGCGGATTTTTCCCGCTCGCGCCGGATGCCTTTGCGTTTGCGCGATGCCAGTTCGCTAAGGAAATGATCGAACGTTTCGTATCCCTGGTTGAACCAGTGAAACTGCTGGTCAGTGCGTAGCAAGAAACCCTGTTCGCCGAGAAAATTCCACTGATCCTCGGGTAGAAATGTCAGATGGATTGAGGACGAGTCGAAATGCTCGTTCAACTGCAGCAACGCGTCGACCATGACTTTCTGGTAATGCAGAGCGTCCTGATCGGGCCCGATCAAAAAACGTGGTCCGTTGACCGGACTGAACGGCACCGAGACCTGGAGTTTCGGGTAATAGGAAATGCCGCCGCGCTCGAGTGCATCAGCCCAGGCGTGGTCGAATACATATTCACCCTGGCTGTGGCCCTTCAGATAGCACGGCATACAGGCAGCAATATCGCCGGACTTGTCTTCAACCACCAGATGCTGGGGGAGCCATCCCGTCTCGGCTTTCACGCAACCAGCCTCTTCGAGAGCGTTCAGGAATTCGTGAGATACAAATGGATTGAAACCTTGTTCCGGGTTGGCTTCGGCGTCCGATGCGCGGGCGCACGCGTTCCACGCGTCAGCGTCGATCGCAGAAATGCGTTGTTCTACGCGAACCTTAACATCCAGATCTTTCACTAGTTTTCGGTCACGGTTTGAAATTTTCAAAAATGATATTGTCGGCGAAAACGCTCGCGCGCTTGACGTCGGTCTCCGTGCGTACTGTCCAGGTCAGCAGAGGTTTGCGCAACAATATCCGAGCCGCCTGGGGGGCAATCGAGATCAGATTCTCAACATTAAAAGCCACAAAATCCGGCCTGGTTCTGAGCCAGTGCAACATATGGCGAAGATTGATTTTTTGACCCCATGTCAGAAACCCCCAATATTTTTTGCCGCGAAATTCTTCGGCGACAATTCCCCTCGGAATATCCGGCGCGAGCCTGCGGAATTCCGAGACAGAGTTCGGGTCAAAGGACATGACGGCAACCGGCCCGGTATAGTTTTTCAGGGCTTTGGCGATTGACAATTCCAACTGTCCTACATCCTTCCAGCGACTTTTAACTTCGAGGAACAAGGGCGTTTGGCCATCGACCAACGCCAGCAAATCAACAAGGGTCAACATGGGATCGCTGGTGTCCCGGAACCTGGTTTTCTGCAATTCGCTTGACGTGAATTTTTCCAGCAGACCATCGGCTTCCGTTAGCCGCTCCAGGGAGGCGTCGTGAAACACCATTACCCTATTGTCTGCCGACAATTGCAGATCAACCTCGATTGCGTAACCGGCCTCGATTGCTGCTGCGACGGACGAGCGGGAATTTTCTACAATCCCAGAATCAGCATCGTGCAGCCCCCGGTGGGCGATGGGGCGCGATGTCAGCCAGTCAAATCGCCGCATTCGATGACCCCGGAACAGGCTCCCTAGTTTATTTTTATTTCGAACACTGCATCGATTTCAACCGTCATGTCGAACGGCAGGTTAGGAGCGCCGACGGCAAAGCGGGCATGGCGTCCGGCATCACCCAGAACCTCAACCATGAGATCAGACGCGCCGTTGATGACCTTGGGTTGATCAGAAAAATCGGGCGTACAATTGACGAACGCGCCGAGCTTGACGCAACGCACGATGCGCGCCAAATCACCGGTCGCGGCCTTGGCCTGAGCAAGGATGTTGATGGCCACCAAACGTGCCGCCGCAATGCCATCCTCGACGGATCGCGTATCGCCCACCTTGCCGGTATATTCAAATCCGTTTGGGCCTGATGGCCCCTGACCGGAAATGAACAGAAGGTTCCCTGTAATGACGTACGGAACATAATTGGCCGCCGGTGCGGCGGCGGCGGGTAGCTCTATGCCGAGCGAGTTCAGCCTCTCTTCGGGTGTCTGTGACATTCAATTCTCCTGTCGATTTTCGTTGATTTGGTTCTGGACCATTTGGCGTTGGGCGAGTGGGAACACCGCCAAAATTCGCATTTCGCAGCTTCAAACAAAGTTCATGACCGTTCGCGAATGAGTGGTTGTTGTATGTGTGGGAAGCGACCCAATATGATAACAATAGGCCTAACGTATCGGATTTTCACGCCAAGGGACAAGTGCTGGATGACCAATGTTGAAATGAATTGTGACCAGGAATCAAAAGAAAAAAATTCTCCACTTCCAATATCTTTTTGGGTCGAACGTGTTGTCCTCATTACTTTTATTATGCTGGTGGTTGGGCAGTTCTCAAAGGCCCGGTCAGAGCCGGTTTCGCTGGCAGGGCATCGTGCTGTCTATGATATTGCGCTTGAGAATGGCACAGGCCGGGCGGGCAACCTGACGGCGTCGGGTCGGGTGGTTCTCGAATTCGATGGCGATGCGTGTCAGGGCTACACACAGAATATGCGGTTTCTGACCCGGTATTTGGGGCCGAACGGTCCTGCGACCACAAGCGATGTTCAGTCGACGACCTGGGAATCCGGCGATGGGACGATCTTCCGGTTCAATTCGCGCCAATACCAGGACGGCGAACTGAAATTATCGTCACGCGGTGACGCTGCGAGAGAAGACAGCTCTGATATTTCAGTCGATTTGATTGAGCCCGAGGAAAGGGAATTCAACTTTAGCGAGGGAATTCTTTTTCCGACAGAGCATCTGATGCTATTGATCGCGCAAGCCGAGGAGGGCGCCCGATTTGTCCAGCGTGACGTTTTTGATGGTTCCGATACAGGCGATAGAGTTTCGGCGACAAGCGCAGTCATTGGGCAGCCCGTCCGCAGCGAAATTACCGGTATTCCCGGTGTCGAGCCGTTAAACGGAATGATCTACTGGCCAGTATCGCTTGCCTATTTTGAATTGGGCGCAGACGGCCAACCGGGCGAAGAGGTGCCGTCCTACCAGCTATCGTTCGATCTTTTTCGGAACGGTGTCAGCACGGATATTCTGATCGATTATGGCGAATTCGCTTTGCGGGCGACGCTGTCAGAAATCCGTTTTTTCGACGCCGTTGCCTGCGAAGATCAATAGTATTCTAGTTTTTTAGTGCGCGACCCTTGCCGAGCGCCTGTTTGCCGAACCTGGAGCGCAGCTTGTCGGTTGCCAATTCCAGGTCGGCCTGACGGGCTGCGCTTTCGTCGAGAAAATCAACCGGATCGGTCCGGATGCCTTCTTCCAGACCGGACACGCCAGCGCCGATCAACCGGTATTTGACGCCTAAAGGTTCCCTCACCAACAGCATTACCGCGTGTTTGAAAATGGTATCCGCCAGGCTGGTAGCGGACTTGAGCGTTGTCCGTCGGGTCACAGTCCGAAAATCCGACGTGGTTAGCTTTAGGGTGATAGTGACCCCGGACAGGCCAGATTTTTTGAGCCGGTCAGACGTGCGCTCGCACTGGATCCACAGGTTGCGTTCGAGTTCGTGGCGGTCCGAAATATCGGTTGAAAATGTCGTTTCGCTTGACACGCTTTTCGTTTCCCGGCTCGGATTGACGGGCCTCGTATCCTTGCCCCAGGCGAGCGAATTCAACCTGGTACCCAGCACACCATAGCTCCCTGTGAGCGATTTCAGGTCCAGTCTGCGTAAGTCATTTATTGTCTTAACCCCTTCTTTTGCAAGACGTTTTTGGGTGACCTTGCCGACACCCCAGATGATGCCGATCGGTTTGTCGGCTAGAAACATTTCTGTCTCTGATTTGCCGATCACCGCAAATCCCCGGGGCTTTTCAAGATCGGAGGCGATCTTTGCTAAAAACTTGTTGTGGCTGAGACCGATGGAGACGGCGACGCCGACTTGCTTTTCTACCTTCCGGGAAAAGGCCGCGAGTGACTGGGCGGGGCTTGCTTTGTGCAACCGTTCCGTCCCGTGGAGATCCAGAAAAGCTTCATCGATCGACAGCGGCTCAACCAGTGGCGTGAGTTCCCGCATCATATCGCGGATTTCACGCCCGACACGTGTGTATTTGGCCATGTCGGGTGGGATGACGACGGCGTCCGGGCACGCGCGTTTCGCCTTGAACATGGGCATTGCCGAGCGGATACCGTGGGTCCTGGCGATATAGCAGGCTGCTGCCACAACGCCGCGCTTGCCCCCGCCAATGATCACCGGTTTATCCCTGATATCCGGATTGTCCCGCTTCTCGACACTGGCGTAAAACGCGTCGCAATCGATATGGGCGATCGAGAGCGTGTTGATTTCGGGATGTTCAATCAGTCTTGGGCTTGCGCAAGAGGGACAACGCACCGCTACATTCATGTCCAGTTCGTGAGAAAATGTCGTTGAGCAGTCGCGGCACAGGAATTCGGCGGGGTCGCCAGAGTTTATTTGCTGGTTTCGTTCTGGAGCCATAGCCGGGCTGCGCCTCTAACGCCGCTATCGTCGCCGTGCTTGGGCGGGCGAATTTCGACCGAACAGTCGGTTGCAAAGATATGCGGTGATATCAATTCCGGCAATCGGGAATATAGGTGGGGCATGTTGGAGAGCCCGCCGCCAAGCACAATAACATCGGGATCAATCATATTGACGACGCTCGCGAGGCCGCGCGCCAGTCTGTTTGCGTGTTTCTCCAAACACGAAACCGCAATTGTGTCGTCCGATGCCGAAGCAATATCGGATGCCGTCAGGCGTGCGCCGGATGCCCGCTGATAATCGGCTTCGAGACCAGGCCCCGATACCCAGGCCTCGATGCAGCCATGGCGTCCGCACCAGCAATCTGGTCCAGGTATTTCATCCAGTTCCGGCGCGGGCAAGGGATTGTGTCCCCATTCACCGCCAATGCCCCGGGGGCCATCGACAATTTTTCCACAACGCACGATTCCGCCGCCACAACCGGTCCCGATGATGACGCCGAATACAGTATCGGAGCCGTGCGCTGCGCCGTCGGTATATTCCGATAACGCGAAGCAGTTGGCATCGTTCGCGAGCCGCAGGGGCCGCTCCAGCAGTTCCTGTAAATCCTTGTCGAGGGGCTTTCCGTTCAGCCAAACGGAATTCGCGTTCTGCAGGCATCCGTCTTTTGGCGAAATTGATCCGGGGACACATATGCCAACGGGCAGGGGGGCACGCGCAACATCCGTTTCAAGGTCGCGCACCAATTCGCGGACGGCATGAAGTGTGTCCTGGTAATTCTGCCTTGGGGCGTCGATCCGGCGTTTGGCCCATGGGTCTGGTGCCGCGCCGAAAACGATGCCTGATATTTTTGTGCCGCCCAAATCAATGCCGATGGAAAGACGATCCAACACGGCTAGGTCTGATCCAGCACAGACACGATATAATCGAGGGTTTCCGGCCAATTGCTGGAGCGCAGCGATATGCCATCAATATGCTCCACGAGCTCTGCAAATTTCGGATCGGCGATGAAATGAATGATGTGGGCGTCAGGCATGGCGGATTTAACGGAACTCACGTTGCCTGGCGTATCGTCGAGAAAGAAGACCGGGTTGCCGGACTTGCGCGAAATTTCAATGACTGCCGGCCCCTTTGGCCCGGTATTTGTGACAACCGGATGGTGGATACCGTGCCCTGTCAGGTTTTCGAGCCGTGCCGCGCGAAACCTGTCGGGCATGTTAGTTAGCAAAACGATTTCGGCACGTTCGGCGAGCGTGTCCAATGCTTCACGGGCGCCTACGACGGGGGTCAGGTTTGCGGTTTCCTCGGCGAAAAAAGAATAGATTAAGTTGCGCACCTGATCGGTATCCGCGGGGTCATGCCCGCCGAGATATTTTATATTTCCATTGAGTGCGAACGATCGTTTATCCAGCCAAAACCCGTTCCGGTCGAGATGTCCTTCAAGCGCCTCGACAAAGTTCAGCAACACCTCGTCGACATCGCAGATAATTAATGGTTGGGATCGCAGATCGAGCGCCGCGATCTGCTCGCGGGTGGCCCTATCCAATTGATCCATACCGGTCATGATCTGAACCTAAACTGCATTGGAATATCCTGTCAGGGTGTGCAAGGCGGTCGCCACGTCTTCGGGCGGTGTCGCCGTGTCCGTTGCAAATACCAATAGCAGAGATTCGTTGCCCATCAGATATTCAAGGATCGCGGTGAGGAAAGATTCGTCAGACGCCGCAGTCCGCATCGAATCGGGTTCCAAGCCCGACTGTGCCATGAATTGCCCAAGTCGCTCGCCGTCGGACGTCAGGAATTGCAGGGCTCTGAGGGCTAATTGTTCGGCAATTTCTCGTGTCACAAAGGCTCCAATACAAGATGCGCAATTGAAATCGAGTTATTTCATGCTTTTTGCGGCAATTAAAGCCGATACAGCTTCGCCTGGTACCCGCGATTAAACTCTTGGTTACATCTATGCAGTCCAATGACTTCCTGGACGGATTGTTCGCCTATTGAGTCGAACAACCGCGTAAATTGAGACGCCGCCGGAACGGGCAGGGGACAAGCAAAAATGTCCAAGACAGTAATGATCGTTGAAGACAACGAGCTCAATATGAAGCTGTTTCACGACCTCCTGACAGCGCACGGCTATGAAACGTTGCAGACAAACAATGGCCTCAACGCCATGGATTTGGCGCGCGAACATATGCCGGATTTAATTCTCATGGATATCCAGCTGCCCGAAGTATCCGGTATCGACGTCATCAAGTGGATCAAAGAGGACGAGGGCTTGCGTAAAATCCCCGTCATCGCCGTAACCGCCTTTGCGATGAAGGGTGATGAGGAACGCATCCGTGATGCGGGCTGCGAAGGATATATTTCCAAGCCGATTTCAGTCGGGCCGTTCCTTGAATCGATCGGCGAATTGATTGGCACAGCCTAAGCGACGGGTAAAATATGACCGCACGTATTCTTGTAGTTGACGATGTTCAGGCCAACGTTAAGCTTCTCGAAGCCCGTCTGAGCGCTGAATATTTTGACGTGGTGTCGGCGACCAACGGCTTTGATGCCTTGGAAATTTGTGCCGCCGGCGGCATCGATATCGTGCTGCTCGATGTGATGATGCCTGGAATGGATGGCTTTGAGGTGTGTCGACGGATCAAGGCAGATCCGAAAAATCATCATGTGCCTGTCATCATGGTGACAGCGCTTGACCAGCCCGAAGATCGCGTCAAGGGCCTTGAAGCGGGTGCAGATGATTTTCTGACCAAGCCAGTCTCCGACATCGCCATTACTACCCGGGTCAAG
This sequence comes from Hyphomicrobiales bacterium, assembly GCA_021775855.1. Taxonomy (GTDB): domain Bacteria; phylum Pseudomonadota; class Alphaproteobacteria; order Rhizobiales; family NORP267; genus NORP267. The sequence continues at coordinate 28,423 of JAJFGZ010000062.1, forward strand.
AGCCTTGTGCGGGTCAAAACGCTGGTTGATGAAATGCAGACCCGTGCTGCAACCGGCGAGGAGTTGGGCTTCGGCGAACAGCTGGATCTGATTGTCCGCCAACCAGTCTCAAACGGTCGTATCCTGATCGTCGATGACCGGATGAGCTCGTTTGAGCGGATCGCCGGGATGCTCCAGAATCAGCATGAAGTTGTAATTGAGCCAGATCCCCAGCAAGCCGTCTTCAATGCGGCAGAAGGCGATTACGAGCTTGTGCTCATCAGTATGAGCCTGAAGAATTTTGACGGGCTCCGGCTTTGTTCCCAAATCCGCTCTTTGGATCGGACCCGAAATCTTCCGATACTGACGATTGTCGACCCGAACGATGACGCGCGTCTGCTGCGAGCCATAGAGATGGGTGTAAACGACTATGTCATGCGACCCATCGACAAGAACGAACTTTTCGCAAGGGTACGCACCCAAATCCGGCGCAAACGCTATACCGACAAGCTGTCTGACAGCTTTCAGCACAATATGGAAATGGCGGTTACCGACGCGCTGACTAACCTGCACAATCGCAGGTATATGGAAAGTCACTTGAAGACACTGGTCGCCAATTCGAGCAAATCCGGCAAACCGCTGTCATTGATGATCATCGACATCGATTTCTTCAAGGCCGTCAACGATACTCACGGTCATGATGCAGGCGACGATGTTTTGCGTGAATTCTCAAACCGGTTGCAGCGGAATATTCGCGGGATCGATCTTGCCTGCCGGTTTGGCGGCGAGGAGTTTGTCGTGGTCATGCCGGAAACCGATATCTCGCTTGCCTATACCGTTGCTGAGCGTATTCGACGGGTGATTGCGGACAAGACCTTCCTGGTGAATGGCGGCCGACTGACTCAAGATATCACCACTTCAATTGGAATATCCGGATTGAGGGGTATCAATGATACCCCGGAAAACCTCCTGAAAAGAGCCGATGAGGCACTTTATCAGGCCAAGAATGATGGCCGGAACCGCGTTGTTGCCGACGCCGCGTAGGTCTGCAGAAAAACGCTCCTAAGGTCTGATTTAGCTCTACTCATCCGCCTTTGCGCCCGGCTGCGTTAACCTTAAGCTTTTATTATTAATGGCGAAATCAGCTTTGAGCGGGTCAAATCCGGTTGCTATTCCACCACCACAATATAACTTGTGTTCGGGACAAGTCAGCGCCGTTTCAACTAGCTGGGCGTCGTGGTGGACAACTTTCACCTCTTCACTTCAGTTTCGGCGATGACATAAAATGCCCTACGGAATGCTCAGGTCCGCCGCATCTCCTGGGTCCGTGGGGTTCGGCCGGCCGGCTCTGGTTGAGTGGCCTCCTCGTACAAAGCCAGGTGCCGGTCGGCCACTCCTGTCACAAAAAAGGCCCGCAATGTGCGGGCCTTTTCTTTATCTGATCACAGATATTCCGCGCTAGGTGTTGGCCACAATCGTGGACGCCCCATTCTACCGGACAGTAGAAGCGGCAGGCGTTTCCGTAGCCCGCTATTCTGCGGGCGGGGCGGACGGCGTCCAGCCGCTGACGGCCTTGACCTCGAGAAAATCCTCAAGCCCCCATTTACCGCCCTCGCGACCGTTGCCGGACATTTTATAACCGCCAAACGGGCTGCCCGCGGGGCGTTGGGCACCGTTGATGAGCACCATCCCGGCGTGCAGTCGCCGGGCGACGCGCTCGGCGCGCTCCTGGCTGCCGCTCTGAACGTAGGCTGCCAAGCCATAAGGTGTGTCGTTTGCGATCTGAATAGCTTCTTCTTCATCTCCAAACGGGATCATTACCAGGACCGGACCAAAAACTTCCTCCTGGGCAATGGTCATCTTGTTGTCGACGTCAGCGAAGATGGTCGGGCGTACGTAATAGCCACGATTGAAACCTTCCGGCCGGCCTGTGCCGCCGGTCACCAGGCGAGCGCCTTCGTCGATGGCTGTCTCAATAAGGCCCTGGACCTTGTTGAACTGCATTTCACTGACCAGCGGGCCGATATGGCGGCCCTCCTTGGATGGGTCGCCGACTTCAATGCTGGCAGCGACTTCGCCGGCGATCCCGACAGCTTCGTTGTATACCGAATTGTGAACCAGCATACGGGTCGGGGCGTTGCAGGATTGCCCGGTATTGTTCATGCAGTGGATCACGCCGCGCTTAACAGCTTTGCCGAGATCTGCATCCTCGAAAACGATGTTCGGGGATTTGCCACCTAGCTCAAGCGTTACGCGCTTCACAGATTGCGCAGCCGCAACTGCAACCGCTGTTCCACCACGGGTGGAACCGGTGAACGACATCATATCGATATCAGGATGGCTCGACATGGCGGCGCCGACCACAGGGCCCTCACCGTTGACCAGGTTGAACACGCCTGCAGGGAACCCGGCTTCGTCGATCATTTCTGCAAACAGCAGGGCCGAAAGCGGCGAGATTTCGCTTGGTTTCAGGATCATCGTGCAGCCGACAGCGAGCGCCGGGACCACTTTGAGGATGATCTGGTTCATGGGCCAGTTCCAGGGCGTGATCAGCCCGCACACGCCAATGGGTTCGTGGAGGATATGTTCGCCCTTGTCGTTGAAGTCTTGTTCGTACTGAAAAGATTTTAAAGCTTTCAGGAAACCAATCAGATTACCGATACCGGCGGCAGACTGGGCTTGGGTGGCCAGCGACATCGGCGCGCCCATTTCCTTCGAGATGGCTTCGGCCATGTCGTCATTGCGGCGCTTGTAGATTTCAAGAAGCTTGTCGAGCATCTCGATGCGCTCTTCGGACTTCAACGCGGCGTATCCCGGGAATGCCGCGCGCGCAGCAGTGACCGCCTGGTCGATATCTTGCGGACTACCGAGTGAAATGGTCGCAAAAGCCGCTTCGTCGGCGGGATTGATGACGTCAAAATCGTTCGGCGTCGCAGGTGCGACCCATTTGCCGTTTATGTAAAAATCTGTCTTTTTCAGCATTGTTCTCATCTCCTGGTCATTTACCCGGTCATAGCCGTATTGGGGCTGGGTCAGCAACCCCTGCTGTGTGGGAGTGCGTTCAAGTATGCGTTAAGAGCCCGCGTTAAATCGTTGAGCAATAAAAAATGGCACCACATGGGGGGTGCCATCAACCTGCCGGTGAAATATAGAACCAGGCTGGGCCCGGCCAACCGAACTATTTGATTTTAGCTTCCTTGAATTCCACATGCTTACGGGCAACGGGATCGTATTTCTTGATCGAGAATTTCTCGGTCATTGTGCGGACATTCTTTTTGGTAACGTAAAAAAACCCGGTGTCAGCGGTGCTTACAAGGCGGATCTTGACGGTGGTCGCTTTAGCCATAACGGAATTTCCTGCATAAAAACCGCTTTTGAGCGGATATCTCAATCGACATTTTATCGATTTTTACGGTAATGTACGCCATTATCAGTGCGCACGATCAATCTGCAGTGAAACCTACGCACCGCGATGCAAAAGTCAAGCAGTGTCGCGCGTTTTTGCCGTTCGAAAAATGCGCGGGTCTCGCATCCAACGCCAAACTGCTACCACTAGGAACAAAACAATAAACATAACTGTCACGACGATATAACCTTCCGGGTTCCAGATATCCATGCCCTGACCGATGAGGATGGGGCTGATTAGGCTTCCCAGGGCATACAGGAATACGAACAGGGAATTAGCCGATAGCAGGTCCTGTCCGCTAAAACGCGCACCCAGATGAGCTAACCCGACTGTATACAGGCCGACCACAATGCCGCCCCAGATGATCATCGTTGGAAACAGAAATACCGTATTGATAATTACCGGTAGCAACAGCGAACCGATCAGGCCAGTGAAAGCGCAGAAGATGAGGACAAGGCGTCGATCCACCTTGTCGGCAATCAGGCCCAACGGGATCTGGAAAAACACACTACCCAGGGAGACCATGGCGATTGCAAACGCGGCGTCCGTGACCGTAAATCCGTGCCGCAGGGCGTAGATTGCCAGTAGAGAAAACGACCCGGTTTCCAGGGCGCCGAAGCAGAATGCGGCAAGCGCGGATGTTGGTGAGACTAAGATAAAGCGAAAAATATGTGATCGTTTTTCTACTTTGATCTGCGGCGCCAGTTTTCGCCAGACCAAAATAGGGATCATTCCGACGATAAAAATCGCGATCCCCACAAAATAGGGCGTCGGGGTTCCAGGCCCGGCAACCGTGAGGATGAGAGGCCCGGAAGCCACGCCCAATGCCAGAATTGTCGCGTAAATGCCGAGAACGAAGCCGCGCCGTTGGTCATCGATCGACGCGTTGATCCAGAATTCCGATATGACGAAAATATAGTAGATCGACGCACCAAAAATAAATCGGACTGGGAACCACATCCAGAATGGTAGGGGGAGCAAAAACATTGCAAACGAGATGGCCGCGACCAGCAAAGACGCCATGATAAGATTGGATGTCCCGATCATCGATGCGATTCTGGGGGCAAGTGGCGCCAGCAGAATTGCTGCCAAGGACGGGATCGCCGTATTCGCGCCAATCAATTGCGAGGAAACCCCCATAGATTCCATCTCGAACGTCAGGAGGGGGAACGACAGACCTATCCCCAGCCCGACAATGGTCAGGCAGGTTATCGGCGCGGCAATACGGGGGATCAGAGACATTGGGGAAGACAATCAAATTTAATGCAGAGTGATACGCGACGTCCCCTTTATCCGGTACGGCGGCGGTTTCATAGTGTTGGTTCGATCGCTGCGTTACAACTTGTGCCGATTGATCGTTCTACCCTGTTGGAAATAATAGGGGATGGGGCGATCGACGTCGCCGTTCAAGCGGGCTTCAACCTCTCCGAGGACGACCTGGGTAATCAAAGCCAGGTCTTTTTCCAACGCCTCGTCTTTCGTTAGCCAGTTTAACTCCAGCAATTCGTTGGTTGGCGAGGGCTCGAGGATTTCGCGTTTGGCGATGGAAGTGATGTCGCACATGAAAAAGCGGGTATCGAACCGGCGGGGCCGGCCGGGCGGGGTTACGGCCCGCGCGATAAAAATCAGTTGATCGAGCGCGGGCATGACGTTGTGATCGAAAAATGCCTGCCAACTGGCCGCGCGAGATTTTACGGGCGTATCGACTTCGCGCCCGATCAGCAGACCGGTTTCCTCATACATTTCACGGATCGCGGCCAATGCGAGGGCTTGCGGTTTGTTCTTGCCTGCCCTCGCATTCAACTGGCGGGACAATTGCCGCGCGGTTTGTGGTGTGAGCGGCGTTAGCGGTTTGATCCGGCTATCGACCATATCGACCCGCCCGCCGGGAAACACGAATTTGCCCGGCATGAACCGGTGGCTTTCGTGGCGTTTTCCCATCAGAATTCTCGGAACCGTGTCGGACGTATCCACAAGAACCAGGGTGGCGGCATCACGTGGCCGCATATAGGCATGGTTCATTTTCGGGAGTTTGTAGGATTCAACCATTTTGCGCGGTCGGATAGATATCTTCAACAAAATTGGGGTCGTACCCGTGCATGCGCAGTGCCCATTGCAATCCGATCAGGGCGCCTTTTGTCACCGGCAAAATGGACAAAGATAGAATAATGGTCAGGGGAATCCAGATCGCGGCGTGAATCCAGAGATCAGGTTTGAGCGCTTTCTCCACGAGCAGAATTCCCGGCATGATGATGTGCCCGACAATCAGGATCGTGAAATAGGGCGGTGCGTCGTCGGCCCGGTGGTGGTAAAGCTCTTCGGTGCAACTGGCGCAATATTCGACCGATTTGAGATAGCCACGGTATAGAGGTCCGATCCCGCAATTGGGGCATTTAAGACGGGCGCCGTGGCGAATGGCCCTTCCTATAGGCCGCTCTGGTAGCGCCGGGCTGGATGCTTCCTCTGACATAGGTCTATCTAAACTTTCAATCTGACTGGGTAATCCCGTCACTATCGTCTGTTGGCATTGCGGCGCTTGCCTTTGCGCTTCGCTGGCCGTCTTGCACCTTTGTTTTTCGGTTTGTTCCCGGAGTCTTGCTCAGGTGCATAGCTGCCTTCGCTGAGCAGGTCAAAACGTAACGCGCCGGCGACGCCGCGGGCTTCCACAAGCCGGACCTCGACCTTGTCTCCGAGACGGTGGATTTCACCGGTCCGTTCGCCAATTAACGTGTGTCCCGTCTGGTCATAGTGAAAATAGTCCTGCGACAACGTGGATATGGGGATAAAGCCGTCCGCCCCGGTTTCATCAAGCTCGACGAACAGACCGGCGCGGGTAACACCGGAAATCCGTCCAGAAAACTCGACGCCAACTTTGCCCGACATATGGTAGGCGATCAGGCGGTCTGTAGTCGCACGCTCGGCTTTCATTGCGCGGCGTTCGGTGTCTGAAATTTGCCCGGCAATATCATCGAGCCGGTCGATAATATCCTGCGTCAGGCCGTCGTCGCCGAGTTTCAGGGCTGAAATCAGGGCACGGTGGACGATCAGGTCGGCGAAGCGCCGGATTGGCGACGTGAAATGCGCGTAGCGGCGCAAGTTCAGGCCGAAATGCCCATAATTGGTTGCCAGATATTCGGCCTGTGCCTGGCTGCGCAACACGACCTGGTTGGTCAACTCCTCCAGTTCCGTGTCGCGAACCCTTGCGAGAATCGAATTGAAATGCGACGGGCGCAGGTTGCCGACCTTCGGGCCTTTCAAATCGATGCTGGCGAGGAATTCGCCGAGCGCCTCGACCTTGGCATGGGACGGTGTGTCGTGGACGCGATAGAGCAGGGGTGAATTTCGTTGTTCCAGGGTCTCGGCAGCACAAACATTGGCCTGGATCATGAATTCTTCGATCAACCGGTGGGCGTCGAGACGTGGCGGCACATGGATTTTCAGGACCGCGCCGTTCTTGTCGAGTACGAGTTTGCGCTCGGGTAAATCCAGTTCGAGAGGTTCGCGCTGATCGCGGGCGGCCTTAAGCGCCGCGTAGGCGTTCCAGAGCGGCGACAGGACCCTGTCAAGGATGCCGGCCGGGACTTTGCCCGCGCCATCGATCGCGGCTTGTGCCTGTTCGTAGGAGAGCTTGGCGTGGGAGCGCATCATGACCCGGTGGAAGCGGTGGGATCGTTTCTGGCCGTCCTTGCCGATCACCATGCGCACTGCGAGTGCCGGCCGATCTTCACCCTCGCGTAGGCTGCACAGATCGTTGGATATCCGCTCTGGCAGCATTGGCACCACGAGATCGGGGAAATAAACCGAGTTACCGCGTATCAAAGCTTCCCGGTCGAGAGCGCTTTGCGGCGTGACATAGGCCGCGACGTCGGCAATGGCGACCGTGACGAGCCATCCGTCTGGATTTTGGGGGTCCGGATCAAGCTCAGCATAAACAGCATCGTCGTGATCACGGGCATCCGCCGGGTCAATGGTGATCAGGGGAATGTCGCGCCAGTCTTCCCGCTTGCCCAATTTCACGGGCTCAGCTTTCTCTGCTTCCTTTAAAGTATCACTTTGGAAAATATGTGGAATCTCAAACTGGACGATGGCGATGCGGCTGGCGGCGCGTTCGCTGTCTGCCGGACCATGCCGGGTGATCACCTTCCCCTGGGTTGGGCCGTAGCGGCCGCCCTTTAACACCTCAACGGCAACCAATTCACCGCTTTCCGCGTCGCCGATATTTTGCGGTGCGACGTTCAGTTCCCGCATGGCGCCTTTGGCCACGGGCTCGATAAACCCGCCACCATCGGGCAGCGCCCTGAAAATCCCAAGGACCAGGTTCGAGGTTCCGCCCAATCTGCGAATAATGCGCGCGGAATAGAGCGCGCCACCATCAGGCGATTGGCCATCGAGGCGCGACAAGCGGGCGAGGATCCGGTCTCCTTTGCCGGCGGCGGGTTCGCGGGGTTTGCCCTTGCGGGGACGGCCCTGCGGGGTGAGCGTGATCACAGGCGCCGGTCCCTGCGGATCGATCTGCCAGTCAACGGGTGTTGCCAGGAGATCGCCATCCCTGTCCCTTCCGGTAATTTCCAGCACGGTGACAGGGGGCAGAGTATCGGCTTCAGAAATACTTTTTGCGCGCCCGGAAATCTGACCGTCTTCGGCCATGACCTTCAACAGGCGTTTCAATGCAATCTTGTCGTTGCCCTTGATCTGGAAGGCGCGGGCAATATCGCGTTTGGAGACGTGGCCGTCATTGTCGCGGATAAATTCTAGAACGGCTTCCTTTGATGGAAGGGTCGGTTTTTTCTTGCTTGGGGTCTCTTCAGGCATTGCGGGCCGAGTTCGAGCACACCTTTATCGCGGTCATTTCGAAGCCCGCTTGCGGCGTCCTTTACCCTTGGCAGCTTTTTCCGCGATCAGGGCCACCGCCTGCTCGACGGTGACTGCCTCCGGTTCAACGCCCTTTGGCAGGGTGGCATTGATTTTGCCGTGCTTGATGTAGGGGCCGTAGCGGCCATCGAGCACCTGGATCGCACCTCCTAAATCCGGGTGATCGCCAAGCACTTTCAGGGTCTTGGCGGTGGCGCGTCCGCCACTTGTTTTCTTTTCCGCCAACACTGTAACGGCCCGGTTGAGACCAACAGTAAAGACCTCTTCCCAACTGGACAGATTGGCGTATTTGCCGTCGTTCAGCACAAAGGGTCCGTAGCGCCCGAGGCCCGCCGAAATCATGGTGCCGGTTTCCGGATGCAGGCCAACTTCGCGGGGCAGGGCGAGTAGTTTCAGGGCCTGTTCCAGATCCACCGAATCCGGGTCCATGCCCTTGGGAATGGAGGAGCGATGCGGTTTCTTGTCGTCCTCTGCCTTGCGCTCCACATAGGGCCCGAACCGGCCGTTCTTGAACATAATTTCTTCGCCCGTCTCGGGATCATTGCCGAGTAACTTGTCAGCAGATGCTGCTTGCGCCTGGTCGGCGTTTTCCAGGCCCAACTGGCGGGTGAAGCGGCATTCGGGGTAGTTCGAGCAGCCTATAAATGCACCGAATTTGCCAACCTTCAGGCTGAGCTGTCCGCCCTCGCAGGATTTACAGGCGCGCGGGTCGCCGCCTTCTGCGGGGACAGGAAAAACATGTTCTTTCAGGGTCTCGTTGAGGGCGTCCAATACTTGGGATACCCGCAGGTCCTTGGTGCCATCAACGGTTTCAGTAAATGCAGTCCAGAATTCGCGCAGCAAGTCCTTCCACGCAATTTCGCCGTTGGAGACTTTGTCGAGTTTGGCTTCGAGATCCGCCGTGAAATCATACTCCACGTAGCGCTGGAAGAAGTTTTCTAGGAACGCCGTTACCAGCCGGCCTTTGCCTTCGGGGATCAGGCGCTTTTTGTCGAGCCGGACGTAGTCGCGGTCGCGCAATACGGAAAGGGTTGATGTGTAGGTCGAGGGGCGGCCGATGCCCAATTCTTCCATCCGCTTGATCAGGGTCGCTTCCGTATAGCGGGGTGGCGGCTCTGTGAAATGCTGATTGGCGCTGACCTCGTTCAGTTTTGGGGTCTCGCCCTTGTTGATGCGCGGCAGACGGGTGGATTTTTCATCGTCTTCGTCGTCCTTGCCCTCTTGATATAGGGTGAGGTAGCCATCGAACGCCACAACGGTCCCCGTCGCACGCAGACCGATTTTACGGCCATCGCCGCCTGTGCCGAGGAGTTCAACGGATGTGCGCTCCATTTCAGCGCTGGCCATCTGGCTGGCGATTGTCCGCTTCCAGATAAGCTCGTAAAGTTTTGCCTGCTCGGGATCGAGAGCTTTTGCAATATCGCGGGGCAGACGCGCCAATCGCGTTGGCCGGATCGCCTCATGGGCCTCTTGGGCGTTCTTAGCCTTGGTTTTGTAGAATTTGGGTTTTTCGGGCAGATACTGCGACCCGTATTCGCCACCAATGACATCGCGGCAGGCGTCGATGGCCTCGGGCGCGATTTGTACCCCGTCGGTCCGCATATAGGTGATCAGACCGGTTGTATCACCGTCGATACTGATGCCTTCATACAATTTTTGGGCGACCCGCATGGTGTGGGCTGCTGCGAAACCCAGTTTGCGGGATGCTTCCTGTTGCAGGGTTGAGGTTGTGAAGGGCGGCGCGGGGTGGCGTTTCTGGGGTTTGACGTCGACCGAATCAACGGTGAACGATGTGGCTTCGATCGAAGCCTTGATGCCCCCGGCCTGGTCGCCATTGGTGACGGCAAACTTGTCAAGTTTCTCGCCATCCAGCGTTACGAGACGGGCATCGAACGGTTTCGCTTCGGCGTTATCGAAATTGGCCACGACCGACCAGTATTCGCGGGACACAAAGGTTTCGATCTCCTTCTCCCTGTCGCAAACCAGGCGCAGGGACACGGATTGGACCCGGCCAGCGGAGCGGGCACCCGGCAGTTTGCGCCAGAGCACCGGGGAGAGATTGAATCCCACCAGATAGTCGAGCGCGCGGCGCGCCAGATAGGCGTCTACCAGCGGCTCGTCGATGTCGCGGGGATGGGCCATCGCGTCGAGGACAGCGGTTTTGGTAATGGCGTTGAAGACAACCCGCTCGACGGGTTTGTCTTTCAGGACCTTCTTTTGCTTGAGGAATTCCAGTACATGCCAGGAAATGGCTTCGCCTTCGCGGTCGGGGTCGGTTGCAAGGATCAGGCGATCCGAGTCTTTCACGGCATCGGCAATCTCGTTTAAGCGCTTTCGGGCCTTGGCATCCACATCCCAGGTCATCGCGAAATCTTCATCGGGTCGGACCGAACCGTCTTTCGCGGGCAGATCCCGGACATGCCCAAACGACGCAAATACCTCGTAGTCGGAGCCGAGATATTTGTTTATCGTTTTGGCTTTGGCGGGCGATTCTACGATGACGACGTTCATGATGTTCCGATTCAGGGTGGTCTATGGTCCGCTTCCTAAGCCGCATCCGGAATCCACACGGACAGAGCCCTCTCGCGGCCATTTAGTCTGTGGGAGCCTCGAAGACAATGGCAAAAATACAAAATTTACGGTTTCTTGTATTTGTACACACACAGTAGTTGTGCACCGGTAATCACTGAAGCCTGCAACGATAAGTTGTGCAATTATAATCTTGCAACTCTTTATCAATTGGTGCAGGTTGTGCCATAAACGGAACAGTCTTCGTTTCGTTTGGCCAGGGAAATGCTTGAACGCATGTCTGCAAATCGAAAGCCAAAAACAAGATGGTAGAAGTTTCCAGAAAGCTTACTGCCGTTGAATCCGACCCTGCGGGAGTTGCCGCGTATATTGGAGATATGACTATTGGCCTGCGCGAACTCGCGGACCAGTCGGATCTCACCTTCCTCGCTTATTTGCTGGACCTGGTATACGAAGAAACGACCATCATTGCGCGAGACAAAGCGAGTTAAGCGTTACAGCAGAGAAACCCGTTGCCCCGGGTGACGCGCTACGCGGCCTGCAAGTTCCAATTCCATCAATACAGAGATTACAGTACCCGCGGGCTTGTCTGTGTGACGAACGATTTCGTCGATGGTAACCGGTGCCGGGCTGAGAGCACGGATAATAATGCTTCGATCGTCATCATCTATGTCCTTCCAGGTTTCGCTATTGGATTCCAGCTGGTTGGAGTCGAGCGAGGTGCCCAGGATTTTTGTTGGCTCTTCCAGCTGAGAAGCAACCGACTCAAGGATATCGGTGTACGACGTCACCAATTGCGCTCCCTGTTTCAGAAGGCGGTTGGTGCCTTCCGTACGCGGGTCACGGGGCGAACCGGGGACGGCAAATATATCGCGTCCCTGCTCACCGGCAAGGCGCGCGGTAATCAGTGAGCCTGACCGAACGGCGGCCTCCACAACCACCGTGCCAATCGATATTCCCGATATAATGCGGTTTCGTCGTGGGAAATCCTGACCCCTGGGCAGGTAGCCAACCGGCATTTCGGAGACCAGCGCTCCGGTTTCTGCTATCTTTGTAGCGAGTTCAATATGCTCTTCCGGGTAGACTGTATCCGCACCCCCGGCCAGTACAGCAATCGTTCCGGAGGCAAGCGTGGTTTTGTGCGCGGCCGCATCGATACCGCGCGCCAAGCCGGAAACAATCACCAAACCTGCTTCTCCCAGTCCTGTGGCCAGTTCGCCCGCAAGAAGCGCACCCGCCGCCGAGCAGTTTCGTGATCCGACGATGGCGATCGAGGGCCTGGCCAGTATGTCCGAATTTCCGCGAACAAACAGGAGCGGTGGAGCACCGTCGATATGCTGCAATAGCATTGGATAATTCGGCTCACCAAGCGCAACAACATGGAGCCCGAGTTGCGCCGCTGCATCCAATTCTGCCTCTGCCTGATCCTCCGGGCAGACCCGGATGGCGCGGCGAATGCCGCCGCGAGCCGATAATTCTGGGATTGCCTCAATCGCGTCGCTGGCACTGCCGTAGCGGTTGATCAGGTTGCGGAAGGTTATGGGGCCGACATTTTCAGAGCGGATGAGACGCAGCCAGGCAAGTTTCTGGGCGTTGGACAAGAGGTGACCCTGGTCTCCGGGGGAGGCGAAATTGAGTTTCTTGCCTCCGTTCACGAGCTTTTATGACCGATACGGGATTCCTCTCCCTTGAGCAGTCGGGCAATATTCTCCCGGTGCGCCCAGAGGATCAGAATTGCGAGCAGGAAAAACAATTCGCGGGCCTGGTATTGCTCAAAAAACCACAGTCCAAAGGGTGATACGATCGCGGCTGTCATGCCGGCAGCAGACGAATACCGTGACACGGCGGCGACGCCGATCCAGACGGCCGCGAAAACCATTGCCATGGGCCAATACAATCCAAGCAGGATACCGAGAAATGTTGCCACACCTTTGCCCCCCTTGAATCGCAGCCAGATAGGAAACAGGTGCCCGAGAAACGCGCCGAGCCCTGCGAGGATCGCGGTGTCGGGGCCGTACAATCCGCCGATCAGGACGGCGGCGGTGCCTTTCAGGATATCGCACGTCAGGGTCAGGGCGGCGAGGCCCTTGTTGCCTGTGCGCAAGACATTGGTGGAGCCGATATTGCCGGACCCGATCTTGCGGATATCGCCAAGCCCGGCAAGCCGGGTAATGATCAGACCAAAGGGTATCGACCCCAGTAGATAGCCGAAAGCTAGCGCCGTCGCGAAATAGGGCAGGGCAAGCGACCAGTTGATGGGGTCAGGCATTGGCGAATATCGGTCCATGTCAGCAGGTCCGCCGAGACTATTCGTAGATCGTACGTCCGGCAACCATGGTGCGCAAAACCCGACCGAGGAAACGGTCGCCTTCGAACGGCGTATTCTTGGAGCGGGACCTGAGATCGCGCTCTTCCACCGCCCAGGGGGCGTCGGCATCAACAAGAATGAGATCCGCCGGGCTGCCGGGTTTCAGATTACCTGTCTCCAGACCAAGAAGCGCGGCGGGATTGCTGGTCATACATGCAAGCACGTCTTTCAGGTCGCAATCGCCGCTATGGACGAGGCGCAACGCCGCAGCCAGCAGGGTTTCAAGCCCAACAGCGCCATCCGCCGCTTCGGCAAACGGGTGGCGTTTGGTTTCCACATCCTGGGGGTCGTGCGACGAAACGATGATGTCGATCAAGCCATCGGAGACGCCCTGGACCATGGCAGCGCGGTCGGCTTCGGCACGGAGCGGTGGTGACATTTTCAGAAACGTCCGGTACCCGCCCACATCGTGTTCGTTCAGGCACAGATGATTGATGCTGATCCCGCAGGTGACTGATACACCCCGGTTTTTCGCGCGGGTAATCGCGTCCAGTGACTTCTCAGCGGAAACTTGAGCCGCGTGGTAGCGCGAAGATGTCAGGTCTGCAAGGTGCAGGTCGCGCTCGACAATCACTGTTTCTGCTTCGATTGGAATCCCCGTCAGGCCGAGGCGGGCAGAGGTTTCGCCCTCGTTCATGACGCCGTTGCCCTTGAGGTCCGGGTCTTCGGTATGGTGGGCAATAACCGCGTCGAAATCACGGGCATAGGTCATGGCGTTGCGCATGACCTGCGAATTCGTGATGGTATTTCGTCCGTCTGTAAATCCAACCGCGCCGGCGGCGGACAGCAGGCCAATTTCCGTCATTTCCTTGCCCCGCAATCCGCGCGTAATGGCCGCCATAGTCTTGAGGCGGACGATTGCGGTATCGCGTGCGCGGCGCATGAAATAATCGACAAGCGCTATATCGTCGATCACCGGGTCGGTATCCGGCATGCAGATCATGGTGGTCACGCCGCCGGCCGCTGCTGCACGGCTGGCCGAGGCAAGGGTTTCACGGTGCTCGGCGCCGGGCTCACCGGTAAAGACCCGCATATCGATCAGTCCGGGGCAGACGAGCTTGCCGCCGCAATCGACCAATTCTGTGCCTTCCGGCGCTTCGGTCAGGTTTTCTTCTATTGCGGCGACGGCACCTTTCTGCACCAGCACTCCGCCATGCATATCGATATCCTGGGCGGGATCGACAACGCGGGCATTGTAGAACAGTGTATCGCGCGGTAATTCGCGGTTTGCCTGTGAACCGGCAGGGGTCATGAGGGCACCTTGCCGAGGGTTTCCAGGACCGCCATGCGCACCGCGACGCCCATCTCGACCTGTTCGCGGATCAGGCTGGCCGGGCCGTCAGCAACGCTGGATTCGATCTCCACGCCGCGATTCATGGGACCTGGATGCATCACAAGGGCGTCGGGGCTGGCGTGGGACAGCTTTTCTTCATCCAACCCGTAATACCGGAAATATTCACGTACCGACGGTGTCAGCGTGCCCTGCATGCGCTCCTGCTGGAGACGCAGCATCATGATAATATCGGCGCCTGCCAGGCCGTCCCGCATGTTGGTGAAAACTTCGACGCCGAGGCGCTCGACGGCGGGCGGCAGGAGTGTCGAGGGCGCAACGACGCGCACCCGTGCGCCCATCAGGTTGAGCAGCAGGATGTTGGAACGCGCGACCCGGCTGTGGCGCACATCGCCACAGATCGCAACCGTCAGCTGACCCAGGCCGCCCTTGTGGCGGCGGATGGTGAGGGCATCAAGCAGGGCTTGTGTCGGGTGTTCGTGCGCCCCGTCACCGGCATTCACGACGGCGCATTCAACCTTTTGCGCCAGCAAATGCACCGCGCCCGCCGATTGGTGGCGCACCACCAGAATATCCGGGTTCATGGCGTTCAGGGTTGCGGCGGTATCGAGCAGGGTCTCACCTTTTTTCACCGACGAGGAGGAAACCGACATGTTCATCACATCCGCACCGAGGCGCTTGCCGGCAATTTCAAAAGAGGATTGCGTGCGGGTGGACGCTTCAAAGAACAGGTTGATTTGGGTCCGGCCACGCAGAATGCTGGATTTCTTCTCCGCCAGCCGGCCCACCCTGACCTGCTTTTCAGCAAGATCGAGCAGTATGTTTACGTCGGAATCTGAAAGCTCTTCGATCCCGAGCAAATGCTTGTGGGGGTAGCGGTTTGACGCGTTGGTTTTGGTGCTGGCCATTAAAATCCGTCCTATAGGAGCATTTATCGATTACGGCAAGCTGTAGTTCGATAATCCTGTGGTAAACTGACGTCAAACGCGCTTATCCGATACGCACAGGACCCCAGCCATGACCGACCAATCCGCGACCCACGAGGTCTTCAACCAGTCGCCCGATCTGGAAAACTTTAACCTGTTTGAGAGTGACCCGGTGCTGGTCGGCGCAACTAAACGGGGAGGGGCGGGTAAAGCACGGGCGCAATTGTCTGAATTTGGTGCCAGCATTGGCCGGTCCGAGACGTTGTCCTGGGCCGAACAGGCCAACCGCCACACGCCCGAACTGATCGTGTTCGACCAGAAGGGCCGCCACGTGGACCGGGTCGAGTTCCACCCCGCCTACCACCAGATGATGCGGCTTAGCATGGCAGAGGGGCTGCACTGCAGCGTGTGGGACCATTTGGGGAATGGCGGCGCGGTCCAGCCCGGCGCGACGGTGGCGCGCGGGGCCGGCATCTACATGATGAGCCAGGTCGAGCCGGGGCATGTTTGCCCGATCACCATGACCAATGCCTGCGTCCCGGCGATTATGAAAAATCCGGCGCTGGCCAAAGACTGGATTCCGAAAATCCTTGGCCGGGAGTATGACCCCCGGCTGGTCACAATGGGAAAAAAGAGTGCGGTCACGATCGGCATGGGGATGACCGAGAAGCAGGGCGGCACGGACGTGCGCGCCAACACCACGAAAGCCGAACCGGTCGATGGTGGTGCAGGCGAATTCCGCGTCACCGGGCACAAATGGTTTCTGTCGGCGCCGATGTGCGATGCGTTTTTGATTCTTGCGCAGGCACCGGGTGGATTGTCCTGTTTTCTCGTGCCGCGGGTGCTCGACGACGGGTCCCTCAACGGGCTGCAATTTCAGCGCCTCAAATCAAAGCTCGGCAACCGATCCAACGCCTCATCTGAAGTTGAATTCCATGACGCCGCTGCCTGGATCGTCGGCGACGAGGGCAGGGGTGTCAACACGATCATCGAGATGGTGACCCTGACCCGGCTCGATTGCGTTTTATCGTCCGCCGGGCTGATGCGCTGGGGGCTGGCGAACGCCATCCACCACACGCGGCACCGCACGGTGTTTCAGAAAAAACTCATCGACCAGCCGCTGATGACCGGCGTTCTCGCCGACATGGCGCTGGATGCGGAAGCCGCCGCCCTGATG
>JAJFGZ010000063.1 GCA_021775855.1 Hyphomicrobiales bacterium
AAGGCCAATTTCGAGAGAGCGGCCACTTCAATGTCCATAGCGAAGCGACATAAAAGCATGTCGTATTGCGTCACATTTTCCTGCGTGAGTTGAACGGTGCCGCTGCTCATGACCTCAGCGATATCAAAAAGATTTAGAGATTTACTTCCTTCTGAAGTATTTTCTAAGTGATTTTCAACTTTAATAAGAAGATCTTCTATACAAATCATCGATACACCAACATAAATAAGTATTAAATTTGGATTTACACAAGATATTAGTTCTTTTGACATTTATATAAATTGGTAATTTAGCCAGACATTATACGGCGCCATAGTTTAACGAAAAATGAAATCCAAAAGGACGTAGTTAATGGTATTTACTTGACATTAGGTCATCAGGCTCGAAGCAAGACAGGCTTGTTCTGACCGACCACCAACCTTGGATACAGGGCTGATTGGCTTCAAAGACCCGGTAGGGCGATCCCAACGAATTTTTAAAGCTCGAAGGCGTGTGGCACAGCACCAGCAATCACCGTCAATGCCAGACGTATTTCCGTCCGGCAAAAAGCTGGCGTTTTCCTCCCCATTCCCCATATAACCGCAACTATGACCTCGCGCACGAACATACCCTTTGTGAAGATGAATGGGCTCGGCAACGATTTTGTCGTTGTCGATGGCCGCGCGGCGCCTTTGGAGCTGTCGCCCGGCGACATCCGCCGCATCGCGGATCGCCAATCCGGCATCGGCTGCGACCAGTTTATCACACTGGAACCGTCCACCAGGGCTGACCTCTTTATGCGCATCCATAATAGGGACGGCAGCGAGGCCGAAGCCTGTGGCAACGCCACCCGGTGCATCGCCAGCCTGCTGTTCGCGGAAACCGGAAAAGATAGCGCCGACGTTGATACCAATGGCGGGCTATTGCGCTGCACCGATGCAGGCAATGGCATGATCAGCGTCGATATGGGACGGCCCCGGTTCCAGTGGCAGGATATCCCGCTGAGCGAGGAATTTGCCGATACCCGCGCCATCGAATTGCAGATCGGGCCCATAGATGCGCCGCTGCTACATAGCCCGAGCGTCGTCAATGTGGGCAACCCCCACGCGATTTTCTGGGTCGATGACGTGAATGCCCACGACCTGGCGGGTTCTGGCCCTCTGCTCGAGCACCATCCGCTCTTCCCGGAAAGCGCCAATATCAGCCTGGCCGCAGTCACAAGTCCGGAGACAATCATCGTGCGCACCTGGGAGCGCGGGGTCGGGTTGACACGCGCCTGCGGATCCGCCGCGTGCGCGGTCACTGCCGCCGCCGCCCGCAAGGAGCTGTCGGGCCGCGAGGTCACCATCACACTCCCCGGCGGCGATCTGGATGTCGTATGGCGTGACGACGACCACATCGTCATGACCGGGCCTTTCGAGACCGAGTTCCAGGGTGTCATCGACAACGCGCTTCTGGACAAGGAAACTGCCTGATGGGCGCGCGCCGTATCCAGACCTTCGGGTGCCGGTTGAACAGCTTCGAATCCGAAATTATTGGCGCCCATGTCAGCGCGTCTGATGCCCCGGATACAATCGTCTTCAACACCTGCGCCGTCACCAACGAAGCCGTGCGTCAGGCCCGCCAGGCGATCCGCAAGGCGCGGCGCGAAAACCCGGACAGAAAAATCATTGTCACCGGCTGCGCGGCCCAGGTGCAACCCAACACGTTTGCCGCCATGACGGAAGTCGACCTGGTCCTCGGCAATGCCGAAAAGCTGGATGCCGCCAGTTACCGGACCGAGGCCTTCGGGATGACGGATGATGAGAAGGTCCGCGTCAACGACATCATGGAGGTCACCGAGACCGCCAACCACCTGATCGAAGGGTTTGGCGAAAGGGCACGGGCCTTCGTGCAGATTCAGAATGGCTGCGATCATCGCTGCACATTTTGCATTATCCCCTACGCCCGGGGCAATTCGCGCTCTGTCCCTATAGGCGGCGTGGTCGACCAGATCAGGCACCTTGTGGCGCGCGGTTTCAACGAAATTGTCCTGACCGGGGTCGATATCACATCGTATGGCAGCGACTTGCCTGGCCAGCCAACGCTTGGCCGGCTGGCCAAATCGATCCTGATTGAAGTGCCCGATCTCCCGAGGCTACGTCTTTCCTCTATCGATTCGATCGAGGTCGACGACACCCTGCTTGGCTTAATCGCCGACGAGGAACGCCTGATGCCCCATCTGCATCTGTCGCTTCAGTCGGGCGACGACATGATTTTAAAGCGCATGAAGCGCCGCCATTCGCGCGACGATGCGATTTCGTTCTGCGAGAAAGTCCGGCGATTGCGCCCCGATATTGTGTTCGGCGCCGATATCATCGCGGGCTTTCCGACCGAGACTGACGCGATGTTTGAGAATTCACGCAACATCATCCGCGAATGCGGCCTGACCTGGCTCCATATTTTCCCGTTTTCGCCAAAACAGGGAACCCCCGCCGCCCGCATGCCACAATTGCCGCGGGGCGTCGTCAAGGCGCGGGCGAAGATATTGCGTGAGGATGGCGAGGCTGCCGGTCAAACCCTGCGTAGCCGTCTTACCGGGACCCGGACGCAAATCCTCGTCGAGCAAGGCGATATGGGCCGAACCCCGGAGTTTGCACCCGTCATGCTTGATCAGGCGCCAAATTCGGGCACCATCGTTCCTGTGGAAATTCATCAACGCAGCGATCTGGAATTGTTTGGGATCCAGATCTGATGGCGGAAGAAAAGAAAAAGAGTTTTTTCGGCCGCATGTTCAACCGCCTGCGCGGTAAGGAAGACGCGTCGGAAACACAGCAGATTGAAGCGTCCGAATCCGCCGTTGAAGAAATCAAAAAGCCGGTCGGCCCGAAGCCATCGACCAAAAAGGCCGAGCCGAAAGCAAAACCGGTAAAGGCCAGAACAAAGCCAAAAAAAACAAAGCCCCCGGCGGAACCGAAAGCCGAAGCCGCGCCGAAACAGGCCGCAAAGCAGAAAACTCCAAAGAAACCCGCAGCCAAAGCCAAGGCCCCTGCAAAGCCAAAAGCAGCACCCAGATCAGTTGCCAAGACGCAGGTAAAGGAAGAAGCCGCGGCGGCCCCCGCGCCAAAGCCCAAGGCGCCGCTGAGGAAAAAGGCGAAAGCCGTACCGAAGGCCAGGACCGAAACCCTGCCAATGGAGCCGGAACCGGCGGTAATTGTCACCCTGGCAGCCGCACCGGTTATCAAGACTGTAGCGCCGCCGCCGCCAGTACCCGATCCCACGCCCGCGCGCCTCCCGAAAACGGATCCGGCGCCACCAATCATTGAAACGCCGTCAATCCCCGATCCGGCGCCCGAAATATCTGAGAAAAAGGGCTGGTTCGCCCGGCTCAAATCTGGCCTCTCTCGATCCTCCACCCAACTCAAGGAAAACATCACCTCCGTTTTCACCAAGCGCAGGTTGGACGAGGATACGTTGCAGGATTTGGAAGATGTCTTGATCCAGGCCGACCTTGGCGTCGAGACCGCGATGAACATTACTGAGGCGCTGGCCAGGGACCGTTACAACAAAGAGGTCACCGACCGCGAGGTGCGCGAAATTTTGAGCGCCGAAGTTGCCAGGGTGCTTGCCCCTGTCGCCCGGCCGCTTGAAATTTCCGGCGTGCACAAACCTCATATTATCCTTGTGGTCGGCGTCAACGGCACCGGCAAGACAACAACGATCGGCAAGTTCGCCGCAAAATTCCGCGACGAAGGCAAAAAGGTCATGTTGGCGGCGGGCGATACATTCCGCGCCGCTGCCATAGATCAACTTAAAATCTGGGGCGAGCGGGTCGGCGCCCCTGTGATTGCCGGCGTTGAGGGAGCGGATTCGTCCGGCCTGGCCTATGATGCAATATCGGCTGCCCGCGACCAGGGCATCGACATCCTGATGATCGATACCGCAGGCCGGCTCCAGAACCAGGCCGACCTGATGGCCGAACTCGAAAAGCTGGTCCGCGTGATCGGCAAGCAGGACGCCACCGCGCCCCACGATGTCCTCCTGACGCTGGACGCCACCACAGGCCAAAACGCCCTCCAGCAGGTCGAGATTTTCAAGAATATTGCAAAGGTCTCGGGGCTCGTCATGACCAAGCTCGACGGCACCGCGCGCGGCGGCATCCTGGTCGCCATCGCGGCAAAGTATGCGCTTCCGGTGCACGCCATCGGGGTCGGTGAGACGCTCGAAGATCTGCAACCATTCGACGCCAACCAGTTCGCCGAGGCAATCGCCGGGATGGACGAGGAAGCTGCATGACCGAACAATTAAAAACCGGTACCGAAAGCCGGGAAATGTCCCCCGGCATCAAGTTCATTGTGGAATTTGGTCCTCTGCTGACTTTTTTCGCAGTTTATTATTTCCGTGATATTTTTGCAGCCACGCTTGTCTTTATGATTGCCACCGCGATTTCCCTGAGCGTGAGCTGGCTGCTGGTCCGCCGCATAGCGCCCATGCCGCTCTTTACCGCAGCGATCATCTTCATATTTGGCGGACTGACCGTCTGGCTGCAGGACGAGACCTTCATCAAGTTGAAGCCGACAATCGTCAATCTGTTGTTCGCGGGCCTGCTCAGCGGCGGGCTGGCTTTCGGGCGAAACCCTCTCAGAATGCTGTTCGCCTCGGCATTCAGCCTGACCGACAGGGGTTGGTTTAAATTGACCCTGCGCTGGGTCTTTTTCTTTATCGCTATGGCGATTGGCAACGAGATCGTCTGGCGCAACTTTTCGACCGATTTCTGGGTCAACTACAAGGTCTTTGGTATCCTGCCTCTGACCATCCTGTTTGCGATTGCTCAGACCCCCCTTATCCAGCGTTACCAGCATACTGAATCGGATTAGAGCCCCTAGTTGCTCCGTATGCTGATCGATTCTCTAACCGAATTGTGATCCTGCGGGAGCCATTGTGATGGGTCATTTTCAGCATACTGAGTCACAGTAGGGGTACAAAACCCAAAATCAGCCAGCAATAAATAATAGGTTGAATCTTGCTGGCACAGTTATTTCGAGGCAGCGAGTTAACTATGAAATTATCAGACATTGAAAAAAACGACCCTCTCAACAGATCTGCAGCGCATTTACTGCACAAGGCAGGTCAGTTTGCGACTGAAGTATTCGCCGATAAAGTGGGGAACGACGGCCTGACACCGCGCCAGTTCGCCGTTCTCTCGGTGGTGCAGCGTCACCAGGGTCTGTCCCAGACCGACCTTGTGGATGTGACCGGGATTGACCGGTCTACCCTTGCCGATATTGTCCGTCGAATGCTGAAAAAGGGCCTGTTGTCTAGGCGCCGGACCCAGGAGGATCAACGCGCCTACGCCATCAGACTATCACCGGAAGGCCAGGCCGCCCTTGATTATCATGCGCCCCGCGCCACGGAAGCAGACGAGCATATCCTTGCTGCAATTCCCGTTGAATTGCGTGAAGCGTTTATTCTGGCGTTGAAAGCTATCGTCTCCTCGACAGACGACGATCCGGTCACCAGCGACTCCGAGGACCATGATACGTCAGGCAACCATAGTGGCGGGTCCAGGCATGTCCAGCAGATCGGGCGTCCGGGGCATCAGGAACCGGGTCAGCAAACCGCGCCGCAGCGGCGCTATGCCAATATCAGAGCGTAATATCGATCTGGCTTCCGGGCCTTTGATAGATCCTGTCCGCGCCGGCGTCAGGTGTGGCGTAGGACCGGGATCCTTCATTTTTCGGTGTATCGTCTGAAACATTGGCAGGCGCGCCGTTCGCAGGCTGCTCCCGGGCCTCGTGCAGTTCGTTGCGTGTTTTTGCAAGTAGATCCAGAGCTTCTTTGCTGAGTGTTATCTGGACCGCCGGTGCGGTCCGGCGCTCTGAAACAATCGCGGCGCGGAAGCGGTCGGGATTGAGTTCCGGGGCAATCGCGAATCCGGTTCGGGTGGGCTGCTGAGCAGGCCGGATATACGCCTGGGCGGCGACGAAAGCTTGTTGAATTGTGGCAGACATGGAAGGCGAAATGCTCGACGTTTGGGCAACGGCCGGAATGGTTAACCAAAGGTTATCATGTGGGAGTTATGGTTAATAAAGCGTTAATTCCGCCATCCGCGCCGACCATGAACGTCAAGTTTACCGACGCCCGGCCCGCTCGATTTCGGGCAGGATGATGTTTTCGACAATTTCACCGGTCATCGGCCCAACAAACTTGAAGGCAATTGTGCCGTCGCCCGCAACAATAAACGTCTCCGGCACCCCGTATAGCCCCCAATCGATCGAGGCCCGCCCGTCGGGATCGACCCCGACCGCCTGGAACGGGTTGCCGAGCTGTCCTAGAAAACGCCGCGCATTTTCCGGATTGTCCTTATAATTTATTCCGTAGATCGGAAGCCCGGTCTCAGAGCCCAGCGCCACGAGAACCGGATGTTCCGCGCGGCACGGTACGCACCACGATGCCCACACGTTGACAATCGTCACCCTTCCCTCGTCAAGATCGTCGCTGGAAAACCCGGGAACCGGAACATTGTTGTCGTCGACCAGACCGGACAGCGCGTCGAGCGAAAATTCGGGCACCGTTTTACCGATCAGCGCCGAGGGAATTGTCGACGGATCACCACCAAACAACCTGAAATACAGGATTACCGCCAGAAGGGCGAAGACCGCCAGCGGCAACACCATCAACCCCGCATGAAGCCCCCTGTTCGGTCGCATTTCGGCCGGGCTCTCTTGATTTTCACTACTCATGATCTTTCTGAACGCCGGACGACCCCGCGCGCCTCCAAATCTGTCAGCGTCCGCACCCGGCGCCGATAATCGTTGCTGATCCGCACCACAAGATAGAGGACAACCAGGGCGGCGATCAGATAGGCCCCGGCGACATATTGAAGATGGCTCAGTTCATTCATTGCGCTTGCTCCAGCCCGGGTGCAACACCATTCTCGACCTGGGTTCGGATCAAAGTTCTAATCCGGCGGCGCAATATTTCGTTACGCATCGCCATGACATGCAGGGTTAAAAACAAAAGCGTCACCCCCAGCGCCATAACCAGCAGCGGGGCCAGAATATCAGGGTGGATAGCCGGCCCGTCGATGCGCAACACGCTTGCCGGTTGGTGCAGGGTATTCCACCAGTCGACCGAAAATTTAATGACCGGGATATTAATGAACCCGACCAGGGCCAGGATTGCTGCAGCGCGGGCAGCGCGCAGGGGCTCTTCGATGGTCTGCCACAAGGCGATCAGTCCGATATAGAGGAAAAAAAGCAACAGAAACGAGGTCAACCGAGCATCCCAGACCCACCAGGTGCCCCACATTGGTTTCCCCCAGATCGAGCCGGTGGCGAGCGCAACAAACGTAAAAGCCGCCCCGATCGGGGCGGCTGCCTGCGCTGCAACATCAGCCAGCGGATGCCGCCATACCAGCGTCCCCAGGGCGGCGAGAGCGATCAGCGTATACCCGGCCATTGCCGCCCAGGCGAAGGGTACATGGATGAACATGATGCGCACGGTCTCTCCCTGTTGGTAGTCCGGCGGCGATTCGACGAGCGCCAGATAAAGGCCATACGCCAAGACCGCCAACGTGGCCCCGAACAACCACGGCAGGAAGCGGTTGGCGACGTCAAGAAACACGTTCGGATTGGCCAGTCTGATCATGCCAGATATCTAGGCCCCCTCATGCTTCATTGCAATGCGACATATCTGGCACGAGGCTCCAACACTGATCATTGCCAGGACGTGCGGATCGCGGCAGCAGCTGCAACCGGCCCAAGAACCAGGCTGGCAATCGAGATCGCGCACAACAACAAAAACGGCGACGTGAACGAGGCCATACCGCCAATCGCGGCGCGCACCGCACTGACCCCGAATATCAACACCGGTACGTAGAGCGGCAGGACCAGAATAGCGGTCAACAGCCCACCACGCCGGAGCGCAACAGTCAGCGCAGCTCCGATCATCCCGGTAAAACTGATCGCAATCGTGCCAGCAAGCATGGTCGCAACCAGCGGCAGAATTGCGATCGGATCAAGATTGAGCAGAAACCCGAGCAGGGGCGCGGCCAGGCTGAGCGGCACCCCGGTCGTTAACCAGTGCGCCAGCGCTTTCGCTGCAAACCCCAGTTCCAACGGCAAGGCTCCGCCCGCCAGGATATCCAACGAGCCGTCTTCAAAATCCCCCTGTAAAAGCCGATCCAGGGTCAACAGGGCGCTCAACAACATCGCCGCCCACAGCATGCCCGGCGCGATTTTCGCCAGTAATGGCAGATCTGGCCCGATCCCAAAGGTAAATACCGCGACGACGAGCAGAAAAAATCCGACCGCCAGCGTCACCCCGCCTCCAAGCCGCAGGGCGAGAACAATATCGCGCTGAAGCAAGGCCCGGAATGCAGTCATCGAACGCTGCCCAACCGGCACCGCTGATCGAAGTCGATTCCCAGGTCAGCATGGCTGGCCGCGACCAGCATGCCTCCGTCATCCACATGCTTTTGCATCATGTCCGCCAGCACCTTGCACGCGGATGTGTCGAGCGAGACACTTGGCTCGTCGAGCAGCCAGAGCGGGCGGGGCGCAACCATCAGGCGCGCTAGCCCGACCTTTTTCTTTTGTCCGGCGGACAGGAAATGCACCGGCACATCTCCCAAATCTCTGAGCCCGAACAAATCCAGCGTCTCCGCACCGCCGGAACCGCCACCCATAAAACGCCGCCAGAAATCCAGATTTTCTCCAATTGTCAGGTTGCCTTTAACGCCATCCGCATGACCGACAAAATGCGCGTGTTCGGCAACCGGACAGTCGGCTTTGTCAGATCTTTCGATCCGCACCGTTCCACGGTGGGGCCGCAACAATCCGGCGACGGCGCGCAGCAAACTGGTTTTTCCGCTGCCATTGGCGCCTTCGAGCAACAGCGACGTACCGGCAGAGATTGTCAGTTCGAGGTTTTCGATCAGCACCCGCTCGCCCCGGATAACCGTCAGGTCCTGAAGCCGCAAGCGCATTAGATCAATGCCCGGTCCGGAGAAGGGACGCCTTTTTGAAAGATAATTTCCTCAAAAGTCATGCCGGGTCTCGACTTTTGTCTGTTTGGCGGGTTAACAGGTAATTTTATTCTGTCCGAGTTATCGCGCCTTTGATCGGGCAACGCAATTGCGCCCCGACTATAACGTTACCTGGCCATGCCGTCCGGCGAGCGCAGCAACAAAACCGGCAACAAAGGAAATTTGACCCGTGACCGTTTCTGATCATCCAAATACTTTCAAATCCCGCAAGACCCTGAAAGTCGGCAACAAAAGTTACGAG
The DNA here is from genome assembly GCA_021775855.1 of Hyphomicrobiales bacterium. Classification (GTDB taxonomy): domain Bacteria; phylum Pseudomonadota; class Alphaproteobacteria; order Rhizobiales; family NORP267; genus NORP267. Next base: position 9,249 of record JAJFGZ010000063.1, read on the forward strand.
TATTTCAGCCTCAAGGCGGCCGAGAAAAACGGCCTTGGCGGGATCTCGAAACTCCCCTTTTCGCTCAAGGTTCTGCTTGAAAACCTGCTCCGCAACGAGGACGGCCGCTCAGTCACAGCGGACGATATCCGCGCCGTTGCGAAATGGCTGAAGACCCGGAAATCAACCCGCGAAATTGCCTTCCGCCCAGCCCGTGTTTTGATGCAGGATTTCACCGGGGTGCCGGCTGTTGTCGATCTTGCCGCGATGCGCAGCGCCATGACCGCACTGGGGTCCGATCCGAAACGGATCAACCCCCTGGCACCGGTCGATCTGATTATCGACCATTCCGTGATGGTCGATTTTTTCGGTACCCAGGGCGCACTCAAGTCAAATGTCGAAATGGAATATAAGCGCAACGGCGAGCGCTACGAGTTTCTTCGCTGGGGCTCAGAGGCGTTCGACAATTTCCGCGTTGTCCCCCCCGGGACCGGGATTTGCCACCAGGTCAATCTGGAATATCTGGCGCAGACGGTCTGGACCAAGAAGGAACGCCGGGGCCGCAAATCCGTCGAGGTCGCCTACCCGGATACACTGGTCGGCACCGACAGCCATACGACCATGATCAACGGTCTCGCGGTGCTTGGATGGGGCGTTGGCGGGATCGAGGCCGAGGCCGCCATGCTCGGCCAGCCGATCTCCATGCTGATCCCCGAAGTGATCGGGTTCAAGCTGACCGGCAAACTCGGCGAAGGCGTGACTGCCACAGACATGGTATTGCGGGTCGTTGAAATGCTGCGCCAAAAGGGTGTGGTCGGCAAATTTGTCGAGTTTTTCGGCCCCGGGCTGGACCACCTTTCGCTCGAAGACGAAGCCACAATCGCCAATATGGCGCCCGAATACGGTGCCACTTGCGGGTTCTTCCCCGTTGACCGTGATACCATCAAATACCTGGACGCAACCGCGCGGAAAAAAGCCCGCATAGATCTGGTGGAAAAATACGCCAAGGCGCAAGGGATGTTCCGGACCAAATCGACGCCGGACCCGGTATTCACAAGCACCCTCGAGCTTGACCTTACCTCCGTCACCCCGTCGATTGCAGGCCCCAAACGGCCCCAGGACCGGGTCGCCCTGTCGGATGCCGCGTCAGCATTTAAAAAAGCGCTTGGCAGCGAATTCGGTAAGGCCAAGGAAGCGGATAAACGCGTACCGGTAGATGGTGAGAAATTCGACCTTGGTCACGGCGATATCGCGATTGCCGCCATCACGTCTTGCACCAACACCTCGAACCCTGACGTCATGGTAGGTGCCGGATTGTTGGCCCGCAACGCCGCCGCGCTTGGCCTCAAGGTCAAGCCCTGGGTCAAAACCTCGCTCGCGCCGGGCAGCCAGGTGGTCGGCGAATATCTCAGCAAATCCGGCCTGCAGAAGGACCTCAACAAGCTCGGCTTCAACGTGGTCGGGTATGGCTGCACAACTTGCATCGGGAATTCGGGGCCCCTGCCGCCGGCAATCTCAAAGGCCGTCAACGAAAACGACCTGGCGGTCTGTTCGGTCCTTTCAGGCAACCGCAATTTCGAAGGCCGGATCGGGCCCGACCTGCGCGCCAACTACCTGGCCTCCCCTCCTCTGGTGATCGCCTACGCGCTTGCAGGCAGCCTCAACGTCGATCTCACATCCGAACCCCTTGGCACCGACAAGAAGGGTAACCCGGTCTATCTGAAGGATATCTGGCCGTCGTCACGGGAAATTGCCGATGTGATCCGCAAGACAATCACCAAGGCGATGTTCCGGTCGCGCTACGCCGATGTTTTCAAAGGCGATGCCGGTTGGCGGAAAATCAAGGTCGAGGGCGGCCTGACCTATGGCTGGAGCAAAAAATCGACCTACATCCAGCACCCTCCGTATTTCGAAGGCATGGGCATGGAGCCCAAACCAATCGCCGATATCGCGGATGCCCGCATCCTCGGCCTGTTCGGCGATTCGATCACAACCGACCATATTTCCCCGGCCGGTGCCATCAAGGCTGACAGCCCGGCCGGCGAATACCTGATCAAGAACAAGGTGAAGCGGATCGACTTCAATTCCTACGGGTCTAGGCGCGGTAACCACCACGTCATGATGCGTGGCACGTTCGCCAATATCCGGATCAAGAACCAGATGGTGGCCGGCACCGAAGGCGGCGTCACCAAACTCCAGCCATCCGGCAAGGTCATGCCGATTTACGACGCCGCCATGCAATACCAGAGCGAGGGGACACCATTGGTGGTTTTTGCCGGCAAGGAATACGGCACCGGATCGTCCCGCGACTGGGCCGCCAAAGGCACCCGGCTTTTGGGTGTCCGGGCGGTCATTGCGGGATCGTTTGAGCGCATCCATCGCTCGAACCTGATCGGCATGGGCGTCCTGCCATTGACCTTCAAAGGCGACGAGTCATGGTCAGGGCTGGGCCTGAAAGGCAACGAACTGGTCTCGATCCAGGGGCTTGGGGCGAAGTTGAAACCGCGCCAGACATTAACGGCCGAGATAACCTTTGCGAATGGCCGCAAGAAGAGTGTTCCGCTGCTTTGCCGGATTGATACGCTGGATGAACTGGACTATTTCCGCGCAGGTGGAATCCTCCACTATGTCTTGCGTAATCTGGCGTCATGAACCGGATCAACTAGCATATAACCTGTTCGTGACTGGCAATTGAATTCGACACCAACTATTTTGATCCAGGTCTTTAACAGCCAGGATGGCGCCGCATTGCCGTTTGCGATTGATCCATGATTAGAATCTTTAACAATACCCTCTCGGGCCTGATCCTGGCATCTGTGGTTCTAGCTATCGCCGTATCACCCGCGGCGGCGCGCCCGGCCAGCGCGGTCATTGAGCTTTTTACCAGTCAGGGTTGCTCGTCCTGCCCACCGGCAGATGAGCTGCTGGCTGAATACGCCCAGCGAGACGATGTACTCGCGATCTCCATGCCCGTCGATTATTGGGATTACCTGGGTTGGAAAGATACCCTTGCCAGCGCGGCTAACTCCCAGCGCCAGCGCGAATACGCCTCAAGCCGGGGCGACCGCATGGTCTATACGCCGCAGGTCGTCGTCAACGGCGTGGCCGCTGCTCCTGGATATGATCGCGAAATCATCGATAGCACCATCGCGGCGTCTATATCGCAGTTGGACCCCCACAATGTTGTGGTGGATCTGGAAAGTATCGACGAAAAAATCATCATAAGCGTTGAATCTGCGAACGAACAGAGCAATTACCGAAGCGGCACCTTGTGGCTTGTGCTGTATAAAAAACAGGTCGAAGTGCCAGTGGCACGCGGCGAAAATGCCGGGCGATCAATTACCTACATCAATGTCGTCCGGGAAATGACGCCGGTCGGCACCTGGAATGGTGATCGGGCTGTCTACACCTTGCCGAAAGTGGATTTGATGAGCCGGGGCCTGGAGGGGTGCGCAGTTTTGCTCCAGTCCGGATCGGCGGGTCCAATTATCGGTGCTGCGATCCTCGACAATTGGTAGACCTTACAGATTTTCCGCGATCCGCCTGCTAAACCGTCGACTGAATTCGGCCGGGTCGTGCGGCGCCTCACCGTCCGCGATGCGTGCCTGATCGAACAGAAGCCACGCCATATCTTCCATCAGATCCACCCCGACACCGTCCGATTTATCGGCCTTCTCAGCAAGATCCCGGATCAGCGGGTGGCCTGGATTGATCTCGAGGATCGGCGCAGTACTGGTATCTTCGCCCGATTGCCGGGCAAGGATCTTCTCCAGCGAGCGGTCCGGTCCATCCGTTGGCGCGACCAGGCACGAAACGCTGTCAGTCAATCGGTTCGATTTAGCAACTTCGGCGACCGTCTCGCCAAGGATTTCCTTGAAACGGGTCAACAATTTGGCAAGCCCAGGCGCTGACGGTTTTTCAGATTTTCCATCTTTATCGGTCGCTTCGATGTCGTCCAGATCGGCGGCCCCCTGGGTCACCGATTTGAAGGGCTTGCCATCAAACCCTAGAGCCGTTGCCACCCAGAAACTGTCGACCGGATCGGACAACAGCAACACTTCGATGCCTCGCGCCCGGTAGCCTTCCAGTTGAGGACTTGAGGTCAGCCTGCCCGCATCGGTGCCGGTCATATAATAAACCGCCGTCTGGTTGTCCTTCATATCGGCGACGTAATCCTTCAGCGAACGCGTCGCATCACCCGACGAACTGGTCCGGAACCGGGCCAGTTCGAACAGGTCGTCGCGCCTGGTCGGGTCTTCATACAGCCCTTCTTTCAGCACCGCGCCAAAGGCGGTCCAGAAAGTTTCATATTTCTCCGGCTCTTTCTCGGCAATTTTCTTTATCTCGCCAAGGACCCGCTTCGCAATCCCCGACCCGATTGCCTTGAGCAGAGGATTTTCCTGCAACATCTCCCGGCTGATATTGAGCGGTAGATCCTCGGAATCGATGATCCCCCGCACAAACCGCAGATAGGGTGGCAGGATATCCGCGTCCTCGGTGATAAAGACCCGGCGCACATAGAGCTTCATCCGACTTTTGCGCGCCGGGTCAAACAGATCGAACGGCTGGCTGGACGGCAGAAATGCCAGCACCGAATATTCCTGGCGCCCTTCGGCGCGGTAGTGGATGGTCGCCAGAGGGTCTTCGAACTGGCCGGATACCTGCCCGTAGAATTCCTTATATTCCGATTCCTTGACCTTCGATTTTGGCCGCATCCAGATCGCGGTCGCATCGCCGATCTGTTCGGGCTCACCCGGTTCTCCGTCCTTGATCTCGACGAGAAATACGGGGAACGGGATATGACTCGAATAGGTCTGCAAAATACCACGCAAGCGGAATGCATCGAGATAGTCCGTACCTTCATCGGATACATGCAACAGGACCTCTGTGCCGCGTGAACGCCAATGGCCATCGCTCTTTTTGACCGAGGAAA
>JAJFGZ010000064.1 GCA_021775855.1 Hyphomicrobiales bacterium
TTCCGCCGTCTCACGCAACGACCCCTGGTACGAAAACAATGTCGGTTTTTCAGTGGACTGCGAAACCTTCATCGCGGACCGCCCCAACAGTGTAGCGGTCGTACTTGAGCGGCCTGCGCACTATGTCAGCTGGTATCCGAATTCACGGTCCTCACTGATCCGCTTTCTCACCCGGAACATGGATGTTGATATCGAAATTCTCGCGCCCGACGTGCCACAAACCGTTACGCAAACGCCGGACACTATTTTGTTGCGCGAAAAGTGGTCCGACGAAGCGGTTTATGAGAGCGCCCGTCAGCATTGTGCGCAAACGGGAAAATCCAGCCACCTGATTGCTGAACCGGTGAACAGGCTCTATTCGTTTGTTTGCGAATAGGCGATTTTAGATCGATTTGGCATACAGTTTTCACGTATTTGACCCGCCCCTGACCGAAATCGTTGGGTTTGACCCCACGGCGACCAGATCGATATTCTGTATGCTCGCCAGACCGGTTCCGTTCCCAAACGAAACCGGTCTGGCGCAATTGTAATTATGCTGCGCGGCGGTCCGGCCGGCGCTGCCGCCGGCGGCGTTTCTTGAAGCCGGTTCCGGGTCGGCTCGGACCGCCCCTGGTTTTGCTCTCAGGCGCGGACAAATCGTCCGGGACTTCGCCGATCACATCCAGCTTGCGTTTGATCAGCCGCTCGATGCCGCGCAGATGCGCCCGCTCGCTCACGTCACAAAACGAAATAGCGATGCCGTCTGCACCGGCGCGCGCCGTGCGCCCGATCCTGTGGACGTAGCTTTCCGGCTCGTGCGGCAATTCGTAATTGATGACGTGGGTGATATCATCCACATCGATACCGCGCGATGCGATATCGGTCGCGACCAGCACACGGGTGCGCCCCTTGCGGAAATTATCAAGCGCTTTTTGTCGCGCACCCTGGCTCTTGTTGCCGTGGATCGCTTCCGTATTGACCTTCTCGCGGGCAAGAAACTTCACGACTTTGTCGGCACCGTGCTTGGTCCGGGTAAAAACAATCACCCGCTCGAACCCCGGTTCGGCCAACAACTCGATCAGGCGCGTCCGTTTCGCGCCCGCATCCACGTGATAGACCTGCTGGGTAATCCGCTCGACAGCGACGGTCTTGGCGGCAATTTCAATGCGGTGGGGGTTGTCCAAGATTTCCCGCGCCAGTTTCGCCACGTCCCCTGGCATGGTCGCCGAGAACAGCAACGTCTGGCGCTTTTCAGGTAGCTTGGCGACGATTTTCCGTACATCCCGGATAAAACCCATATCGAGCATCCGATCGGCCTCGTCGAGGATCAGGTATTCGGTCCTGTTCAGATCCACATGGCGTAAATTCATCAGATCCAAAAGCCTGCCTGGTGTCGCCACGAGCACGTCCACGCCACGGCGCAATTTCTCGATCTGGGGGCGCTTGCCGACCCCGCCCATGACGACCGCCTGGCTCATTTGCATGTTGCGACCGTAGGTCTTGATGCTCTCCGAAATCTGGATCACCAGTTCACGGGTGGGTGCGAGGATCAATGCCCGCGCACAACGCTGGCCGGGCGGGCGGTGGGTTTTTTCAAGATTGTGTAGCAAGGGCAGCGTGAACGCCGCCGTCTTGCCGGTGCCCGTCTGGGCGATCCCTAAAAGGTCGTGTCCATCGAGGAGTACCGGAATGGCCTCCGCCTGGATCGGTGTTGGGGTTGTATAGTTTGCGGCGCTAAGCGCCTTCATAAGCCGATTGGACAAGCCAAGATCGGCGAAAGTTACATTGGTCAAATAATATAGTCCTGTTTTGCCGGGCGCACGCAAAAATGCGCGACAGGCCCCGGGCCGTGTCGTCCTTGCCCACGCGCTGATGGACCTGACGGTTTTTGTTGGAACTTTGATCCCACCTTGGTGGGTCCCACGATTGTGTGTTTCACAGGTGTGGGTCCGCAATTGTGACGCCCGAAATGAGGGGCGAATCGCGCGATTGCGGGAAGAACTACGGTGCAAATGGGGGTAATGGCTTCATAAGTCAAGCAATTAGAGAAAAATCCTAGCTATATGGCTAATGTTATGCTCACCCCGGTTAACCGTCAGATTATTGGTCCCATTTGAATTTTAGGGGTCGAAAATGAATATCCAGCTTAAGAACATCGATGATAGCGAACAGCAAAGGATATGCGACCGCGCAAGCGACAACATTAGCCGACTAACATCGGAGTTGAATAGATTTCGTAGTCAAAGGACTGATCTAGCAGCAGATATCCAAAATAGGAGAAACCGACTTGCAAATACCGAACAAGATCTTGCCGACGCGAGAATAGCCGCTGTTGTGAGCTCAGTACCTTCGACCTCGGTAGTTGGCTCTCTGATCTCGGGGGTCGCTGCTATAGCGGCGGGTCGGAGAGTTGGGGAATTGTCACAGGATGCGAATGACCTCCAAGCACAAATAAGAAACATGGAATTCGAATTACGCCGGGTGGTGGCAGACATTGACAATCGAGAAGACCTGATCCGTCAGGTGAGGGCTGTTCAAAGCAGGCACGATTGTTAGAATTATCAGCAAATGCAAATTCGTCACTTTCCAGGGCTATTCATAAACCGGCACATCTTTTATGAGCCGTTTCCGAGGACCAACGGACTCAAGTGAGGCAATTTCAAATGGCGTGAGCCGCCATCTGGTCAATGACAGCAATCCGTCCAGCTCGTCAGATTGCATCCCCAATTCCTGGGCCCGTAGCAACAGATAATATTGGTAGACAGCACTAAAGCGGACAATTTCACCCTCCGCCGACAAACGCGCTAATTCCAGATAGGCGGGTGGAAAATCCGCCTTTGCTTGTCCGAGCAAGTTGAAAATACCGAAGTTTCGTTGTTCGACCTGATCCGAAAAATTGATATCGTTCGGGACGCCTATATAGCGATCCGCCGCAATATTATCCCGGGTTATTTGCGCCTGTGCTTCACGAATTTCCTGGACATTCAGGCAAAAGAACACTTCCGGATAATACGTTTCTCCCAAATCGAAATACCAGCTCATGACGTGCCGATTATTCAACAATGGAGAAGGCCAATCCGGATGAGCCGCTGCAAATCCGTCGAGCATCATAAAGAGGGCTTCGTAACATTTCATGTCCGCCAACAGGCGGGTATATTCCTCGAATTCCTCAACCGCCAGGAATTCCCGCGCCGGCTTTGGCTCCAGGCCCGTGTAAATGCCATGGAGAACAGGCGCCGGCAACAATTCTTCCTGGGCGCTTACAGGCCCGGCAGCAATTAGACAAACAAGCAAAACGGCAAACGATCTCATGGCAATGGTCTGAATTCCAAATATATTGTGTCGCAATAGAATAGTAGGCAAAAGCTGATCTTTTCGACCAAATTACACATATAACTGCACCGTGACGCTGCGTGCAAACATATCCATTGTGAAGATAAAGGGACTAGGCAGCGAATATGTCGTTGTTGATGACAGAAACGCTACTGTTGATCTGTCTAGAGAAGAAAATCACCAAGCGTTCGCCACAACGACCGCTTCATCACCGCTCACCCATTCAGGGTTTTCTTGGTGGCAACCTTCCCGCTTGATCGTAGGCGCAAATTCAGCACTTTACGTGCTACTTGCGGATTAATCCGGGCAAACTGTACGCCTGCGATATCGACTTTGTTCGGCGAAATCCGCTCAACGAGCGTCAACAGCACCACTTTCGCTTCCTCCCATGTCAGCCCGCAGAGGCGCGCCATCATCAGGACCATGTCGTGGCCGAACTCCTCGATAACACGATACGCCGCACCTGGATCAACTCTACATATCAACGCGAGGGCAATGTGCGTTTCGTCGGTCTTGCGCTGTCTGGCAAAGCCGACCAAGGCGCTGGAATCAAGCTTACCTTTTCGGTACAACTCAGCGACCTCCTCATGAGCTAGAGCTAACCTGGCGGCTGTATCTGACGCTATGTCTGTCATATCCAGGGTCGCGCTTGTGACGACAGCCTGGATCGTATTTGCGATTTTCGGGTAGGACTTTATCAACCTCTCGCGAACATGATCGGATGCGCTATCGAGAAGGAGCTTGAGCTGACGGGCCGGAATGTCATTTCGTCCCCCAACTCGTTCAGCGAGTTCGTTGTCGTCTTTTGAGCGCGAAACAAGTGTCGCATATCCGTGATCGCTAAAACTGGCACCTGAATTCCTGGCAAGATGTCGTGTGGTCGTCTCGTCGCCATATTCGAGTATCATCGACGTGACGACTTCGCTGAGACTTAAGCGTTCGCATACTGCATGCAGGTGCGGCTGTGGTCGCGACTGGACGATCCCGACGAGAAGATTATCGTCCAGCATAGGAGACCCGGCAAGGACTGACCCGGCCACCAGAATATCCTCATGCTGTGCCAGGAACTCGACCATCTTGGGTGGGCCGTTTTCCTGATACGCGAGAATGAAGGCCAATTTCGAGAGAGCGGCCACTTCAATGTCCATAGCGAAGCGACATAAAAGCATGTCGTATTGCGTCACATTTTCCTGCGTGAGTTGAACGGTGCCGCTGCTCATGACCTCAGCGATATCAAAAAGATTTAGAGAT
>JAJFGZ010000065.1 GCA_021775855.1 Hyphomicrobiales bacterium
TGGGATTCGTTCGTTTTCACAACCACCGATAATGCATTCATGGTTTAAGCCAGGACCATTCGATTTGCGCAAAATGTGTTAATCTGAGCTCCAGAATCGGAATCGGCCGGCGCATACATTAAACACATTCCCGGCAGTTCAGTCAGATGTGGGAAAACCCTAGCCTCGCTACCAAACTGTCTAGCAATTTAGAACCAGGGCACGGGATCAAAGACAGCAGGTAATTATGGCAGGTTGCTCAAACGCTTTCGATGCAGAACAAGACGACAGATAGACCAAATCAGTCGCGCGTTGGCGCGGCTTTTGCTGCCTGCCGTTCGGCGTTCCTGGGCCTGGGCCTGTTTGCTATGGTGGTCAACCTGCTGATGCTGACCGGCCCGCTCTTTATGCTCCAGGTTTACGACCGGGTGCTGACCAGCCGTTCGATTCCAACCCTGGTGGTGCTGGGACTTCTGGCCGCCGGGCTTTATGCCTTTCTTGGGGTTCTGGAATATATCCGCTCGCGTGTGCTTGTCCGCATCAGCCGCCGGCTGGACGAGCAACTATCAGATAAAGCCTTCGATTCTTCGGTAAACCTGTCCCTTCGGCTTGGTCGTCACGGGGCTCGATTCGAGCCCTTGCGGGATCTCGATCAGATCCGCCAATTCATTTCCAGTCCCGGACCACTGGCAATTTACGATATCCCCTGGATGCCGCTCTATATAGCGATCATCTTTCTGTTCCATCCGGTTCTTGGCTGGCTGGCAGTGGGCGGGGCGGTTCTGTTAATTGCCTTAACGCTGATCAATGAGGTGACATCCCGAAAACCAATTGCGGATATAGCGCTTCATCATATGCGGCGCACCGCGATCGTTCATGCAGGACGACGAAATAGTGAAGTATTGTTCGCGATGGGCATGCTCGCAAATTTGCGCCGCAAATGGAGCGGGGATAATCGTATTTTCAATGAGGCCCAGAACCGAATTGGCGATCGGGCGGGTTTGTTCAGTTCGCTGACAAAAACGGCGCGCTTTATCATGCAGTCCGGGATGCTTGGGGTCGGGGCCTACCTGGCAGTGCACCAGGAAATTACACCAGGCACAATGATCGCGGCATCAATCATTATGTCCAGGGCGCTGGCCCCCGTTGAACAGGCGGTTGCCCATTGGAAAGGGTTCATTACGGCCAGGCAGAGCCTGCGGCGGCTTCGGGACGTATTGAATAAATTTGATGTTGCTGACGATCGCACCAAATTACCGACGCCGAGCAGTCATTTCAGCGTGTCCAATCTGTTTGTGGCGCCTCCGGGTGAAACGGCTATGGCGCTTCAGGGTGTCGGATTCGATCTTGTAGCCGGTGACGGATTGGGCGTGATCGGCCCGAGCGCCAGCGGAAAATCAACGCTGGCCCGCGCATTGGTTGGCGTTTGGCAGCATGCGCGAGGGAATATCCGTATCGATGGTGCGGAGCTTGATCAGTGGGATCCCGATCAGCTTGGCAATCACATTGGGTATCTGCCCCAGGACGTTGAATTGTTCGACGGGAGCGTGGCCGAGAATATTGGACGGTTTGATACTGAACACGAAGACGCGATGGTTGTCGATGCCGCCGGTCAGGCAGGTATCCACAATATGGTTCTACAATTGCCTGACGGTTACGATACTGAAATTGGAGACGGCGGCGCCGTCCTTTCAGCAGGTCAAAGACAGCGTATCGGATTAGCGCGAGCGCTCTATCTAAATCCCTTCTTGATCGTCCTGGACGAACCCAATTCAAACCTCGATTCAGAAGGCGATACTGCCCTGACCAACGCCGTCCAAAATGCGCGCAATCGAGGCGCCATCGTGATTGTAATTGCCCACCGGCCGAGTGCAATTGTCTCAACCAACAAACTACTGGTTCTCGAGAGCGGCAAACAGCAGGCATTCGGCCCAAAAGACGAGGTACTTGCAAAAATGACCACGAATTCCGTTTCCGCCCCTGCGACGACAGATTTGCGAATTGTTTGAGGGAAACCGATGGAAGAACCTGTCAAATCCGTCGCGCGATCTTTGAATAAACATCTGCTGGTCGGAATACTGATCATCGTTGCCCTGATAGGCGGGATCGGCGGTTGGGCGGCATTGGCGTCAATATCCGGTGCGATTATCGCCAATGGTACGGTGGTGGTCGAATCCAGCTTAAAGCGTTTGCAACACCGTGACGGCGGAATTGTCGGCGAAATTCTGGTCAGAAACGGGGATCGGGTCTCCGCGGGCGATTTACTCGTGCGGCTGGACGATACCCTCACGCGCGCAAATCTTGCGATTGTTTCGAAGCAGATGGACGAACTCATGGCACGCCAGGCGCGTCTTGAAACCGAGCGAAACGGCGACGAGGCAATTGTTTTTCCCGACGAATTGCTTGCACGCGATTCAGAACCCCATTTGGAAAAAGCCCTGGCCGGTGAAACCACCTTGTTTGATGCAAGACGGACGATCCAGGCTAGCCAAAAAGTACAATTGGGGTTCCGCGTCGATCAGCTGGACGAAGAAATTCTTGGGCTGACTGCGCAGCGTGACGCCAAGGTAAGTGAGATATCTTTGATCGCGCAGGAACTAGCGGGACTTCTGGAGTTATTCGAGCAGGGTCTTGTGCCAATCACGCGCGTTCTGGCCCTGCAGCGCCAGGAAGCCCGCCTGGTAGGGGAAAAAGGTCAGCTTATTGCGCAAATTGCGCGTACCCGCGGGCAAATTTCAGAGACCGAGTTGCAGCTTACCCAGCTCGACCAGAACCTCCTGACGGAAGTCGTCCAAGAACTGCGCGATGTGCAGACCAAAATCGTTGAATTGGTCGAGCGAAAAGTCGCTGCCGAGGATGAACTCAAGCGTGTCGAGATCCGGAGCCCGCGCGCAGGGCTCGTTCATCAACTGTCGGTCAATACAGTGGGGGGCGTGATATCACCCGGAGAAACATTCGCCCTGATCGTGCCGGAAGAAGACAAACTCATTGTGGAAGCGAGGGTTGATCCGGCGAATATCGATCAAATACAGGTTGGTCAAAATGCCAACCTGCGGTTTTCAGCGTTCAATCAGAGAACCACACCGGAAATCGAGGGTATTGTACAAACCCTTTCAGCCGACCTCACCCAGGATCAGGCAACCGGACAGTCTTACTATCTTATTCGTATCCGCATAGAAGATGCCGAACTGGAAA